>DATFSH010000023.1:0-24425 GCA_035262725.1 Candidatus Acidiferrales bacterium | reverse complement strand
AGGATGCGCGGGTGGAGGATCTGGTTGAGGCGGGCGCGTTTGGTGGCATCAGCGAAAACGATGGCGCCGAGTTTGGAGCGATCTATTGCATCGCCGGAGCCGAGAATCGAATCGCCAAATTCGCGAACGACTTCGTCGTAGACGGATTGGCCCGGCTCGAGCAGTTCGTGGCCGAGCGGGTCCATTTCGAGGACCATGCAATCCTGGTCGCGGAGCAGGGAGGCCACGGTGGACTTGCCGGAGGCGATGCCGCCTGTGAGTCCGACTTTAAGCATCATCGTGGATGCGGGATGCCATTTCGTTTAGCTGCGGGCTGCCGCCGAGATTCGGGAGCCGCGACGCAGGCGCGCGGCTCGCACCGTGTTGCTCATAAGCATGGCGATGGTGAGGGGGCCTACGCCGCCAGGAACGGGCGTGATTGCTCCAGCGATACTGGCGACGTCAGGATGCACGTCGCCGACGACGGCGGAGCCCTTGGCGCGGAACGATGCGAGGCGTTCCGGGAAGTGCGCGAAGATGCTTTCCGCTTGGGCTGAGTCGGTGATGCGATTGATGCCGACATCAATTACGGTGGCGCTGGGGCGAATGTATTCCGGCGTGATCATGGCAATGCGTCCCATGGCGGCGATTACGATATCGGCGCGGCGGACGGTGTCGGGTAGGTTGCGCGTTTTCGAATGGCAGATGGTGACGGTGGCGTTGGCGTGCATGAGGAGAAGCGCCATGGGTTTGCCGACGATGTCACTGCGGCCGAGGACGACGGCATTCGCGCCTTCGACTGAAATTTCACTGCGGCGCAGGATTTCCATCACGGCGAGCGGGGTGCAGGCGACGAGATTGGAGCGCCCGGCGACGAGGCGGCCGACGTTGAGGGGATGAAAGCCGTCAACGTCTTTCGCGGGATCTACTGCTTCGAGGATTTTTTTCGAGTCAATTTGGGCGGGGAGAGGGAGCTGGACGAGGATGCCGTCGACCTCGTCGCAGCGATTCAGATCTTCGACGATGGCGAGCAGTTCGCTGGTGGTGATGGTGGCGGGCGGGGTGATGTTGAAACTGGCGAGGGCTAATTTTTCGGAGGCGGCGGTTTTGCTGGAGACGTAGATTTTGGAGGCGGGGTTTTCGCCGACGAGTACGGCGGCGAGGCCGGGGCGGATGCCAGCGTCGCGGAGGGCAGTAATATCTCCGGCAAGTTCTGAGTAGACTTGGTCGCGGATGGCGTTGCCGTTGAGGATGCGAGCGGGCAAAAGGGCTCCTGGTTTTGATTTCTTCGGGCCGCGCAAGCGCGATGATATCACATGGATTCGAAGACAAAATGATGCGGAATCGCTTATCGGTGATATTGTAGCGGTGCTTAATCATGGTGCGTAGTGGTGCATTATGGTGTAGAATAGCAAGCCTATGGCTAAGACAGAAAAATCCGTTCGGCAAAGTATTTCGCTTCCTCATCGTATCGCCAAACACGTGCACGCCATTGCCAAGGTGCGAAAGACCAGCGCCAATCGCGTACTGGTAGATTTGATTGAGGCAGGGCTCGAATCGAAGGAGAGCGAGAAGGAGCGGTTTTTTGCGCTGGCAAACCGGCTCTCGGAAGCCACTGAGCCGGCTGAACGTGAGCGCCTCAAGAAAGAACTGGCTCGCATGACGTTCGGTGATTAGTGCCCAAAATTCAATGGACGAATCTGCCGCCAGCTTTGCGGGACCACCTCTTTCACCGACTCGTCGAAACGTCAGATCACCGCTGAAGCGATCTCTATCAACTGAAGGTGTGGCGGGAGTCTGAACCAGACGCGCCGGAAGGCGAGTGGTATAGGATTTCGGTTCGTTCAAGATTTGCGGTGAGGGCAAGTTCCCAAAGACATTTCTTATGAAGGGACAGGTTGTGAGAGGGCGAGCGTTGTAGTGAGGTTGGAGGAGATTATGTTTGGCGAAGGAAGCGAGAGGAAGATTCAGGAGCGGGCGATGCGGGAGGCGGGACGGTTGCCGCCGGGGCAGTCGCTGACATTGAAGTGGCCGGTGCTGCATGAAGGGACTGTGCCGCGATTCGATCCGAAGACCTGGGATTTTCGCGTGACGGGGTTGGTGACGAAGCCGCTACGGCTGAGCTGGGGTGAATTTTCGCGTCTGCCGATGAAGCAGGTGACGGCAGATATGCATTGCGTGACGCGATGGAGCCGGTTTGATGTGCGGTGGGAAGGCGTGCCGTTTACGGAAGTGATGAAACTGATTGATGCGAAGCCGGGGGCGAAATATGTGATGGTGCTGGCCGAGCAGGGGTACACGTCGAATGTGCCGCTCGAGAATTTGATGCATCCGACGACGCTTTTCGCGTTGAAGCACAATGGCGAGCCGCTGCCGGCGGAGCACGGGTATCCGGTGCGGCTGGTGGTGCCGGAGCTTTATGCGTGGAAGAGCGTGAAATGGGTGCGGGGATTGGAATTTATGGCGAAGGATGCGCCGGGATTTTGGGAGCAGAACGGGTATCACATGTACGGGGACCCGTTTAAAGAGCAGAGATTTGATACCGACTGATTCACGAGTGGCTAGTGACTAGTTTCATTGCCTAGTGCCCCCTGCTGCAAAGAAACCTTTCCATTTTGGCCAAAGGGTGTAACTTCGCTGCTGGCAGTGCGTAGAGTTGATGGGGAGGAGAACCCATGAAAACATTTGTGCGAATGTTCGTGTTGTGTCTTGTGGTGCCGGCTGGAGTGGCGCTGGCTCAGGAGAAGCCGGCTGACGAGAAGTCGGCGGCAATGGCGGCGAATCCGCTGACGACCTGGAACAAGTACGCGTATACGCGGGTGAAGGGCATTTTGACGCGGTCGGCCGAAAAGATGCCGGAGGAGAACTACAGCTTTAAGCCGGTGGACACGGTGCGCAGTTACGGGCAGATCGTGGGGCACGTGGCCGATGCGCAGTATCTGTTCTGTTCGCTGGCGTCGGGCGAGAAAAATCCGGGGCTGGATATCGAGCACACGAAGACCTCCAAGGCTGATCTTTTGGCGGCGCTTAATACGGCGTTCGCTTACTGCGACAAGGTCTACGACAGCGTGACGGATGCGGCGGCGACCCAGACGATCAAGCTGTTTGGAAACGATGCGCCGCGGATGAGCGCGTTGATTGTCAACAATATGCATGACATGGAACATTACGGCAATTTGGTGACATATATGCGGATCAAGGGGATCGTGCCGCCGAGCAGCGAGCAGCCGCCGGCGCCGCCGCAGCCGAAGAAGTAGCGGAAGAGAGAGGAGCGAGTGCAGAGCCTCGACCTTCAAAGAGTTGTCCGCTCACTTCATCTCTTTAAATTCCCAAGGAAGGGCTCAAGTTTCCAGGAGCAGAACTGGCATCCCATTTTATGGGGATCCGTTCTAGGACCAGGCGTTTGATATGGTTCGGTAAAGGTTCTTTTCGTTTACAAATTAAGACTGAGCCAGCAACGGACAATACCACGTCGACGCGGCTTTTTAGGCGGTGGGCGGATTTAGCCTCAACAAGTCATCAGTAGTTTCAGCGCTTCGGGGCAAGTCCTCTTTGCCGAAAATGCGTTGAGCATCCTTCGCTGAATACGCCTGCAAAAATCTTCCGGCCATTGCGTCAATTCGATAGACAACGAAATCTCCCATGTACTTGCATCCGCTGTCCGGGCCCGCTAGCCCTGCTACCAAAATTTCGTCCGAACCGTTCAACCACTGCAACCCGACGACCTCACCCGCGCAATAGTCTAGTATGCTAAACATATCTTACAACTTCTGGTATTAACCCACTGTGGAAATGCAGCTATTTTTATTCTGCGTATCAGATCAGCTCTTACGCGGGACCTGACGCCCCGATATTTCTACTAGCCCAACCTCGGTTACGTCATAGACCTGCGTGTGCCATGCACCCAGCTTCCCTAACTCGCTCCAAGTGACAAACAGGCGAGTTGAGTCCGGCGGCCATCCGACTTCCGCGTCATGCATCTTTCCGAACGGAGTCCAGTATTGCTTACCATTTAGGCTCAGTCGAACGTGAAATCGGCGGACCCTGAGGACTTTTTTGCTACCTGACGAGGGAAGGTCAAGGGTTCTTTCGCGTTTCGTATCAGGCGCCATCCACGTGTTAAACAACGCAACCGTCTTTCCCGACCATGCGCCACGACACACAGCGTATCTGCGTTTTTCGCCACAATCCGTTAATGGCTTTTTCTCGATGCTGCGATTGACCTCATGAGACAAGGCAGTGGGAGCGGCAAGAACCAGGCACAGCCATACCAAGGCAAACCACCATTGGTGGACAATTACCGACCAACGCAAACCGTTCATAATGTCTAGTAGATGTCGTATTGCTCCCAGTGGAGAGTTGGGTCGGCCTGGATGATGATGCTCTTTTTGGTCCAGCGCTCAAGTTCTTCGATGAGCGAGGATTCGCGGGTTTTCAGGGCTTTGGCGATTTCCGGGTGCAGGCGCAGAGTGAGGCTGCCGGATTCGACGTCGGGGGCCATCTTCCGGGCTTCAGCTTGAATTTCGTAGCAGAGCGTGGGGATGGATTTGACCATGCCTGAGCCGGTGCAATACGGGCAGGGCTGGCAGAGAGTGCGCTCGAGAGCCTGTTTGGTACGCTTGCGGGTGATGGCGACGAGGCCGAATTCGTTGAAGCGCAGGACTTTCGACGGAGCGCGGTCGGCGCGCAGGGCGTCTTCGAGAGCGGCCATTACTTTCTCGCGGTTACGGCGCTCTTCCATGTCAATGAAGTCGATGATGATGATGCCGCCGAGATCGCGCAACCGCATCTGGCGGACGACTTCCTTGACGGCTTCGAGGTTGGTGCGGACGATGGTGTCCTCGAGGCGATTCGAGCCTTTGCCGACGAACTTGCCGGTATTGACATCAATGGCGACGAGCGCTTCGGTGTGGTTGATGACGATGTAGCCGCCGGATTTCAACCACACCTTCGGGCGCAAGCCCTTGTCGATTTCCTGTTGGATGCCGAATTCCTCGAAGACCGGCGTATCCTTAGTATAGAGCTTCACGCGATTCACGAGCGCGGGCTGGAAGCGGCTCATGAACTCGACGACTTTCGCGAATTCCTCTTCTGAATCCACCCAGATGGCGCCGAAGTCCGAAGTCATGTAATCGCGAAGGATGCGTTCGACGAGATTCAGATCGCGATGGAGGAGCGAGGGGGCCTTGCGCTGTTCGGAGCGCGACTTTATTTCCTGCCAGGTGCGCATGAGGAATTCGACGTCGGTCTTCACTTCTTCGGCGGTGGCGCTGGCTGCGGCGGTGCGAACGATGAAGCCTCCGCCTCCCTGTCCCTTGGCTTCATTGACGAGATGGCGCAGGCGAGCGCGATCTTCGGCAGAAGCGATTTTGCGCGACACGCCGGTGTGATCGAGAGTCGGCATGTAGACGAGGTAGCGGCCGGGAAGAGCGACGTGGCTGGTGATGCGAGCGCCTTTCTTGCCGAGCGGCTCTTTGGCGATCTGGACGATGATTTCCTGGCCTTGTTTGAGCAGGTCGGAGATGAGCTGGGTGCGGCGCGGCTGCGCGCGGTGGCCGTGACTATGGCCTCCTGAGCCATGTTGCGGACGGCGTCCGCGGTCAGGACGGCCGCCGCGATCGTGACGGCCTCCGCGGTCACGCCCTCCGCGACGGGAGGGGTGCTGCATGCGCGAACGGTAATCGTTCTGGACGCGCGCATTCCATGGCTGCTTTTCCTGAGGCGGCTGGTTTTCGGAGGCAACGGGGTAGCTATTTCCAGGTTCTGCGGCAGCGGGATCGGAAGTTTCGTGTGCTGAGTTATCGAGCTCAGAAGGAGACGCTTGGAACGATTCTGATCCGGCTTGCTGAGCTTCGACTTCGGCATGCGCTGCGGCGTAAGCTTCATCGGCTTCGGCGTCGAGGTCGGATTCGGGCTCGTCGTCTTCGTCGAGTTCGTGCTCTTCGACGTCAATTACCGTGTCTTCCAGAGTGTCTTCGACCACTTCTACCGATTCGTGATGCTCGTGAATATCTTCGTCGAGCGCCCGGAGGCCACCGAACGGGGCAATGTGATCCTCTTCGGTGCGGAGCGCGGCTGCTTCGCTTTGCGCTTCGGCGACGTGCTCGGTGAGAGCGGCGGTTTCTTCTTCCGTAAGTTCGTGGTGCCCAGCATCCGCGTGGCCGGAAAGAGGTTCAGCTTCGGCTTCGGCTTCGAAATGAGCGATTTCCGTCTCGGCATCATCGCGAGCGGCGAAAGTTTCGTGCGCTTCGTAGCTTGCATTCGCATCCGATTCGGTTCGTTCGGAGGCTGAGGAGCCTGGCTGCGAAGGCGACTCCGTATGGTGTTCGGCGACAGGCTCTTGGTGAATGGGTTTTTCGCGCGTCTTCCACTTCGCAATCGATTCACCCGGCAGAGGCTCGAACGCCAATGATGAATGCGGCGATGATGAGTGAGATGACGTTGAGTAAGACGATACGGAGCGAAATGGCGCAGGTGAGGAATACGGCAAGTGCGGCGACGTCGAAGCCTGCTCTGACTGAACAGAGTCAGACGGTGGCGCCGGTGAAAGCGAGTCGCGCGTGGGTTCCGGCGGGAAACTTGCGGGCGTCAGCAGCGGAGCCGATTCCGGCGGAGCTACGACCGGGGCCGAAGCAGGCGCTTTGTATTTTGCCAACGATTCACCGGGAAGGATCGTTGGGACGTAACCTTCCGGCGGCGCGGATTCGGTGGAAGGATCCTCGTACGGGCGGTGCGAGGCGTATTTCGACTGAGGCAGTTCGCGGCCATAACGACGATCGCCGCCGCGCCCACCACCTCGATTCGGACGGCCACCACGGCGACCGCCGCCGCGTCCACCCCGAAAATCACGGCCGCCACCGCGATGCGGGCGCCCTTCGTGGCGATTCTCGTAGCGGGGGCGATTGGACGGAGGCGGATTGTAGCTTGGAGCCACGTTGCCCGACGGAGCGTAGGTCTCTGCTGGGTCAACCGAGTCCTCGTGCGCGGCAACATGCGTGGTAGGCGCCGATTCGCGCGTCGCGGGGGGCGCCGACTCGACATCGAGCGGCTCGAGGGCCGGCGCTGCGGGAGCGGCGGCGTTGAAGACCTGGCCGCCCTGGTCCTGCATTTTCTGAACTTTTTCTTCAGCGGTGGTTACGATGTGGTCGAATTCTTCGAGATCTTCGAGGAAGTCGCTGACGTAGAGGAAGGCGTCGCTATCGAGTCCGATTTCGACGAAGGCCGATTGCATGCCGGGCAGCACGCGCGTGACACGGCCTTTGTAGATGCTTCCAACTAACGCAAATTCTTTTTCCCGTTCGACGTAAAATTCACAAAGCTGTCCTTCTTCCAGAATGGCGACCCGTGTCTCGTGGGGGTTCGCCGAGATAACCATTTCCTTCGACATGAAAACTCCTCAATGAGCATCGAGTGGGGGTGGTCGCGCAGGCGGGCACAGCGAGCACACGGGCCCGGCCAGCCTGGCGCAAGGATGGACTTAGTTGTAACCATGACAGGCCGCCCAGGACGGACGAGCCGTGTGGATGGATAACTACCGTCCTCACCCGATGCAATCCTAAAGTAAATTCGAAATCCGGCTGTCAAACGTGCGCGCAGTCCGGGTAATTCCTGAAACCAAACTCAAAACCGGCCTCAATTGACGAAGCGCCGCATCCGGACGTTCATCACCAGGCCCAAAGCCAAAAAAACAAAAGCGGTAGACGACCCGCCATAACTCATCAGTGGCAGGGGAATGCCGGTGACGGGCATATAGCCGATCACCATCGATGCGTTCACCAGGACGTGGAAGCCCAAAATTGCGGTGACGCCCATGACCACAAACATCCCTGCACGATCCTTCGCCTTCTGCGCATTATCCACAAGCCGCAGAATCAAGCCCAGATACAGCAGCAAAACGACGCAAACTCCAATAAAGCCCTGCTCTTCAGCCAGCGCTGCCAAAATAAAATCCGAATAACGCACCGGCACGAAACCCAACTGGTTCTGGCTGCCTTTGCCGAAGCCCTTGCCCCAGAAGCCGCCGGAACCGACCGCAATTTCCGACTGCAGAATCTGGTAACCAGCGCCGCGTGGATTCTCCTCTGGATGGAGGAAAGTTTCAATACGCTGCTGCTGATAGGGCTTCAGGTGGCGCCGCATGTTCCAGCCAATCGGAATCATCAGCGCCACAAGCACCGCACCCACTGCCAAATGCTTCCACTCAATACCTGCGAGACAAGCTCCTACCGCTGCCACCGGCACCAGCACCATCGCTGTGCCCAGATCGGGCTGAATTAAAATCAAGCCTACTGGCACGCCGGTGAGCAATGCTACTTTCACCAAATCGGTTAAGGTCAGCCGATCCGTGCGCACCTCCGCAAAGAAGCGCGCCAATACTATGATTATAATCAACTTCATTAGTTCTGACACTTGCAAATTCACGCCACCCCCCAGAGCCACCCATCTGCGGGCGCCGAAGCGGGAATGGCCAATGGCCAGCACGACGAGGAGAGTGGCCAGACCGAACATGTAAAGGGCGGGAGCCTGATCCATCAGCGTATGGTAGTCGATGCGCGAGATCAGGAACATGCCCACGACACCAATGCCGATCCAGGTGAGTTGCTTCCATTGCAGGCCGGCCATGTTGGCGGCCGCATGGGTCGAAGAGTAAATTTCGAGGACGCCGATGGTGCTGATCGCGGCAACGATGGCGAGCAGGGCCCAGTCGAAGTCTTGGGTGCGCGGACGGTCTTTCATTGCTTTGATTCTTTCACGGGCATCGTGTCAATTCTTTTCACCGGCTTGCGCCACCGACGGTCGCGACAAGCGGGCGAACCGGAGCGGGAGGCGGGGGAACGGCGCCGGCGGTCTGCTGGGTGCCGGCGTTTTTCTTATCGTAAAAAGCTTTCACCACGTCGCGAACTACCGGTCCTGCGGCTTCGCCGCCGTGTTCCATCGTGTTCTGAACGATGGCGGCGACAACGATCTCCGGATTTCTGCGAGGCGCGAATCCGACGAACCAGCCGTCCATTTTCTTGTTCCCGATGCGGTTGGCGGCGTTGTAGCTCATGAGCTGCGCGGTGCCGGATTTTCCGCAGAGATCAATATTTTGCAAACGCAAATGGTAGCCGGTGCCGCCTCCTTCGTTGACCACACCGTACAATCCCTGGGTAACCTGCTCGACGGCGTTCTCGGAGAGGGGGAACTGACTGGTTTTCAGGTCCGGCATGTTTTTCAAGAAGTGAGGTTGCACGAGTGTTCCCGCGCTGGCCACGGCCGCGGCCATGCGCGCCAGCTGGATGGGAGTGACAGTGACCGCACCTTGTCCGACTGACACCGAAATCGTTTCGCCCGCGTACCATTTGTGATGGAACACGCGCTCGACCCAGTCTTCTGAGGGCATGAGTCCCGCTTCTTCGCCGGGTAGGTCAACGCCGGTTCGGCGGCCAAGGCCCAGGCCTGCGGCGTAGTCGTGGATGCGGTCGATGCCGAGCTGCTTGCCGATGGTGTAGAAAAACACGTCGCAGGAATCAACGATCGCTTTGTGAAGATCCACTGAACCATGACCCTGCGGTCGCCAGCAGTGAAACGTCCGGCCATAAAAATTCGCAAAACCGGGGCAATACACCGTGGTGCTTTCGGGAACGGCCTTGGAATCGAGCATCGCCGCAGCCATGATGATTTTGAAGACAGAGCCCGGCGCCAGCTGCCCTTGGATGGCGCGATTCAGCAGCGGTGTTTCCTTGTCCGTATTTAGGCGCGCCCATTCTTCCGATGGAATGCGGACGGCGAAATCATTGGGGTCGAAAGTGGGACGGCTGACCATGGCCAAAATTTCTCCGGTGCGCGCGTTCATGGCCACGACGGCACCTTCCTTGTCCTGCATGTCGTGTTCGGCGATGGCCTGCAAGTCGTAATCGATCGTCAGTTGAATCGGCTTGCCGGGAATCGCTTCGACGTTGTCGAGAGTGCGCATCGCTTTGCCGACGCTGTTCACGACGACGCGGCGCATGCCGTCGGTGCCTTCGAGGGTTTCGTTGTACTGGCGCTCGAGGCCCGCTTTGCCGACGATGTCGCCGGGGCGGTAGTGGCCGTCGCTCTGGTCCATCTGCTGTGGCGAGACTTCACCGACGTAGCCAATCGCATTGGCCAGCATGTCGCCGTGCGGGTAGCGGCGGCGCTGGACCATCAGCAATTCGAGAACGGGAATATCGGCGCGGTGCGATTCGACGAAGGCGATGTCTGCAAGGCTCGCGGCCGGTTTGATCACAACAGGCTGAAATTTAGGCTCGTTTTTCGATGACTCCAGGGTCTGCTGAATATCCTGGCGGCTGATTCCGAGGCCGTCGATGATTTGAGGGATGCTTTTCTCAATGGCCTTCATGTCTTCGCGTAGCAGCAGGATGCTGAAGGAAGGATAGCTATCGACGAGGACTCGGCCTTCGCGATCGAGCATTGCACCACGAGGCGCGATGATGGGGATGGAGCGTACGCGATTGCGTTCGGCGAGGTCGGCGAAATGTCCCGACTGAACGACTTGCAGCTTCCAAAAACCCACTAACAAGAGGACCACAAAAACGACGGAAGCGTAGGAGACGATCGCCAGGCGTTCCTGGGGCACCTTCTGGTCGTTAACATTCCACGACGGCAATGGAACTCCTGCGCGGGGGTCTTACTTGGCCGGAATGCATTCGGCCCTGATGCGCCCTGACATACAAAATCGGGCGGAACCCGAAGCGGCATTTAAAACTAACACCGGTAAAGTGCGCCCGCAAGACAGCTATGTCCTTTCGGTCAATGTATTGTGCCTAAAATCGGGAGCCGAAGGTAGCTGGCCTGAGGGACAGGAGCGCTGGAAAAGAAGTGGTGGAAAAGGAGGCTCTACTGCCTTCTGCGCAGACGATCCAGAAGGGCGAAGAGCACCACACCAATCCCGGCGGTGACGAGCGAATCGAGGAGAAGGCGGAGCGTGAACATCGGCATTGAATGGGCGAGGAGAGCGCGTTCTGTGATGGCCAGCACCACCTGATGAAAATGGAAGAGAACGAAGACGAGGCCGAAGCGGCTGACCGGATGCTCGGTGTCGATTCGCGCGCCCACGGAGGAAGCGACATAGCCGACGCACGTTTTTGCGATGCCGTACATGCCGATGGGATTGTCGTGGCTGAGCGCGTCCTGCGCGATGCCGATGGCCGCGCCGAGAAACATGCCGCTTACCGGATTGCGGCGGCTGACGCCGAAATAGATCGTGACGAGCAGAGGCAGATCAACCAGTTCTGCGAAGCGGCCATACTTGTGGAGGAAAGCTTGCAGGACGAGCGCAAGGAAACAAACCAGTGGAACAGCGCCGCTATAATATTTGTGGACCTCGATATTCGATTCCGATCGGGCGCCGGCTCTCAGCATGGTGCCCATGTCAATTCTGCGCGTGAGGGGCGGCTGCGGGCTGGCTCTTCGCAGCGGCGGGATTCGGCGTGTTTGGCGCGGGCGATTCTTCCGTCTTCTTGGGCGTCAATTCCTGCAGTGTGAGTAGAACGAGAACATCTTCCAGCCGATCGAGTCTTGCCGCCGGCGCAATCGAAATCACCTGAAATGGTGTTGCGGCCTTGGCGCTTTCCACTTTTCCGATGGGCAAATCCTTGGGGAAAATGTGGTCTTCGCCGGAAGTAAGGATTTTGTCGCCGACCTGCACTTTTTCATCGTTGACGATGTAATCCATGCGTGGATTCGGATCTCCGCTCCCTTTCACTACTCCGTGGGTGCGTGTGCCGGCGAAAAGCGCGCCGACGCCGCTGTCTCTGTCGTTGATCAGAAGGACTTGCGAAGAGGTGGGGAAGACTTCGACGATTTTTCCGACGATACCCTCCGGAGTGATCACAGCCAGGTTACGGCGGACGCGGTCTCGTTCGCCGCGATTGATGAACAAAGTGTGCGACGCGGGATCGGCGCTGGCTCCAATCACTTCCGCGGCCAGCATGGACGCTTCGGGATGAGCGTTGCGAAAATTCAGAAGGTTCGCGAGACGCTGGCCTTCGGCGGCCTGGCTCTCGAGCTCACGGTTGCGCATGCGAAGCTCGTCGAGTTCCTTCTGCAAACGCTCATTTTCGGTGCGAGCGTTGCGAAGGCCGATATAGCCGCTCCACAGGCCACCGACCCTCGAAAATGACCATGTTCCGGCGCGTTCAACGGGCGTGAGGGTTTGTACGGTCCAGTAGCGAACCAGCCGCACGTTGTTCTCACGTTTGATTTGGAACGCGAGCAGCAGCACCTGAGCGAGAATCAAGGCGGCCAGTAAGCTCAGCGGACGATGGCGCGAGATGATCGTGTCAGACATATTCGAATGCCGATATTCAAATGCTCAGAATCAAGGCGCTCTTGGCGACCATTCTGCCTCAATCAATCGAAACGAGCCGCAGCAGGCGGAAATCGCTCAGCATTTTCCCTGTACCCAGAACTACGGAAGCGAGCGGATCGTCCGCAATCGAGACAGGCAAGCCGGTCTCTTCGCGTATGCGCTTATCGAGATTCTTAATGAGCGCGCCACCACCGGTGAGCACGATGCCGCGGTCGCTGATGTCGGCGGACAGCTCGGGCGGTGTGCGTTCGAGAGCGACGCGAATCGCGTTGAGAATCGTCGCGATGCACTCCGACAGCGCTTCGCGAATTTCGCTATCGTCGATCGTGACCGTGCGCGGAACGCCTTCGATCAGGTTACGGCCTTTCACTTCGAGAGTGAGCGGCTTCTCGAGCGGATAGGCCGAGCCGATTTCGATTTTGATCTGCTCGGCGGTGCGTTCGCCGACCAGCAGATTGTATTTGCGCTTCAGGTAATGCATCACGGCTTCGTCCATTTCATTGCCGGCGACGCGCACAGAGCGGGAATAGACGATGCCGCTCATGGAGATCACGGCGATGTCCGTGGTGCCGCCGCCGATATCGACCACCATGTTTCCCGACGGCTCTTCGATCGGCAGGCCTGCGCCGATGGCAGCGGCCATGGCCTGCTCGACCAGATAGACTTCGCTGGCGCGCGCGCGATAAGCGGAATCCTGCACGGCGCGCTTTTCAACAGGCGTTATTTCGCTGGGAACGCCGATGACGATCCGCGGATGTACCAGGACGCGGCGGTTGTGCGCCTTCTGAATGAAATAAGTGAGCATTCGCTCGGTGACTTTGAAGTCGGCGATTACTCCGTCTTTCATCGGCTTGATCGCGACCACGTTTCCGGGCGTGCGGCCGAGCATTTCCTTGGCTTCGCGTCCTACGGCGACCACTTCGCCGCTGTTCTTGTTGATCGCGACGATGGAGGGTTCGTTGACTACGATGCCTTTTCCGCGTGCAAAGACCAGCGTGTTGGCGGTTCCCAGGTCGATAGCCAGATCGGAAGAGAAAAGGCTGAAGACCGACCGCATGTTGTAATTGTTTTTCGTCACGTAACGCTTCCCCCAGAATCCGCTTGAGCGCCGCTGCGGCAGCGCGTGCAAGTCAGCTTAAAACTTTCGAGCGCAGGTTTATGCGCACTTGCCGCTATCACACGGTATCTATGGCACCACGACGTCAACTTTTTTGATAGCTGTACCACCGCGCCGATTTTGGCCAGTGATTACGATGGTGTGGCTGCCACGCTCCATCGGTCGCGTGAAATACCGGAAATGCCCGTCCGAGCGTATATCGGCTACCTGTTCGCCATTGATGATTAGCGCCGCACCGGGTTCGGTGCGGCCGATCACCTCCACGTTGTTGCCGTGGAGCTCCGTGTCGTCCACTTCGAGCAGCATTTCCTGTTCTTTACCTGCAACTACGAGCATGAATTTAAACGGGTCGCTCTGATCGCTCGCGTTATTCTTCTCATCGATCGCGCGTACTCGCCAAAAATAATCGCCGGGAGGCATTCCGGCGATCTCCGCGCTGGAACTTGCTGTCTTACGTTCCATCACCACCTTGTTGAACATGGAAGTGGTGCTTACCTGTAGTTCGTAAGACTTCGCTGTCGTTACCGGCTTCCAGGTGAACTGGATCGGATCGCGCTTGGCATCGACGACGATCACAGCCGCCAGATTGATCGGCTTGTCCAACTGGGGCGGAGCCAGCACTTGGCTCTTCGTGATCGTGCCCCCGGTCGGGAACGACGCCCGTTCCCACTGGCCAATATCGAGGTGTTCGCCTCCACGGTTCAGTTCTGCGCTTCCGTTATCAACCGTAATTTCCTGCTGGTTCGTCGTGGGGTCGCTGCGTACGGCAGCGCGGCTGTTCGCTCGAACAGAGGCCACCGCATTTTCAAAAGATACTTCCGCTTTTGATCCGGGGACTTCCCACGAGCCCGTGGCAAGATCTACCTGGCCGGAAGAAATATGTACGCCAACTTTCGATGCGCGGTCCTGCTGGACCACGTTATCTTCGACCGTAACGAGTGTGTCGCCCTTCACCGTGTACGTGGTTCCGTCCGCGAATTGAATGCGAGCCACGCCTTCGCCACCGGTTTGAATCAGATCGCCTTTATCCAGCGAGAGCTGGTAATCGGCGTTCATCCACTGGACTGAGTTGCTTTTTTTCACCTGAACTTTGCCGTCGAGGTTGACGAAGCGGGCCTGGCGCGCGGCTGCAGTGGAACTCTCGTTGGTTGAGGGCGCCGCAATGGAATCAGAGATCTTGTTGATCATGCTGGCAGCCATCTGGGGAAACGCGAAGTGGAAGGCCGCGAAAACCGCGGCGGCAAATAGGGCAATTACCAGCACAACCGTGCGATATCTCACCGTGTGCCAGTACACCTCCACACGGGATATCTTTGGCTTGTCAGCCGCCGAGATTTTTCCGGTTGCCATAGCGATTTGGGGCCAGTTTTGCAATCTAGCATAGGGGTATAGGCCTTTCAACTTGGCGGGTGAACAGGATGCGAAATCGCTAACAGCAAGAAAGCGCCATGTTTTCTCGTAACTTACGGGTAAAAGGGGGAAAGGAAACGGAGGATGCTTAAGCCGGGTATCTTTGCTTGGAGGTGGGGATGCTAGGCCCTTCGGAGCCATTTTGGTGGTTGACCTCAGGTGTCCCCATTAGGGAGACTAGACAAGCGAATTGGCCCCCATTTTTCGTCCCCGTGGGCTGCCGAATCGAGGCATAGCCGCCTGATAAGGACCAATCCCGAACTCGTAGCGAGGCGCAGCGATGAATGAATCGATTGGGGAACTGCTTCCACCCACCCGCATTATGCTCACGCCGGGCCCATCGTGCATGGACCCGCGGGTTTACCGCGCCCTGGCCACCCCCTTGGTGGGCCACATGGACCCGTGGTTCGTCAACATGATGAATGATGTTCAGGTACTTTTGCGCAAGGTTTTCCAGACCCAGAATCGCATCACTTTCCCCGTGTCGGCCTCTGGCTCGGGTGGAATTGAAGCGGCCGTCTTGAATCCGCTGGAAGAGGGCGACGAGTGCATCGTATGCGTGAATGGTTGGTTTTCCGAGCGCATGGCGGTGATTGCCGAGCGCAGCCCGGCAAAAGTGATTCGAGTGGAGGCACCTTATGGACGCACAGTTGATCTCGATGACGTGCGCCGGGCGGGCAAAGACAAGAAAATAAAATTCGTGGGGCTTGCGCACGGCGAGACGTCGACAGGGGTTGTACAGCGCCTAGACGATTTTCGCAAAGTGGCGGATGAACTGGGAGCGATGCTTGTTGTGGACGCGGTCGCAACGCTCGCCGGTGTCCCGTTGGATGTTGACCGCCAGCACATCGACATTTGCTTCAGTGGCTCGCAAAAAGCAATCAGCGCGCCGCCCGGAATGGCGCCCATCACCGTGAACGCGCGGATGGAAGATTTGATGAGGGCGCGCAAGACGCCGGTGGGAAGCTGGTATTTCGATTTCACGCCGATTATGACCATGTGGGGAAGCGAACGCACCTATCATCACACACCGCCAATTTCGCTGATTTACGGGATGCGCGAAGCGTTGCGCTTGGTACTCGAGGAAGGCCTCGAAGCGCGCTGGGAGCGCCATCTACAGAACCAGAGGGCGTTGGTCGCAGGAATCGAAGCGATGAGGCTTGAGCTATTTGTGGAGAATCCCGCGGACCGGCTAGTCACGGTGACCGGAGTGAAGGTCCCTGCAGGTGTGAATGACGGCCGGGTGAGACAGCAATTGCTGGACGAATTTAACATCGAAATCGCGGGCGGCTTCGGCCCGATCAAAGGCAAGCTCTGGCGGGTTGGGTTAATGGGCTACTCCAGCCAGAAGACTAACGTGTTGCTGTTTCTTGCGGCGTTTGAGAAGGTTTTGCTTGATCATGATTTTCGGGTACCCGCAGGTGCCGGCGTGGCTGCGGCGGTGCGAAGCTACCAGCAGTCGTCGCACCCTGCGGCCGTTGGCGCTCGAAAGTAGCAGCGCTGGAAAGATCAAATGGCCAAAGCAGCATTTCCGACGATTCCCAATGCCGGCGCGATGAGCGAATTCATCGGGGCGTTCGATGTTCCGTCGAAAGTGACGGACTACGTGTACCGCTGCCGCTTTTCTCATTGTTGGAACGGAATAGCCACGCGGCACGCGGACACGATGGATTGCAAGTTTTTCGTGGATGGAAAAGGAGTGGTGCTGGGGCTTGCACATCCCGGATTCGTGGAATTCCGTACGCGCTCGGGGCGCAACCTGACCGATCGCGAAGCGAGTTATATCGGCGCCGAATACCTGCGCGAGCGGCTTGAACAGGAAGACGAGCACTCGCTCTACGATGTTTCTGCTCCGGACGTACTGCGAATTATCGAAAAGCTCAAAATCAAGTAACTGCAAAAACGCTAGTCAGCGCCTTTCTTGCGATAGTAGGTGAAATCGTATTCGACCGCCCACGTCTTTCCGCCGTCTGCAGAACGCTGGCTGAATTGTCTTACCTCGTCCGGTCCGACGTTAAAAAACTGGAGATGGCGCCTGGCCTTCTTTCCGTTTTCGTCGGTGTCGGCGTAATAATCCATCGTCGTTCCGTTCAGGTGCCCGGAGAAAAATATTCTTCCGCCGTTGCTGTCCACCCAGTACTGCTCCCATTTTTTTGTATTCGAATCGTAGATATTGAAGCTCTTTCCCGTGTTGCCGCGCCCGCCGGTCCAGTTCTCGAGAACCACGCAATCATCGAGAATTTTCTGGATGCTGCTTGATCCGACCACCTGGTCAACTCCGCTTTGCTTTACCGTCCACTCGCCGACCCAGAAATCGAATTGCTTGTGTTCCGGGCTGTATTTGCAGGGGAACGCGTTGTGGTCGGCCGTATCGAGATCTTTTGCGAAGCGCGGGTCATCCTTCAGCAAGATGAGATCGGGATCGGATGAAAAGATTTCTCCCGGGCCATATCCGGTTTTCAGAATTTCATCGAGCTTGGCAAAAGCTTTTTCCCGGTCACCCAAACGCGCATAAGCTTTGGCTGTTCGCAAGAGAACGGAGAATTGATGGAAACCGAGACTTCCGGCTTTGTCGTAGCACTCGATCGCCTTTTGATACTGTCCGATTCCGGCCAGTGCGACGCCCCAGCGAAACCAATTCTGACCACTGGCCGGACTTGCTTTTGCAAGGGCCTCATACGCTGCCGCAGCTTTCTGCCAATCCTTCGCGTTGTAGTAGCCATCGGCTGCCATTTGCTCGGCGGTCGCTGATTGCGCTTGAGCATTGCAAATTAAGGCCACCCCAATCGCGAACACCACTACAAGGCGGCACAAGTTTTGGACCCAGCGATTCATGTCATCTCTCCTGAACTGATCTCTGCATAAAAGCAACTGATCGTCGGCTGTGGCGAGTTAGACGATGAACGAGGCAGTGGGAGAGCGTCTTTCTGTCACGGTAGAGCGGAGGTTCGCCGCTGGAAGGTAACGACGCGGCCTAAGGAGCGTCAGCCTTCGCTTTTTCCGCCACCGGAGGCTTCGAATTTTTCGGGATGCTGCGGATGTAGTTCACCAGATTCCAAATGTCTTCATCTTTCAGTCGGTCTGCCTCGGAAGGCATCTGGCCGTTTCCGTTCTTAATCACATAAAACATTTCGCCATCGGTGACAGACTTCAGGGTCGCAGCGTCGCGGTAATCGATCATCTTGAGCTTCATGTCAACGGCCAGGTCCCCTTTTCCGTCTCCGTCTGCTCCATGGCACATCGCGCAATCGTAGCCGAATTTCTTTTTTCCCGCAGCGATCGAAGATGCGGTGGGTTTTACGGGATTCACGACTTTAAGGGCTTCGGGCGGAATCGTTGCGGCCGTGGAAGAAGCTGGAGGCTTTTCTTCAGCGCTCTTGCTGCTTTGAGCCTGTTGAGCATGGCAGGAAAATGCGAGGACCAGCAAAGCTGAAAGAACGAGAGAGCGCGTCCACATAGCGGCCTCCTGATTCGGTTTGAGCGGATTCTACGCCCGTTAGCGCTGGAGGGTGCGGATTTTCTTGGCGTAGAGTGCCCTCTACGCGTCCGAAAGAGATTCCCCGAAATTAGCGCTTTCGCTTAATTCGCCAGCTTCAAGAACCTCGCCGCAGTCGAGGCATTCGATGTATTGCGAATCGTCGTCTTTGGCGATCAAGCGAGTTCGAGTGTGTTGGCAAGAGGGATTCGGCGGATTCGTCATCGCAATTTGTTTAAATCTAACTGCATTGTAGCATCGCGCCTGACCCTTCAGAATAGAACGGCGGTTGACAAACGCGCAGATTGCAACTATCAGTCAGTCTGCTTTGAGGTGGAAGCGGAGAAACTGTGAGCCCTGGAACGACAACGCAAGAAAAGCTTGGCAGCGCGCTTTTCTATGGGATTGTCGCAATTCTGGCCTATCTTGCATTTCGCGTATTTGAACCCTTCCTTGCATCCCTGGCGTGGGCGGTGATTCTGGTGGTTCTCTTTTTCCCGATGTACGAGCAGTTGGCAAGAAAGTGGGGGATGACGACAGCAGCCCTCGCGAGCACGATTGGCGTGACAATGATTCTGATTGTACCGGCGATCTTCATTATGTTTGCGTTTGTCCGCCAGGGGTACGAAGCCGTGCAATCGGTTCAACAGGAGGCTGCCTCTGGCCATTTCCGATGGGTGGACGATTTATGGATGCGCTTCCAGCGGCGCTTTCCCGGCGTTGAAGCTACCGATCTTGCAAGCACCCTGCGCGGTTACGCCGAAAAGATTGCTGCATACGTGGCCAGCCAGATTGGCACAGTATTGCGGCACACGGCGGGATTCGCGTTTCAACTCTCCGTGACGATTCTGGCGATGTTCTATCTCTTTCGCGACGGACCTTCGCTGGTTGACCGCCTGCGCGAAGTGCTGCCCTTCGAGGGACGCTATCGGGATCGAATGATTCGCAATTCGCGCGACCTGATTTTTGCCAGCGTGACGTCGAGCATTGTAGCGGCTGCCGCGCACGGCTTGTTCGGCGGAGTGGCCTTTGGATTGACGGGAATCGGCGCGCCGATTTTCTGGGGCGTGATGATGGGTTTTTTCTCGCTTGTTCCTGTGGTGGGCTCCGCGTTGATTTGGGTTCCGGCCTCGATCAGTTTGATGCTCGAAGGGCACCTTGTGCATGGCATCATCCTAACGCTTATTTGCAGCGTCATCGTCGGAATGATCGACAACATTATTCGTCCCTGGCTCATCAGCGGGCGGGCTGAGATGGGTGGTCTGGTGGTTTTTATTAGCGTTTTGGGTGGTATCGCAGTTTTTGGGATGCTGGGCGTCGTGCTTGGGCCGATTGTAGTAGCGTTGGTGGCCGGGCTGCTTGATTTATATGCTCCCAGCGCTGCTAGAAACCCCTCGCTCGAAGCGAGTGGGAGTGAAAGGCATGGCGTGCTAGAGTAGCGCGCTTCGGAATTCGCAATGAGCAAGAAATGAGCAAGAACTCCAACTCAAAACACGTTACCAGCCTTCCACCCGAAAAGCTGCGGTGGCACTGCGACCCGGATCGCATCCCGTTCGAGACGACCGCGGAGGTGGAACCGACCGTAAATGATATGGGACAAGAACGGGCGATGCGCGCGCTCCGAATGGGGGTGGAACTGAAAGCGTCCGGCTACAACCTCTTCGTGTGCGGGCTTTCCGGTACGAGCCGTGGCGGGATGATTGTGCGCATGGTCGAAGAGATGCACCTTGAGACCGAGACCGCACCCGACCGCTGTTATGTGAATAATTTCAAGAACGCCGACCGGCCTCGGCTGCTCACGCTTCCGCGCGGCCAGGCAAATGCGTTCAAGAAAGAAGTGGAATCGGGTATCGATTTTCTTCGCCGGCGCATTCCGCAGGTTTTCGAAGGCGAGCCCTTCCAGCGCCAGAAGACACGGATTGTGGAGAGATTCACCGTCCGCGAGAAAGAATTGATGGACGATTTCACCAGGCGGATTGCGCGCGAGCAGTTCGCTCTGGGACGCATGCAAGTGGGGGCAGTGGCGCTGCCCGAGATTTTTCCTGTGCTCGAAGGCCAGATGGTTCCTATCGAAGAAATCCCCAAGATGGTGCAGGAGGGCAAGCTCGAGAGCATCGCTGCTGAAGATCTCGAGCGTAAGTACGATCAGTTCCGGCAGGAATTTACCGTTGTGTACCGGAAGACGCTTTCGCTTTCACGTGAACTCGCGAGCGAGATGAGCTACCTCGAGCAGGAAGCGGCTTCCGTGCTCGTCGATGGTGTAATCGAAGAGCTGAAGGAAAAATATCCGAGCCCGCAGATTTCCGAGTATCTCGAAGAAGTGCGGCACCATATTTTGGACAACCTCGACCCATTCAAAGAGCGGGAAGGGGAGGACGAGCAACCGCCCTCGGAGGGCGGCGGAGGCCAGCGGCCCGAGCGTACGGACCGCGACCCCTTCCGCGTGTACGGTGTGAATGTAATTCTCGCACACGGTGAGCAGGAAAAAGTGCCGGTGATCTTCGAGACGATCCCCACATACGCGAATCTCTTCGGCACGATTCACCGCAGCTACGACACGCGCGGCGGGTGGAATTCAGATTTCATGGACCTGCGCGGCGGTTCTTTACTGCGGGCGGATGGCGGCTTTCTCGTGATGTATGCGCTGGACACGCTGACGGAAACCGGCGTGTGGCGTACGCTGAAGCGCACTTTGAATCACGGCAAACTGGAAATTCAGCCTGTGGACGTATTTTTTCCCTTCAGCACCGCGGCGCTTAAGCCCGAACCGATTGAGATTCAAGTGAAGATCATCCTGATCGGCGATCGCGATATGTACGAGCTACTCTACGATTACGAAGACGACTTCAAGAAAATCTTCAAAGTCCGCGTGGAATTCGATGAAGAGATGACCTGGAGCGAAGAGGTGATTCGCCAATATGCGGGCCGCTTACGAAAGTTGAGCGACGACGAGCATCTCGGTCCCTTCGACCGGAGCGCGGTGGCGGTGCTTCTAGAGCACGGTGTGCGTCGTGCCGGACGAAGAGGGAAGATCACGGCGCGATTTTTCGATTTGGCGGATGTAGCGCGCGAAGCGTCGTACGTGGCGAAGCACGAGAAAGCGGCCGTGGTAACCGCAGAGCACGTGCGAAAAGCGCAAGAAGCGCAAATCGATCGGCACAACCTCACGGAGACAAAAATCCGGGAGATGGTGGAGCAGAACCTGCTGTTCATCGACACCACCGGTACACGCGTAGGTCAGGTGAATGGGTTAAGCGTACTTGAAATCGGCGGGTACGCATTTGGCAAACCTGTGCGCATCACAGCGGCCGTAGCATTGGGCAAACTAGGAATTATTAACGTGGAGCGCGAATCAAATTTGAGCGGCCGTTTTCACGACAAGGGCGTGCAGATTATTTCGGGATATTTGCGTCGCATATTTGCGCAAGATAAGCCGCTCTCGCTATCGGCGAGCGTGTGCTTCGAGCAGTCCTACTCCGGCGTGGACGGCGATAGCGCGAGTTCCACAGAAATCTATGCGATTCTTTCGGCGCTCTCCGAGATTCCGATTAAGCAGGAACTATCTGTCACTGGTTCGGTGAATCAGCAAGGCGACGTGCAGCCGATCGGTGGGGTGAATCAGAAGATCGAAGGATTTTACGATGTTTGCAAGCTGAAGGGCCTGACGGGAACGCAAGGCGTTCTGATACCTGCTGAAAATGTGGAGGACTTAATGCTTCGCGATGAAGTGATTGACGCGGTGGCTAAGAAGAAATTCCACATTTATCCGGTGGCGACTATCGAACAGGGAATTGAAATTCTCACCGGTGTTCGCGCGGGCAAGCGCAGCAAGACTGGAAAATTCGAGCCGGGTTCCATTTTCGCAGTGGTTGATTCGCGTCTGCGCGAGATGGCTGACACTCTGCGAAGGTTCGAGAAATAGTCGCTGCAAAACTTCAAAGCAAGCGCCGCATTTGAATCGTGATTTGAACCGATTGCCCGTTCCGCTGAATCAGTAGTTTGTATTTGTGTCCGACCTGCCGAAAGAGTGAGCGAATCGAAGCGAGTATCAGGTCCGCCGCGGGTTCGTCGTCAATTCCAGCAATAATATCTCCTTTCAGAACTCCCGCTTCTGCTCCCGGCGTTCCGGGCTGCACCGACGCGACTTCGAAAGTGAGAAGTCCTGGCCCCTTTGCGACGACCGCAATCCCGCTCTTGTCTTCTTGTTCGTAATCCTCGAAATGGTTGTTAGGGTCGAGAATAACTTGCTGGTGAGCGTAATCGAAAATTACAGTAAAGCGCCGCAGTATCCCGCCGCCGATGACGCCGGCGCGATTGTTGTCGAGGCTGGAATTCGCCTTCGGATGAACGAATGCGGCGACCGGCCCTCGAATTTCGTACCGGCCGATTTCAAGGTTCGTTAGCCGGCCGAGAGCGACTGTTGCGCCCCCTTCGATTTGCGGATCGGACGCGTTGATCGTTTTCGCATGTGAAGAAAAAATGCGATGCACTTCGCCAGGGCGATCGGAGACGATTACCGAAGCGTCTAGCGCGGTGTTTACGACAAAATCGACTTCACGAGTTTTTTGCCCTGCTAGTTTCAAGCTCGCTTTAATGAGTGGGGTCGTTCCGTTAAACCTTAGCGGCAAGACTGCTCCTTTTCCCGTGTACTTGTATGCAGCCGGATCGTAGAGTCGGAGAGTCTGGCGGCCATAGTCCATTTCTACAACTACGCGGCTGAAGAAGTCAGCTCCCAGCGTGCCTTGATAGGGCCGGCCCACCTCCTGCGAAAAATCGGGCTTATCGATGGTCGGAAGAGCCGCGAAAGGCATGTCCACGCCGGGAAAATTCAACGTCAGGTCTTTCAAATTACTCAGCCCGAGATCTGTGGCACGGATGGGGCTAACAGACGATGTAGCGGCGGTGGAATCCAAGACGAAGAGCGATGGCTGGCTCTTGTTGATGTCTACTGGAACAAAAACCAGGTTTCCCACAAATTCGGCTGGAATCTCAGCCGCATTTCCGCCGAATGCAAACCGCGCCGGCGCTAGAGCTGCGGTTTGCTGCGCGGCCATTTGTGAATTTGCGAATGAATTCGGATGGGGGCCAAAGCCAAGAAGTATTCCCAAGATGGCTCCCAAGGCGGTGAACGCGGCACGCATGTTTTTGCTTCATGCTCCTTGTTTTTAACACGCACAGCCAAACCATTCCGATTATACGTTTTACTGAATCGGAGCGAGATATCCTTCACGGGCGAAGATCTTAAATTCCAGTGGTTTTGCCGACGCCGAGCTGGATCGGCGGTTAGTGTCGGGAATCTCCACGGTCAGTGCATGAAATTTTCCGTCATGTTGAGGTGCGATGCCCAGCACGTATTGATGCCTCAGGGAGGAGGCAATTTCGCGATATATCGTGACGTAATCGTTCGGCGATTCAGGAAAATAGGCGCGCCCACCGGAGATTTTCGCTAGCGATGACAATGCCGAATCGGCTTTTGCAAAACTCACAAGACTTACCGGTTCGTCGGTTGCGCCGGTCTTTAGCGCGGCTTTCGGTTTCTTTTTCTTTGTATTCGGCGGGTGTCGCAAAGAGCCTCCGAGGGCGACCGCGAACAAAACGGCATCGTCCGACTTTAGCTTTTGTAGCAGCGCATCCCACCGCTCTGGCGGGGATGAATCCAGACCGGTAGTGAGCAGCACGATTGCTTTCTTTCCGTGCAGCGGCGCAATCCAATCGAGAACGGTCGAGACGGAATCGTAAAAGTTGAGATTGCCCATCCCTAGCGTGTATTGGATCTGGCCTAGCGCAGTGACCAGCGCGGATTTATCAGGTGTGAATGGAAGAATTGCTTGCGGCGCCTGAGAATATGAAACGAGCGCGACCTCGTCGTCCGGACTAAGGCCATCAACAAGGGCATAGGCGGCCGTTAGGTGTTGCGCATGGATCAAATAAACTGCGGGGCTGGTCTCGAGCATCACCAGCACTTGGGCGGGAGCCTCGATCGGTGCAAAAAAAACGACGGGTTGTTCGACACCATTATCCAGAACCCGGAACCGGTCTTGCGCCAGACTCGCCACAAATTTGCCCTGGCGATCGAGTACGCTAACGTCAATTTTGACGATCTCGGTGGT
>DATFSH010000022.1:0-20179 GCA_035262725.1 Candidatus Acidiferrales bacterium | reverse complement strand
TCCATGCTTTAGCCTGGGTTCGCAATCAGGCAGCACGGGATCTAGACGTGCATTCAACCTTCGGATTGGCAGTGGGCTTGGCCCTTCGCGCGAACCTGCTGGCGCCTGGAGCGCACCCTGTGTAAATACCACGATGCTTTCCGGCTTTCAAGGCCAAAGGGAGTATTGAGAAGCTCTGGCCGTATCACAGGCAAACCGGACTTAATCGAACATTCCCCAGTAAGTCGCCTTACCGGACAAGTTCAATTCGGCCACCCAGCCGCAAGGCAATGTTCGGGTAGCGCGACAACCATTGCGGTGAAACAGAGATTTGTTTGCAGAAGGAAATCGAAGGTAAGGAATTTGACATCTGTTCAGAATGCTGGACCGCCCGGCTCCAAAACAGGTCGAAAAACGAGAAGATGAAAAGTCTAAGCCACTTCCGGGAGAACCACCCAAAATCTGGGGGACGATGAATTAGGGCCCACTAATTCCGGTCGCCATAATTCTTGGCTCCGTAAAGCTTGCGGTAGATTTCGGCGTTGCGCATCACAATTTGGACGTACTCGCGCGTTTCCGTGAACGGAATCGAGTCCACAAACGCGGCCACCTCGGGGTAGTTTTGCCCGGCGGTCCAAAAGGCCAGCCGATCTTCACCCGCATTGTACGCAGCCAACGCGAATTCAGTGCTGCCAAATTGCCTTCGCAAGTCAGCAAAATACAGAGTGCCGAGCCGAATGTTGTAGTCAGGAGTTAAAAGCATGGCCGTGGCGTAATTCGTCTTCGCCTGGCGCGCCATTCGCCGGCCGGTTTTTGGCAGCACCTGCATCAATCCCAGAGCGTTCGCGACCGATCGTGCCTCGGGTTCCCACGCGGACTCCTGGCGGATCAAGCCGGCCACTGCCATCGGATCCACGCCAGCACTGCCGGACCAGCGCCGAATCGATGATTCAAACGGAATGGGATAGGCCGCCAGCCAGACTTCGCGCGGCACATCTTCGAAGCGGCGCGATTCAAGCTGTGGATAAATCTGCCGGACTGTTGCGGCTGCGGCGCCACAATGTCCAGCGGCCACGGCCGCCTGCGCAGCTTCGAGCAACAGCCGCGGCTCACCCGTCACGATGTAGGCGGCGCGCAATTCCATTTCAGCGGATGCGTCGAATGCGATCGAGTGCAGCGCGTCCGCTCGCGCTTGGCGTTCCATGGCCGCCGCCGGGATCGGACCGAGCGCCGGAACGGCCGGGACCGGCGGAATCAAGGAAAGTACGCCGGGATCCGCGCGGTCGCCATTACCCAGAGCGCGGAGACGGGCGGCGCCTAGCGATTCGAAGTAATTCTGCGGATAGCGCTCGACGAGCTTGTCGTAGTGGGTGCGCGCTAGGCTTGGTTCGCCACTGCGTTCCGCGAGGCGGCCCAGCCAGTAAAGCGCGTCCGGGGTGTAAACGGAACCACCGTACCGGCGGATATGTTCCGCGACCAGATCGGCTGCCTGAGGATCATGATTTACCACCGCGGTCCAAGCAACGCGCCACTGCGCCTTATACGCATCCGGACTGATCGGAAAATCGTCGGCAACTTTCTTATAGAAATACACGGCGCGATCGCGATTCAGATCAACCCAGAAATAGTTGCCGGCGAGGAAAAGCGCTGCTGCGGTCCACTGACTTGCGGGGGAGCGTTTTGCAGCGGTCTCAACTGCGTTCACCAGTTGGGCTTCCTGGCCGAGTGCGCTATACACGCCTGCGAGGGCTGCGAGGCGCTCGGCGTCCACGTCTGGGTCGCTGATGTGAAGCTCTGCCAGCCCTGAAGGGCCGGCTCCGAACTGCGCGGCACATTCCAGCACGCGCAGTTGGGCGCGCTCGCGGTCCGCGCCCGATAGTTGCGGAACAATTTGCTCGTATTCAGTGCGCGCTTCGCTGAAAAGTTTCGCGGCGAAGAGAGCATCGGCACGATCGAAGCGCTGCTCGATTGGCACTGGCGGAAGCTGCTCGCCCAGTTTGCTTCGCAGAAAATCGAGCTTAAGCGCGGCTTCCGAAGCTTGGGTGCTGGTGGCGTAGCGCAGATAGACGATCTGATAGTCCGCTGCAGCCTCAATTGGATCACCGGCTTGCTCGCGCGCGCGCGCTCTGAGAAAAACGAGCGCGGGCGTACTGCTCGTCCCCCGGTAGCTTTCCAGAGCTTCGAGCGCATCACCGGGTTGATTCACCGCGAGCGCGGAATCGCCGAGCACTTCGAGCGCCTGCTCCGTCATCACGGAATTTGGAACATCGGTGCGGAGTTGCTTGAGTTCGGCGAGCGCTTCAGCGTCTTGGGCTAGAGCGTGATGTGCGGCGGCGGACCAATAGAGCGAGTAATCTCGCAGCAAAGGGTCGGATTTCGCGCGCTCGAGCCACTTCAGCGCCAGCGCGTAATTGCCCTTATCGAAGTCGAAATAGCCGAGAGCGAGCGAAGCGCGCATCCCCACCACGCCGGAGGATTTCCCGAGCGCGATGGCACTCAACCGTTGGTATGCCGCGCGTGGTTGTTTCTTAAGTTCGCGGCACAATTGGTTCAGATCTTTTGCGGAAACACCTGCGGTGCCGGCGGCTTCCGAAGGCCGAGCGCGCGGCGCGGCAAAGGCGGACACAGCGATAGCTCCAAGCGAGACGACGCACACTAAAAATGCAGCGATGGCTCGTATTACCCGGCCGCCAAATTTCATCACGGATATTCTTTCGACCAAGAAATCGAATACTTGGCCCAGGGGCTGCAAATCACTCTACCGGACCCAGGTAGCGATCGAGCCAGTCGAGCGTTTCTTTGTACCAGGGAGTAAACGGAAGGCCGTGGCCTGACTAAAACAACATATTGCTTGTCCGCGGGCGGGCTGCCAAGTAGGCGGAAAAGAGGTTGCTGCGAGGTTTCAGGCGCTAGGACAAAATCGCGGACGAAGAGTACGAACTGCTGGAAAAGGCGTACCAAGAGCAAGACCGGCAGTCTGAGGCGCAGCAACGCTTCGACTCGCCACTCGAAAGCAAAGTACCTCAATTGAGCTCGCCGTTGCATAGTGTCACACCTATGACACCATGCTGCATGCTTCACGTGCGCCGCAGCATTTGGCATGGGAAGGAACAAGACCCGAAAACACCAAACGCAATTCGGGTTGTTGATGGCCGGAACCGCTGGCTCGGGTTCTACGGGAATACTCGAGCGGGAAGAGCGGCTATCTTTTCGCCACGGCGACGGGACGACCGCTATTGGCACGCAACATCTTGCGAGTATTGCTCGGTACCGGTAAGCGAGTTGGATTCCATACTTTTCGCCGATACCGTGCAGCAGTGCTCCGCAAGGCGCAAATACCCGAAGACCTGATCACGATGTGGCTTGGGCATGCCCGAACATTGACTGATCGCTACGCTGGCCAACTCCGGGAAGACGAACAGTACCGGGGTGAGTGGTGCGAGCGGGCAGGATTGGGCTTTTCAGTTTAGTCGTGTCAATAGACGCAGCAAAAATTGCGTGAACTCAATGAGGGGGAAGGGTTTTGAAGTGGTCGGGGCGAATGGATTTGAACCATCGACCTCCTGGTCCCGAACCAGGCGCGCTAGCCAGGCTGCGCTACGCCCCGACCGATTGCCGCTCGATGAAGAAAACGCCGCACGAGCGCACACAAAAGAATAGCACAGCTCGATTCGGCCATTCACGTTTCGTTGCGTATTTCAGCGAATCGCAGCGATTCGACGTCACTGCCGCCCTTTCGGCGCATCCGGAAGACGAATCAGCCGCGCCTCCGTGATCGAAGGAATCGCTCGAATTTTTTCCGCCACCGATTCGCTCACTTCGCCGTCGAGCCGCACCATCGCCACCGCCTCCGCTCCATGCGCCGGCGACCGCCGCCCCAGCGCAAACGTAGCGATGTTCACGCCCAAATTCCCCAACGCCGTTCCAATCTGCCCGATCACGCCGGGCACGTCGCGATTGCGCGTCAAGAGCAGCGTGCCCTCGAGCGGCGCCTCGAGCCCGATGCCGTCGAGCGACAAAATGCGTGGCGACCCGTCGGACACGACGGTTCCCTCCACGCTCAGCTCCCGATCGCGATCATTATTGTAGCGAACACCATGTTCGCGCGTATCGCTGACGCTGTGGCCGCTATCCACTTGACCGCCATCCGCCACCGCCACCTCCACCGTATTCGGAAATCCGCGCTCCCGCCGCCGCGTGGTTTCCTCCACAATCAACCCGCGCTCCGCTGCCGCCGACGACGCGTTCACCAGATTCACCTTCTCCGCCAGCACGCAATTCAAAATCCCGCTCAGCACCGCGCTGCGCACCACGTGTGACCCCAGCTCCGCCGCCTCCCCCGCATACCGGATCCGCACCCGGCTGAAACTCGGCGACGGCGCCGCCTGCGCAATCAGCGCTCCCAGCCGCTCGCCCAGATCAATATAAGGACGCAGCCTCCGGTACTGCTCCGGCGACATCGCCGGCATATTCACCGCGTTGCGAATCAACCCGTCCGCCAGATAATCCCGCACCTGCTGCGCCACCGCCGTGCCCACTTCTTCCTGCGCCTCCACAGTTGACCCCGCAATGTGCGGCGTGGCGATCAGATTCGCCAGTCCGATCAGCGGCGAATTCTTCGGCGGCTCCTCCGCAAACGTATCCACCGCCGCCGCCGCAAGCTGCCCTGATTTCAACGCCTCCGCCAGCGCCGCCTCGTCAATCAATTCGCCCCGCGCGCAATTCACCAGCCGCGCCCCGCGCTTCATCTTCGCGAACGCCGCCGCGCCCAACATCTTCTCGGTCGCCGGGCTCAGCGACGTGTGCAAGGAAATCACGTCCGCGCACTTCATCAGCTCGTCGAGCGGTAGCAGCTCCACTTCCACCTCGCGCGCCGCCGCCGCCGTCACGTACGGATCATGCGCCAGCACTTTCATCTCGAGCGCTCGCGCCCGCCGCGCCACTTCCGTGCCCACGCGCCCCAGTCCTACCAGCCCCAGCGTCTTCCCACGCAACTCCGTCCCCGCCGCGCCCGATTTCTCCCATCGCCCCGCGTGTATCGACGCGTTCGACTGCGGCACGCTCCGCGCCATCGCCAGCATCAGCGCAAACGTGTGCTCCGCCACGCTCACCGCGTTTCCCCCCGGCGTGTTCATCACCAAAATGCCGCGATGCGTCGCCGCCTCCACGTCAATATTGTCAACGCCCACTCCCGCGCGTCCAACCACGCGCAACTTCGGCGCCTGCTCCAATAACTCCGCCGTCACCTTCGTCGCGCTGCGCACCACAAGCCCATCCGCCGTCGCGAGTTCCTGCGCCAGCGCGCCCGCCGCCGGCGACACCACATCCCACCCCGCCTCGCGCAACAACGCGAACCCGCGCTCGCTGATCTTGTCCGCCACCACAATCTTCATGTCAGCTTCATCACCTTTTTTTGCAAGCCTGCCAGTCTAGCATTACTCCTCGCTTGACTTGAGGCCACGAAGGGCCCGCTTGCCCTAAGGCCACGAAGGACCCGTCCTGGCCACTGGACGGCGACGGCAAAATCGGTGGCGCGCTATTTGATTTCAGGCGCCCATCTGCTGGGCTAGATCGACAATGCTTGAGGAGACTACGTCAAAATCTCCGGGGGATGCTTTGTCTGGGGTGCCGACGGGGCCGGTGCCGTATTCGTTGGGGCGGTGGATGAAGCCGGTGCGAAGGTCGGCGCTGCGGGCGGCCTGCAAGTCGTAGATGTGGGCGGCGCACATCATCACTTCGTGCGGCTTCAGGGCGAGAAAATCGTAAGCTGAGACGTAGACTTCGCGGTCGGGCTTGTAGTGGCGCACGAGTTCGGCGCCCAGGATGGCGTCCCACTCGAAACCGCGCAAGCGGGCGAGGTGGACCATCAGGGCGATATTGCCGTTGGAAAGCGGCGCGATGAGGTACTTTTTTTTGATTCGCGCGAGGCCCTCGACGGAATCGGGCCAGGGATTCAAGCGGCGCCAGACGTGAGTCCAAGCGACTTTTTCTTCTTCGGTGAGCCCTTCGATTTTGAATTCAACGAGCAGCTCTTCGAGAATCATGCGATGCAGATCGTCGAGGCGGGTCCAGGGGAGCTGGCCCTTGCGTACTTTGTCCATCGCGGGCTTGTAGCCGAGGCGCCAGCGATCGGCGAAGGCGACGGAGTCGAGGTGGAGGTTTTTGGCGCGTCCCCAGGCGGCGACCTCTGCGATTACCGAGCCGCGCCAGTCGACAACGGTGCCGAAGATGTCGAAGACGAGGGCTTTTACGTTGGTTAGTTCTGGTTTCATTTGTGTGGAGCTCTGCGGGTTACGGTAATGGAAGGCGGGGGTAAAGGCAAAAACAAAAGAGGCGAGGACGAAGTCGCGGGCGGTGACAAGCGTTGGCGCGAGGTGTGGCGCGTGTTGCTTGGGGCACAGGCGACATTTTTTACTGGCCGCCTGCTGGCGGGCTGCGCTTCTGGGAGGCGGAGGAGAGGGACGGCAATTTCAAATTTGAAATTTAAAATTTCAAAGAGGCAAAGCGAAAGCAAAACGGAGCAGGACGGCAGGATGGATAAGGATTGTGGGATTGTGGCGAAAACTGTGGGGGTGGTATAAACGCAGGATTATGACGATCGTACCGGCGCGGATTCTTGCATTCATCGTGCCAGGACTGATTGCGCCGCTGCTGCTGCCGCAGACGCAGGCGGGGGAGACGGAGGCGATTACGCCGGTGCTGCTGGAGGTGCGGGATGCGCCGGTGCCGTTTGCGGGGTCGGATAGCAGGACGCATCTGGTGTATGAGCTGCGCATGACGAATTTCTCGAGCGGGAACGCGGCGATCGAGCAAGTGGAGGTGATGGGCGACGCCGGGGCGGTGTTGAAGACGATGGACAAGGGCGAGATTGCCGGGCGGCTGCAGATGGCCGGGCAGCGCACGGCGACGGACATGCTGCCGGGGAGCGCAGAGGCGACGCTATTCATTCATGTGGTGCTGGCGGATGGCGCGGCGGTGCCGACGAAGTTGACGCACCGGGTGCGCGTGCGAGTGGAGGCGGCGCCGCCGGGCAAACAGGAACTTACGGAGACGGGCGGCGAGACGGAGGTGAACCGCCAGGCAGTGGCCGTGGTTGGTCCGCCGCTGCGCGGAGCGCGGTACGTGGCGGCCGATTCGTGCTGCGATGCGAGCCGGCATACGCGGGCGGCGCTGCCGGTGAATGGGCGCGTGTGGATCGCGCAGCGTTATGCAGTGGACTGGGAGCAACTGGGTGAGGACGGGCGGATTTATCACGGGCCGCAGGCGGATGTGAAGAGTTACGCGATTTACCGCAAGGAAGTGCTGGCGGTGGCAGACGCAAAAGTGGAGTCAACGATTGACGGGATGCCGAACCAGACGCCGGGGAAGATGCCGGTGAATATTGCGATCGAGGAGGCGGACGGAAACTCGGTGATTCTCGACCTAGGCGGGGGGAAGTATGCGTTGTACGCGCATCTGGACCCCGGAAGCGTGCGAGTGCACAAGGGCGACACAGTGAAGCGAGGGCAGGTGATCGGCTTGGTGGGTAACACGGGAAATTCGCTGGTGCCGCATTTGCATTTTCACGTGATGAGCCAACCGCTGGCGCTGGCGTCAAACGGGCTGCCCTATGAGATTGACGACTTTCTGGTGACGGCGAGGACGCTGGGTACGGCGGCTTTTGATGAGGCGGAAGAAAAAGGAACGCTGCTGGCGACGACGCCGATATCGCTGCCGCGGCACGCGAAGAACGAAATGCCTCTGGATCAGATGATCATTTCGTTTGGGCCGTGAGCGCGCTTTCGCCACGCTATTGCATGGGCTTGCATCGAATTAAATTAGTGGAAGGCTTGGCGCGATGGAGGCGGTGATATTGGTGGGAGTGCAGGGAGCCGGCAAAAGCACGTTCTATCGCGAACGGTTTTTTGAGACGCACGCGCGAATCAACCTGGACATGCTGCGAACGCGCAAACGCGAGGAGCGGTTGCTGGCCGCCTGCCTCGATGCGGGCCAGAGCTTCGTGGTGGACAACACCAACCCGCAGGCGGGCGATCGCGCGAAATATATAGGGCCGGCGCGCGCGAAGGGATTTCGGGTGGTCGCTTATTTTTTCGATGTGCCGTTGCGCGACGCGATGCATCGCAATAATCAGAGAAAGCTGCGCAAAAAGATTCCCGCAGTGGCTGTGGCCGGCACGCACAAGAAACTCGAGCCGCCCAGCAAGGATGAAGGATTCGATCAGATTTTCAGGGTGCAGGTGAGCGAAGAAGCCGGATTCGTGGTGAAGGAAATGGCATGAACCAAACGGGACAAGCGCCAGAACACAACGCGCGAAAATTGACGACGTACCAGAAGGCCAGTTTGATTCAGGTGCTGCGAACGTTTCCGAACGAGCGGGTCGAGGTGCGTTACGCGGCGAAGGCGGACGATGCGCTTTCATACGCGCAGGATTTCGTGGCGGTGTTCAAAGCGATCGGGTGGGATGTCACGGGGCCGGAGGTGGAGGGCGTTGGAAGCCGTTCCGCGCTCGTTCTTCTGGTTCGCGGTTTGAAATTGCCGGCTTGCGTCGAGGCACTGCAGGATGCTCTGCGAATTTATGAGATAGCGGTTGAGACGCAGTGCAATAGCGGCAGCCCGGCTCATACATTCACCTTGTGGGTTGGGACAGATTCATCAGTCAGCGCTTGACAGTTTCTTCAAGCAGCTTGGCCCAGTGGGAAAGGTGATTCAGCGAAGATACGTGCGTGTGGTCGAGCACCAGCGGCGTGATCGAAACAGCGCCTTCGCGAAGCGCGGCGATGTCCGTATCCGGTTCGATTCCTTCGACGCGATGCTGCTCGTGAAGCCAGTAATATTTGCGGCCGCGAGGATCGGAGCCGGGCTGCAATAGATTGCGCGTGATTTTTGAAGACTGCCGCGTGAAGAGCACTTTGCCGCCCCATGGCTGCGGAAAATTCACGTTGAGAAAGACGCCGGGCGGCAAGCCTTCCTTCAGAATCACCGGCGCGAGTTTGCGCGTGAATCTTGCGGCGGGCTCGAAATCCACTTCCTTTGTGCGATAGGACTGCGAGACGGCGATGGCTGGGACGCGGTTGATCGCCGCTTCGCGCGCGGCGCCCACGGTGCCGGAATAGTAAACGTTCTCGCCCATATTCGCGCCGCGATTGATTCCGGAAATCACGAGGTCCGGTTTTTCCTTCAGCAATGTGTGAAACGCGAGGATCATCGCGTCGGCGGGGGTGCCCTCCACCGCGTATTCACGTTCGCCAATTTCCTCGCAATAAATCGGCTGGCGAAGGGTGAGCGATTGCGCGGCGGCGCTGCGCTCCTGGGAAGGAGCGATGACGGTGACAATGGCGCAATCCTTGAAGGCGTTGACGAGCGCGCGGAGACCGGGGGCATGAATCCCGTCATCGTTGGTGATTAAAATTTTCGGCAAGCTCTCGGGCATTCTTTTGGCTATGTTCCAATCTGCTGAAGCGGGCCTGGTGACACCCTTGCTTCCTGCGAAGTTCCGGCCGCGTCATCTGGCGTGGACTACGGGCGAAGGGAGCACAATCGAAAAACGAATGGTCGGGACGACTGGATTTGAACCAGCGACCTCACGCACCCCAAGCGTGCGCGCTACCAGGCTGCGCCACGTCCCGACGACCAGCGCCAATCAGCGTATCACTCGCGTTCGAGAAGGGTCAAGACAGCGAGGAGCTCTTCGTGCAAATCGAGCAGGAATTTGCGTTGCGCGCGCGATGCGGGCTCGCGACGAACCGGGGCAACGGGCGCTTCGTGGTGAGCTTCGCGCTCCGCGTGCACAACGTCTCCGGTGTTGTGGCCGGCGGCCAGATCGGCAAGATGCTTGCGGGCGCCGGCAATCGTGAAACCTTCCTCGTAGAGCAGGCGCTTGATTTCGAAAACGGTTTCGATGTCGTCGCGTCGGTAGAGGCGATGGCCGCTCGGACTCTTTACCGGCTGCAGCGTGGGGAATTCGGTCTCCCAGTAGCGCAGAACGAAAGTTTTCGTCGCCGTGAGACGGCTTACTTCGCCGATGCGGAAAAGGCTCTTTTCCGGAATTTCGGACGCGGCATGCGCTGCGGTGGCCATATGTTTTCTGTATCGTACTACTCCGAGTGAATTCGAGGCAAGGAGGCTGGGGGCAGAAGCTAGAGGCTAGAAGCAAGGCAGGGACTAATCAACTGGCGGATGGTGTTTACTAGTGACGGCCCTTGTCGCGATTGTCGCGGCGTTTTCGTGCTTGTGCTGGCGGCGCGGGACTTGGCGTTTGCGGCGCTCGCGGTCTTCGCCGCGAGGGGCGATGTGGGAGCGCGCGGAGCGCTTCTTGAGGCGCTGATTGAAACGAATGGGCGTGCCGGTGAAATCGAAGGCGGCGCGCAGGCGATTTTCGAGAAAGCGCTGGTAGCTGAAATGAAGAGGCTTCAGCTGATTGGTGAAAAGCACGAAGGTGGGCGGCGCGGCGGTGGCTTGGGTGATGTAGAAGATTTTCACTTCGCGATCCGCGGGCGAGGTGCCGCGCTCCAGATCGACACTCGAAAGCCAGCGATTCAGCTCGCCGGTTGAGATGCGGTGGTCTCGAACGGCAGCGACGCGATCCAGCATGGAATAGAGGCGGTCGACATGGTCGCCGGTGAGCGCGGACAGAAAAACGACCGGCGCGTAGCTGAGGAATTTCAATTTTGTGCGGACGATTATCTCGTAGTCCGCCAGAAGCTTGTTCGGATTTAGCTTGGATTTTTCTTCTGGATTTTTCGAGGCCTCGGCTTTTTCCGCGGCTGCTTTCAAGGCGAGGTCCCACTTGTTCATGACAATAATCACGGAGCGGCCGGACTGTTCGGCGTAGCTGGCGATGGTGGCGTCGTGGGAAGTGACGCCGACGGAGGCGTCGACAACCAGGACGGCGATATCCGCGCGCTCGAGATGACGGCGGGCCATGATCACGCTGAGCTTTTCGGCGATGAGTTTCGTCTTGCCCTTGCGGCGGATGCCGGCGGTATCGAGGAAGCGATAGGTTTTGCCGTGGCGATCGACGACTGTGTCCACCATGTCGCGCGTGGTGCCAGCCTCCGGGGAGACGATGGAGCGTTCGCATCCGACGAGTTGGTTGAGGAGTGTGGACTTGCCAACGTTGGGACGGCCGATAATGGCGACATTGATGTGAGTGCGATCCTCGGGCGCCTGGCGCTTGGGGAAATCGGCAGTGAGCGAATCGAGGAGCTCGTCGATGCCGAAACCGTGTTCGGAGGAAATGGGAAATACTTCGTCGCTCAGCTCGTAAAAAGGCGCGGCCATCGCGATCTGATTCGGCATGTCCACTTTGTTGACCGCGATGACTGGCGACTTCCCGGCGCGGCGAAGCAGCTGAGCGAGCTCCGCATCGAGGGGCACGGGGCCGGAGCGGCCGTCTACGACCTGGACGACGCGTGTGGCGTCGCCAATCGCGACTTTTGCCTGGCGCAGAATTTCGGCGGGGATCACCGCTTTGTCGTCGGGGACGATGCCGCCTGTGTCCACGACTTCGAACAAATGCCCATCCCAGTTGCCGGTGCCATAAATGCGGTCACGGGTGATTCCAGGCTCATTGGTGACGATGGAACGGCGCGTGCCGGTGAGGCGATTGAAGAGTGTGGACTTGCCGACATTGGGGCGGCCTGCGATTACGATGGATGGAAGCTTTTCGTTCATGTCGATTGCATCCGGGAGAGCGTACGCTTTGCGATGCGAATGAGCATCGGCTGCGGTCTTCGCGACGGAATAGACATGATACTTTAGCGCGGGCTGAATCGAACGGAGATTCTTGCGCGAGACCGGCGAGGCTTGGAAGGCGGCGAAGGCAACTGCAAAGGCAAAAGAGCCGGCCTCGCAAAGCCCTTCGGGATACGGACAGCGCGCAGAATCCCCTTCGTTTCTCAGGGTAAACCGGCGCTACAAGGGAGAACTGCTAAATCGAACGGAAATTCTTGCGTGAACGGCGGGGCGCCCGGCAAGGCACGAGGAAAACAGCCGTGGGGTAAACAAAGCGGCGGCGAGTCGCCGCACTCCATATGGGGAAAATTTGGAGTGCGAGGGCTTGTGATCAGCAACGGAAAATGCCAGAGACCAACCAAATTGCGCCGAGCATGGCGCGCGGAAGTCTGCGCGAGGTGGCGTCGTTTTTCGTAAAGCTGGGACTTCTCGCGTACGGCGGAGCCGCGGGGCACGTGGCGATGATGCGGCGCGAGCTGGTGGACCGCCGGAAATGGATTTCGGAGCAGGATTTTCTGGACCTTTTCGGAATCATGAATCTGATTCCCGGCCCATCGTCCACGGAGACGGTGATCGCGCTTGGCTACTGGCGCGCAGGGTGGCCGGCGCTGATTCTGGCCGGAGTCCTGTTCATTTTGCCGGCGATGTTGATGATCATCGCGCTTTCCTGGGCGTATGTGCGCTACGGAACTCTTCCGGCGGAGCAGTGGATTTTGTACGGAATCAATCCCATGGTGATTGCAATCATCGCCGACGCGCTATTGAGCCTGGGGCGAACGGCGCTCAAGACGGTGTGGCTGGCGCTGTTGGCGGCGGCTTCGCTGACGCTTTATTTTCGCGGAGTTTCGATTGTGGCGATCATTGCGGTGACGGCGGTGCTTGCGGCCATCGCCGGCTACTCGAAAACCAAGAGCGAGTGGAGGGTTTTGGGCATTTTCCCAATGGCGGCGGGCGTGGCGCGGGTTGCGTTGACGAAGGTTACGGTGACGACTGTGGCGATTGCGGCGGCGGGCGCAATTCCCTTCAGCATGACGCGGCTGTTCCTGACATTTCTCAAGATCGGGGCGGTGGCCTACGGAAGCGGATATGTTCTGCTGGCGTTCTTGCGCGCGGACTTTGTGGCACATCTTCATTGGCTGACTGACAAGCAACTGCTCGATGCGATCGCGGCGGGAATGATCACGCCCGGACCGGCGTTCGCATCGGCGACGTTTGTCGGTTACCTGACCGGCGGTTTGCATGGGGCGCTGCTGGCCACGCTGGGGATGTTCTTGCCATCGTTTGTTTTTATCGCGATTGTATTCCCGCTGATTCCCAAGTTGAAGAAAGCTCCCGGGGCGCGAATATTTCTGGACGCGATCAATGCCGTGACGGTGGGGTTGATGGCGGCGGTTTCCTGGCAACTGGCGCGGGGTGCGATCTTGGACGCGTTTACGGCGGTGGAAGCGCTGGCGGGTTTGCTGATCTTGAGGCGCTTCGAGATCAATTCGGCGTGGCTGATCCTGGGCGGATTGGTGGCGGGATTTGCGTGGAAATTCGCGGCGGGCTCGGGGTAGAGGCGCGGCGAAGCTCTTCCGGGATTGATTGTGCTAGATCGCCAGGACTTGAAGCGCAGGGCTTGAAGAGCGGTGTGACTGCAGGTTACACCTGGTGAGCGCTGCGCAGTTCCCGCGTTGACTTGCTTGCGAGTGGCGGTGCTATACTACGCGGTCATAAACGTTATTCTGGGCCACTTTCCTTCCGGCACATTGCAAACTTTTCATAGAGCCGGGCTGCAAGAAAGTGTGAATCGGATAGCAGGGTTTCATATGTACCGATTTGTTTTCATACTTTCATAAGGTGCCATGATGCAACGGACCCCTAGCGGACCCAGCCGGCAGCAAAACAACATCGTTAATTCCGAGCCCTCCACGCACAAATCGAACGCAGCGGCCCGCGCGCACCAGGATCAGGTGGGAACCTTCTGGGACATGCTGGCGATTCGCCTGGTGTTCGTTGCGATTTGCGTGGCGGCGGCATTTCATTTCCGGCCGTTCAGCGTGTCGAGAGAAGCTGGCGCGCTAACGGGATTTTTGTTCGCGCTGGCGGTGATTCTGTTTGAAGTGCGACTGCGGCGGGCAAGCATGCGGCGGCTGATTGGCGCGGCGACGGGCTCGATTCTGGGAATTCTCGGCGCCTATTTCACGACGCTGGTGCTGTCGCACACGTCGATGCCGGAGAGCACGCGCTCATTTTTCAGCCTGGCGACTTTTCTGGTGATGGCGTACATCGGGCTGATTCTGGGCGCGAATAAAGGCGACATGCTCAATCTACAGGCGCTGGGCGGACTTTTCGGCAGCGAGCGCAGCCTGAAGCATTCGGTGAAGCTGCTGGATACGAGCGTAATCATTGACGGGCGCGTGGCGGACATCGCCGAGGCGCAATTTCTGGATGGGACGATTATTATCCCGCAGTTTGTGTTGCGCGAGCTGCAGCTGGTGGCGGATTCGGCCGACCCGTTGAAGCGGCAGCGCGGGCGGCGCGGGCTGGAGGTGCTGCAACGGGTGCAGAAGATGTCGCACCTTGAGGTGCAGATTGCGGAGGACGACTTTCCGAGCATCGCGGAAGTGGATTTGAAGTTGATCGAGTTGGCGAAGCGATATGACGCGAAAATCGTGACGAACGATTTCAATTTGAATAAGGTGGCGACGCTGCAGGGCATCGAGATCATGAACGTGAACCAGCTGGCCAATGCACTGAAGCCGGTGGTGCTGCCGGGCGAGTCGATGCGCGTTTTCATTTTGCGCGAGGGAAAGGAATACAATCAGGGCGTCGCTTACCTGGATGACGGGACGATGGTGGTGGTGGACGGCGCGCGCAAGATGATCAACAAGACGATCGATATCACGGTGACGTCTGTGCATCAGACGACCGCGGGCAAAATGATTTTCGGGCGTTACGATGAGCGCGGTGAGCAGGTGGCGCGCGTGGCGATGGCGGGACAGGCGCAAGGCCAGGCATCGCAGTTGCACGGTGAATCTCAGCCTGGGCCGCGGGCGGTGGAGAATGCGGGGGGCGGGGACCGTCCGCCGCGGCCGTTGTACCCGGAATCGAACCGGTCGTAGTTTGCGGTGCGCGAGCAATCGCTTCAGGGACTAAAGCCCGGCGGATTTTTCGTCAGATTTCCCCTGGTTGAAACCACGGGCTACAACGACGGCGTTATTCGGACTAACTCGACTTCCCCATACGATTCACGCCAACTTTCTTTCGCACCCCGCCTGTCTCTTTTTCGCTCCAGCTTTTCTCGCCTGCGGGGTGTGCTTGCGTTAGACTGTTAGCCCTTTGATGAGCCGGATTGCCGCTATTGTGCCTGCCGCTGGACTTGGCACCCGCATGGGCGCTGAGACGCCCAAGCAGTTCCTCGAATTGGATGGCATGCCGCTGCTCCTGTTTACGCTGCGCCGCCTGGCGGCGTGTGCTGCAATCACCGAGTTTTTTATTTCGACGCGTGCGGAGGATATTGTTCCGCTGCAGGATAAAGTAGCGAAGGCCGGGCTTGGACGGCCGGCGCGCGTGGTGCATGGGGGCGACACGCGGCAGCAGTCGGTGGCGAATGCGCTGGCGCAAGTGGATCCGACGACGGAGATCGTGCTAGTGCACGATGCGGTGCGTCCGTTCGTCACATTGGAGCAGATCGAGCGAGTGATTGCGGAGGCGCGGACGCGAGGGGCGGCGATACTGGGGATTCCGGCGATTGACACGGTGAAGGAAGTGAAGCGCGCGAGCCTGCCGCAGGATGTGGCGTTGATTACGTCGACAATTCGGCGGGAACGGATCGTGCTGGCGCAGACGCCGCAAGCTTTCCAGTACGCGCTGATTCGCGATGCGTTTCGCACGGGGCAGAAGGATGGCGTGACGGCGTCTGACGAAGCCGGGCTGCTGGAACGGCTGGGGCACGATGTGTACGTGGTGCAAGGATCAGATCGCAATTTGAAGATCACGCGGCCGGCGGACATGGAGCTGGCGCGGTTCTATTTGGAGCAGGAGCGGGCCGGAAAATGACGCGTTCGGGGATAGGATACGATTTGCACCGGCTGGGTGAGGGACGGAAGCTGATGATCGGCGGCGTTGAAGTGCCGTTCGACAAAGGCTCGGTGGGGCATTCGGACGGGGATGTGCTGTGCCATGCGCTTTGCGACGCGTTGCTGGGTGCAGCTGGGCTGGGCGATATCGGGACGCATTTTCCGGACACGGACCCTAAGTGGAAAGGGACGGCGAGTTTGGTGTTTCTCGAGCAAACGCGGAAGCTGTTGGATGGGCGCGGGCTGAGGATCAGCCATTTGGATGCGGTGGTGATTTGCGAGCGGCCGAAATTGGGGCCGCATTTTCCGGCGATGCGGGCGGCGATTGCTGGGGCGTTGGGGATTGCCGGAGAGCAGATTAATTTGAAGGCGAAGACGAACGAGGGGACGGGGGAGATTGGGCGGGGCGAGGCGATTGCGGCGCATACGATTGCGACGCTGGAAGAGTAGTTTGCGCAAAGTGGGTCCGAATCATCCCCTCAGCGGCTAAAGCCGTGCTTAAACTCGCCGAATTTCGGCACGGCTAAAGCCGTGCCCGGACGTAAACAAGAACATGAATTGGTTGACTGGATTTCATGCGGTGGAAGAGGCTCTGGCGGCTGGGAGCGCGATGGATCGAATTGTGATTGCGCGCGGGCGGCACGGGGAGAGGCTCGAGGCGATTGTACGGCTGGCGAAATCGCGGAACGTGCCGGTGCGATTTGAGGAGCGGCAGCAGATTGACCGCCTAACCGGAACGCGGGAGCACCAGGGAATTGCTGCGCTGGCGGCAGCGAAGCCGGCTGTGGAGCTGGAAGATTTGCTGCGCGCGAAAAATGCGAAGGGATTGCTGGTGATTCTCGATGGGATCGAGGACCCTCACAATTTGGGAGCGATTGTGCGGACGTCGCTGGCGGCTGGGGCGAATGGTGTGGTGATTCCGGAGAGGCGCGCGGCCGGGCTTACGGACACGGTGGAGCGGGCGGCGGCGGGGGCGCTGGCGCATCTTCCTGTGGCGCGGGTGAAGAATCTTGTGCGGGCGATGGAGGAAATGAAAGAGGCGGGATACTGGCTGGTGGGGCTGGATGAGCGCGCGGAGAAGAATTACACCGAGGTTGATTTGAAGGGCGCAATTGGGATTGTGCTGGGCGGCGAGGGGGAAGGGTTGCACGAATTGACGCGGAAACGGTGCGATTTTCTGGTTTCGATACCGACGACGGGGCCGGTAAGGTCATTGAATGTGTCTGTGGCGGCAGGGGTGGTGCTGTTTGAGGCGGTGCGGCAGCGGGGTGGCAGATCGGAAAAGGGAAAATAGACAGGGGGAATTGGGAGCGGTGTGGTTCTGCCAACGACTCTGATTGGGTCGCGCGTCTCACGTTGTGATCGAAGCGAAGTCAAAAGAGCCGGCGAGACGCCCTTCCTATATTAGGACAAGCCGGCGTTACGGAATGGCCGGTTTGCCGTCAGATATTGTGTGGTCTGTTTGAGTTCTGCTTTGCCGGAACAGCGGATCAGAGTCAAAAACGCCGGGGGCCGGCGGTACGCAAAGACGGTTATTTGTCGTATTTCAGTAACGAGAAGACGTTGGTGCCGGGGAGTTTGGCGCGGCCGTTCAGGAAATCGAGTTCGACGGCGAAGGCTGCGCCAGCGATTTCGCCGCCGAGTTGGCGAATCAAGGTGATTGCGGCGGCGGCAGTGCCTCCGGTGGCGAGGAGATCATCGCAGAGCAGGACGTGCTGGCCGGGTTTTATGGCGTCGGCGTGAATTTCGAGCGAATCCGTGCCGTATTCGAGCTGGTAGGTGGCTGCAACAGTTTTCGCGGGCAGCTTCTTGGGTTTGCGAATGGGAACGAAACCGGCGTTCAGGCGATAGGCAAGAGCGGGCGCGAAAATAAAGCCGCGCGCTTCGATTCCGGCGACGATATCGACTTTGTGGCCGTTGTAATGCTCGCAGAGGCGATCGACGAGCGTGTGGAAGCCGCGTGGATCCTGCAACAGGGTGGTAAGGTCGTAGAAAAGAATGCCCGGCTTGGGGTAGTTGGGAATTTCACGGATCAGTTTTTTGAGATCGTTCATCGAGTCTCTCAGGCCGTCCATTCGGTCCTCAGATTCAGCATAGCTTCCCAAGGTCCAAGTGTCGCTCGACGGTAAAGCGTGCGGCAAATTTCGGATCGACTGGTGCTTCTTCTTCGCTTACGCTCGAGACTGACGCACCGACTGGCCCGCGTTCGAGTTCTGCGCGTATGGATGCGAGCAGCGAAGCGGGACCGATCGCGTAGACTTCTACACGGCCGTCGCGAAGATTTTTCACGTAGCCCGAGATACCGAGGCGCTGCGCCAACTGGAGCGCGAAATAACGGTATCCGACTCCCTGAACCATTCCACTGACGAAATAACGCCTGGCAACTTGCGTTTGGTGCATGGCCGAAACGACTCGCATTCTGCGAACGCGGGATTTTAGCAGAGGTGCGGCTTGCCATCACGCAAAAGCCGTACCGAAAATTACATGGCGACAGCTCGGAGGTGCCTGACAGGCCTTATCCCGCGAGCGATTTGCACCGTGGATTGGAGGTTCGCTCGTCGGAGCACAGGCAGGAGTGCCTTTGCCACTAGAACCTGCTCCGTTAGTTGGCGCTGCTTTTGGCTGCTTTTGCGCAAGATTGGGAGAGATCCGCTTGGCCGGTTCCTTGGAAGCGAAGAGTTGCGTTGAGTTGGACGCGGGCGGCTCTTAGAGCCACCCCTACTGTGGCTTGTGGCGTCGTTACGATTAAGGCTTGTGGCGCGTTATGACTTGAGGCTTCTGACGCCGTTGCGACCTGGTGCTTCTGGCGCGAGATGTGGGCGCTTTGGAGCTTGGAGGAAACGTGGCAGAATTGGTGCAGTGTCCGCGCGGGCCACTCCTGGACCTCGATGCGTTTTCGCCAGATGAGACGGAATGGACGGAGGGGCCTGCCGGTCGCGCTTGCCGTTTCTTGTGTTGCGGCATTCGCCGGCGCCTTCCCGCGGCAGCCTATTGCAAGAATCTCACCGCGCGCTCAAAACGCCACCGCACCGGTCAACGTCAACGCCACACCGGTCAGCGCCGGACTGGAAATTGTCGAGAATGGCGGCTATCCTGAGCTCCACGTCGACGGCAAACCGTTTTTTATTCACTCGGCGGCATTCTTCTACTACCGGACTCCCGTGGATCAATGGGAGCAATTGTTGCGGCTGTATCACTCGTACGGGATCAACACCATCGATCTTTACATTCCATGGAACTGGCACGAACCGAAGGAAGGCGAGATTGATTTCGACGGGCACACAAATCCGCGCCGTAACCTTCGCGCGCTGCTGGCGCTGATCGAGCACGAGAATTTGCGGCTCATCGCACGGCCGGGCCCGGAAATTCTCAACGAATGGAAATACGGCGGCTACCCCGGTTGGCTGCTCGAACGGCCTGAGTTCAAGATGGATTCGATCGACTGGGCCGAAGGCCGCTACGATCCGCTGGATGATTTGATGGCGAGTGACGCGGAAGCGGCGGCCGAAGGCTGGCTCGAGAATCCCGTGCATATGGAGAAGTCGAGCGGGTGGCTGACGGCGGTGGCGAAAGAACTTGCCGGATATAGCGCGCGCCGAATCACCCACTTTGCGCCGGATGCAAAGTCAGCAGCGCGAGACGTGAGCGGACCGCTGCTGTTTGTGCAAGTGGGCGATGATTTCGCGCTGGGCAGGGCGAATCGCGTAGGGCCGAATTTCTGGCGTTACGTGGAATCGTTGCGCAGCGCGGTGGAAGCGGGCGGAGTGACGGTGCCGGTGTTCATCAATCCGACCGATATGCGCGTTTCCGCTTCCGGCTCGGATCGTGAACGGCCGATTGGCGTAATGGGGCAGTGGTACCTGGAGCGCCGGCCGGAAAATGCCGGCGGCCTGCGCCGTTTTACGGCGCGCGATGCAGCGGAAACCGAATTTTTTACCGAAGAGCTGAAGACGCAGCCTGCGTTTCCGCCGGTGATGATCGAGTATCAAGCAGGATGGTATACACCTGGGGATGATGACGCGCCGGTGGCAAGTCCGCCCGAAAATACGTTGCTGAGCTCGCGCCTTCTGCTGGGGAATGGCATTCACGGAATCAATTATTTTCCTCTGCAGGATACCTATTCACCCGCGGAATATTCAGTGCCGTGGGCAAATCGTTCGTATCGCTGGAATGCGGCGCTGGCGCCGGACGGCGAACAGCAGGCGCGCGTGCACGCGGTGCTTCGGAACATGGAGATTCTGCAGCGGTGGGGCCCCTGGCTCGCCGCCTCGCACAAACGCCCGGACTTCGGAATCATTTATCCGATGGGGTGCTATCCACAGGAGCTGCTGGAGCGCGCAGATATTTCGCTGGTGTCGGCAGCAGTGATGCGAATCGAGCGGCTGGGGGATACGACCCTGCTTTCG
>DATFSH010000021.1:0-3266 GCA_035262725.1 Candidatus Acidiferrales bacterium | reverse complement strand
GCCAGTTTGAGGATCGATCGCATAGCTGGAGATGCTGTTGGACGAAAAGTTGGCTACCAACGCAAAGCGCGCCGCAGCCTTCGGCGGCGGAGTAGTTTTAGGGGTCGAAGGAGCGTACCCGCCACAGCCTACGAGGTGCGCAAATCCAATGAAAATCAAAACGTTGAGCGCAAGTTTTCTTAGAGACATTAGTCCCTCTCGCTGAAATTTGATGGCCGGAAATTGTGCAGAATTCCGAGGGCTTGGTTGCAGACTGTTATTTTCCGGAAAACCCACGGCATCTACTTGATTTTGGAAGTGGCACGTTAGATTCGAGAGAACGTGAAAACTCTTGTAAATTCCTTGTCACAAAGGGATTGTTGTCTCGGAAGGATGAGTGTGTGCATGGACGTGTAGATGATATTCGCCTTGCAGATTGGGCAGGTGAATGGATGGTCGAAAAAGTCTAGTTTGACGGGGCGCACGTCTGGAATCCTAACAAAATAAGCATTCTATTTTCTTTCGCCCTGATTCATCAGCGTCAGTTGGCATAAGTATCCCGATTACGCCCATCGAGGTCAGAAATTTTCCGAAAATTTGTCCGGGCACGGGACAAATGCGTCGATCCGCCAGGGCCTTTTTGGCCTCAAGGATTGCTCCGGGACCGCATTGCCAGATGCGTTGCCACTTAAGTGCCGAATGCCAGCATCCGCCCCCGAATTGGAGTGTATAGCCCGACTGTAAACGACCGAATCCAAGTGGCGGCCCCTCGGAAAGTACATCTCATAATTTGTAGGTCCCTTTAGGCCCGGTCCACGACCGCCCATCCTAAACTCCAACCGCATTCTGCGGTAAAGTACTATCCGTAATCTCTCTCGCCAGCCCGAAGAGCATCTGTATCGCCGTGCAACATCCTCCCAGGCGAGAACCCGCACACCGAAAAGGAGTTAGAGATGCAGCCGAAGCTCTTTACAGTCGTGGCCACGGTACGGTACGGGCACGATTTACAGATCGGCATATCGGCATTGCCAGCTCGTCAACTGCGGGGCGAATATCGAAGTCGCGACCGGCTCAGAAGCGGTCGTTCAAGACTCGGTTGATCTGCGCATGCTACGCCGGAAGCTCCATTTCCGGGTCCAATCTCGGCAACGATCAGATAGTCCGCGGCAACGTCGCGAGTACCTGCTACGTCGTTATGACTCTTGTCATTCGTAGCGCAGCGCCACCATAGGATCGACTCGCGTGGCGCGCCATGCCGGAATGCAGCTCGAGGCGAGCCCCACCACAACGAGCATCACGCCCACGCCGCCGAATGCGAGCGGATCGAGCGGGCTGATACCGTAAATCTGATGCGCAACAAGCCGCGTCGAAACGGCAGCCAGAGCCAGCCCCATGAGCGTTCCGGAAACTGTGAGCCTGGCGCTCTCGCGCATAATCAACCCGAGGATGTCGCGACGCTGAGCCCCCATCGCGACCCGCACGCCAAATTCGCGCGTGCGTTGCGCCACCGAGTACGCCATTACGCCATACAGTCCCATCGCGGCCACCAGCAACCCCGCACCGCTGAGGAGGCTGAGAAGATTGGCGGTGATCTTCGCCCCGAACAGCGAAGCCGAGATGTACTCGGTCATCGGCTCGGCATCGAAAATCGTCAGCGCCGGATCAATCAATGCCGTTTCGCGCCTTACCGCCGCCATCGCGTCACCCAAACCACCGGAAGTGCGCACATGAAACGTCAGGCCGTACTCAGGCCGGAAGATCTGGCGAATCGCGATGTAGAAATACGGTTCCGGAGTTTCCGTCACGCGGTGGTACTTGCTGTCTTTCGCGACTCCGATGATTGTGAACCACTCGCCCCACCCATGCACCTTGACCCCGATCACCTCGCGGTTCGGCAGGAAGCGGCGCACGAACTCCTGATTGACAATCATCACTCTTTGCGAGGTGCGGTCATCGCGCCAATCGAAGTCCCGGCCTTCCATAAGTGGAATCTTCATCGAGTCGAAGAATCCAGGCGACACGAGGTCGCGGTAAATCTTCATGTTTTCGTTCGGATCCGGCGTGTAGCCTTCAACCTCGAGCGTCTCCCAATTCCCGCCGTCAAAACCGAGCGGCACGGAATCGTCGTAGCTGACTGCTCTTACTCCCGGCTGTTGCTCCATCCGCTCGCGCAAGCGGCGGCAGAACGTGTCGGTTTGCTGCGCATCGTAGCCGGCGTTCGAAAAGTCGAATCGTGCCAGCACAACGCCGTCGGGCGAAAATCCGGGATCGATCGCTCGCGAGTTTTCAAAACTCCTCAGGAACAAGGCGGCACCGACCAGCGCGACCACCGCCAGCGCCGTCTCCGAAATCACCAATGCTCCACGCCAGCGTTGCGCATGAACGCTTGAGGTTCCGCTGCGTCCACCCTGCTTCAACGCCTCATTCACGTTGGCACGTGACGAGTGCAGAGCGGGAGCCAAACCCGCCACGACCGTCACAACGATCGCCAGCGCGGCATTGAAAAAGAACACCTGCTTATCCAGAGGTGGAGCCAGAATGACAGGCCGAGCAACGACTGGAAGCAGCCAGCCCAGCGCGCCGCCCAGCCACTTCGCTATAACCAACCCGCCCAGGGAGCCTACTGACGCTATCAACAAGGTCTCGGTAAGAAGTTGGGCCACGAGTCTGCCGTGCCGAGCACCGAGAGCGAGCCGGATACCGAACTCTTGCTTCCGTCCCGTCGCGCGCGCAAGCAGCAGATTCGCGAGATTCGCACACACAATCAGCAGAATCACACTTCCTGTTCCCATCAAGATCCACACTGGCGTGAGCAGCGTCGCCTGCGTGCCGAAGTGTGACTCCCACGCCGGAAGCACCGCCGCGCCGATTCCGCGATTCGAGTCCGCATCGGCTTGCGCCATGCGGCTGGCAAGCGCCCGCACCTCGCCGCGCGCCTGATCGATCGTGGCGCCCGGCGCCAATCTCGCCAGGAGCATGAAGTTGCGCGTATTGCGGTCCTCGAGCATCCACTTGCCCGTGTGTGTCAGCTGTCCGTACATGGTGAGCGGAATCCAGAACTCGAAATCCAGCCCGGCGTGCGTGCCGTGAAACGCCTCGGGCGCCACGCCAATAATCGTCAGCGGTGTATGATTCACGCGGAGGGCGCTCCCCACCGCGGAAGGATCCGAATGATAGTGCGATTTCCAAAAGCCTTGGCTGATCACGACCACGGCGTGCGAATTCTGCGCGTCGTTGCTTTCCTCAGCGGAGAAGAAGCGCCCAGCTTCGGGCTTGACGCCGAACAT
>DATFSH010000020.1:0-2632 GCA_035262725.1 Candidatus Acidiferrales bacterium | reverse complement strand
GGAGAGCGCCCGCAAAGCCAGCGATGCCGTGAAAGTCGAAATCCAGGCGCCGGAGCTTTGCGGGCGCTTCACTGCGCGGGTGATTCGCAACGTCAGGATTCAGCCCTCCCCCAAGTGGCTCAAGGACCGCCTCGAAGCTTCCGGCGTCGCCAGTATCAGCAATGTTGTGGATATCTCCAACTATGTAATGCTCGAGCTCGGCCACGCGCTGCATACTTTCGACTACGACAAGGTTCGCGACCACAAGATCGTTGTGCGCCCGTCCAAGCCCAAAGAAAAAATCCGTACTCTCGACGGTGTCGAGCGTCAGCTCGATCAGGGCATCTGCATGATTTCCGACGGCGACGGTTTGCGTGCCATCGGCATCGGCGGCATCATGGGCGGCGCCGAAACAGAAATCTCTTTTACCACCAAGAATGTACTGATCGAGTGCGCTTGGTTCGAGCCCGTCCCGGTTCGCCGTGCGGCTCGATCTCTGAGATTGCACACCGAAGCGTCCATGCGCTTTGGCCGCGGCGCCGATCCGGAAATGGCGGAACTGGCTTCGCGCCGCTGCGCCGAACTGATTCTCGAGCTAGGCGGTGGCGAGTTGCTTGCCGGCGTAGTGGATGTGTATCCCGGCAAGCACGCGCCGAAGAAGATCCGCGTAACGCGTGCGGAAATTCTGCGCGTCATGGGCGCGGACGTTCCCGACAAGCAAATTGAATCGAGCCTCGGCTCGCTCGGATTTGCTCCCGTTCGTATCGACCACAACCGTGGCGCGGAGGGCTCGCTCCTTGCGGCGTGGGAATGCACGCAGCCTTCTTGGCGCGCCGAAGTGGAACGCGAAATCGACTTGATCGAAGAAATCGCGCGGACTTACGGCCTCGACAAATTTCCCCCGCGCTTGCCGGCGGCGCGGCAGGGAGCGGCGCGCCTGCCGCACTACGAAGCCGAAACTCGTTTGCGCGAACGTCTTATTGGGCTGGGCTACCGTGAAATTGTGACCATTCCGCTCGTCGCCGAAGAGCGCGACGCGCTTTTCCGGCCGGCGGGAGTCTCGCCTGCGGGGCTTGCAAATCCCCTCTCGGAAGAGGCCGGTGTGCTCAAGTCCACCGGGATCGTGACCATGGCCGCAGCACTAGAATGGAATCTGAACCACGGCCAGCGCAACGCACGGCTGTTCGAAATCGGCAGCTACTACCGCCTTGAAGGAAAGCGATCTGTCGAAACCAGCGTCCTCACCATCGGTGCGACGGGCGAGGCCCGGGAAAAAAACCTCTACGAGTTATCCCGTGAATATTCCTTCGCCGACATGAAAGGCGCCCTCGACGAGATTGCTGAACTGGCTGATGGCCGCGCTACAGGATTTCAATGGCGCGACGGCGGGCCGGATTGGCTGTACGCCGCCAGACGCGGAAAGATTCAGCTGGGGAATGCCGAACTTGGCATGGCCGGTCAGCTCACACGCCGCGTCGCGGATCGCCTGAAATTGCGTCAAGGGGTCTTTCTCGCCGAGATCGAACTAGCTCCTCTGTATTCTGCAATGCGATCGGCGAGAACTGCATTGCGCTACGAGCCGCTCCCCCGTTTCCCGGCCGTGGAACGCGATTTCTCGTTGCTGCTCGCCGAGGGGGTTTCTTTCGCGCAGATTTCGGAATCGATTCGATCGCTCAACATCCCGGAGATTAGTTCCGTCGAAGCTGGCGATCTGTTCCGCGGAGAGAATCTTCCTTCAGGAAAATATTCTTTGCTTGTGCGTGTGACTTTCCAGAGCCGCGAGTCCACTTTGACCGAGGGGCAAATCAATCATTTCGTTGGAAAAATCATTTCCATTCTCGAACATCGCCACGGCGCCCAGCTCCGCACCAGCTGACCTCGCTCTACGGCGAGCCTGTGTTTATTCGGAAGTATCTGGCACTCTCGGTTGTGCCCGGCGGCTCGCTCACGTCAAATTGGTGCCGTCGACGGGAATCGTTTGGCATTCTTGGCAGTGTTGGCAGGGAGCCGATCTATGCCGCCTATCGACGGACCAGCCTCAAACTTATGGATACCAGGGTCCTCGACTCCACGCTCATTCTTCTCGAATACGGTCTCACAGCACCGTGAATGTCTGAGCCGCGACAGCGTGCGCGGTAACTGTTTCGTCTAGGTCAAACAACAAATGTGGTGAAGGAGAACGAAACTCAGGAGCCAGTTTTTCTACTATCCAGTGCGGCGGCGGGATTGGCTTTGCCCTATCTGAAGCGATCACAGGCAACCCGTCATTCCCACCCTCCGGCTGCAATCTGTCGCAGCCTGACGCAGGGAGATCTCCTGAATTTGGGAACGTCACGGGCCCCGGGCTCGCCCAGGCTCGCAAGAAAAACCCCGCGCGGCTTCACGGTGCGCTACAATTTCGGGCCATGAGCGCGTCCGTAAAAGTGCAAATCTTCGGTCAGATTTACACCATTCGCGGAGAGCTAGAAGAAAAGTACGTCCACAGGCTTGCAAAGTTCGTAGACGAAAAAATGCATGCAATCGCGGAGTCCACCGGAATTGTGGACACGCAGAAACTTGCAGTGCTTGCGGCCCTGGCCATCGCCGACGAACTTCACAGCTTAAAGACCGAAGTCACCGATGAAGAGCAATTACTTCGCGAACAGGCCGAGCG
>DATFSH010000019.1:0-26883 GCA_035262725.1 Candidatus Acidiferrales bacterium | reverse complement strand
GTCCCAAGGGTTAGGCTGTTCGCCTATTAAAGCGGTACGTGAGCTGGGTTCAGAACGTCGCGAGACAGTTCGGTCCCTATCTGGTGTGGGCGCAGGAAACTTGAGAGGAGCTGTCCCTAGTACGAGAGGACCGGGATGGACGGATCTCTTGTGATCGAGTTGTCACGCCCGTGGCATCGCTCGGTAGCGAAATCCGGAAGAGATAATCGCTGAAAGCATCTAAGCGAGAAGCTCGCCTCGAGATAAGGTTTCCCAAGGGGATTGCGGTCCCCTATGAAGGCCAGTCGAAGACTACGACTTTGATAGGCGGGGAGTGTAAGCGCAGTAATGCGTGCAGCTAACCCGTACTAATCGGCCGTTCGGCTTGACCATAATACTTTCCTAACGCGTAGCGTTATCCTGAGAAGTTCGCCAGAACTTCGAAGAGCAGCACGCGCATTCGCCAAACCACGGATTCATCCGTGCGCGGCAAAACGTGCCAAGGAAGGTCAAGTTCCTTTCCACATTGCATTGCTTTTTCGTGGAGATTTGTGGTTTGCCCTACTTCCCTCAGTTGCAGGTTTTCCCGGGATTTAGATCCTGGATTCTGCTGTTAGAGGTTTTTTCCAGCCTCTAGCTTCCAGCCTCCAGCATCTAGCAACTTTCCTGGTGGTCTTATCGCAAGGGTCACACCCGTTCCCATCCCGAACACGGAAGTTAAGCCTTGCTGAGCCGATGATACTGCGCGGGTAACTGCGCGGGAACGTAGGTCGCCGCCAGGATTTAAATTCAAGGCCGCAGCGCACATTGCGTCTGCGGCCTTTTTGTTTTTGCTCCCTCTTTTCTCTTTCCAGTCTCCAGCCTCTAGCCTCCAGCCTCCAGAACCGCTATCTTGGTGCCCGCGCTATCGCCATCATGGAAGCAGCCGGCATCCACAGCATCGAACTGATTTTTCTCCTCCTCCTGCTTTTCGTCGCAGGCCTGGCTGCTCTCGCCAAGCGTTTCAAGACGCCCTACCCCATCATTCTCGTCATCGGCGGCCTGCTCCTTAGCTTTTTCCCGCGCGTTCCACGCGTCGAACTCAACCCGGACCTCGTCTTCCTCGTCATCCTTCCGCCTCTGCTTTTCTCCTCCGCCTTCGTCACCTCCTGGCGCGACTTTCGCTACAACCTCTTCAGCATTTCGATGCTTGCCTTGGGACTTGTCGTCTTCACCGTGCGCGGTGTCGCTGAAATTTCCCGTTGGATTCTTCCCGGCTTCGATTCCCGCCTCGGCTTGGTCCTCGGCGCCGTCGTCAGCACCACAGACGCCATCGCCGCCACCTCCATCGCCAAGCGCCTCGGCATCCCCAAGCGCATCACCGACGTGATCGAAGGCGAAAGCCTCGTCAACGACGCAAGCGGTCTCCTCGCCCTCGAATTAGCTGTCGCTCTCGTCGTTTCCGGCGCCGCCCCCAGCCTCGAACTTCGCATCGAGCGCCTCCTCTACCTCATCGCCGGAAGCATCGTCATCGGCTTGCTGATTGCCCGGCTCATCTATTACATGGAAACGAAGATTGACGACTCCTCGATCGAAATCACCCTCAGCCTCATTGCGCCGTACTTCGCCTACCTTGCCGGCGAAAGCGCGCATGCCTCCGGCGTTCTCGCCACCGTGGTTTGCGGCCTTTACCTCGGGCACAAAAGCTCGCTCTATCTCTCGCTTGGCGCGCGCCTCAAAGGCGCCGCCGTCTGGGACACGCTCACATTCATCCTGAATGGTTTTGTGTTTATCCTGCTGGGCCTTCAGCTTCCCTACGTCCTCGAAGGCATCCACGAATATTCCATGGGCAGGCTCCTGCTGCTCGGCGGTATGTTCAGCGCCGTCGTTATCGGACTCCGCATGCTCTGGGTTTTTCCCGGCGCGTGGTTCTCCAATTTCGTGCGCACGCGTTTCCTGCATCAGCCTCAATCGTTCACGAATCCGCGCGGAATTCTGATTATTGGCTGGACGGGCATGCGCGGTGTAGTCGCGCTCGCCGCCGCCATCTCCCTTCCCGAAGTTCTGGCCAATGGCGCGCCGTTTCCGCAGCGCAACCTGATTATCTTCCTCACCTTCTCCGTCATCTTCGTCACCCTGGTTCTGCAGGGACTCACTTTGCCTCCGCTCATCCGCTATCTCGGCTTGTCCAATAGCGGCGACGCGGATCCCGAAGAAGACCAGGCTCGCCGCGACATGATCGCCGCCGCTCTCGCCTATCTCGAAGCCGCAAAGGAAGGCGACAATCCTGAATTTGAGTCCGTCTACAACGAGCTGATTCAGATCCAGCACTACCGCCTCAGCCGCCTGGACGCTCGCCAACCGAGCAGCAGCGAGAGCGACGCTACTCGCTACGAGCGCTACTTCGAGCTCGCGCGAGAAGTGCGTGCCCTGCAACGCGCCACGATCCTCAACCTGCGCAACGAAGGCCAGATCGGCGACGAAACCCTCCGCAAACTCGAATACGAACTCGACCTCCTCGACGCCCAATCCTCAGCCGCCGCGACGCGCTAGCCTTTCAGTAGCACAGGCATTCCTGCCTGTGCAACGCAGCGCCACACTTCGATCGACTTGCTTGTCTCAGCCGCGCTCTCGGTCCTTTCGTTCCGCCGGCGTCTCACCGGCTCTTTTCACTTGCCGTATTTTGAAATCCGAAATTTTAAATTTGAAATCGTCTCTTGGTTCGCCGTTCAGTGGGACGAGCCCCGCCGGCAGATGACGCCTGTGCCAACCCAAAGCCACACTTCGATCGCCAATTCCCGGCGGCACTCGCCACATCGTTCTTTTCGCCGCTATAATCTCACTCCGATGAAATCAATCTATTCGATTGCGCTCGCTCTCATCCTGCTGCTTCGCGTCGCTTCGTCCCCGGCCCAGGCACAAAACCAATCCTCCCCTGATGGCCTCGGCCTCACCTGCGCCCAAATCCTAAAAATGTCATCCACTGACTGGGTAAAAAAATTCACCGCCGCGAAAGGCGCAACCGCGGAGGCGACGATCGAGGCAATCCCCGCCTACGGCAAATGCTACGATGCGCGCACCAATCGCCTCGCCGCAGCCCTCGCGAAATCCGGGAAAGGCCCTCTGATGGGCGCGCGCGCAAATTTCCGCGATTTCGATCGAGCTCTCAACGATTTCGCGGCCAAAGCCCTCGCAGCCACCAATCCGCCCGCTGACGAAGCAAAGAAAGCCTACGCCGCGCTCTACGCTAAAGAGTTCCGCTACGATTTTTACCGCGAGTACGAACAGAAGAATTTCAATCCCCCGCCGCTCACCCGGGAAGAATCCGACGCATTCACAAAAGCCAAAAATCACTTCGGCGAGCTTTTGGGCTTGCTCCCGGAAGACCAAATGCATCAACTTCACCGCTCGTTCGGTGAAATCTTCGCCGGCGGTGGCGTACCCGATGCCACAAAGCTCGCAGTCTACCGCTACTCAATTTTCCTCCTCGAATCTCCGGCGGAACCCCGGCACTCTCCTCCCCCGTTCTGAACCCATCTGCGTGCAAAGGTGCCTCCCCATTTTCTCTGCGTGAAAAGTTCTCCGCCCTCTACCCACTTGCATCATTCTTTTATCGTGCTAGCCTTATAATGGCTATGAATTCGCCACTTGTTCGGCGCAGCAGATTTTAATTTATCGTATCGCGATTAAAACGCCGGCTATCCCATTGCGAATCAACTACTTGAAAATTTCTAATCGGCGGTTGACGGCCCCCTCGATCCGCGCACCTCGCGCCCAGAAAAGAGAATCGCATGAGCGTTAGTCAGCTCGATAAAGCAATCAAGTTCCGCACGCTTCACGGTCTCACCGCCCAAGTGGGCCAGCCGAGCAGCCCGCTCGGGCCCACAAGGCTCGGTGCCTTCATCATCCCGAATCCCTGGGACACAGGCTCGGCGCGCATGCTTGCCGGTCTCGGCTTCGAGGCCCTCGCCACCACCAGCGCCGGGTTCGCCTTCACCCTCGGTCGCAGCGATGGCGAAGTAAAACGCGAAGAGGCCCTCGCACATAGCGCCGCGATTGCCGCAGCCACCGATCTTCCGGTCAGCGCCGATCTCGAAAATACGTTTGGTCACGTGCCGCGATTCGTCGCGCAAACGATTCGTCTCGCCGGCGCCACCGGAATCGTCGGCGGCTCCGTCGAAGATGCCACCGGCAACGAAAACCGCCCGATTTACGACCACGAGCACGCGGTCGAACGTGTCGCCGCCGCCGTCGAAGCCGCTCGCGCGCTTCCGTTTCCTTTTACGCTTACCGCTCGCGCCGAAAATTATCTTCACGGCCGCAATGAACTTGACGACACCATCCGCCGCCTCCAAGCCTTCGCCGCCGCAGGCGCCGATGTGCTCTACGCCCCCGGCCTTCCCAGTCTCGAGGCCATCCGCGAAGTTTGCGCCGCCGTCGCACCGAAGCCGGTGAACGCGCTCTCCGGAATCAAAGGACTCAATTTCCCGGTCGCCGACCTCGTCGCAGCAGGTGCGCGGCGAATCAGCCTCGGTGCAGCGTTGTCTCGGGTCGCCATCGGAGCATTCCTCAAAGCCGCGAAGGAAATGAAAGAAAAGGGAACATTCAACTTCGTCGACGACACGATTACGTCCGCAGAAATCAGCGCTCTTTTGAAAGGCATGGCCGCGCCGCCGCCCAAACGCGCCGAGGCAGCCAAACAAGGAACCGCCTAACGACTTCTCGCCATGTTTGAAACGCTCACCGAAAAATTACAACGCGCCTTCAAGAACATGCGCGGCCAGGGCAAGCTCACCGACGAGCACCTCGACGCCGGCCTCGCCGAAATTCGCGAAGCACTTCTCGATGGCGACGTGAACCTGGGCGTCGCGGACGAATTCATCGCACACGTTCGCGAAAAAGCACTGGGTCAGGAAGTGCTGCTACAACTCTCGCCCGAGCAGCAAGTGGTAAAAATCGTTCGCGACGAGCTTGCTGACCTTCTCGGTCGCGAAGCCAAACCGCAATTCGGCTCGCGCCCGCCTGCGATCTGGCTCGTCGTCGGCCTGCAGGGCTCCGGTAAAACCACCTCCACCGGAAAAATGGGCAAATGGCTCGCCGAGCACGGCCATCGCCCGATGGTCGTCTCCACCGACGTCTATCGTCCCGCCGCCCGCGAACAGCTCGCACAAGTTGCCCGTGCCACCGACACGCCGCTGTGGCCCGGCACAGGAACCGACAAGCCACTCGAAATCGTGCGCGGCGCCGTGCGCGAAGCAAAGCTTTCCGCGAACGACGTGATACTTGTCGACACTGCCGGCCGCCTTCACATCGATGCCGAGCTGATGAACGAATTGCAGATGCTGAAGCGCGAACTGAATCCCACCGAAATTCTCTTCGTGGCCGACGCGATGATCGGCCAGGATGCCGTTCGCTCCGCGGGCGAATTCCACAAGCAGCTAGGCATCACCGGTGTCGTCCTCACGAAGCTTGACGGTGATGCACGCGGCGGCGCGGCCCTTTCTATCCGCAAAGTTTCCGGCGCACCGGTAAAATTCGTCGGCATCGGCGAGAAATACGATGCCCTCGAGCCCTTTTACCCCGACCGCATCGTCTCCCGCATCCTCGGGATGGGAGACGTCCTCGGCCTGATCGAAAAAGCCGAGAAGCACATCGACGAAAAGAAAGCCCGCGAGCTCGAGCGCAAGCTGCGCGAAAACGATTTCACCCTCGAGGATTTCCGCGACCAGCTCCGCCAGATTAAAAAGATGGGCTCGCTCGAGCAGCTGATGGGTATGCTGCCGAAAGTAGGCCCGTTCGCGAATCTCCCGAAAAATACGGAAATCGACGAGAAGCGCCTCACCTCTGTCGAAGCCATCATCAATTCCATGACCGCCGCCGAGCGCGCTGACGACCGCCTGATCGACGGCAAGCGCCGCAAGCGAATCGCGCGCGGCAGCGGCACCTCCGTGCAGGAGGTAAATCAAGTCCTGAAGCAATATTCCGATATGCGCCGCATGATGAAGCAGTACGGCAGCTTCGCAAAAACCAAGATGCGCGGCCTCGGCAAATTCGCCGGCATGAAGCCGCCGCCGGGCCTGGCGGGCGAAAAGTAGGCATCTCAAGCCGCCCGGCCTACAGTGAAACCCCTAATTAGAGACCAGATTATCGATAGGTGAATCCCATTCATTGCCATACAATGGTAAGATTGGATTCAGGAGGAATTTCTAGTGTTGATGATTCGCTTGGCCCGATTCGGTAAGAAGAAGCGTCCGTTCTATCGCGTAATCGTTACCGAAAAAACCCGGCCGCGCAATGGACGCTTTGTCGAGATTATCGGGACCTACGATCCCCTTAAGAAGCCCGCGACGATCGAGCTGGATCGCGAACGAGCACAGTATTGGATCAGCAAAGGCGCGCAGCCCAGCGACACCGTCCGCAGCTTCCTGCGGAACCAGAAGCCTGCTTGAGCCGTCTCACTCCCAGCCGAGATATGTGCTTAGTTCACGTACATGTTCGTGCGAGTTTTTCTCTGCTCGTCACGCTGCGGAGGAATCGCGATGAGAGAGCTTGTCGAGTCGATTGCGAAAGCGCTCGTGGATCATCCGGATGATGTTCAGGTTAAGTCAGTGGAAGGCGAACAGGTAACCGTGCTGGAGCTTCGAGTCCATCCCGAAGATCTGGGCAAAGTGATCGGACGTCAGGGCCGAACGGCCAAATCGATCCGCACGCTGCTCGGTGCAGCCGGAATGAAATTGCGGAAACGGTTCACGCTGGAAATTCTCGAGTAGAGCAAATCGAGCCTTCACCTCATTCGAACCGCGTCACCGTGGCGCGCGTGCTGCGCCCGCATGGCAGGCGCGGAGAAGTAGCCGCAGAAATCCTCACCGATTTTCCCGACCGACTCACCCGTTTGCAACAAGCCCAGCTATGGAACGGCCGCACGGAACCGCCGCGCAGTGTTCGCGTCCGCTCCTGCTGGCTAAGCCAGAACCGCGGTGGCCAGGCAATATTCCATTTCGAAGGCTCCGATTCGATCTCCGACGCCGAAATGCTAGTGGGCCTCGAAGTCCAAATCCCGCTCAGCGAGCGAATCGCTCTCCCCGCCGGCACTTTCTACATCAGCGATCTGGTTGGCTGCGAGGTTTATGAGCGCGACAGCGGAAAATTGATTGGCCGAGTGCGCGATGTGCAGTTTCTCGGCGAAGAATTGAAAGGAACACCCTTGCTCGAAGTGGATTCCTCTCATGGCGAGATCCTGATTCCGCTGGCCCAGGAAATCTGCGTGCAGATCGACACCGCCGCCCGCCGCATAGAGGCCGTCTTGCCCGAAGGCCTCCGCGAATTGAATCACGAATAACTGCGCAACTTCAATGCATCGGTCCGCACGAGTTCTTGAGTTTCTCAACGAATTTCAATCTTGCCGTCCGTTGTCTCGCGTTTCGCCTTGCCTCCACTTCTGCGCGTCAATGAAATGCCAAATGAGGTACGATTGTCGCCGATACCGCCGATGCGCTTCGACTTGATCACAATCTTCCTCGAATTCTTCACAGGCCCGCTCGACTACGGCATCGTGCGGCGTGCCCGCGAAGCGCGCCTGATCGAAACTCACATCCACGATCTGCGCAACTTCACTCACGACCGCCACCGCACGGTAGACGATCGCCCTTTCGGCGGCGGCGAAGGCATGGTGATGAAGTGCGAGCCGCTGTTTGACGCGGTCGAATCGCTTGCCGGGCCTGTTTCCAGCGCGAATCCGCCGCCCCGCACAGCGATCGTCCTGCTCTCAGCCGCCGGCAAACTCTTCTGCCAGGAAACTGCGCGGCGCTTCGCACAACTCGAACGAATCATCCTGATCTGCGGCCGCTACGAAGGCGTGGACGAGCGCGTAGCAGAGCACCTCGCCACCGACGAAATCTCCATCGGCGACCTCGTACTCTCAGGCGGCGAACTCGCCGCCGCAATGATTCTCGACGCGGTCACACGCCTGATCCCCGGCGCTCTCGGCAACGAAGATTCCACGGTAAATGAATCCTTCAGCGCCGCGGAGCCAAGCGCCACTCACGCAGAGACCACGAGCCACAAGTCACCGGTTACGAGTCACGGCATCCTCGACTATCCGCACTACACTCGCCCGCAGTCATTCCGCGAGTGGGATGTGCCGCAAGTGCTGATGAACGGAAATCACGAAGAAATCCGCCGCTGGCGCCACGAGCGAGCCCTTGAAAAGACCAGGCGCAATCGCCCCGACCTGCTGAGGGACAATCCATCGAGGTCCCCATGACGTCGCCGAGACGGCCAGAACCGGAATGGCGGTGGCGACTGCTCACCATCGGCGCAGGCTGCTTTTTGGTGGATGGACCGTCAAATCCTTCGACACGGGTATCTTTGGGTTGCTGGATACTCGGCTGGGTAGAGTTGGTTATAGGCCGTCCGCTGATTACGTTATGTTCGGCCTCATGCTGATTCTGATCGGTGTAATTCCGTGGAAGCCCATCTTTCGGCTGCTCGAGATCCGATTTCTTCCGAAGCTTCGGAAGCAACGTACCCACGTAAAGTGGCGCTAAATCGTCCGGGATGCGCAATTTGCAGTAGGCAAAGCGCTCGAAAACCGTTATAGTTAGTGGTTGTGCATTGTTAGCTGGCCCCACCTGAGCGGGTCTGCCCGGAAAAATAGAAATGAAACCGATACTTCGCAGTGTGCAAGACCCTCAACTCCGCAAGGATCTCCCCGAGTTTCGTCCGGGCGATACCGTTCGCGTCAACGTGCGCCTGAAAGAAGGTGAGGGCGACAAAGAGCGCATCCAGCCGTTTGAAGGCGTGGTGATGAGCCGCCGGGGCGAAATGCTGGGCGAATCGTTCACGGTGCGGCGCGTCAGCTTCGGAATCGGCGTCGAGCGGATCTTCCCCGTGCATTCGCCGATGATCGGGTCCATCGAAGTGGTACGCCAGGGGCGCGTGCGTCGCGCGAAACTGGGCTACCTCCGCGGACTGCGCGGCAGAGCTGCACGCATCAAGCGCGCCGAGAAATTCGAGACAGCCGCGGCTGGCGCGGGAACCGTAGAAACCAAGTAAAATCTCGTTCGCCTTTCTTTGGAGTCGGCGGCTTGCCGCCGCTTTTGTTGTGCCCCAGCTTGCTGGAAACGCTCTTATCTCGTAGTTTCCGTCCTACGAGTCGCCATCCGCATTGCAAAAACCGGTCGAGGTAAACCTCGACCTATGAGAGCGAGAGCAAGCTCTCGCACTCCAAAGTTGAAGCGACATGTCCAGCCATGAAGCTCAGGCCTCGCCGAAAAAGCGCGCGCGCACACTATCATCCATCGGCAAGTCGGGCCCGCTGAAAAGATAGTCGGGGACGCGCGTGGGATCCTCTGCGATTAACGGCATCGCCTTCTGCCGCCGCAATCTCGCTTCGGGCGTCTGCTCCTGGAACACTTGCCGCTGCCACACGGTAGCCGTATGGCACGTAGCAAAATAATTGTCGTGCTCAGACGCGTACGCATCCGCGGCGCGGTCCCAATCGGGCGTGGCGAGAAGATGGTCGCGCAGCACGCGCGCATCGCGGAAGGAAATCGCCATTCCTTGCCCGGCGCTTGGATCGCTGGTGGCAGCCGCATCACCGATCAGCGCGACACCGTTGCGGTAGGGATGCTTCACCCAGGAATCATTTGCATCAAATGTAGCCAGCGGGCCGATGCACTCCGCGCCGCTCAGAAAGGGCGCCAGCCCAGGCGCCGTCCGCGCAAATTCAGAAAAAAGGAGCTTCACATCGCCGCTGCCCTGCAGGCGGTAATTCATTGTCGAGGGATAGCCGAGGTAAACGCGGAATCGGCCTTTCGGCTGGGGAAAAATCGTGCACACCGTGCCGAGTTCAGGGTTGTATTGGACGAAGGCGATGTCTCCCTTGGTTGCAACTCCCTTCAAAACCACTCCGCAGAGCAAGAAAGGATGGGGCTCTTTTGTCGTTTGGAACCCGGCCCATTTTCGGACCTGCGAGCCGCGCCCGTCCGCGCCAACCACGAGCCGCGCCGTAATTCGCTCGGAATTTTTGCCGGTCGTGGCGATCACCGCCGCCGGCGCGCCCGGCTCCACTCCCTGCACGTTAACTCCACGGCGCACTTCCGCGCCCGCGCGCTCAGCGGCTGTCAGGAGTGTTTCCTGCATTTCCGGATGCGAGTAGCCGACGCCGGGCAGCTGCTGGGCCGTCGTTGTGGTTAATTCGCGCGGAGGATCGCCCATGCCCAGATCAATCCAGGGAATTTTCTGGGCGCACTCGCTGCAAAGAAGTTCGAGAATCCCCAGGGCCTGGATTTCCGCCACGCCCCACGGCATGATGTACTCGCCGCGGATGCGATCGCGGAAGCGCGTCTCCTGCTCGAGAATCAGCACTTTCGCGCCGCTTTCCGCCATCGACTTCGCCAGAGCCGAAGCTGCCATTCCTCCGCCGACGGTAATCAGATCATAATGTGAAGACGACATATTCGATTCTCTCTCCTCACGAAGCTGACAGGTGACACGAGGGCGCCGAAATTCGGCCCATATTACAACTCCTCACGAAACCCGTGTTGTAAAATGGCGACATGAGTCGCCGTATCCAACCGCAGCGCACCGCCAAGCCTGTGCTAGAATTCGCGGACGTGGAACGGCTCTGCTCGAGGCGTTACGAACGCGAAGCGCGGCAGCGCGGCTGGCTTCGTATCGCCGGGCTCGACGAAGCAGGCCGCGGCTCGCTGTTCGGCCCAGTGGTCGCCGCCGCCGTCATCCTCAGTCCTACTCGCCGTATCGTTGGCCTCGACGATTCCAAGAAGATCAATCCCGAACGCCGCTTCATTCTCTCTGAGCGCATCCGCCTGCACGCTTTGGCCTGGGCGGTAGCTGAAATTGACGCCAGCCGCATCGATGCCTGGAATATCTACCAGGCCAGCCGCCAGGCGATGGTGGCCGCCATCTCGCAGCTCGAGCCTCTGCCGGACTTCCTCCTTCTCGACGCGGTGGAACTCGACCTGCCCATCGAGCAAAAGGCTCTAATCCATGGCGACATGCGCTCCGCCTCCATTGCCGCCGCTTCGATTCTGGCAAAAGTGGAGCGCGACCGCAGGATGGAGGAGTACGACCGGCTCTATCCTCAATATGGTCTCGCTCAGCACAAGGGCTACAGCACCCCCGAACACTTGGCCGCCCTCCGCCAGCACGGTCCAACCCCATTGCACCGATTTTCGTACGCGCCAGTGAGAGAAGCTCGCTGCTGGTCTACCGGCGCCACACAGAATCCTCTTCCGCTTCCGGAGCAGCCAGTCGCCTTCCACCCCGAGTCCTAGTGGTACCCTAGTACCCTGTTATCCCGTTCGTCACCATACTCGCCGACTCATAGACCCTCCATTTTCAGCCGTGCTAACCTTCCATCTCTACCTGCTGTAGGGGGCTAACGGGGCGGAAGGCTCTGCCGTCGGCGCTGCGCGCGAGAGGCAGACGAAATAATCCATGGCATTCAATAAAAGCAAAGCACTCGAAAACGCGCTGAAGTTTCTCAACCAGGGCAAAGTCCCTCAGGCCATCGCCGAGTATCAGCAGATTCTCCGCAACGACCCGAAGGATCAGGCCACATTGATGACGGTCGGCGACCTGTATGCCCGGCAGGGCGACATGTCGCACGCCATCGAATACTTCGAGCGTCTCGCCCAGGTGTATCTCAACGACGGCTTCAACAGCAAAGCCATCGCGATTTACAAAAAAATTGCCAAGCTGGCGCCGAATGAACTCGCGCCGCTCGAACGCCTCGCCGACCTCTACGTCCAGCAGGGGGTGTTGAGCGAAGCGCGACCTCTGTTCCTGCAAATTGCCGAAGCGCACTTGAAAGCGAATCACGCGCAGCGAGCCGTAGAAGTGCTGCACCGGCTGCTCGACGTCGAACCCGAGAACCTGCGCGTCCAGATGCGCCTGGCCGAGCTTTACAACGTGATGGGCCAGAAGAAGGAAGCAGCCCAGACCTATTTGAACTACGCCCAGCGCCTGTTCGATCGCGGCGAGCACGACGAAGCGGAAAAGCTTGTTCAACGCGCGCTCGAAGTCGATCCGGCAAACGGCGCAGCCGTGCTGTTTCGCGCCAAGTCTCTCATCGCGGGCGGCAAGGACTCTGACGGTATCACGCTCCTCGAATCACATCCCGAAGCCCATGCGGGCGGCGAAGTTTCCCAGATGTTGCTGGACCTCGAAATCAAGGCCGGCCAGACCGAGAAAGCCGCCGATCGCGCCCGCAAGCAGCTCGCGCGCGGCCACCAGCACACCGCTCTGCTCTATACGGTGGCTGAAACAATGATCGCGAACGGGCAGGAGTTGGAAGCGATGCGCTTGCTGGAAGAGCTTCGCCATCCGATGATCGAAGCGGGTGAACAGGACAAGTTCCTCAAAGCTGTTGCGGCCATCGTGGAAAAACAGCCGAAGGAAGCGGCGCCTCTAGAAATGATGGTGGATTTCTGCCGCTATACGAGCAATTCGCATCAGCTGCCACTCGCGCTCAGCCAGCTGGCCGAGCTTTGCTCTGCCACCGGAAATTATTCGCGCGCGGAAGAATGTCTGCAGGAGCTTATCGACCGTAATAAGAATGACGAGCGTCTCGTCGAGCGCTTGAATCAGCTGCGTGTGCAAAGCGGCGGAACCTCGCAGCCCGCAGTCGAAGAGAAAGCAGCTTCCGAACTGCCGCCAAGAATCGATGCAGATGAAAAAGCGGTTGCTCCGCCTCCGCCCGCCATCATCGAAGAACCATTCGATGAGGAAACGCAGAAATACATCGCGCAGGCGCTTACCGACGTAGACCTGTTCTCGAGCTACGGTCTGACGCAGAAAGCCACGCATCTGCTCGAAAATGTTTTGCAACGCGCCCCGCGTCATACTCCCACGCTCGAGCGCTTGCTCGATTTGCACCTCGGCGCTGGAAACGAACGCCGCACCGCAGAACTTGCTTCGCAGCTCGAACAGATTCATCGCGAACGCAACGATACGGCAAACATGGACCGCTTCCTCGAGCTTCGCCAGCGATTCCAGAAAGCCGCGGGCATGTCGGAAGACGAATTGCCGGCTGCTCCGCCAATCGGCGTAACGCCTGCAGCGCCACCCGCATCCGCGCCGCAAGCCCAAGCGGTCGAGAGCGCCGTGCCCGCATCCGAACCCGCCACGTTCGAAGTCACTTCGTCTCCTACGGAAGCCGCCGCGGCCACCTCATCCGTTTTCGAAGAATTCGAAATTTCGCTCATTCAACCGGAATCGCAACCGGTCGCGGCCGCGGAGCCAGCCGCTTCGGCTCCGCCGCAGGCGCCTCCGCCGGTGCCAGCCGTCGCGGAAACGCATGCGCCGCCCGCTCCAGTCGCCGGGGCTCCTGAGGAAGTGGATCTCTCGGACGAATGGGAAGCGATGATTCAAGACGTGGCCGACACGGCGGCAAAAGCGCCGGTCGCGCCGGCGCCCTCGACCCCTTCGCTGCAAGCCGCCACCGAGCCTCCGGCTGAGTTCGTCATCCCGGAAGAAGCCGCGCCGGCGCTCGAACCCGAGCCTGCATCGAGCCCAGAGCCCGCGGCGATCCCCGAAGCCGCCGAAATTCCGGAGCTTACTCTTGCGCAGGCTGACCTCGATGAGCCAGCTCCGGCGCCCGCGCCACCGGAAGCCGAAGTGATCGAACTGCAAGATATCGTCTCCGCAGAATTCGGTGAAGAATCAGCGCCCGAGCCAAGCTTCGAACTCGTCGAAGACGCCGCCGCTGAAGCTGAGCCCGTAGATCTGGCGCCTCTGCCTGCCGAAGCCAGCGCCGAGCCCGCCGCCGAACACGAGCCGGTTCCGGCAGCCAGCCATGAATTTGACCTCGAGCTCACAGCGCCAACCAAATCCGCAAGCGCTCCTGAGCCGGCGACGACGGAAGATTTCATCAGCGAACTAGTCGCTGAAATTGATGGCTTCGATGCCCCGCGTCCCAGCGCTGAAGTGCATCCGAACGTACAGGGGAAAGTTCCGGCGAAAGTGCGTGGCGAAGTCCCCGCCGCGTCGCTCAGCAAAATATTCGAACAAGAGCCCGAGCCGATGAAAGCGGTGGCACTGCCGCACGTTCCCGAACCAACCAACGGCAACGCCCTCGAGCCGGTCGTCCCGCAGGTTTCAGCCGAAAGCCTGAACCAGCTGTCCGAAGTGTTCCAGGAATTCCGCGCCGAGCTGGGCGAACTTGGCGAAGAAGATGAAGATCTCGAGACCCACTACAATCTCGGCATCGCCTATCGCGAAATGGGCCTGCTCGACGAAGCCATCGGCGAATTTCAGAGAGTCGCGAAAGCCGTGCAGAAGGGCAAGCCCTTCCGTTACGCGATGAACTGCTCCACCATGCTCGGCCTCTGCTTTATGGATAAGGGCGAGCCGAAAGTCGCGTCGATGTGGTACCAGCGCGCCCTTGAATCCCCTGGGCTCGAGCAGGACGCGGTTCTCGCGCTACGCTATGATTTGGGCATGGCCCTCGAAAACGCCGGCGAATCCAAACAAGCGCTCGACAGCTTCCGCCAGGTATACGCCATGAACATCGACTACCGCGACGTGGCCGACCGCATTGCCGAACTCCAGCGCCACTAGTAATCCCGCCCCGTAAACGCCCGGAATCGAGAGCTGGTAGCCAAGACGGTACATTTTTCTGTGTTTCTTTGCCTTGAGTCGCTCGCACAACAGCATGATAATGTGCGCCACGAACCATGAAACTTCGCCTATGCCTTCTCGCGGCAGTCTCTCTCGCATCCTTCCCCTCATTTTTTTTACTCTCCCAGCAGAAACCGGATGCTGCAGCGAAGGTTTTGGCGTTTGAGTCCAAATGGAATGAAGCATACAAGCGCGGAGATATTACGGTTATGAACTCCCTGCTGTCTGACGACTTCATCATTACGGTTGAGGATGGCGCTACATACAGCAAGGCTGGCTACATCGCACACACAGGCGGCGGCACCACCGCCGTCGAAATCTCCGATACGACGGACCTCAAAGTTCGCGTCCACGGGAACACAGCTGTGGTCACGGGCGCCTACCACGAAAAAGGAACAATCAAAGGAAAGCCGTACGAATACCATGACCGTTTCACTGATGTTTGGATGAACGGCGACGGGCGATGGCAGGTAATCGCCTCGCACTACAGCATCCCGGTTCAATGAAGGAATCTTCTCCGCGCTCCTTCGACTTGCCCCTGCGCACCAGGGATTCCAGCCCGTCTGTATCGATACGCCAAGCGCTCGACACACGGAGAACTTGATGAACATGCCCGCTTTGTTTGACCTCACCGGCCGAGTTGCCCTTGTGACGGGTGGTAATGGCGGAATAGGCCGCAGTATTGCGCTCGGCTTCGCGGAAGCTGGGGCGGCCGTCGCAGTTTTCGCACGAAACGAAAAAAAGAATCAGCAGGTGCTCTCAGAGCTGAAGTCCATCGGTGTGCCTTCGATGGCGCTGAACGTGGATATGACGAATCGCGCCGGATTGCAGCCCGCTCTGAATCAAGTGGAGAGCAAGCTCGGCAGGGCGAGCATCCTGGTAAATAATGCCGGCAACGTGTCGTTGAGCGGCGGAGTGTTGCAGGAAAAACCGGAAGATTGGGACTGCGTGATCGAGACCCAGCTCAATTCTGTGTTCCTTCTTTCCAAGCTCGTTGCTGCATCGATGCTCCCCCAAAAATCCGGGAAAATCATCAACATCGGCAGCATGTACTCGTTCTTTGGATCGGGGCTCGTGCCTTCTTACAGTGCGGCGAAGGGAGCAATCATCCAGCTCACCAAGTCAATGGCCATTGAGCTTGCGCCGCACAACATTCAAGTGAATTGCATCGCGCCAGGGTGGATTGAAACAGCCATGACGGAGCCGGTGCACAAAATGCCACTCAACGATGAAGTTCTTGCCCGGACTCCCGCCGGCCGATGGGGCCAGGCGGACGAACTCGCCGGAACCGCCGTGTATCTGGCCTCGCGCGCATCCGACTTCGTCACGGGAACCACAATTCGAGTTGACGGCGGATACGCGATACGCTGAGGGACCAGTCCGAAATAAAAAGCTACCGTGAATCGACGATGCCTCGGGATGCCGCGCTTGACATCATAGCCGGGCACATGTAGTCTCCGCCCGGATTCCGGCATAGATCACACCCTGGTCTCTAAGGCCCCTTCCAAGCTAAGTCCATCCGCAAATCAGGAGGTTTGCGTCCATGAATAAAGCCAGTCGAATTCTGTTTGGATTGTTTCTAGTGCTTGCCTGTTGTTGCATCTCTGCGGCACAGGAAAAGTCGCAGGCAAACTCCATACCAAAGGTGTTGCAGATCACGCGCGAATATACTAAGCCTGGCAGAGCGGGCATCGTACACGACGCAGCGGAAAGCGCGTTCGTCCAGGCATCCGCCCGAGCCAAGTGGCCGACGCACTACCTCGCTATGACTTCGCTCTCGGGCAAGCAGCGCGCCTTGTTCCTCACTTCATATACGTCACTGGAGGCCTGGGAAAAGGACACCGCAGCAGCGCAGAAGAACCCTAGCTTCTCGGCCGCACTTGAAGCCGCCAGCGTCGCCGACGGCGCGGAGCTCGAATCGGTCGATTCGGGAGTCTTCGTTTTCAATGAAGAAATGAGCCTCCGGCCTATGGCCGATCTTTCCCAAATGCGTTTCATGGAAGTCTCCGTGTACCATGTTCGTCCTGGTCATGAGAGGGAATGGAATGAGGCGGTGAAGATGGTGAAAGCCGCTTATGAGAAGGGAGTGCCCGGTTCGCATTGGGGCGTCTTCAATCAAGTGTACGGGGGTGAGGGAGGCTCGTATCTCGTGCTTACCTCGCGCAAAACGCTTGCCGAAGTCGACCATGGCTTTCAGGTGGAGGACAAGCAATTCGAGGCGGCTATAGGCGCCGACGGAATGAAGAAGCTCGATGAGCTCATAGCCGCGTCAGTTGAATCGTCTCTGCATCAATTGTTCGCCTTCAACCCGCATATGAGCTACGTACAGGAAGAGTGGATCAAAGCCGACCCGGATTTCTGGAAGCCGTAGGCGGCTTGGTGGCTGCTCCAACGCTCAACTGGGTAGGTCGATTTGAGTTTTGTGGTGCCGCGCCGGCCTGCCAATCTTAGTGGTGGGCCGGCGTCATTTTCGTCACTGAATTTCCCAGTTTTCAAAAAATTTCCTCAGGGACGCGCCTGCGTGGCACAAACCCGCGCGGTGAGGTGTCAAAGACTGTGACGAGCACCAGACTGGTGCCCTCTCGGCCGCGTGGCTCGCTTCGTCTGCGCCTTTCACGAAGGCCACCTTCTCCGCACGTTCTTTGAAAATATCAATGACGTAATGCGGGAGATCGCTCACGTGGGCCTGATCACGCCTGAGGCAATGCCCAAAGAATAGTATCTTTTTGTTTGCCCCTAGGGCCTGATAGTTGCGTATCCGGAACCGTTCATCCATTTTTTCCAGATCTGCGGTTTACTCACTTCAACTTCCCAATGCAATATCGGCGGCTGGCCTGTTGCCACTCCGGAGAGAATCTCCCATAATCCTAAACAGATGATGGCCCGCTTGTTTCGAGTCGTGTCGCTCCTTGTCTGGCTTGAGCTGGGATTGGTGCTGATCCTCGTGCCGTGGTCGGAGATCTGGGAGACCAACTATTTTTTATATCAGTACCCGGCGCTTGCTTTTTTCGCTAACAATCCGTTTATGCGCGGAGCGATTTCGGGCTTGGGAATTATGAATGTTTTCCTCGCACTCGAAGCATTTCGACGCAGGGCCGCAACCGTTGCCAGCCAGGGCTAACCAACCAATCGGCAGATCTACCGGCGGTCCGACCGGCCTACCAATCATCTGCTACGTGACAGACCGCAAGGCTCTCGCCGGAGACAAGAGTCTTCCCGCGCTTTTCGCCGTGATTCGCGCAGCAGCGGCGGCAGGCGTTGACTGGGTGCAAATTCGCGAGAAGGATTTGCCGGCGCGCGAGCTTTTCACGCTCGTCCGGCAGGCTGTGGCCCTCACCCTCGCTTCCGAGCACCCCGGCGCAATTCGTCCACGCTCAATTAAAGTGATCGTCAACGACCGCCTTGACGTAGCTCTGGCCGCCGGCGCGGCTGGCGTGCAATTGGGACACGCATCAGCACCGGCGCGCGAAGTGGTCAAATGGTGCCGCGCCGGAAATGCGCCTCCCGATTTTTTGGTCGGAGTCTCCTGCCATAGTCTTGAAGGCGCGCAAGAAGCAGAGAACGCAAGCGCCAGCTACACCTACTTCGGGCCAATCTACGAGACGCCATCGAAGATACCGTTCGGCAAGCCGCACGGCGTTGAGGAGCTCGTGCAGGTGGCAAACTCGGTGAGTATTCCAGTAATCGCCATCGGCGGCGTGAATGCATCCAACGCTCCTGACTGCCTTCGCGCTGGAGCGGCGGGGATAGCTGCCATCCGCCTAATTCAAGGCGCGCAAAATCCAGACGCGCTCAATGAAGCGGTGACGGCAATTCGCAACTCGCGGTGAAAAGTTAGGACAAAACGCGGAGAAAGAACTTCCTTGGAATGGCTATGCGCTGAGCCAGCGTCCTACTGGTTGCAGACTTTCGACGTGGTCGCAGATTACTTTGATCACAGCCGTGATCGGAACGGCGAGGATCAAGCCCATCGGGCCCCAGAGCCAGCCCCAGAAAAGCAACGCCACCGTGAGCGCCAGCGCATTGAGCCGCACGCGCCAGCCGACCAGCGCGGGCATCAGCAGGTTTGCGGCAATCAGGTGCAGGAACGTCATCATCACGATGATGCCGATGTAAGGCTCCACGTGCTTGAATTGTTTTAGGCCGATGATAATGGGCGGGAACCAGGAGAGCACCACGCCGAAGTAAGGAATCAAATTCACCAGTCCTGAGACGAGCGCCGCCAGAAACGGGAACTCGAGTCCGATGCTCAGGAAAAACATCCAGCTCGCGAATATCAATATTAGTCCGACCAACGCCGTGCCGATAACGTAACTGCGCAAGACAAGCGTCACTTCGCCGAGTGTTTGTTTCACGCGGGTCCGTTCTGTGGATGGAAATAACTGCATGGTGGCGTGCCAGACCTGTCGTTTGGCCGCGAGCATGAAAAATAAGAGGAATGGCACAAACGTCGCGGCCACAAAAACCGCCTCGAGAGCGCCGAGCCGGGAGAGCACGGCGTTTCGTACCGGGTGAGAATCGGCGACGGCGATGATTCGCTCGCCGGGTTTATTCGTGGGCTCGATTTCTGAGACGTGTGACTCGAATGTTTCAAGTTTCTTGGAGACCGCACCGGCCGCTGCTTTCAGAGGCTTTTGGTAATTCGGCCAGTCCGCACCAAATTGATCCACGCGCAGAATCAGCGTCCAGGCGAGAAGCAGCAGGAGAAAAATCGTCGAGAGCACGACGATCAGCGCGCCAAGCGCGCGCGGAACGTGCCATTCCTCAAGCCAGTTGACCACTGGATCGAGGAAATAGGCCATAAGAACGGCGACCACCAACGTGACCAGGACCGTCGAAGCCCAATAACAAAAGGCAATCACGATGCCCGCGGCAATGATTCGCGCGCTTACCGAGTTGGGGGTTGAAGTCGCTTTGACTGGATTGGTGGTTTCAACTGGCACCCGCGTACGATATCACAGGCGCGCAGGATGGGGACATAATGTGCCGCGCCGGATAATGGCGTTCGCAGCGCATCCTGAAAAAGTGGGTAACGGGTTGGATTGCCCGGTAGGTGGTTGGTGCGGGCGCGCGCAAGAGCGATGATAGAATTATCGGCTTACCCATCGAGAGTTAAGATCCGATTCAATGGCGACAGAAAAGACAAAACAGCTCTTCGGCACGGACGGAATTCGCGGCATTCCCGGCGAATATCCATTGGACGACGCAACACTTGAGCGCGTCGGTTCCGCCTTGGGCCTTCATTTGGCGGCTCAGAAGAATGCAGACAGGAGGCCGGCCTGCGTTCTGATCGGCCGTGATCCGCGCGAATCCGGTCCGCACATCGCGGAGTTAATTGCGCGGGGGCTGGTGTCGGCGGGAGCGGAGCCGGTATCGGCGGGAGTTGTCACGACGCCGGGAGTTGCTTGGCTCGTGAGCCGCAAGGGATTTTCCGCGGGTGTAGTGATTTCCGCGTCGCACAATCCGTATCACGACAATGGCGTGAAGCTGATTTCGTCATCGGGCATGAAATTTCCCGATGCCGCGGAGCACGAGATCGAGCGTTTGATTCTTTCGCCGTATGGGAGTACGCCGGCTATCCGGACAAAGGATGCGGCGGCAGTAAGTAAAAAGCATCCGGACGGCGACGAGAAGTTGCACCAGGACTATCTCGGCGGGTTGCGAGCTGCGGCGCTGCCGGGTGCAAAGTTTGCAGGAATGAAGATTGTGTTGGATTGCGCGAATGGCGCGGCGAGCAAACTCGCACCCCAGCTTTTTCGCATGTTCGGCGCGGAGGTTGTCGCGATCAACGATGCTCCGGATGGGAAAAACATCAATGCAGGTTGTGGTTCGCTTCATCCCGAGGGGATGCAGAAGAGCGTGGTCGAGTCCGGTGCGACACTTGGCGTCGCGTTTGATGGCGATGCCGATCGCGCGATTTTTTCGAGCGCCTCGGGAAAGCTGGTGGATGGCGACGGAGTGTTGCTCGTTGCGGGTCGCTATATGAAATCCGCGGGCAAGCTGAAGGGCAACGTGATCGTCGGCACCACGATGGCGAACCTTGGACTCGAACGCGCCCTCGACCAATTCGGGTTGGAGTTGGTGCGCACCGCCGTCGGTGACCGCTACGTGCTGGAGGCGATGCTCCGCATTGGCGCGAATCTTGGCGGCGAGCAGTCCGGGCACATTCTTTTTCTTGACGATGCCACCACCGGCGACGGCATGCTTACGGCCGTAAAAATCGCGTCGATTGTTTCGCTTGCCGGGCCGCTTGATTCGCTCGTCGCCGATTTGAAGATTTATCCGCAGAAAATTGTGAACGTCCGCGTAAAATCGAAGCCGCCGCTCGGGTCTCTGCGAGAAGTTTCGCGGATTCTTGGCGAAGCGGAAAAAGCGATCGGCCAATCCGGCCGCGTGATCTTGCGTTATTCGGGCACCGAGCCGCTCGCGCGCGTGATGGTCGAAGCTGAGCGCGACGAAGATGTTCGCCGCTGGACGGACTCACTGGCTTCTGCGGTTCGATCCGCTATCGGCGCTTAGCTGGCCCTCGCCCTGCAAGAAATCCTACCTCGGACGTTCTTAATTCGTGACCGGCAAAACCCCACCTCAGCGGCTAAAGCCGAATTGCCCAGCGTCCAACATTGGCACCCACCCCCAAGCCTGCAGCGGCCTAGGCCGAGACTTCGTGTAATAATGCGTTTTCAAAAGCCTACCGAGTGACGCTTCCAAAGACTGTAGAAAACGGGAGACCTGAATTTCAGAAACTGGAGGTTTCCGGATTTTCAGTCAGCTCCAGAATGCCTTCGCGCGAGCTAAGTCATGTCCTGCCAATCCGTGGTTCCGTCTGTTGAAAGATGAAACTGGTGGCAGCCTGCGTGCAAACCAAATAATCGGCTGTCTCTTATCCCGGGGTGGGCCGGTTTCGCCGCGCCGAAACCGGAATCTTGGGTAGAGCAATAAAGGGAGTCCTTCGGGACTCCCTTTTTTATTTGGTGTGCTCGACGCTCCGGAACGATGTGCACGCTCAGATCTATCGCCCCGGTCTGCCTCGATTCGTGCCTTTTGCAGCTTTTGGAAGAAGCTCCGACGTGCGCCCGGCCGCTCGTTCGCGCCAAGCATTCACTTCCGTAACGCCGGCGTCTCGCCATCTCTTTTGATCTTACCTAGGGCGATGCTAGGGCTGCGTCAGTCAGCGGCCCACAGGGGAGTGCTGCACTCGTCGCAGGCCATCTCGACGTGGTCGAGCGCGGCGAGAATTTCCGCGATGGCCGGGAATTTGTGGCGTTCGATAGTCCACTGCGCGAAGAGTTCGCCATAGCGATCTGTGAGAAACACGCCGCCGCGGACGAATCCGCGCGATGCGAACGCGTCCTCGCCGAGGAAAGCGCGCGCCGAATTTCCGGGCATGTCCGCGCCAACGATGATGCCGGGTGGAAGCGAATCGGTCAGGCGGCATGCGGGCTGCGCGAGAAAAACCACCAGCGCGACAGCGTTTTTCTCGCGCAACACAGCTGCGCTATCCACAAGAGCGCGCAGAAACTCCTCACACGGCGCGCAATCTGTATCGAAAAACGCGATAACGAGATTTTTCTTCTGTTTGTAATCCCAGCCGCGAATGGTACGCCCGTCAGGCGTATGAATCGTTAGTGGCGGGACGAGTTGTCGATTGCGCAGCACGGCGCGGCTCAAGACCTCGAAGCGAGCCCATGATAGCACTCCCAGCGTTGCAGAAACGCGGCGACCAACCGTAGCAAAATAAAAAGGGCTCTCCGCTTATAGCGGAGCGCCCCTTCTGAACTTGTCGTACGTTTCTAGCTTAGCTACAGCCTGACGTGCTGCCGCAGTTCGCGCATTTGTAGCAACTGCCGTTGGGAGTCATCAGCATGCCGCACTCGGAGCACGATGGTGCGTCGTCGATGGCAGCGCGTTGGCGAGTGGATGCCTCCGCCTCCGCGGGAGCCGTCAGCGAAGCGGGCGTTGCTGCGATAACCGGAGCAACTACCTCCGTGGTCACCGCAGCTGCCGCATCGGCGTCGAGATAATCGGGCGAGATGAATTTCCCGCCTAGCCATCGTCCGATATAGTCCACGATCGACTTCGCGTAACGGATTTGCGGGTTGCCGGTGTAGCCCGAAGGCTCGAACCGCGAGTTGACGAATTTATCGACGAGCGCGCGCAGCGGGACGCCGTATTGCAATGAGATGGAGACGGAAAGCGCGAACGCGTCCATGATTCCGGAAAGCGTTGAGCCTTCTTTCGCCATCTTGATGAAGATTTCGCCCGGTGTGCCGTCGGAGTATTTTCCGACGGTGAGGTAGCCTTCGTGCCCGCCGATGGAGAATTTGTGCGTGATGGAATCGCGCTCGGCAGAGAGCTTTCGGCGTTGCGTGCCGGGGAAAAGATTCTGTTGCGCGGGAATCGCTTCGGCGACCGGTCCGGCAACCGCAACCGGAGCGGCTGCGCCGGGAACTGCAGGCTCGGCAGCCTTTTCTTCTTCCTTCTTGCCCGCGGCAGAAAGCGGCTGCGATCGCTTCGAATTGTCTCGATAGATGGCCACGGCCTTGAGTCCGAATTTCCAGGACTCGATGTACGCTTCCATGATGTCTTCCACCGTGGATTCCTCCGGCATATTGATCGTCTTGCTGATCGCACCGGAGATAAACGGCTGAGCCGCCGCCATCATGCGCAGATGGCCACGCCAGGAAATCGAGCGGCCTCCGCCCAGCGGTGCCAGCGAGCAATCGAACACCGCGAGATGCTCGGGTCTGAATCCGGGAGCGCCTTCGATCGTGCCGTTCGCGTCAATGTAATCCACGATCTGCGCCACCTGCTCCGGCGGGTAGCCCAGCTTCATCAGCGCTTGCGGCACGGTATTGTTGACGATCTTGATCACCCCGCCGCCCACGAGCCGCTTCTGCTTCACCAGCGCGAGATCCGGCTCGATGCCCGTGGTATCGCAATCCATCATGAAGCCGATGGTGCCGGTGGGTGCGAGCACGGAAACTTGCGAATTCTTGTAGCCGAAGCGTTCGCCGAGCGCGACGGCGTCATCCCACGATTTTTGCGCCGCATGCAGCAGCGAGGGCTGGACATTGTCTTCCTTGATTGGCCGCAGCGCATCGCGGTGCATCCGCACCACGTCGAGCATCGAATCGCGATTCCGCAAGTACCCGCCGAATGGACCCATGCGCTCCGCAACACGGGCTGATTGTGCGTAGGCTTCGCCAGTCATCAACGCGGTTATCGCGCCGCAGAAATCACGGCCTCCGTCTGAATCATAGGGAAGCGCAAGCGACATCAGCAGTGCGCCCAGATTCGCATAGCCAAGGCCCAACGGGCGGTAGTCGTGCGAATTGCGCGCGATACGCTCGGTGGGATAGCTGGCGTTGTCCACCAGGATTTCCTGCGCCGTAATGGTCACGTCCACCGCGTGCCGGAAGCCTTCAGTGTCAAACTGGCCGTTTGCTCCAAGGAACTTCAGAAGATTCAGCGAAGCAAGGTTGCAGGCCGTGTCGTCAAGGAACATGTACTCCGAGCACGGGTTCGAAGCGTAGATGCGGTCAGTGGCTTTGCAGGTGTGCCAGCGATTGATCGTCGTATCGTACTGCATGCCGGGATCACCACACTGCCAGGCGGATTTGGCCATCTCCTTCAGCAAATCCTTGGCGCGATATTGGTCGCAGGCTTTGCCGTCATTCACGTTGCGCGTCCACCAATCCCGATCTTCCTTGGCCGCGCGCATGAAATCGTCGGTGACGCGCACGGAGTGATTCGCATTCTGGAAGAAAACGGAAGAATATGCCTCACCGTCGATCGAAGGGTTGTAACCCTGTTCGATCAGGACGTGCGCCTTGCGCTCTTCCTTCATCTTGGACTCGATGAATTCCATGATGTCCGGGTGATCGGCGTTGAGGATTACCATCTTCGCGGCGCGGCGCGTCTTGCCGCCGCTCTTGATCACGCCCGCGAAAGCGTCGAAGCCCTTCATAAAACTTACAGGTCCGGAAGCGATGCCGCCGCCGGACAGCGATTCCTTGCTGCCGCGCAGCGATGAGAAGTTGGTCCCCGTGCCTGAGCCCCACTTGAAAAGCATTCCTTCCGTCTTGGCCAGATTCATGATCGAGTCCATGTTGTCCTGGACGGAATTGATGAAGCAAGCCGAGCACTGCGGCTTCGCCTGCACGCCTACGTTGAACCACACCGGCGAATTGAACGCCACTTTTTGCTCGACAAGCAGGTGAGTGAGCTCGTCGCGGAAGATGTTGCGGGATTCGCTAGAAGCGAAGTAGCCGCCTTCTTCGCCCCAGCGCACGATCGTATCGACGACACGCGCGATCAACTGCCTGACGGACGTCTCGCGCTCCGGCGAGTGGGGCTTGCCGTGGAAATATTTCGAAACTACGATATTAGTAGCGGTCTGCGACCAGGATTTGGGTACTTCCACGTTTTCCTGGCGAAAAATTACCTGACCCTTATCATTGCCGATGAGTGCGGTGCGACGCTCCCATTCAACCGCGTCAAATGGTGACACTTTCTCGTCTGTAAACCGGCGCTGAAATTCCAGCCCACTCGCTCGTCTTGTAACTTGTTGTGCTTCTGTGTGCCCGTTCAATGCTGTTCTCGTTTCTGCCATCTCTGCCTCCGCGCCGGCAGCACTTCCGCCGTGATGTTCGCCGGGAAGCCATGCGGGAGGGACAACCACTATTTTACTCCCAACCGCCCGGGCCCGGAACTCTTGTTGTTGACCGAGCTATCTTTGAAACCCTGTTGACCCAATTACAATTGGGGACGTGGCAAGCAAAATTGCTCGCCCCGGACCGAAAAAAAGAGAAAAGCCCAGCCAAGCCACGCCGGAAATTCAAGCGCGGTGTGATTTGCGGGCGTTCCCTTGGATTTTCGGTAAAACCCGGTCTGCTATCTGGGTTAACCGGCTGCTCTAGTAGCGAAAAACCGGCTCACGCTTCCCCCGAGTCTGGGTGCGCAGTATCGGCGCTGGATGAAAAGTTGTCAAGAAAAATTCATACTATAACCACAAAATCTTAGGCAGTAGTTGTCGAAAGCGTCTATCCGTAGTGGTACATGTACGGGCTACCACAAGCTACTTTTCGTGCCGGCACAGCATCTAATTGCTAAAATGAGGAAAATGACTGTGAGATTCGCTAAGGCTTTGCAGATCGGAATTGCCGGGCTAATGCTATGCGCTTCAGCGCGTGCACAGGAAAACCCAAAGCCCGCGGTTGCCGCAGTGGAACATGTGGTTGCCCAGAAATTGGCTGTGCAGGGCGTGTCGAATTTTGGACAAGTGACGCCCTCGCTTTTCCGCGGCGCTCAGCCATCTGACGATGGATTCGGAGCGCTTGCGAAAATGGGCGTTGGCATCGTGGTGGATTTGCGAGGCGACAGCGATAACGAGCGCGAGCAGGTGACAAAGTTGGGGATGGAATACGTTGCGATTCCGTCGCAGTGCTCTCACATGACTGCCGACGGCATTGCCAAATTCCTCACGATCCTGCACGACCATCCGGATAAAAAGGTATTTGTGCATTGCCGGTATGGCGTGGACCGCACAGGCATGATGGTTGCTGCCTATCGAATCTCGCAGGGTTGGACAGCCGAAGAGTCGCGCCGTGAAATGGAATTATTTGGCTTTTCCTTCAAGCATCGCATGGTCTGCCATGGACTGGGCTCGTTCGAATCAAATTTCCCCAGCTCCTTTGCAAACAGCGCCGCATTCGAGAATCTTCGTCCATCTGCTGCCGGCTCAACCGCCGCAGATCAGGCGGCGGCTTCGCTTTCCAAAGACTGAGCTCCTAGCTCAGCTTTTCCTCGAGCATGAACTTCAATGGTACATCGCGATTCATCATCAGTTGATCGCGCGATACACCACGCCTATTCCGCCACGCATAGTTCTGACGTAATCAGGTACTGCGAGAGGTGTGGCCAATCATGAGGTGCTTTCCTTGTGGCGAGCCTACGCAGCCGCCTTGCGATTGTCGTCCGAGTGACGGTGCCCGAATGCACCGGTCGGTCGTAACCTGTGCCTACGGAGCAACAGGCCACGATTGACACGAGCTAATCATCCAAAAAAAAATAATAATGATGACAGCCATGTCTAGCGCAGCAATCGAAATCGAAGGTTTGACCAAGGATTACGCCACGGGCTTTTGGCGCAAGCGCCTGCGGCGGTCGCTCGACAACCTTTCTCTGCGTGTTGAGGACGGCGAAATCTTCGGTTTTCTTGGCCCCAACGGAGCCGGAAAAACCACCACGCTGAAGTTGCTCATGGGGCTGATTTTTCCAACG
>DATFSH010000018.1:0-13736 GCA_035262725.1 Candidatus Acidiferrales bacterium | reverse complement strand
CGCGCAGCTAGTTAGCTTGTTCAACCAGTTGTCCACGGAAATTACTCAGTCTGGCGACTTACAATCGGCTTACCTAAAGCAGATAATGAAGTTGGAACTCACACCCGAATACCGCTCAGACCCGGCAGTTTTCCACGCCACTAACCGCGCTTGAAATCAACAAGACGGATGCGCCAGCAGGGCTCTACTGGGTGGAGACTAGGAGCCAAACCCTTCAGGGCAAGATGGAAGATTACCTAAACTGGCTCAAAGACGATTATCGCCCCGCACTTGAGAAAGCGGGTGTAGCACGCTTCCGCGCCTCGATCGTCGTGTTCGGAGCCCCCAGTGGCGAGATTGTCTCCATGCGCATGCTCGATGACCTCGCGGAAATTGACTCAGGACCAGTCTTGGCTAGGGCCCTGGGAAACGATGACGCACGCGTTGTGAATGCGCAGGGAGCCAAGCTGTTGCTCACGTCGTTCACACGGATTCTCCGCCTTCGAACCGACCTGACGTACTAATCGTCAGCACAACGTGGGGCGAGCCTTCACAATAAAAGGCGCGGATGCGGGATGGATCATCGGCAATTCGATCGCAAGCGCAAAAATGGATCAATCGGCAGCCTGACATGCTCATCACTGCACACGCCTCGGCTCATGTCTCGATGGACTTGTTCTGGGCAGTCAGAGGCTCATGCATTTCTGCCTGGACATAGCCTTAAAAAAGCAGGGGAAAGCTTGGCGTCAGGTTTTAGACGCGTGCTTGCGGCTACAAGAACGTAAGTCTTCTCGACAATCTCGCCCGTCTCGACGCTCAACATCGCAACCGTCTGTTGTCGCGTATGTAAGTCGCCGCCTATAATCTGCATCTCGGCCTCCTCGGTTCCGAGCTTTGCCGGGTGATCACCGCAAAGTTTACTCGAACCGTTCGGAGGCCGACTTCGTTATGCCATCAGGGATTATCACCACCTATCTCAGAATGCGACGATTTTCGAATGGAACGTTGAGAGAATGTGGCGAAATTCTGGGATTTTGTTACCCGCTCTGGGGTGCGGGGTAGGCTTCGGTCAGAAAATTTTTTAAATAAAGTACCCCAGGGGCTCCAAGGGTGTTCCAGCCATCCAGAGTCACTGGCCCGGACAACTCGGGCCTCGTTCGCATGCAGTGGCGACTGTGCCCAGTTTTGTGCCCACCACCGAACCCTACTGAGTGCTACTGAGTATCTGCGCACCCTCGTAATCAGTTCTGCGCATGGGATTTGTAGCAACACGTCGTGTTCGGTAGTACTCCATGCAAGTGATTGATTCTTCGTGCGGGAAGACTTAGCAGGCAGCCCTGTTCGGCCACTCCAGCACCTCTCCGCGGAATTTCGAGTGGATTGGGCGACGGCCTGCGCAGCTAGTATAGCATCAAGCTATTTCGACTTCTCGGAAGGAATCGCGCGGAAGCGCACAAAAACGAGCGCGCCCATCGTGTTCGTCCCGTAGACGGGATTCAGGAAGCTTGGCTTCGTGTACAGCGTGTATTGCCCGCCGAACGCGCTCGACACGTGCGGGATGAAATTGAATTCCCGATCGTAGCCGAACGTGTAGGCTTGTACGCGCGCGAGAAACTTTTCCTCGAATCCCGGCGGCAACGGATTTTCCCCGAGCAGCAGTTCAATCGTGCGATCCACGTTTTCGACGCGCGTCCACGCGTAATTGTGTTTCGCGAAGCGCACGGTGCTTTCCGCCAGATAACTGTTGAACACCTGCCCGTCGGTAATATCGCGATTGCGCCCCCAGAGCAGCAACGTCGCCCAATTTCCATTTTGAAAGGGCCGGTTGTACGTAACTGAAGCCGTCATGCGCAGCGTGTCTCCGTTGGGGAAAAGTTGCTCAGGGCTTTTCAGGCGCGTGATCGAATATTGCCCGCTCCAGTTCGCCGCAGGATTCAGCGTGAGCCGCACCGACCAGGAATCGAGCGGGCCCGTATCGATATTCCAGCGGAATTCGTCCGGCTCGCGGCCGTGAAAGGCTGAGGCCTCGATGCGCGCGATTTTATAGGTGAATCCCAGCGTGACGACGTCGTTCGCGATGTGCGTCGAATCCTGCAAATGGTGGCCCAGCGGCGCCAGACCATCCTCGCTCGCGGACGTCCGATGAGCGAATGCCGTCGGACCCATCGCTGGATCACCCACCGGCGCGCCGTAAAATGAAAGCAAAATATTTTCGCCAAGCTTCACATCATAGAGCAGTGCCAGCTCCATAAAAAAATCGTGCGGATGCTGCCCGTCCACGATCGGACTTCCGTAAGCCGTTTCGCCTATCTGGAAAAGTTCGGGATAGCGCCGGTTGCTGATCGTCGCGGGATCAAGGCTCAGCATCACGCGCCCCGTGAACGTCCCAGGCCCGAGCGAGCGCTGCACCATGGGCATGAACCAGCTCGTGCCAAAAACCTTGTCGCCCCCGCGCGGACCTGTCTGCTGCTGCGAATTCACAAATGCAACGCCGTGAAACATCAGCATCCACGCGCCCAGGTGTTTCATCAGCATGTCATGCGGCGTGGAAATCGGCTCGATACTCGTGCCGGAGCTGGCGTGCATGAGGATCGTCTCGATCAACGATTCCGGGTGGCTCATGTCCATGCCGGCCATCGAATGCGCCGCTCCTTGTTGCATGGTTTGAGCGCCGAACGAGGCGTCAGCAGCCGCGAGTGGCAAATAGTCGAGCGATACGCACGTGCAGCAATCAGCGGGTTCGCAAACCCGCCCCGCAATCTCGCTCGCCACAATCGGCGAAGAGAAAAGAAGGGCCGCAATCAAGACCGAAAATCTGCCTGAAGAAATGGCTGTTCCTTTAGGGCTCACGTAGCGCTCACTACGTTCGTTTAGACCATCAGCAAGCTGAATCGTTACTGCGATTTCACTCCACTCTCAAAGATGCGGCTGCATCGGCGCGTCCTGCACTGTTGCGGCACGATCCTCTGCGGTGCCGCGAAGCACGCCGGATTCGTCCGTGTAGTAACTCCGGAAACCGAAATTTCCCGGCCGCGCAACAAGAGTGTAGCTGGTCAGGCGGCCGTCGTGGTCAGGTTTCCCGGGCGAGTATTGCAGCGTGTAATGTCCGAGTTGCGCTTTTTGCGCTGCGATCCGAGCCGTGTCTCCGAGCGCTTCGAGCGAAGAAGGATAAGCCCCTTCAGCCGCTTGATAATTTGCCAGCGCGGACTGAACCGTCGCGATCGCATCGCGAGCGCGTGCCTCTGATTCCGATTTCGATCCCGACATGTGCCACGGCACCGCGAACCAGCCCACGGCTCCCAGCGTCACAAGCAGAATCCCGCACGCGATAAGGATTCGTTTAGCCGTCGGTTTTCTCGCGACGGGTGCCGGCTCGCCAAAGACGTCCGCACCCGGCGAAGTAAGGTCCGCGCCGCAATACGGGCACACTTCGCTCCCCGAGTTAATCGCTGCGTCGCATTGCCGGCAGGTGTACATCGAAACACAATCTTAACAGGAAGCGAGTCTTGAAGGCCGCGTGGCCGCAGACATCACTTGAATTCGTTCTTGTAAACCACGCCTTCCTTCATCACGAACTTCACGTTCAGCAATTCATCAATATTCGCCAGCGGATCGCCCGAGACAGCCACCATGTCGGCCAATTTCCCGGGCTCGATCGTTCCCGAGCGATCGCTCCAACCCAGCATCTCCGCGGCAACCGTCGTAGCCGAGCGAATCGCCTGCATCGGCGTCATCCCGTAATCCACGTAATAGTGAAATTCGCGCGCCTGATTCAAATCCGGATCGGTCCACGGAAACCCGCCAGCGTCCGTCCCTAGCACAATCTTCACACCTTTTTTTACGCCGAGTCCGAATGCCTTCTTCTCGAGTTTCACCATCGGCCCCCAGTTTCCCCCGCGTCCCGGTGCCACATACGCTCCCACCATCACCGTCGGGCACCAGTAGGCGCCTTGCTTCACGGCCTGATCGAGTAGCGCTTCCGTGAATCCGTCACCATGTTCGATGGAATCGACGCCAGCCCGCAAAGATGCCGCGATGCCATCCGAACCAATCGAATGCGCCGCCACCTTGTGACCGAGGCGGTGCGTCTCCTCCACAATCGCGCGCGCTTCTTCGTCCGTGAAATTCACATGGCTGTGCAGCACGCCGTCGGAGCCGAAGTAATACGCGCGATCCGAGTAATACTTGATCCAATCCGCTCCGCGCGAAATCTGCTCGCGAACCGCCAGCCGCGCATTGTCCACGCCGTCCACGTACTGCACGCCGTGCGGCACTTCAATTTCCCAGGAATAGCCGAGCAATGGATACATGCCTGTCGGCGTCATCGCCCGCGTCGAGACAAACATGTGCGGCCCGGGCACTTCGCCGTGATTGATCGCCTTCTTCACGTCCACGTCCGCGTACATCGCGCCTTCCGTTTCCAGGTCGCGCAACGTGGTGAAACCGTGATCCAGCGCAATCTTCGCATTGCGCGCCGCTAAAATCGCGCGATAGGGAATTGATTGCTTCAAAAGTTGCTCGTCGTAATCAGCCGCGGTCACATCGCCCTGCAGCAGCACATGCGTGTGCGCATCGGTGAGTCCCGAGAGCACCGTTGCGTGCGAAAGATCGATCACCTCCACACCTGTCGGCGCGCTCCCGCCGGGTGTGACGGACACGACCTTGCCGTCTTCGGCCACAATCATTGCGTTCGAGATGGGCTGTTCGCTCTTCCCGTCGATCAATCTTCCAGCGCGCACAGCGATCCTTTTCTTGGGTGCCTCTTTCGGCGCTTGCGCATTGAGTGAAACGCAACAGATAATCAATCCGATAAACACCGCAACCCGACGCGCCATCGATCCTCCCCGCACAAAATTTCAATTTGCAGAATTCGAGTGCGACTATAGGCGAACTCGCCGCCCTATTACAAGAAGTCAGCGCACGGAGATTTATAGGCCCGCAGTTTCAACCGAGACATCTGGCCAACGCCGCAGAGGCGGGCTTTAGCACTGAAATGCAATATCAGTACGAAGCCATGCCTATCGCTCCCGTGCAACTCGTTCCTCCGATTCTAGTATCATTCTTCCCCAGAGGCGGCCCAGCGAAGATGCCAGCCGACAAGTCGCATCGATTTCCAGCTTCCCTTAACTCGGTCGTTGCGCGTCGCTGGCAAACCGCTGCCGTACCTCCGGGCTGGAATCTCACGCGCGAAGGGTTTCAACGCGCCCTCGAGCGCAGCGCCTCACGCCGCTTCGCCGATTCTCTTCCAGACGACCGCATCGTCGCCGGATATCTCGAAAGCCTGCACCTAAGCGACCTCGCCCTCGCATGCGCCTGCAGCGCCGGTGACGGCGCTGCCTGGGAATATTTCATCGCGCACTACCGCCCGGAACTCTACCGCGCCGCCCGCATGATTCTCTCGAAATCGGGCGGCAACGATTCGAAAGCGCGCGAGCTGGCCGATTCGCTCTACGCCGATCTCTACGGGCTGCGCGAGTCATCCGGCGGCTCGCGCCGCTCCCTTTTCGACTACTTTCACGGCCGCAGCAAACTATCCACGTGGCTGCACGCGATTCTCGCCCAACGCCACATCGACGAAATCCGCCGCACGCAAAAAATGGATTCGGTTGACGATCCCGGCAACGGTGACTCAGATGCGCGCGAATTGCCCGAGATAAAGACGCCGCCGGACCCGGAACGCGACGCCTACCTCGCGATCATGCAAGCCTGCGTCACCGCTGCGCTGCGCGATCTCGCCCCGCGCGATCGCCTTCGCCTTGCTTACTACTACGTGGATGATCTGACGCTCGCCCAAATCGGCAAACTGGTCGGAGAACATGAAGCCACCGTCTCGCGCAAACTCGAGCGAACTCGCGCGGATTTGCGGCGTTGTGTCGAAGTGGCGCTCCGCGAAGAAAAAAAATTAACCGAAGCGCAATTGAAACTGTGCTTCGAATACGCGCGGCAGCAGTGGCCGTTCGATTTGACGCGCGCTCTTTCAGCGCGTGATTGACCATGGCCGCAGCTGCGCGATTCGCGCCGTATTTTTGCAAGAATTTCGGCTTGGCCCGTTCTAAAGAAGGAGAATAGCGTCATGCCTTCGCAGGACAACGAAAACGCAATGGACGGACTGCTCCGGCAAAGTCTTGCCCGCGATTCTTCAATCGGCCACGATTGCCCTGACGCCGAGCTCCTGGCTGCTTATTTCGACCAATCCCTCGGCGCAGATGAAGCCGCCGGATACGAGATTCACTTTTCCACCTGCCCGCGTTGCCGCGAGCAACTCGCCGCCATGGCGCTTGCCTGCGCTGAACAGATCCTGGAACCCGAACTCGCGCTCGAACCGGCTCTCGCGGGCACGCGGCCAATTGCCTTGGAAGCCGCCCGCACGCCCGCCCAAGCGAAACCCGCCGCATCCGCCTCGCGTTCTGAAGCGAAATCTTCTCAACGCAAATCGCCCGGCGCGCGATGGCTCGATCTCCGTTGGCTTGTTCCGGCAGCTGCTATGCTCGTTCTCAGCACCTTTCTATTCATACGCTTCGCCTCGCACACGACCACCATCGGATTCAACAATCAGGTCGCTGTGTCGGAACCATCGGCGCCGACTCAACACCAAACTACGAACGAAACCGAAACGAAACTCGAGAGCAATGAGCCACAAAAGACCTCACCGCCTGAGGCCAAGCAAGTGCCACCTAGACCGCCGGTAGCCAAAACCAAGAGCTCCACCAGAGCTGCTACCACCTCCTCTGCACCGCCCGCGCATCCACTTGCACCCTCTGCAGCGAGCGGGAGCGCAGGGGGAAGTGGTGGAAGTGGCGCGGCTCCTTCTTTTCGCGGCCGGCCCGGTGGCGCCTTCTATGGCGGGCACGCCGCCGTCTCACCCCCTGCGATGCCCGGAGCAGCGAGAACCCTGAATGGTACGCATCTTTCTTCCGCGGAAAATGGAAACGCGATTCGCTCCAATTCCGAAACTTCCCAGCCACTTGAATCGAACTCGGCGCAAAGAGTTGCTCCCGGCCAAAATTCAGCCGCCCGCCAAAATTCCGCTGCGGATCAGGACGCTGCTGCACAGGACCAGACCTCCGCGATCGAACCTGCGCCCGCGGCCCCCGCTCCGGAATTGAATACCGCCTTGCAGAAAGTGCCGGTTTCTTCTGCAGCCGACGAGCCCGTCAAATCTCCCGCACCTGCGCCGTCGGCAGCCGCGGAAGAAAAATCGAAATCTGCCGAAACCACAACCAAGACCCGGTCTCTCAACGGCGCAACGGCGAAGTCTTTGGGCAATATCGGCGCGAGGAAACATTTCTCCCCGATCCTTGTTTACACCGCCGACCCCAACGTGATCTATCGCATTGCAAGAATGGGCGGCCTGGTGGAAATTTCGAGCGACGGAGGCAATACCTGGCAAGGCCGTCTCCTCGATCCTCCTGCCGACATCAACGCCCACTCCGCCGTAGCTCCGAAAATCTGCTGGCTGGTCGGATCTTCCGGCGCCGTGTTCGTCACAGAAGACGGAAAAACTTGGCGAAAACTTCCGCCGCCCGTATCGGGGAACCTCGTTGAGGTGGAAGCGAAAGATGCCTACCGCGCCACGGTTACATCCGAAGATGGCCAGAAATGGACCACCGATGACGCGGGAGACATCTGGTACCCGGCCAAATAAATCATTTTGCGCGCAAGATTTTTGATCTCACCCGTTCCAACAAGCAGGAGCACTTTCGCCCAAGGAGACGCCATGCCCTCTCAATCAACCAAAACAATTCACGCAGCACTTTTCGTCGCGACGCTTGCCGCTTTGGCGCTTGCCGCGCACATCACCCGCGCCACCAGTCCTCAATCCGGCAAGCAATCAGAATCCGCAAACGCCGCGCGCAAGCAACCCTCGAACGCCTCGGAACCCGCCATCACCACAGAAAAAGACCAGGTCGATCTCGCAGTCACCGTCTACAACTCGAACATCGCTCTCGTGCGCGACGTTCGCCAGATTCACCTCCCCTCCGGCCTGCTCCCGCTTCATTTCGAAGACGTCGCTGCGTCGATCAACCCCGCCACGGTCCATTTCCGTTCGCTCGTTGATCCCGCGAAGCTCAACGTCATCGAGCAAAATTATGAATTCGACCTCCTCGATCCACAAAAGCTCCTGCAAAAATATGTCGGCAAGGAAGTCACGCTGGTGCGCGCCGAAAAAGACGCCGGCTCCACTCGTTGGGTTGAAACGAAAGCCATACTTCTCGCCAATAACAACGGCCCGGTCTGGAAAATCGGCAACGAAATCGTCATCGGCATGTCCTCCGACTCCTATCGCTTCCCCGATCTCCCCGAAAATCTCTACAGCCGCCCCACGCTCGTCTGGATGCTCGAAAATCGCGGGGCCGAATCGCAGCGCGTCGAAGCTTCCTACCTGACGAACAACATGAATTGGAGCGCCGACTACGTTCTCACCGTTGGCCGCGATGAAAAAAGCGCCGACCTCGACGGCTGGGTCACGCTGGTCAACAACAGTGGTGTTGCCTACTCGAACGCCAAGCTCCAGCTGGTTGCGGGCCAGTTGAACCGTGTCCAACCGGAAGTGACTATGGCCATGGGAGCGGCTATGAGGAAGTCGGACGCTTTAAGTGCTCCACAGTTTGGCCAGGAAGCCTTCTCCGAATACCACCTCTACACGCTCGGCCGCCGCACTTCGATTCAGAACAACGAATCGAAACAGATCAGCTTGCTCACCGGCAGCGGCGTTCCCGTCGAAAAATATCTCCTCGTCGAAGGCCAGCAATACTGGTTCCGCAATCCGCAGGGAATCGGCAATCCGATTTCGCAACCGATAAAAGTTCTTTATCGCTTCAAAAATGACGAAAAGAGCAGCCTCGGCATGCCGCTGCCCGCCGGAACCGTCCGCGTCTACCAGGCCGATTCAAAGGGCGGCATCCAGTTCGTCGGCGAAGACCACATCGACCACACTCCCAAGGACGAAACCCTCAAGATTCACGTCGGCAACGCCTTCGACGTGGTCTGCGAGCGCAAGGAAACTGACTACAAGAAAATCTCGAGCAATACCATCGAGCTCGAATACCAGATCACGCTGCGCAATCACAAAGAGAGCGCCGTCACCGTCGAAGTCCGCGAACCGATTGGCGGCGATTGGGAAGTGCTGAACTCGAATTTCAAATGGACGAAGCTCGACGCCACCACGCTCGGATTTTCGATTCCAGTCGAGAAGGATGGAAGGGCAACGCTCGACTATCGCGTGCGAGTGAAATGGTAAGCAGCAGGGGAAGTCTTCAGCGCGAAAACGTTCAACGCTTGCAACACGATCCTTTTTGATCCACCAGCATCAGCTCGTGCGCAAAGATCCGGTTCGATGGGAATTGCGCGGAGAGCTCACTTAGAAGCGAGCGGGCTTTCTCGGGCTGGTGCTCGCGCTCGTAAGCCAGCGCCAGCATGATCTTCGCAAACGGGCTCAGGTAACGCCCGTGCTCGGCGGCCGTCGACATCAGTTCGATTCCTTTTAATTTGTCGCCGTGAACCCCGCCGAACCACAAAAAAGCGCGCTTGTAGCTCGGCAACGATCCGATCACGTAATTGGCCATGCCCAGTGCCACGTACGCATCTTGCGAAGAGGGATCAATCGAAAGTACCGCGTTCGCTTCCTGCTCGCCCTGTTTCATAAAGCTCAGCGCTTGCATCTGCTTTTTCTGCATGAACGCGTCGTAATTCGATTCCATCCCGTCAGCGATGGTTAGAACGAGCAAACCTTGCACGTCGTGCGAGTTGGCCTTCACGCGTTTCTTGGCCATCTCGCGCGATTCATGCACCGCCGTTTCAAAAGGCTCATTGCGATTCTGCGATGTGGTTCCTTCCGCGCCGCCCAGGAACCTTTGGTCGTTTAGAAAAAACTCCGACGACAGGATGCCTTTTGTATCGAACTGTTGATAAAGGTAACTGGCAGCCTCGGCGGCTTTCCCCATGGGATCGTCGGGGCGAATTTTTTGATACTGTTTGAAATCCATACGCGCCCCATCGAAATCGAGCTCGTAAAGTTTCTTGAAGCCCGTATCGAGAAGCTGCGACGACGTGTCCGCTTCGAGCACCGGTTCGTGCTTGGCCGTTGGCCCCTGTTGACCTCTCGCTTGCGCCACAGGCCACAGCCCCGCTGCGAGACACATCGCCACACATTGAGTGGCCCGCAATTTTGATCGGAAGTTCAAAGTTCTCCGGAGCCGCGCGGCAGGAACGCCTGCCGGACCGGCGTTACGCGCCAGTATATTCGAATATGTCCGTCTTCGGCAGGTTGTATCCATATCTTGTTTCCGAATCTATCATTCTCTAGAGATTCTTCAGAAAAAATTCTGTAATCCGCTCAAAGAGTTGAATCCGTGCCGCTGCGTCGCCGATCGGATGCCCGCGCCCGGGAAAAATCATCAGCGCCGCGGGATAACGGTTGTTCTCGATCATCTGGTTCAGCACTTCGGTCGTGTTCGCAAAATGTACATTGTCGTCGCCGGTGCCATGGGCCAGCATCAATTGCCCCTTCAATTTTGCCGAGTCATTTCCTGGCGACGCCTGCTTGTATCCTTCTTCGTTGTCCTGAGGACGGCCCATGTAACGCTCTGTGTAAATCGTGTCGTATAGGCGCCAGTCGCTCACCGGCGCCACCGCCACGCCGGTCTTGAACACGCCCGCCGCATTGAACATCGCATCCAGCGTCATGAAGCCGCCGTAACTCCAGCCCCAGATTCCAATTCTCGAGCCGTCCACATACGGCAGCGATTTCAGGTAACCCACGCCCGTCAACTGATCTTCCAGTTCCACTTTGCCCAGGTGGTGATACACCGGTGTCTCAAACGCATGCCCACGATTGTACGAGCCGCGATTATCGAGCGCGAAAATGATAAATCCTTTTTGCGCCATCAGGCCGAGCCAAAGCCCCTCCACGTCGCCCCATAAATTGCGCACCGTCTGCGCTTGTGGTCCGCCGTACACGTACACAAGCACCGGGTATTTTTGCGCCGGATCGAAATTCGGCGGCTTCGCCATCATTGCGTAAAGCTTCGTTCCATCGTTCGCCGCCACATTCAGAAACTCCACCGGCGAAAAATGATATGCAGCAAGCTCGGCCACGTTGTTGTCTTCGATCGCCGCAATACGTTTGCCGTCCATCCCTACCAGATCCTGCCGCGGCGGCGTCATCACCGTGGAAAACACGTCAACGAACGCGGAGCTATCCGCCGCAAACATCGGCTGGTGCGTCCCCGCCTCGCGCGTAATTCGCGTCACGCTCTTATCTCGCAGCGAAACCCGGTACACCTGCGTCTCCACCACGCTGTCTTTATTCGAAATGAAATAGATACAGTTGTGCGCTTCGTCCACCTGCGGATGGCTCGCCGTTCCAGGCCCAAACGCGCCGGTGCCGTTGATGCCCCAGTCGCCGCTCGTCAGCTGTTCCAGCTGCTTGCCGGCCAGATCGTAAATATAGTAATGGCGAAAACCGCTGCGCTCGCTCGACCACAGCAACCGCTTGCCGTCCGAGAAAAAATAAAGATCGTCGCTGATGTTCACCCAGTATTTGTCGGACTCGCTAAGAATCGTCCGTGTCGCGCCGCTACCCGCATCCACGAAAAGCAGATCGAGCTTGTCTTGCGCGCGATTCAATCGCTGAATCGCGATCCGCCTCCCGTCGGGCAGCCAGTTCACGCGCGCCAGATACACATCCGTGTTCGCGCCCGTGTCCATCCATTTCGTTTCGCCGCCCGTCACCGGCACCACGCCCACGCGCACGATCGGATTCGCTTCGCCCGCTTGCGGGAACCGCGTGTACTGCATCGCCCCCGTCACCGAACTCATATCCATGATGGGATAGCGCGTCACCGGCCGTTCGTCCATTTCGTAATAAGCGATCTTCGTCGAGTCGGGCGACCACCAGTACGCAGTCGAAGCGCTCAATTCCTCCGGATACACCCAGTCGAGCTTCCCCTTCAGAATTTCTTCGCTCCCGCCCGTCGTCAGCGCTTTCGTCTCGCCGCTCGCAATATTCGCCACCCACAGATTCGAATCGCGCACAAAACTGATCCGTTTTCCATCCGGCGAAAACTTCGGATCCTCTACATCCTGCTCGCCGTTCACAATCGTCTTCGGCTTCATCGTCCCCAGGTCGAGCAACACCAGGCGGCTGCTACCCGCGAACAAAATCGCTTTGCCGTCCGGCGACCACATGTAGCTTTCGGCGCCTACCCGCCCCAGCCCGGTCGCTTGAATCGTCTGCTGCTTTTCACGTTGCGTTACCGCTTTCAGCGTGTCCGCGCCAACCAGCATCTTGCGTTCGCCGCTTGCCTCATCCATCGTCCAAAGTTCCACCGGCGCATCCGGACCAGCGCCCTTGCGCACAATGTACGAGATCCGCTTGCTGTCCGGCGTCCACTCAATTCCATCAGTCAGGTGCCCACTTAAACTCGGCGCGCTATAGATCCGCTGTACGGTAAGTTCCTTCGCCGCCGCCGCTGACTGCGCGCGTGCCAACGGCGCAACCATCCATCCAGCCCCAGCCACCACGATCAAAGCGCCGCGGACACCGGCGCGTACAAGACGCATGATTCATCTCCTCGAGAAAACGCAAAGTTTACCACTCCAAGGCAAGGGACTCGCGGGCTAAGTCAAAACGCGGATTGCAGGGAGCAGAAAAATCAGGTGTGACCCAAAAAGCGCGGCGTCGCAATTCTCCTGCAATAAAAAGCCTGTGTGAGAACTCGTCTCACACAGGCTTTTCCAGATCGCGGCAGATTAAGCTGCTTCTGCCGTTCTAATCCTCGTTTCCGTTTCCATTCCCATTTCCGTTCCCGTGCTCATGCCCTCCGCCGCCATCGTGATCGTGTTTGAACTGGAACATATCGAACAGATCGCTCAGGGCCGGGCTGTTGAGCGGCACATACGGGTTATTCGGATGCGAGACTGGATTCGGGAAATTATCCCGGCTCCGCGCCGTAAGGGGTTGCAAGTTCCAATTGCGCTCGATGAATTTCAGAATCGAGACGTGATCGGCATAGGAGTGGTTCACGTGCCCGCCTTTGGTAAATGGCGAGACGATGATCAGCGGGATGCGCGGGCCGTCGCCAAAGAAGTCGAGCGGCTGAATGTAACCGGAATCGTAGAAGCCGCCGCCCTCGTCCAGCGTAATGATAAACGCCGTGCTGGCGAATAACTCTGGGTTGGCATTGAGTGCATCAATCGTTTTCTTCACCATGCCTTCGAAGAGATCGAACTTCGAAGACGCCGGGTGCCCGTCGAGGAGGCCATCCGGCTTCACAAACGACACGGCCGGCAATGTGCTGTTCGCAATGGCGGCGAAGAAATCCGTCGCGTCTTTGATATGAGCCGCGCGCTGTGCTGCGTTGCCCATGATCGCGTTTGTGTAGGATTCAAAGTTGCAGATGTTGCAGTAGGCTCGCCCGATCTGCACCGCCGGATCGGTGCTCGTGGGATCGTGCTGCAGCGCCACGGCGGCGTTGTATGCTCCGCCGTAATACGCCCACGAAATGCCCTTTTCATTCAGCGCCTCGCCCACGGTACGCACATTTACCGGCGGAATCGAACCGCCCTTGGCGATTCCTGCTGTATCCACTGCGCCGTCCGGCAGGAAGCCCGGGTTGTCGTTGTTGACCATGTAGAAGTGGTTCGGCTGGCAATTCGGTTCGGGATGATACGGGAGCGTTGCCAGGTACGTCGTAATAGCTGCGATACCGGGCTCCGACGGATCGCCGCACTCCGTGAAGTTTCCGTCAAAACCG
>DATFSH010000017.1:0-2031 GCA_035262725.1 Candidatus Acidiferrales bacterium | reverse complement strand
GGCTTTGGCACGCGCCTCGGGATCGCTGGACTTGAAAATCCCCGACCCGACGAACACCGCTTCTGCTCCCAGCCGCCGCACCAGCGCAGCGTCGGCGGGAGTGGCGATTCCTCCCGCAGAAAAATTGGGCACCGGCAGCTTGCCGCTCTTGGCGATCTGCCGGACCAGCTCCAGCGGGGCGCCCAATTCTTTTGCCTCATGCATCAATTCGTCGTCGCGCATGGTGGTGAGCTTTTTCATGTGGCTCGTGATTGCACGCATGTGACGCACCGCTTCCACCACGTTGCCCGAACCCGCTTCGCCCTTCGTTCGAATCATCGCCGCGCCTTCGGCGATGCGCCGCAGCGCTTCGCCGAGGTTGCGCGCGCCGCAAACGAACGGCACGCGGTAATCATGCTTCCAGATGTGGTTCTCTTCATCGGCCGGCGTCAGCACTTCGCTCTCGTCAATAAAGTCCACTTCGAGCGCCTGCAAGACTTCCGCTTCCGCGAAGTGCCCGATTCGCACTTTGGCCATCACCGGGATGGTCACCGTGTTCATGATTTCGCGCATGACTTTGATCGAGGCCATGCGCGCCACACCGCCTTCCTTGCGAATATCGGACGGCACGCGCTCCAAAGCCATCACCGCGCAGGCGCCGGCGTCTTCGGCAATTTTGGCCTGCTCCGCGTTGGTCACGTCCATGATCACGCCGCCCTTGAGCATTTCGGCGAGGCCGACTTTCACGCGCCATTCATTCGAGCCTTTGCTGCCGTTGCCGCTCGCATTTGGCTTTTTCGCATCCATCTTCTTTCTCCTCTCCACTCGAAACGATCCGAACTCCCAATCCCAAAATCGCTTTATCGCGGCGCGATGATTACGAAGCGCCCTTTCCCCCGCGCGAGTACGTCACCGCTCCCGTTCCGAATCTCGCCCGTCAGAAACAAGTTCCTTCCTCGCATTTCTTTCTCGCGCCCTTCAACCACGATTTCTTTATCTACCGCCACCGGCTTCAGGTATTCCACGCTCAATTCGGCCGTCACGGCGCGAACTTCGCGAAAGCGACAGACTTTTCCCATGGCCTCATCCAGCAGCAGCGCAATGATTCCGCCGTGCGCAAATCCTCCGCCGCCTTGATAGCGATTCCCCAGTACGAAGCGCCCAACGATCCTGCGGTTCACGTTGTCCTGCTCGAACGTCAGTTTCATCCCAGCAGCGTTGTCTCCGCCGCAGCCAAAGCATTGGTTCGTGGGGTTTGGCTCCAGCCTGATGGTGTCGTTCAATCCGCTCCTCGCCGCCTCTCTTCCCTGCCCCCTTCACTCATACCAATGCCACGCGGCTGCGCTCCGCCCTCCGCACGCCACGCTGCCGCTTGCGCATCTCCACCCTCAGCATTTCCGCCAGGGTCGCCACGCCGCGCGCAATTTCTTTCTCGTCCAGGCTGGCAAATCCAAGCCGCAGCGTGTTGGGTAAGGGACTCTGCACGTAGAAATAGCGGCCCGGCGCGAACAGCACGCCGCGCTCCTTCACGTGAATCAGAAGCTCGCTCGCGTCAAACCCCGGCGGCAGCTCCAGCCACATGCACATTCCGCCTTCCGGCCGATTCCATCGCGCGCCTTCTGGCATGTGCCTTCGCAAAGCCTCATCGAGCGCCGCCAGCCGCGCGGCGTATACCTTGCGCATTCTCGCCAGGTGCTTGCTGAAGAGCCCGCGGCGCAGAAATTCCGCTAGCGTGGCCTGCGCCAATTGATCGGTATGCAGGTCGGTACTCTGCTTCACCACGCGCAGCCGTTCGATTGCTTGAGGTGGCGCGACAATCCACCCAACTCGCAATCCGGGGAACGCTACCTTCGCGAAACTGTCGATGTGAATCACCAGATTCGAACGGTCCAGCTGCTTCAGCGACGGCACGCGCTCCTCCCGCCCGTGCAGCCGCGCGTAAATGTGGTCCTCCACCACCGGAACCTGATAACGCCCGGCCAGCTCCAGCAGTTTTCGGCGCGAAGCCAACGACATGGAAATGCCCGTGGGATTCTGAAAATCGGGCGTCAA
>DATFSH010000016.1:0-39214 GCA_035262725.1 Candidatus Acidiferrales bacterium | reverse complement strand
TATGCCACTGTTGGAATCTGATCGAGGGTGGATGCTCCTGCGACGCCAGACCGCGCGGCAGCGCAGGAAACTTATAAGAATTGGTTCTTATTAAGTTAAGAAGTACGGAAAAATCGAACAGTCCAAGCCGAATAGGATCCTATGCCGCCATCGGCTGAAAATATTCAATCCTCCGTCACGCCTTCGTGCTCCACGATCCTTGCGCCGCCCTTAGTTCCCTCTTGAATTCATCGTTGGTCCCTGTGCCTGGCAGCTCCTTACTTGTTCTCGCCGCTCACTTCCGACATGCACCTGATTGACCAATCGCACCATTACAAACTGAGAGCCACATAGGCCCCGCAATGGCCACGTATGCATGGAGTTACAGCCGGTCACAAACCTCGAAAGCGAGAGAGCACCACCGCGCCCGGATTGCCCGCCAAGCCCCACACGCGCACACCTGTTTCACAGGTATACATAATACGCGATTTTCTGTTTGGTTGATTCGCTTCTAACGCGGCTAATCTATTCGCAGCTATTGAACGGCGGGAACCGCCAGCAACTCGCGAAGCTTTCCGGCCAGCGTCATAAGCGTGAAAGGCTTTTGCAGCAGCACCGCATCATTCTGGAGAATTCCATGGTGCACCACGGCCTGATCGGTGTACCCCGACATGTAAATGATCTTGATCCCCGGTCGAATCTGGCTCACACGTTCCGCCAATTCCCTGCCGCTGATTCCCGGCATCACCACATCGGTAAGCAGCAAGTGAATCTGCCCCACATGCATGGTGGCGAGTTCCAGCGCCGTGTGCCCGTCCTCTGCCTCAATCACCCTGTACCCGCTCGACGCAAGATACTCGCGGGCCAGCTCTCGCACGCCCTTCTCGTCTTCAACCAGGAGGATTGTTTCAGACCCGCGCTGCGGAATCTGCGTTTCGCTCTTGCCATCTCGTCCGGCAGGCACTGCCGTCTCTTCGATTCTCGGCAAGTAAATCTTGAAACTCGTGCCTCGCCCCGGTTCGCTATACACCCACACATATCCGCCACTCTGCTTTACCACGCCATATACGGTTGCCAGCCCAAGCCCGGTGCCCTTTCCTTTTTCTTTCGTGGTGAAGAAAGGCTCGAAGACATGCGCCTGCGTCTCAGCGTCCATGCCGCATCCGTTATCCGTCACCGCCAGCATCACGTACCGGCCGGGTGAGAGCACCGCCGGTGGGTGCGAATACGACGAGTCGAGCTCCACGTTCGCAGTTTCAATCGTCAAGCGGCCGCCCTGCGGCATCGCATCGCGCGCATTCACAGCCAGGTTCAAGATCACCTGCTCAATCTGGCTTCGATCCGCTCTCACCAATCCGAGATCGGCCGACGACGACGTCTCGAGCTGGATGTCTTCGCCAATCAGCCGCCGCAAAATTTTCTCCATCTCCGCCACAACACTTTGCACATTCAAAATCTTTGGCGCCAGCATCTGCTTCCGGCTGAACGCCAGCAACTGCCTCGTCAATGACGACGCCCGCTGCGACGCCATCTGAATCTGCTCGGCATTCCGTCGCAGTGGGTCGGCACCCGGAAGCCGCTCGACCAGAAGATCGCTATAGCCCTGAATCACCATGAGCAGATTATTGAAGTCGTGCGCGATGCCGCCGGCCAGCCGCCCCACGGCCTCCATCTTCTGCGCCTGCCGCAGCTGTTCTTCCAGCTGTTTCCGGTCCGTGATATCGAGCGACATGCAGATCGCGCCCGACACCTGCCCATCGGAATCCCGCAGCGGCTCCACATGGCATGCGTAAGAGCCGCTCTTCCACTCCACGTGGAACGTCATCGGCTCGCCCGCCACCGCGCGGCGATGCGCTGCAATCGGCAAGAATGTCTGATCGGAGGTTTCGAAATAATCCAGCAGCGACGTGCCTAAGAGCGCGTCCGGCTTTATCTTCAACCGCGTAAATCCAGCTCCCAGCGCTGAGGTAAAACGCAAATTTCGATCCACGGTCCACAGCACCGCCGGCAGTTGCTCCACCAGCACGCGCAACCGCGCTTCGCTCTCCCGCACTCTTTCTTCCGAGCGCTTGCGCTCGATCGCCAGCGCAATCTGCCCGCCCACCGAGCCTAGGAACTCCTGGTCGCGCTCGGTGTACGCGTTCTCGTCTTCGTAATGCTGCACCACAAGCACGCCGATCGTCGCCGCCGGCGTCCTCAGCGGTACGCCGAGCCACGCAGGTGACGGAGTCCCCACCAGTTCCACCTTCCCTTCCTCCGCCAGCAAATCAAAAGTCCGTTGCGGAATCAGCATCGCCTGGCCGGTTCGATACACGTACGCCGTGCAACTCTTCCCCACACGCTGCGGCGGCGGCACCTGGTCAAACTGATCCACGAAAAATGGAAAGTGAAACTTCCCCGTCCCCGATTCATACAGCGCGATAAAACAGTTTTCCGCGTACAGCACTTTTTTCAGCGCAAGATGAATCAACCCCAGCAAATCATCCAGGTTGTCCGTTACATTCACCGCATGGATGATTTCAAAACTTACCTGGCGCTCCAGTTCCGCCCGCTTCCGGGCCGTAATATCCTCGATCGTTCCTTCGTACGATAAAATTTCCCCATCCGGATTCCGCACCACGTGCGCGTTCTCGGAGATCCAGATTTTTGCCCCGTCTCTTCGCCGCACCTCGTATTCGAAATCCTTCACCGACCCGTATTTCTCGATCAACAGCTTGAATACGTCCCGAACATTCGGGTCGGCATACATCTCCCTTCCCAAATCTTCCACCGTCGCAATCATTTCCGCAGGGGACGCGAACCCGCACATCCGCGCCAGCGCCGGATTTACGCTCAGGTACCGGCCGTCCGTGGTGGTCTGAAAAATTCCTTCCGTGGCGTTCTCGAAAAGACTGCGGAATCGCTCTTCCGCTTCCCTCTGCGCCTGCTCTGCGCGTCTGCGCTCCGTGATGTCTTCATACATCCCGAAGCTGCCTATCAGTTTCCCGTCTGCCGAAATCGGAACTCCCAGTATCTGCACATCTACGAGCGACCCGTCACTCCGCAATCTCTTCGCTTTCTCCCGCACCACATGTCCCGCGTTCGACCGGCGCGTCAACGCCGCGGCGTCCTTCATCGAACCATGCGGCGCCAGCAACGAATCAAGGTCCGCGCCTAAAATTTCTGATTGCTGATAGCCGAAGAGTGTCTCAAAAGCAGGATTGCACATCAGCACCCGGTGCTGCACATCGAGCACTACGATTCCCAATGGATTGTTTTCGGTTAGCGCTTGCAGGTAAGCCGCGTGCGCTGCAGGGCACGGACTCTCTGCGCCCGCTGCCACACTTACATCTTTTCGTTTCTCGGCCCCGCGCCGCGATTTCGGTCGCTCGGCGCCGGCTTCCTCAGTTCGTGATGGCATAGGACAAGTTTCGGAGCCGGCACGCAACTCCGCAGGACACCCTACGCTCTAGGTATAGCGGCGGGTGCTACGCGTCACAATGGTACGTTCGTACCAAAGCTAAGCATTTAGAGACACTTACGACACACTCCGTACTCTTTCGGACCCGATCGCGCGGCAAACGCCGACAAAACAAAACTGCAGCTCAGGTCCCTCCCGATTGCCGTTGGATCGGGATGACCTCAGGCCTTCGCCCCGATGTCTGCGATGAACGCCGCGCTATTTTGTGGAAACCGCCTGAGGAATCGCCGCGCCATCCTTGCGCGGGTCCGATGCTCCGAAATTCACGCCCGTCGAAAAATCGCGCCTTACCGCCTGCCCTCCACCCATATCCGAGGAAAAACTCCCATCCACCTGAATCTCATGTCCGCGCTCGCCAAGCGCTTTCCGCACACCGGCGTCAATGCGATCCTCCATCTCCACATCGCATCCCGCAAACGTATGCTTCGAGAATCGCGCCGCCTCCAGCGCCGCCTGAATATTCATCCCAAAATCCACCACATTCGCCACAAACTGTGCATGCGCCTGCGCCTGATTGAATCCGCCCATGATCCCAAATGCGATTCGCTCATCCCCTCGCGTCATAAATCCGGGAACAATCGTATGCAAAGACCGCTTGTGCCCGGCCAGCGCATTCGGTGACGCTGGATCGAGACTGAACAACGCTCCGCGATTCTGAAGCACAAAGCCAGTCCCATCCGGAACGATACCCGATCCAAACTCCGAGAAATTGCTCTGAATCAGCGACACCATGTTCCCGTCGCGGTCCACCACTGTCAGGTAAGTGGTGTCGCCCTTCACCGGAAATTCAGGCTCCGGTGAAACATTGCAATTTGCTTTCGCCATATCAATCAGCTTCGCGCGCCGGGCGGCGTAGTCTTTCGATAGCATCCCCGAAACTGGCACGCGGCTGAATTTTTGATCCGCCACATAGCGGTACATATCCGCATACGCCAATTTCTTCGCCTCAATAATCGCGTGCAACGCATCCGTGGAATTGTGCCCGTACTTCGCGAGCGGAAATGTCTCCATCATATTCAACATCATCAGCGCCGCGATTCCCTGCCCGTTCGGCGGAATCTCGTAAACGGTCCAGCCGCGATACGTTGTCGAAATGGGTTCCACCCATTCGCTCGCGAACCCCGCCAAATCCTCTGCGGTCATCACACCGCCCAACTTCGATTCCGTCGCCACAATGCGCTGCGCAATTTCGCCTTTATAGAATTCATCGCGCCCGTCTTTGGCGATCAATTCAAGAGAATGCGCGATAGCGGGATTGCGAAACACCTCGCCAACCCGCGGCGCTCGCCCGTTGATCAAAAAAGTTGCCGCGGCATTTGCATCGGCTTTCAGAACGGCTTCGGCAAGATTCCAGTAGGCCGCGTCCCACTCCGGCACGGGAAATCCTTCCTTCGCGTAGCGAATCGCCGGCTCGAGCGCTTCCGAAAATTTCTTCGACCCCAATCGCGAAAGCAGCTGTGACCACCCATCCACCGCTCCCGGCACAGTCACAGATTGAATGCCACCGTCCGGCATCTTTCCGCTGATTCCCTTGCTCTTCAGAAATTCAATCGAAAGCTTCGCCGGCGCCCAACCGCTCGCGTTCAGTCCGTAAAGCTTCCCGGTCTTCGCTTCGTAAACAATCGCGAAAAGATCGCCGCCGATTCCATTCATCATCGGCTCAACCACGCCCATCACCGCATTCGTCGCCACAGCCGCATCCACAGCATTGCCCCCGCGAGCCAGGATCGTCGCGCCGGCTTGCGCCGCCAGCGGACTCTCCGCCGCCACAATCCCCTCCCGCGTCAGCACCATCGAACGCCCCTGCGTCCGATCCTGCCCCCGCGCACGCGCCACAAAAGTCGGCAACACACTCATCGCCACCACCACCGAAATCGCCTTAGCCGCCGCCTTAGCTGTACCGTTCCACAACACCCCATTCCGCACGCCCTCAATCTCCCAGTAGGGGCGAATCTAAGACCCGCCCGCGTATAACTCCGCCTCGCATCTGTGAGTGCACCGCAAGGTGGCACAGCACTCCTGCTTGTCCTGAGGCACGAAGGGCCTGTGCGCCTTTCTTGAGGCCGCCCACAACAAACCTTGGCACAGACACCACCTCGCAATGATTTTTTCCTTGCCTCCCTGTCTCCTTGCTTCCCTACCTCCGTGTCTCCGTGGCCCACCCTACTTCTTCGGCCTCGACTCCGGCGGCACGCCGCCACTCGCCCGGTAATAAGCCACCAACAACCCATAATGCTCGCCCATGTGCTCCGTATACCCGTCCCAATACTCCAGCAGCTTGATCACCCCCGCGTCCCCCTGCTTCTTCGCCAACGCCGCTCCATCCTCAATCGACTTCCTCAAAAACGCCACAGTAGCCGCCTTCGTCTTGTAGTCCGCCACCGCCGGGTCATTCCGTCCATCGCCCATCTTCGATTTCGTCATCTTGTTCAACATGTCGTAATTCGACCCCGCCACATGCAGAATCACTTCCTGGAAGGTGCGCGTCGTAGACGCCAGCTTGTAGTCGTATTTATCCCCCGGCCAGTCTTCCGCCATCATCACGAGCCGGTTGCCAACGTCGTTCCAGTTCGCTATCACAGCTTCCGTCGCCGTCGGTGGTTTCTTCGGCTGCGCGTTCTCCTGCGCGCGCGCACCACCGGCAAGAAACGCCATGCACAGCGCAGCAAGAACAAAAATCGGGCGAACGAGTCTCATCATCGAATTTCTCCTTGATCTGGATTGCCCCGCTGCCGGCCCCAGGGACGCCGCTAACCTACCTGACTTTCCCGCTCAAGTCCAAACAAACACTCCCGCGTGATGGCAGCCACTTCACTCGAACCAATATTCCAACCACCCGTCGGAGCCTTTTCCAAACTGGCTTCAAATCCTCCCTCGCCGCGCAGCCCGGAAAGATCGCCTGTCCCCGACCCCGGAACAACAAACCATGTTGCCTTGATCTTGCCGCTCTCAACGATTTCTGAGCCTTGCAGCACGAAGCTTCCCTAGCGCCCGCCCAGTTTCCCGCGGAAGCGTTGCATGCTCACAAGAGAGGCGGACTTGTCGTCGCGTAGCAGCTGTAAAGCCCGCACCGGTGATCCGCCCTCGATATCGCCCGTGAACACTTCGTTCAGCTGGAGCTCCATTAATGCCGGGCTCGGGCTTTGGTCGTAGGCCTTGGCTTCAGAACTCTGCACGGTAATCTTTGCTTCCGCTTTTGTGCGCCTACGCTGCTCGGCCACGTATCGCGTGATTGCATGATTGGTTTGATCGTCTTTCATTCCAACACCTCCTTCGTCATATTGCTGCCCCATAACGGCATCAACGCGTGACGCGGGCGTTCGTGGCTTTTTCCCCGGCTGAACGCTCGCCACCTGCCAGGTAATGAGAGACCAGACGACGAGAGAAATGATCGCGACTTTTGTTATGGCGTTAACTTTCATCGTATTTTCTCCTTCACTCCAATACTGTCGAATTCCAGGACAAGCCGTCTATTGGGGAGGTTTTGGAGGAACCCAAGTTCCAGTTGAAACGCAGGTAGCCATCTGCTACCGTTATCGCAGAGTTGCGGACGCTAGACGCTAACTCGGCCGGAGGACCCGCGAAGAAATCGCGGGAGAGATGAGTGTTCTAATCTACGGTTCGGCGATTAAGACGCCGCGTAACATCTCTCTTTCCAATCACTTACATTTTTCTAATCGGCGGTTTTTGGCCCCCCTCGCCGCAAAGCATCGAACCGAAACCGGTCCGGTTTGAGCCCACGAAAAACCCTTCCCAGCCAGCAACCAAGCGAGTTCGCCCATGTCACTACGAGATTCCAAATCCGAAGCAGTCGATAAGTCCCTCGACGCGAGCCAAGGCGAGATCGAGCGCATCGTTCGCGCCGAATCGTCTGACCCGTTTCATTTCCTCGGGCCGCACTGGATCGAACGCGATGGCAAGCGAGTGCTCGCCATCCGCGCCTACCATCCGGCGGCGACTGAGATGGCCGTCGAATGGTTGCGCAAACCTCCCTTACGGCATTCCGCCATTGCGGCAGAAAAAATTCATCCGGGCGGAGTGTTTGAAGCGATTGTTCAGAATGCTGTCAGCCAGCTAGGTGACAACCAGGAAGTCGCCCCGGCTTCCTATCGCCTGCATTTCAGATTTCCGGATGGCAATTCGCTCAATCGATCTGACGCGTACGCTTTTCCGCCGCTGCTTACCGATTACGATCTCTATCTTTCCGGCGAAGGCACGCACTACCAGAAGTACGAAAAGCTGGGAGCGCACGTGCGCGAAGTCGCGGGTGTTCGCGGCGTTCACTTCGGCGTCTGGGCGCCGAACGCGCTTCGCGTCAGCGTTGTCGGAGATTTTAACTTCTGGGATGGCCGTGTTCATCCGATGCGCCTGCGCGGCGAGACGGGTATTTGGGAACTCTTCGTTCCCGGCCTCGATGAAGGAACGCTATACAAATTCGAAATTAGATCTCGCGTTGGTTACTGGGGTTTGAAATCCGATCCGTACGGATTCGCCGCCGAAAAGCGCCCACACAATGCGTCGGTCGTCGTGAATATCGACAAGCATCAGTGGAACGACGCGCCTTGGCTTGCGCAGCGCGCCTCGCGCGACTGGCTGCATTCGCCCATGTCGATCTATGAGCTGCATCTTGGATCGTGGCGGCGAAAGCCAGATGAAGGCAACCGCTGGCTGACCTATCGCGAACTCGCCGGTGAACTGATTCCTTACGTCAAGCGAATGGGCTACACGCATATCGAGATGATGCCGGTGATGGAGCATCCGCTCGATAAATCCTGGGGATATCAGACGGTCGGTTATTTCGCCGTCACCAGCCGCTTCGGAACGCCAGAAGATTTTATGTACTTCATTGACCGCTGCCACCAGGAAGGCATCGGGGTGATTCTCGATTGGACGCCCGCGCATTTCCCGCGCGACGCGTACGGCCTGGCCTTCTTCGACGGCACGCATCTCTACGAACACGCCGATCCGCGCAAAGGCGCGCATCCCGACTGGGGCACGCTAGTTTTCAACTACGGCCGCAACGAAGTGCAAAATTTTTTGATTTCGAATGCGCTGTTCTGGATCGACAAATACCACATTGACGGACTGCGCGTGGACGCGGTCGCGTCCATGCTTTATCTCGACTACTCGCGCAAGGCCGGCGAGTGGATTCCCAACCGCTACGGCGGCCGCGAAAATCTCGAAGCGATCGGCTTCCTCAAGCACTTGAACGAAGTGCTGCACACGCAGCATCCCGGCGCGCTCACGATTGCCGAAGAATCCACTTCGTGGCCGGCGGTTTCGCGCCCTGTCTATCTCGGCGGGCTCGGTTTCGATTTGAAGTGGAACATGGGTTGGATGAACGACACGTTGCGATTCATCGGCTACGATCCGATTCACCGCAAATATCACCACAACGAACTTACCTTCTCGATGATCTATGCCTTCACCGAGAATTTCATTTTGCCGCTCTCGCACGACGAAGTGGTCCACGGCAAATGCTCTCTGCTCGAGAAAATGCCGGGCGACAACTGGCAAAAATTCGCGAATCTCCGCGTGCTCTTCGGCTACATGTGGGCGCATCCCGGCAAGAAGCTTCTGTTCATGGGCAGCGAACTCGGGATGCGCCGCGAATTCTGGGAAGACGGCGCGGTCGATTGGGCTCTGCAGGATTCCGAGGCGCATCGCGGCATCCAGCAACTAATGGCGGACTTGAACAAGCTGCACGTGCAAGAGCCCGCGTTGCACGAACTCGACTTCGAATGGGCGGGTTTCGAGTGGCTGGAAGCGAACGATGCCGAGAACAGCGCGATCGCGTTCCTTCGTCGCGCGAAAAATCAGAACGATGCGATCGCTGTGGTTTGCAACTTCACGCCTGTAGTTCGCGACAACTATCGAGTAGGCGTTCCTCGCTCCGGCTGCTACCCCGAGATCCTCAACACCGACTCCGGCTACTACTGGGGCAGCGGCGCGGGAAACGGCGGCGGTGTGAACGCCGAACCCATCCCGTGGAATGGAAAGCCATGGTCCATCAGCCTACGCCTGCCGCCTCTTGCCGCGAGCTATTTCAAGTGTCCCTCCGATTGACGAAGTAGGAGCTTTCATTTCGAGAACGCATTCTTCTTACAAATTCCAGGGAACATTCTCGCTGCCGCCTCCGTACATAGCGACAGAGAAACTCGAGGAGGCTTCAGACCATGCGAAGAGAAAGATCAGCGGTGGTAGTTTCGTGCCTGCTGCTCGTGGCGACGATCGCCGTGGCGATCGGAATCGCCAGAGGCGCAACGGCGGCAAAGCCAGCCGCCGAACGCTACTTGCACGTAAAGGTCGACGGCGGAAAAGACGGCGAGAGCGTCAACGTGAACGTGCCGCTTTCGATGGCGGTGAAGATTCTGCCGACGATCAATCATGGAGATTTGCACAACGGCCGCGTGACGATTTCGAGTACTGACATCAACGACGTAGATCTGCACACGATTCTCGACGCCGTTCGCACGGCGCCGGACAACGAATTTGTGACCGTCCAGAGTAACGAGCAGGATGTGCGCGTGGCCAAATCAAACGGAAACCTGATCATCCATGTGCGCGACTCCGGAAAAGAAAGCGGCAAGAACGGGCAGAAGGTGGACGTTACGGTTCCAATGAAAGTGGTGGACGCGCTGTTTTCCACTGCGAAGCAGAACGAGCTGGATGTGGCTGCCGCAATCCGTGCACTGGGCGAAGCGGGCGAGACAGTGCTGGTAACGGTGCAGGATGCGGAGCAGAGCGTGAAGATCTGGATCGATTCGAAGAGCGGAGCGGAATAGAAGCTGCGTCTTGAGGTGATACATGATTCTGCTGGGAAAAGTTGGGATGGCGATTGCGGGAACCGTTCTTGCCGGCGCTGGAATTATCTGTAGCGAAGGAATGATTTCGGTGAATGTGGAGACGAGGTCACCGGAAAAGCATCATGTCTTTGTCGTGGCGCCGGCGATGCTTGTGCCGATTGCGATGCATTTCATTCCCAAAGAGCATCTTGCGGACCACACGCAGGAAATTCAGCCGTGGCTGCCGACGATCCGTGCAAGCCTGGACGCGGTGAGTGAAGCGGACGACATCACATTTGTAGAGGTGAATGAACCGGGTCAAAAGGTGCGGGTGGCGAAAAGCGGAGGGTCCATCGTGGTGGATTTGAACGATAACGACGAGACCGTGCACGTATCCACGCCGATTCGCGCGATGTCCAGCGCGATCGAAGAGCTTGCTGCGGCGAGTCCTGCGCTCACGCGCTAGGCTCGCAGCGGATTCCTTTCCGGCGGGCGTCGCAAGCCCCTTGCAGGCGCTCGCCCGGATTGAGACTCGATCAAGCCCCCGCGGTTTTTGCCGGAACCCAGTAAACTTCCTTCTTCAGCGACTGATTCGGAAACCCGCGGCGTTTCAAGATTCCCATTCCCAACTCAATCATCTGCGGATGACCACAAAGATAGCCAGTTGTGGTATCGCCAGTCAGTCCCCATTTGTCGCCATACTTGCGAATCAAATCTTCGACGCGGCCTGTCTCGCCGCGCCATTGCGGGTCTTCCCAAGGCCGGCTGATGGATGGAACGTAGGTGAGCCACGGAACTTCCGAGGCGACTCGCTCGATTTCCTCGCGGTAGCCAAATTCGAGCGACCGACTGGCGGCGTTGATCATGTAGAGATGCAAATCCGCCGGCATATTGTTTTCCTTCCAGTCCTCGTGAAGAGTTCGGATGTAGGAGACGTAGGGAGCAATACCGGTGACGGTGCAGAGCAGCAGATGATTTTTGTGGCCGCTCTGGAGGTCGAGCGTGAAGCGCCCTTTCGGAATCTTACGCATGCTGATTTCATCGCCTACGTGCAAGTGATGGAGCTGCGGAGTGAGTTTGCCGTGAGGGACGAGCTCAAAAAAAATCTCGAGTTGCGGTTCGTACGGCGAAGAGACGATCGAATAGGCACGCTCGATCAGGTGTTCGCCGTCCGGCACGCCCAGCGTGGTGTACTGGCCCGCAACAAAATCGAACTTGCCTCCGGGCTCGAGCTTGACCTTCCAGAGATCAGGGGAGATCTCGCTGCGATCGGTGATGCGGGCGCGATAGAACTTGTCCCCGCTGAGCGCCATGCGCGGATTGCCTCCCAAAGCTGCTTCCGAATTTAGATGAAGTTCCCGAGGGCCGGAATCAATAAAAAAAAAGACGCCCCGGCAGCACCGGGGTCTCGCGCGATTCGTTGAAGGGAATGCTAGGCGAATGCTAGCGCTGCTGTCCACCGCCCATCATCATGGGATTGAAAGGCTGGGGCGTTCCGGTGATTTTGTCTTTGTAATCTGAAAAGACTTTGGTCAGCACCATGGTCGAGTCCTTCCCTTGATGTTTAACCAGACCGTAAGGACCGGCATCCTTGGCCACCCACGTGTCGCCGGAGCCGTCTTTGGCACGATAGTGTTCGGTGGTGAAAGTTCCGGCGGGGACGGTGATGGACTCGCTACCAAGATCTTCGGCGCCAGTGCGAACATCGGTGGGGACGCGGGAATGATCTCCCCGGCCCATTCCGGCAGGCATTTCCATCGGAGGCTTCCCTGGAAGCTGCATGATCACTTTGGAGGAGTGGGGGTTCTCGCCGTCCATCACCAGAAGGGTTTTGAAAACGAACTCGCCGGCCGCTCTTTCGTCGGGCATTGCCATCTCCCACCAGTAAGCATCTTTTCCATCGACGGTTTCTTTCCCGACGATGGCCATCTCCATTGTCTTGTTGCCATCCTGTTTTTGGACTTCATAAGCGGCACCGGCTCCGACCTTGGGATTGAATACGCCGGCAAACTGGGGAGGACCTCCGCCGCGCATCATCTGTGCAGATGAGGCTGAAGCCAAACCGAGGCTGCAAAGAACTACCGCCGCAAGACCGGATACCGATTTCTTCATGGACAAACTCCCTCCTTCGGATGTCTGGGTTAAGCACCACAATATGGCCCCTATTGAACTACAAATCGCGGCCTTGTGAGTCTTCCATTTTTGAGAAATCGAACGAAGCGCTAATCTTCACGCCGCTGGGCGTGGCCACGAAATCGGCGCCTTTCTCAGTCGGCGTGATGGTCGGCTCACCGCTCGCGGCTTTCTTCGAGAACAAGAAGACCACACTTTCAATCGAACCGTCGGCGCCGCGCTGGATCTTTACCTCACTGGGCGTGAGCCTTTGCTTGGATCGCTTCGTTTCGAGGACCGCGTTGTTCTTAAGGGCGCTTTCATCCGCGGATTGAAAAGGCTTCATGTTGGGGCCGGCGACGAGCACCTGATACATATCTACTGGTTGTGCGAGGTCTTTCTTGGCATCGTCGGGCTTCAATTGGCCTTTCAAAATTGCATTGCGCAGCGCAGCTTCGCGAATCGTTCTGGATGAAACCCAGCGAACCACGAAGGGCGTCTCGCCGGTTGAAGATGGCTGCGGGGATTGCGCGGGGGTGGAGGGCTGGCCATAGCCTCCTCCTCCGCCCATGCCACGGGTCTGTTGTCCTGGACTGGGAGCGCTCGTATCAGGGTGCATGCCGGAGGGAGAAGGCGAGGAGAATCCAATCTGCACGACCCGGGACCAGGGTGAATCGTTGAAGATCCGGTGAATGTCTTTATCGTCCCACTCGTCGTAAGGCTTCGACTTCCAGGGGTCGTTAGCTGCCCAAATTAGAGATGCGGCAACAAGCACTGTTGCGGCGGAGAAGGCTACTTTGCGAAACATGTGTCCTCCGTTGTGGAACATTCAGGGCGGGCGTTCTCGGGCGGGCGTCACTATCAAATTCTGCGTTACTCGAAACGAGGTATCCTTGCACGCGAACCTCTTCTAGTTTGATGCATAAAGGGGAGGAAGAGAAAGTCGAGGGAATGCTGTATTTATTGTCCAGCCCTGCGGGCGGCCAGCGGATTATCAGAAAAACGGCGGGCCGGCTCAGGAGGCGTGGATGCACCCGTCACGCTCTCGACGCGATACATAGGCTCCACTCGAGATTCGAAGTGAGTGCGCATCAAGAGTTCGCCGACAAGACCCATCGCCAGGAGTTGCACGCCGAATAGCGAGAGCATCATCCCGAGAATGAGCAAGGGGCCGTGCTCGACGAAGATCGAGGTGCCGAACAAAACTTTCTTTGCAAACAGGACGGTGAGAATGCCGCCACCGGTAATCATGCCGAGTAATCCGGCTGGACCGAAAAAGTGGAGCGGGCGCGTCATGTAGCGAAGAAGGAACCGTATGGTGAGCAGATCGAAAAAGACGCGGAGGGTGCGTGAAATTCCGTAGTGAGACTTGCCGCCGGGACGAACGATATTCTTGATCGGCACTTCAACGATTTTGGCGCCATTGAGAGCAGCCAGAGCGGGAATGAAACGGTGCATTTCGCCATAGAGGCGGATGTCCTTGATGATTTCGCGGCGATAGACTTTGAAGGTGGTGCCGAAGTCGTGGATATCGACTCCGGAGAGCTTGGCCATCATCCAATTGGCGACGCGCGAAGGCAGGCGGCGCATGATGAAATTGTCCACACGCTTCTGGCGCCAGCCGCTGACGATGTCGCTGCCAGTGGATTCGAAGGTTTCGAGCATCATGGGGATGTCGTCCGGGTCGTGTTGCAGGTCGCCGTCCATGGAGATGATGATTTCGCCGGACGCGTAGTCAAAACCGGCGGCGAGGGCGGTGGTCTGGCCGTAATTGCGCTTGAGGCGAACGACGTTGACGCGAGGATCTTCGAGAGCGATTTCGGTGAGAATCGCGGGAGTGGCGTCACTGCTCTGGTCGTCCACATAGATGAATTCGACGGGTTCAAAACGGCCGGTCATCACGCCGGCGAGACGGGCGTGAAGTTCGCGGACGCTTTCCTGTTCGTCGTGAAACGGGACGACGATCGAATACTTCGGACGCATGTCGCGAGTTCCCAAGCTTCCTCCAGTATCCGCGCTACTACAAGCAGTATAAGGCGGGCTGACTACCGCATCAACGCAGAGTTAGACGCCTATAGGCGCGCCGAACACGTTTCAGTTTAGCTCTCCGTAAGTGATTAAGCGAATGCCATGTTCTTCGATGGCACTCTTGACCGCAGGATCGATGAGGGCGTCCATCTCCGCATTTCGCTGCCAGGAGAGGCGCGTCTCGATGGTTTGAAGTTCAGTATCGGATATGCCGGGATGCAACATGATTTCGGTGCTGCCCTCTTGAACGGCGCCAATCATGCGGCGAAGAGCTTCGGGACGGAGGCGGCCCGTCCTTGCGAGACCCAAAAAATAGTCCGGTGAGCGCAAGCGATACCTTCGCGAAATGGATTGGAACATGGGAGCGACCATGCGAGCAGCGGCGGCGGCGAAGAGTTCTGGCAGCATGGCGGGACGTTCGCCAAGGGAGGATTCCCAGGAATCTCGCAGGTTTTCCATAGGCTTGCGTATGCGCGGAATTCCGAGTTCGTGCGCTACGCGACTGAGGGCTCCCATAACGACCGGGTGCGCGTGGGTGTGCTTGTGCGTATCGAGATGGGTGGGCTCGAGACCTGCTGCGCGGATTTTCAAAATTTGAGCGCGGAGTTCCCTTTCGATTTCTTTGGGGCGGATGATTCCAGCCGAAAGGCGCGTTACGAAACTACCCAACGAATCATGGAGGTTACCGTCTTTGGTGACGAGGAATGGGATTTCTTCGAGCGGAGCGGTCGCCCGTCCGCCTACGAGGACGAGGTGGCAGCCGATTCCAAGACGCGGATTCAGCTTCGCGAGTTTGACGGCGTGCTCGAAGGCTGGACCACAGGCCATCAGGGTGGCGCTAGTGAGAATTCCGTCGCGATGGGCTCGGATAATTCCTTCATTTACTCCGCGAGTGAGGCCGAAGTCGTCGGCGTTGAGGATGAGTTGCTTCATCTGCGAGCTGGATGTCTCCGTGGAAAGGAGATGATATCACGCCACGTTCGGTGAAAACTTTTTGGAGAAGGCTGATGCGATTGAAAGCTTGCGGAGTTGTTATAGGCTTTCCGTAAATAACGGCGAGGCAATTTGCGAGCCATATGTTCGCGTGGAAGAGGCGCGAATGATGAATGGCCGGTGAAAGTTTTCAACAGTTCTGTTGAAAACCGTGTGGAAAAGGATTGTGACGAACCAAAAACCGAAGAAAACGTGGGGCTGATGCACTTTGCACAAGATGTGTGCAGTTTTTATTGTAGTGAGAAAATTCTGGCGCTGGGACGTTTAATACCGGTCGTTTAATACCAGTGAGCGGGCGGTTCGAGTTTTATTTCGACGGTGATTGCTTCGGAATCAATGTCGTACCACTTGCCGAACGTCTTCCAACCCTTTGCGACTACTTGAATTAGGATTTTGCCTCGAGGAATATCGGGGACCTTGACGGTGCCGTCCTCGTTCGTTTTTAAATTCAGTTCGCTGAGTTTTTCTTTGTGAAACATTCCGCCGGGGACTGGGAAGCGGACGTAAACGCTGGCATTGCCGACCGGTTTATCTCCAGCGGTGACGTGAATACGAAGTCTGGTGGTCGTTGGATCAGAAGGTTTGGAATCCTTCTTGCTGTCGGTGGATTTATCTTGAGGCGGTTTTTCCTGGGAAGCGGTTTGATTTTGTTGAGCTTCCTGAAACACCGGCGGCGTAGACGCACGCGGCTGGCCGATGAACACGGTGGTGTGGAGCAAGAACAGTGCCAAGATGATTCCGAGACGGAGTGGTGGGCTAAATATTCGAGTGCTGAGAGCAAATCGCATAGCACTTCACTTCTACTCCATTCGGGCGATTGCCTCAACAGCTCTGTGCGGCGGAGACTTCTTGAGGCCGGCCGGGGCGACGGAGCCATTTTGGCGGTATATCTTTGCTACCCATTGATGCCCGCAATCACACGCGCGAGGTATGATACCGAGACGGAACATCCGCGGCATTTCATTCAGGAGGAAGCATGGGGTTTTCGACCGATGCCATCCACGTGGGACAGGAGCCCGATCCACAGACTGGGTCCATCGTCGCGCCGATTTATCAGACGTCGACGTATGTGCTCGAAGAGATGGGCAAAGACAAGGGTTACGACTATGCGCGGACGAATCATCCCAACCGGAAAGCGCTCGAGCGGACGGTGGCGAAGCTGGAGGGCGGGCGCGCGGCGTATGTGTTCACTTCCGGGATGGCGGCGATTGATGCGGTTTTCCGGCTGCTGCGTCCGGGCGAGCACGCGATTCTTTCGCAAGCGGTGTATGGCGGAGTGTTCCGGTTGACGACGAAGCTACTGGCGGATTTCGGACTTGAGTTCAGCTATGTGGACACTTCTTGTCTGAAGAATGTCGAAACCGCGATCAAGCCGAACACGCGGATGATCTATGTGGAGACGCCGACGAATCCGACGATGATCGTGACGGACTTGGAGGCGGTGGGGCGGATCTGCAAGGCGCGGAATCTTACGTTCGTAGTGGACAACACTTTCTTGAGCCCCTACTTGCAGAGGCCAATTGAATTGGGGGCGCACGCGGTGGTCCATTCGATGACAAAATACTTGAATGGGCATAGCGACTGCACGGGGGGCGCGGCTGTGCTGGCGCGGCAGGAAGACGCGGAGAAAATTTATTTTATCCAGAGGTCGGCGGGGGCGGGGCTGGCGCCGATGGATTGCTTTCTGGTGTCGCGAGGGATCAAGACGCTGGCGGTGCGGATGGACCGGCACAATGCGAACGGTATGGCCGTGGCGAAGTTTCTGGAGTCGCATTCGAAGGTGAAGAGGGTGATTTATCCGGGGCTCGCTTCCCATGCGCAACATGAGATCGCGAAGAAGCAGCAGCGGGGATTTGGCGGGATGCTGTCGTTCGATCTCGGATCGCTGGAGGCGGCGAAGAAATTGCTGAATCATGTGCGAATCTGCTCGCTGGCGGAGAGCCTGGGAGGCGTGGAAACTTTGATTTCGCATCCGGCGCTGATGACGCACGCGTCGGTGCCGCCGGAGACGCAGAAGGAGATTGGAATTACGCAGGGGCTGGTGAGGGTGTCGGTAGGAATCGAGGATGTGGAAGATTTGATCGCGGATTTGGATCAGGCGCTGGCGAAAGTCTAGGCGGAATCCCTCGGACAACAAACATTGCACGCGCGGCTGCGGCGCGATAGGGTAGGCTGCGTTGCCTGCTGCGCGAATGTTTTCGCGTGGGTCGAGCTGTGTTTATTTTTTGTGAGCGAGGCTGGGATGAGCGAGCGTCAACAACCGTTGAAGCTTCAGGGTGGCGTGGCTGTTATTACCGGGGCGGGCTCGGGGATTGGGCGAGGGCTGGCGCACCGGTTGGCGCGGGAGAAAATGTCGCTGGCGCTGGCGGACGTGGATTCCGGCGGCCTGACGGAGACGATAGAGCAGCTGGGCGGGACGAGCGCGTCGCTTTCCTGCCATCTGGTGGACGTGTCAGACCGGGGGCGGATGGAGCAGTTTGCGGCGGAGGTGGTGGAGCGGCATGGGCGCGTTACGCTGCTGATGAATATTGCCGGCGTGGCGATGCACGGGACGTTTGAACAGCTGACGCTCGAAGAGTTTGACTGGCTGATGAAGATTAATTTTTACGGCGTGCTTTATGGCGTGGCGAATTTTCTTCCGATTTTGAGGAAAGAGGCGCGGGCGCAGATCGTGAATATGTCGAGCATTTATGGAATTATCGCACCGGCCGGACAGACGGCGTACTGCGCCAGCAAATTTGCGGTGCGGGGATTTACGGAGGCGCTGATGCACGAGCTGGAGGGGAGCTCGGTGAGCATCTCCTGCGTGCATCCGGGAGGGATTCGAACGTCGATTGCGAAGCGGGCGCGGGTGAGCGGGAAATCGGATCCGAACGCGCGCGACGTGACGCTGGCGATGTTTGATGTGGTAGCGCAGATGCCGTCGGAGCGGGCGGCGGACCGGATTGTGGACGGAGTTCTGGCAAACGAGCCGCGGATTCTTGTGGGAGGCGATGCGGTCCAATTGGATCGAATGCAGCGGTTGATGCCGATTAAGTATTGGGATTTTCTGGTGCGACGCAGCCGGAAACTAATGCGGGTGATTGGTGAGCGGCGGACGAAAAGCGCTCAGGCTTGATGAGCGGCTTGATTCACTAGCGCTTTTTTGGCGGAGCGACGGATTCCGCCAGCCAGGAAAGGTAGCCTTTAGATCCGGCGGCGATGGGCAGCGCGATGATTTCGGGGACTTCGTAGCTGTGGAGCCTTTTGACGGCGGCCTGGAGCTCCGGGAAGCTTCGGCGCGAGGTCTTTATCAGCAGCAAGACTTCTCTTGCTGATTCGATTTTTTCTTTCCAGCGATAAATCGATCGGACGGGACTGCGCAGAATATTGCCGCAGGCGGCGAGGCGCATTTCAACAAGGCTGCGGGCGATGCGCTCCGCTTCTTTTGCCGAACGACAAGTAACGAGCACAATCAGTTTGTCCGTCATTCGGGCGCCACTTTGCTTGGACACACGTTCTTCCGCAAATTTACTCTTGGGAATCGCGTATTGCGTTCACCTTGGTTGCAAGCCAAGATACAATACGTTTTATGGCGAGCGAAGCGATTCATTTCGGAACATCGGGTTGGCGCGGCGTGATGGCCGAGGACTTTACGTTTGGCGGAGTGCGCCGAGCGTCGACAGCGATTGCCGAGCACGTGCTTTCACTGAAGAAATCTCCGACACTGATCGTGGGTTACGATACGCGATTTTTTTCCGAGGACTTTGCCCGTACTGCAGCGAGCGTGCTGGAAAAGTGCGGCTGCAAGATACTTTTCTGCAATGAATTTACGCCGACTCCGACGATTGCACACGCGATCCTTTACGGGAAACTCGACGGCGGCGTGAACATCACCGCGAGCCATAATCCTGCTGAGTACAACGGACTGAAATTCTCGGGGCCGGATGGCGGTCCGGCGCTACCGGATATTACGAAAGACATCGAGAAGCGCGCCGCGGCTTTGGGAGAGCAGCCCGGGTCGATGCTGGAGGTTGAAGATGATTTCCCGCGGATCAATCCGCGCGCGCCGTACTTTGCGCAACTCGAGAAGCTGGTTCGCTTCGATGTGATCAAGAAAGCGAAAGGGAGCTTTGTTTGCGATGCGCTGCACGGGTGCGGCGCGGGGTGGCTCGACGGGATACTCGGCGCGCATGGGGTTGAACTCACTGCGATTCGCAAGTCGCGCGACGTGCTGTTTGACGGGAGCGGACCTGATCCGTCGGAAGAGCATCTGGCGCCCTTGAAGAAAGACGTGATCGAAAAGAAGGCGCTCGCTGGACTGGCAACGGACGGCGATGCGGACCGGTTCGGGATTCTCGACCGAGATGGTTGGTTCGTTTCGCCCAATCACATACTCGGGCTGGTGTTTGATTACTTGCTTGAGACGCGCGGGTACAAGCTGGGCGCGTCGCGAAGCGTCGCAACGACGCATCTGCTGGATGCCGTTGCGAAACTGCAAGGCGTGCAACTCTACGAAACACCAGTGGGCTTCAAGTATGTGGGACCGCTTTTGCGCGAGGACAAGATCGCGCTGGGCGGAGAAGAAAGCGCGGGGATCACGATACGCGGGCATCTTCCGGAGAAGGATGGGATTCTCGCATGCCTGCTGGTGGCAGAAATGATTGGAGCGCGGCAGAAGTCGCTGAGGGAACAGCTGCAGGACTTGTTCCTCCGCGTGGGGCAGGAATTCTGGCCGATTCGCGTGAACTTGCACCTGGCGCCGGAGGTGCAGGCGCGGCTTGCGGACCGGCTGAAGGAAACGTTTAAGGAATTTGCGGGACGCCGCGTGGCCAAGGAGAATCGGCTCGACGGGATGAAATTGATTTTTGACGACGGCTCGTGGCTACTGATGCGGCCTTCGGGGACTGAGCCGGTGGTGCGAATTTATGCGGAAGCTTCTTCCATAGCCGCCGCTGAAAAACTTGCTGAGGAGGCTCGCGCATGGATCGGAAAGTAGTTCGCAAGAAGAGCGCCCGAAAAGTTTTGGCGGAGCAAGACGCGAAGGTTCCCGGGATGCGTTTTGGCGCGCAGATGGGCGAATTTTTGCGCCGGAACATGAACTGGTTTCTTGTGGCCGGTTTTGCCTTGCTGCTTCTTCAGGATATTTTTGGCACGCACGGAGTGCTGGCGATGCGCCGCACCCAACTGCAAGCGAAGGAAGTGCAGCAAGACATCGAGAGGCTGAACGAGGAAAATCGCAAGCTGCAGAGCCGCGTCGAGCATCTCAAGTCCGATCCGGCGACTCTGGAAGGGATCGCGCGGGATGAAATGCATTTGAAGCGCCCTGGGGAATACGTGTTCCCGATACAGACAAAAGCGAACCCATCGGCCAATCCGCAACCTGCAGACTTCCCCAGCAAGCCCTAACTTTCCGCCGCGGGCCTTGCAGCGCGAAAATTACGTACCCGAGCAAGAATTTCAGCGCCGCGTCCTTTGTATCGTGTGCGCGCGATCGACAGCAAGACCATCGCAATAAAAATAATGGCCAAGCCGAACGTAGCCATCGGAATCGTTTCGGCGCGCTTCGGAAGAATCGAGAATCGTCCGTACACAAATTCGATGTGTACCCAATAGACGAGCAAAGAAGTCTGGCCAATCTGGATCAGCGGGCTGAAACCCCACTGCCCCGCTCCCCAGCGGCACCACGCGTAAGCCAGGGAAACAATCATCATGAGAATTCCAACCCGCGCCAGGAAGAAATTGGGACTCGTGTGCCAGTAATCGTACACGGCGTAAAATTGGCGTGGCCACCTATCGAGCCAATTGGAAAGATAGCAAAGCCCAAGGCCAGCCAGACCCACCAACGCAGTGAGCTTCGCCAAGTTCTGTTTGGTCCAATCGCTGAAGAGCAAAAACCCGAGCGCGAGACCAGCGAAGGCGAATGCTGTCCAGGGAAACATCGGGAAGAGCCAGGGCTGCGGCTTGTCGTATATATGAACGCCGTTGATGTATGACTCGACATACCAAGGGAGCCAAAGGATTCGCCAAGTGGTCCAAAGAGGCGGAGTGGCAAGCGCAATGGCCAATGCCGTGAGCGCAGCAACGACTGCATTTGCCGCCCTGGTTTTTGTAAGGCGTGAAACAACTCCCATCATCATCATGGAGAGTCCGATTGTGTTCAGGATGTCTACACGCAAGAGATCGGTCCAGGGGGCCCAAGGCTGGCCGAGAATGAATTCCTGCACACGAAACAGCAAACCGAGTGCGTAAATTTCCGCGCCGCGGCGGATTGTGGTGAGGGCAACCTGGTTGGCGGAGATAGCTTTGGCGCGCATACGGTCAGTGACAAGTGCGAACGACACTCCCGCAAGAAATAAGAAAAGCGGAGCGGGCAGCGTGCCGCCTAGTTGCGACCATTTGATGAAGGAGCCTTCACGCGCCGAGCTCCCGAGCCACGAATCGTAGCAATGCGTTTGGAACATCAAGAGGCAGGCGAGGCCGCGCATCCAGTCGATGTAGGCGAGGCGTTGCTGTTTTCCGGCGTCAGCCATCAGTCGAATCGCCGCACAGAATCGCCGAGGCGGAAGCGCAAAGCAAGTTTTTCCCGGAACGCATGCACGCTCCAGTAAAATCCTCGGCGTGACGCCTAAATCGAGTTCATGGCAGATGAGCTTGCCTGTTGCCTTGGCTATCTGGGCAGCGGTCATTTTGCTTGCAGCATTTGCGGGAATTCGTTTGGGGTATTCCGGCCCGCGATTCGTTATTGCCCTTGGAGTGGCGGCGGTTCTTTTCGCTTTTGAATTTTTCCTCGCCGCACCAAAGGTGTTTGGCGCCGTGTGGAGTGTGCTTGGGGAAAGAGGGGCGGTTGTGGCGGCGCTGGTGCCACTATTTGCGGTGCTGATCTATTCGATGGGGGTTGGCGGCAACTGGAAGTACACACTGATCGGCGCAGCATACGCGGCGCTGCCGAGTTTGCTGCTTGCTGCGAGCGCGGGTCGGCCAGGTGCTACGTGTGTGGATTACCTTGCGGTGGCGATCATCTGGCTACCCGTCGAGTTTCGCTGGATGTACCGGCTCTTTCCCTTTCCGCCACAACTGACACACACCTTAACGATTCTCCTGGCTCTCAGCACGGGTGTAGCGGGGTTTGTCGTGCTGCGGAGACTCGAAGGCGTTCGCTACGCAGTCGAATGGACGCGTGGTGCGGGTTGGATTGTGCTTTCGCATTTTGTGCTGTTTGCGCTGATCGCCGTGCCGCTGGGGATTGGCATCGGATTCATTGCGTACGATCCGTCGGTCGCGCGGCTTCGGTCACTGTCGGTGACTGTGATCGGAATCACGTTTTTTACGGCGTGGCCAGAAGAATTTCTATTTCGGGGGATTCTGCAGAATCTTTTCTCGCGCACGTTGAAGAGCCAGTGGATCGGCTTAGCCGTGGCATCTCTCGTTTTTGGCTTGTCGCATATTCTTCATGCGCCGTTTCCGAATTGGAAGTACGTGATTCTGGCGACGATCGCGGGGGGATTTTACGGGCACGCGTGGATGAAAACCGGCTCGCTGTTACCTGCAGCGCTCGTACATGCGCTGGTGGATATTTCCTGGCACTTGCTGTTTCGCTGACCTTGCCGGGCGAGCGCCGCTAGCGAACGACACCTGCGAGGGGGCTGGAGGCGTTGGCGTAGAGCTTTTTCTCGATGCGGCCGGCAAGAAACGCTTTGCGGCCGGCCTCGACTGCTGCACCCATTGCTTCCGCCATCAGGATCGAATCCTGAGCACCGGCGATCGCAGTGTTCATCAGGACGCCATCGGCGCCCAATTCCATGGCCAGAGCGGCATCGGATGCGGTGCCAACACCAGCGTCGACGATGAGAGGCACTTCGGTGATGCGCTCGCGGAGAATTCGGAGATTTGTCGTGTTCTGAATGCCCATGCCGGAACCGATAGGCGCGCCGAGCGGCATGACGGCGGAGGCGCCGGCGTCGATGAGCTTGCGGGCAACGATGAGATCGTCGTTTGTATAGGGCAGAACTACGAAGCCTTCCTTGACGAGGGTTTTGGTGGCGCTGATGAGAGCTTCCGTATCGGGGAAAAGCGTTTGCTGGTCACCGATTACTTCGAGCTTTACCCATTCGGAGAGGCCGACTTCGCGGCCGAGGCGCGCGGTGCGCACGGCTTCGTCTGCGGTGTAGCAGCCCGCGGTGTTGGGGAGGATAAAGAAATTCTTGCGGTCGATATAGTCGAGCAGGGATTCTTTCGTGCGATCGTTCAGATTGACGCGCCGGACAGCGACGGTAACCATATCCGCACCGGAAGCCTGGTGGGCGCGCGCCATTTCCTGAAAGCTGCGGTATTTCCCCGTGCCAACGATAAGGCGCGAATGAAACTGGCGCCCAGCGATTGTAAGTTGATCGGACATTTCTCTTCCCTTCCTCGCGCGCTTTCTCTTCCCGGCGCCTATTGTACTCCGGCGATAGCGAATCGCGCACCCGCCGGGCACGCAACCGGCGTCGACGGTGCCAGTGCCCAAGGCTGTTAGGCCAAGTGGTGAGGGCGCGGCTCTTCGACATCGGCGTAGAGACGGGCGATCACATCCTGATAGCGCTGTTCGATGACGCGGCGTTTCATTTTCAATGTGTAAGTGAGTTCGCCGCCAGCGTAGGTGAAATCCTGCTCGAGCAGGGCGAAGCGCTTGGGCTTTTCGTATTGTGCTAATGCAGCCGTGAGGCGTTCTATTTCGCTTGAGAGAAGATCGCGCAGCCAAGGGTCGGCTGTCATCTGGGCGGGCGTAGCAAAATCGTGACCTGCTTTTCGCGCGGTGGTCTCGATGTTAGCGAAATTCGGGACGATGAGGACGGAGACGAATTTTCGCGTGTCGCCAACGACGATCGCGTTGGTAATGTAGGGCGAAGTCTTGAGAGTGTTTTCAATCGGCGCGGGCGCGACGAACTTTCCGGCCGCTGTTTTCAGCAGTTCTTTTTTACGATCGGTGATGATCAGGTAGCCGTCTTCGTCGAGACGGCCGATGTCGCCGGTGCAAAACCATCCATCGGGGGTGAAGACCTCATGCGTCGCTTCTGGCTTATGGTAATAGCCCTGCATGACGTTCGGGCCTTTGACTAGGATTTCTCCGTCCTCTGCGATTTTCACCTGAACATTCGGAATCGGACGGCCGACGGTACCGATTTTGTTCGCCGTCGGGGTGTTGGCGGTGACGACAGGAGATGTTTCGGTGAGCCCATAGCCTTGATGAATCGTCACGCCGACGGACCAGAAAAATTCCGCAAGTTCTGGTGCCAGCGGGGCGCCGCCAGCGGAGAATCTTTGAGTGCTACCACCCAGCCCTTCGCGAATTTTTGAGTAGACGAGAGCGTCTGCTACTCGCCAACGTAGTCTCAGACCTGGCGATGGACTTTTTCCATAAGCGCGCCACGGAACGGATTCTTCGGCCACTCGAAGCGACCAATCGAAAATATTGCGCTTGATCCCGGATTCGCGGCTGCCTTTCTCAAGAATATTGGCGTAAATTTTCTCGAAGAATCTCGGGACCGCGGCGGCGAGCGTGGGATGTATTTCGAGCAAGGCCTGCGGGACGTCTTCGATTCTTTCGAGGTAGGCGATGGCCACGCCGTTGAACATGTAACTGTATGCGGCGGTGCGCTCGTAGACATGGGCGAGTGGCAAGAATTCGAGCGCAACATCCGAGGAAAGCAAGCGGTGGCCGGACGCACTATCGATGCAATTTGAGCTGAGATTTGAATGGGTAAGCATTACACCCTTGGGCTCGTCCGTGGTGCCTGAGGTATAGATGATGGTCGCGAGGCTGTCGCCCTTAATTTCGGCTGCCCGGCGACGATATTCGGCGATGTCGCCGTCCATGGTTGACGCGATCAAGGTTTCGTATCGGAGAATGTCGGAGTCCAGATCGCTATCGGACGCGGCAGAGATGACATGTTCAAGGGCCGGAATCTGGCTGCGGCACTCGGAGATTTTTTTAGCTTGCGATGCGCCGGCGGTGAATACGACACGGGCGCCTGAATCGTTGAGGATATAAATCAGACGGTCGTGCGACTCGTTGAAGTAGACCGGCACGTTGACCGCGCCGAGACCTTGAATCGCAAAATCCGCTGTGTGCCATTCTGGGCAGTTGGGCGCAAAAAGTCCAACGCGATCGCCCGGCACGATGCCGAGTTCGGCGAGCGCTTTCGACAGGCCGGCGACTCTGCGAAGCATCTCCTGTGCGGTTATGGATTGCCAGCCGGCAGCGGTGCGATACATCTGGGCGCGCGGGTTCGCAAAACGGTCAACGGCATTGAGGAAAAGCTTTGTGAGGGCCGGATACTCGCTCGCCATTTCCTAGACTCTAGCGTATGGGCTCGCGGCGCGCAACGCGGCGCTACTCACACGCGCCGCGGTGAGATAAGATGCCGGCAGAGGAAATTTTATGTCGAAGCTTTCAACGGACGAATCGATTGGCTATCAACCGATGCGCGCCGCGCGCGGCACGCAGATTTCGTGCAAAGGATGGCAACAGGAAGCCGCGTTACGGATGCTGATGAATAATCTCGATCCGGAGGTCGCTGAGAAACCTGAGGATCTGATTGTTTACGGCGGACGCGGAAAAGCGGCGCGAAATTGGAATTGTTTCCACGCGATTGTCGAGTCGCTGAAGTCGCTCGAGGGGGACAAAACGCTGTTGGTGCAGTCCGGCAAGCCCGTCGGAATTTTTCGCACGCACGCGTACGCGCCGCGGGTGCTGATCGCCAACTCGAATCTGGTGGGACATTGGAGCGATTGGAAGAATTTCGACGAGCTCGATCGTTCGGGCCTGATGATGTACGGGCAGATGACTGCCGGTAGCTGGATTTATATCGGGTCACAGGGAATTCTTCAGGGGACATACGAAACGTTTGCCGCGGCTGGCCGAAAACATTTTCATACAGGAGACCTTGCCGGGAAATTAGTGGCGAGTGGCGGAATGGGTGGGATGGGAGGCGCGCAGCCTTTGGCAGCGACGCTGAACGGAGCGGCGTTTTTGGGGATCGATGTCGATCCGGACCGCATTAAGAGACGCGTGAAGAGCGGTTACTGCGATGTGATGGTGAGTGACCTGGACGAAGCGCTGCGCATACTGAAGAACGCAGTGCGCACGCGCGAGGCAACGTCTGTGGGGCTGGTCGGAAATTGTGCCGACGTGATCCCGGAGCTTGCGCGACGCGGCGTGGTTCCGGACCTGCTTACGGACCAGACGAGCGCTCATGATCCGATCGGCGGCTACATCCCTGACCGGCTCGATGTAGTGCAGGCAGCGGAGTTGCGGCAACGAGATCCGGAAACGTACCGCAAGCGTTCGCTCGACTCGATGGCCAAGCACGTGGAAGGAATGCTGGCATTGCAAAAACTGGGCGCCGTAACATTCGATTACGGCAACAACATTCGGACATTCGCTTACCAGCAAGGCGTCAAGAATGCTTACGATTTCCCAGGGTTTGTACCAGCTTATATTCGGCCGCTCTTTTGCGAAGGGCGCGGGCCCTTTCGCTGGGCGGCACTTTCGGGAGAGGCTTCGGATATCCATCGCACGGATCAGCTGGTGCTTGAAATGTTTCCGCACGATGAGATTCTCTCGCGCTGGATCAAGCTGGCGCAGAAGCGGGTGAAATTTCAGGGACTGCCTGCGCGAATTTGCTGGCTGGGCTACGGCGAGCGCGACAAGTTCGGGTTGGCGTTGAATGATATGGTTGCGCGAGGCGAACTGAAAGCGCCGATCGTGATTGGACGCGATCACTTGGACTGCGGCTCCGTTGCGTCGCCATTCCGCGAGACGGAAAAAATGCTCGATGGTTCGGACGCGGTGGCGGATTGGGCGTTTTTGAATGCCATGCTGAACACAGCGAGTGGGGCGAGCTGGGTTTCGATTCACAACGGTGGTGGCGTTGGCATCGGCTATTCGCAGCATGCGGGGCAAGTGACGGTGGCGGATGGGACGAAAGAGATGGCTTCGCGCATCAAGCGCGTCCTGACGAACGATCCGGGCATCGGGGTCGCCAGGCACGTGGATGCCGGGTATCCGGAGGCTATTGAGTTCGCGAAGAAAGCCGGCGTGAAAATTCCGATGGCTTAGGGCACGGGCAGTATTTCAAGCTGCATGGGAGAGAGTGCATGATCGTTGTTACAGGAGCAACGGGACGCACAGGGAAAGCGGCGGCAGAGTCGCTGCTGGCGGCGGGTGTAAATGTTCGCGTGGTGAGCCGCGACGCGAAGAAGCTCGACGCGCTTGTGGCCCGGGGAGCGGAGGCTTTCGTCGGCAACGCCGAAGATCGGCAGGCAATGGCGAAAGCATTTGAGGGTGCTGCCGGCGTCTATTTGGTGGTGCCCGAGGACGTCACCCAGCAGGACTTGCGGGCCCATCAGGAGCGCATTTCCGGCTCTTACGCTGCGGCAGTGACCTTTGCGCGCGTTCCTTACGCGGTCGCCTTGAGCAGCATCGGGGCGCAGCACGCCGAGGGTACAGGTCCGATCGTTGGCTTGCACAACATGGAACAGAAGCTCAACAAAGTGCCTGACCTGAACGTGCTTTACCTGCGCGCTGGCTATTTCATGGAGAATCTCTTAATGAGCATCGCGCCGATGCGCTCGATGGGAATTCTGCCAGGCGGCATGACAGGCGATCTGGCAACACCATGGATTGCTACGAAGGATATCGGCGAGTACGCGGCCACCCGTTTGATGGCGCGCGATTTCTCGAGCAAGTCCACACAGGAATTACACGGGCAGCGTGATATCACGATGAACGAGGCGTCTTCTGTAATAGGCAAGTCGATCGGTAAACCTGGTCTGTCCTATATGCAGGTGCCATTCACGATGCTGGAGCCTGCGCTCGTACAGATGGGATTGCCGAAGAGCACGGCGGCGCTGCTGATTGAAATGTGGAAAGGCGCGAACGCCGGCCTCATCGCGCCGCAGGAGCAGCGGACGGCCAAAAATAGCACTCCGACAACGCTGGAATCCTTCGCGACGGAAGTCTTCGCGCCCGCCTTTCTGAGCAAGACCGTCGGCGCATAGCGTTCATTCCATTCGCGCGCCAATAAAGAGCTGTGCCCGCGTTCTCGGCAATATTTGAGGGCCCGCTGCTGACTCGATGGTCTTTTGGCTGATGTCACGCTAGTATCAAGCCCGCCCATGCCTGATTGGCTGATTACCGGCTGCTCTCAGCTGCTGACCCTTCGCGGCAATGTACCCCGGCGCGGCCGCGCGCTTGGCGAGCTGGGAATTGTTCGAGACGGCGCTCTTCTAATACATGACGATCGCATCGAGGCGATAGGAACGCGCCGCCAAATCGAAAGCTCGCGGAAATCGCGGCGTGCGGAAAAGCTCGACCTCGCGGGGCGCGTCGTCTTGCCGGGTTTTGTCGATTCGCATACTCACTTGATTTTTCCCATGAGCCGAGCCCATGAATACGAACAACGCATTTCAGGCGCTACCTACGAGGAGATTGCAAAGAAGGGGGGTGGAATCCATTCGAGCGTGCACAACCTCCGCCGCACTTCTTCAAAGGAACTCAAATTGAGCGCAATCGTGGCGTTGCATCAGTTCGCGGCGTATGGTACCACCACGATCGAAGCGAAAAGCGGATACGGTCTCGACTGGAAGAGCGAATCGAAAATCCTGAACATTATTTATGAGCTGCATCAGGAACAACCGATTGATATCGCCGCAACTTTTCTTGGCGCTCACACTGTACCCGTCGAATACAAAGGACGGGCAGACGCGTACGTAACTCTCCTGACGAAAAAATGGATTCCGAATGTCGCCATGGCCGGTCTTGCTGAATTCTGCGATGTGTTCTGCGATCGAGGCTCGTTTACAGTACCTCAGGCGCGCAAGATTTTGACAGCTGGACGCGCCTGCGGCCTGGTCCCGCGCCTGCATGCCGAGCAGCTTGCGCACACGGGCGCTGCGCGACTGGCGATTGAGATGCACGCGGCCAGCGCAGACCATCTTGAAAAACTTGACGAAGCGGACGTTCGCGCCCTCGCACTTTCCAATGTAGTTTGTACGCTGTTGCCGGGATGTTGCTTTCATCTGGGGCTGAGCCACTACGCGCCGGCACGCCGGCTGATCGAAGCGGGAGCCATCGTTGGGTTGGCAACCGATTTTAATCCCGGCACCAGTCCGACAGTCAGCATGCCAATGATCCTGTCGCTCGCTTGCACGCAGATGCGCATGACGCCCGCGGAGGCAATAGCCGCCGCGACCATTAATCCCGCCTATTCCCTGCGCCAGCAAGACCGCATCGGCTCTCTTGAGGTTGGCAAGTATGCCGACCTTGCTGCGTTTGACGTGGCCGACTACCGGGAAATTCCGTATTATTTCGGTGTGAACCTTTGCAGCCTGACGATGAAGCGGGGAAACGTCATCCATTCAAACAACTGAAATTCCATGAAACGACTTGTCGAGTGCGTGCCGAATTTTTCCGAAGGTCGTGACGCCGCGAAAATCGATGCAATCATCGCCGCGATGCGCGAAGTTCCGGGTGTGTTTCTCCTCGACCGTGAAAGTGATGCGGACCACAATCGCAGCGTCGTGACGCTGGCTGGAGAACCTGAGGTGGTTGCGGAAGCAGCCCTTCGCGGCGTGGGAAAAGCGGCTGAGCTGGTTGACTTGACGAAGCATTCAGGAGCGCATCCGCGAATGGGCGCGACGGATGTGGTGCCGTTCATACCCATCGACGGAGTGACGATTGACGATTGCGTCGTGCTGGCGAAGAAAGTGGGACGCGAAATCTGGGAGCGCTACCGCATCCCGGTATATTTCTACGAGGCTGCGGCGCAGCGGCCCGAACGTACAAATCTTGAAAATATTCGGAAGGGACAATTCGAGGGGTTGCGTGAGGAAGTGCTTCGCAACCCGGATCGCGCTCCCGACGTCGGGGAGCCTCGTTTGCACCCGACGGGCGGCGCTACCGTAGTCGGGGCGAGAAAATTTCTAGTCGCTTACAACATCAATCTGAACACTCCCGATATCGAAATCGCCAAGCGCATCGGGAAAAATATCCGCTTCTCGAATGGCGGGCTGCGCTACGTAAAGGCCATGGGCGTGGACCTGCGCGCCCGAAACCTTGCGCAAGTCTCCATCAACATGACGGATTTCGAGCAGACACCACTTCATCGCGTGTTCGAAATGGTGAAGCGCGAAGCGGAGCGATATGGCGTATCGATCGTCGGAAGCGAAATTGTCGGACTGATTCCCAAGCGCGCGATTGAACTGACTGCCGATTTTTATCTGCAGCTCGAGAACTTTTCTCCCGCGCAGGTGTTAGAGAATCGTCTGGAAGCTTCGCTCGGCGGAGCGGCTTCGGAAGGCCCCGGACGCCTCGCGGCGATGGCGCAGCCATTTCTCGATTGCGTCGCACAGCCAACCGCGGCGCCAGGAGGCGGTTCCGTATCAGCGTTTGCGGGCGCTCTAGGAGCCAGCTTGGGCCAGATGGTTGCGGGGCTCTCGCGGAAGAAAAAATCGCAGGCAGCTTTCGTCGAGCAACTCAGCAAGGCTGTTTCAGAGTTTCACGCTGCAGGTCAGGAGTTGGCGAAAGCGATCGATCGGGACGCATCCTCCTTTGAGTCCGTTATGGATGCTTACAAATTGCCTCAAGGCACGCCTGAAGAAAAGCGAAAACGTGATGATGCGATACAGCGCGCTTTGCATGGGGCGGCAGAGGTTCCGCTCGAGGTCGCGCGTAAAGCTGCCGACGTGTTCGAACTGCTAGGGCAACTGGAATCGATCTCCAGCGCGTCTATGATGTCAGACCTGCGCGTGGGGCGTTTGATGGCTGCTTCAGCGGTTCGAGGAGCCCTCGAAAACGTGGCCATCAATCTCGAGGCCATCACCGACGCCAATTTCGCGCAGCGTTTGCGGTCCGAATCGGCAACTCTTTTATCTCGTGTAAGTGAAAACGCCGCTGTGATTGGTCGATAGCGCTGAATAGGCAAAAACAACTGAGGATAAAAAAGTGAGACAGTCTAGCATTCGTTTGAGCGCGTTTGCACTGCTTGCATTGGCAGCAATACTTGCATCGCTCGCCGGGATCCCGTCTCCCATCGCGGCAGGTTCGCTGAGCACGGGAGTCATCGGCCTGTTCCCGAAACAGGTTGGCGAGTTCGCCTACGCCGATTTGAAAACGGCTCGAAAATACCCATGGTTTCCCAAGCTGCGTGAACAACTTTTGCCCAGCAAGTTCCGCCAGTTCGAGCAGTTTCTTACATCGTCTGGAGTAGATCCGAACTCACAGGTGGAAGAGCTGGCGTGGGGCGGGCTGCCCGTTTCGAAAGCCGGCGGTGAGGATGTGGTCGGCGTAGCGCTGGGACCATTTGACCCGTCGTCCACCGAGGCGCAATTCAAAGCGAAGAAGCTGCCGTCCGTTGAATATCATGGTTATCGTCTCTGGGCATACGGCAGCGGGACCGGCGAAGGCGACATACTTTTTACATTTCTTGACAGCAACACCGCGGCCTTCGGCCACCGAACGGCGCTTGAACAACTGATTGAAGTTCGAATGGGCGGCGCAGCAAGCTTGTTGACGAACGACCAGCTATTTCCGCTCATTAACGAGGTGAACGGAAGCGGCCTCGTCTGGGGTGTGCTCGATAAGAACTATACGCACCTTGCGATGCAGCAGCTTTTCCCGGAGACCAGCCAGTTCCCTCAGGCAGCTGCCATCGTTGAGCGATTAAAAGCCATGACCATTAGTGTGGATGCGAGCAGTGGCGTGAATGCGAAGTTCCAGGCAGTATGCAATTCCACCGACGATGCCAACCTTCTGGGCGCCGCGTTCCAGGCGGGCTTGATGTACAAGCGCTATCAAGAAGCGCAGGCCAATCCTGACTTCGCGAAGGTGTTGGACGGGGTGAGTGTGGTGCCGGCTGGTGACCGTCTAAAAGTCGAAGCACCGGTAAGCGAGGCGCAGCTCGGTTCGCTGATCAACACCAGGATCTTTGCTGTTCCCATGTAGATGCAAGAATGCCGTGGAACAAATGGGGGTTTGAGAGCCGCAAGCTAGACTTTAGCGCTGTGTTGGTCTCGATATTTGATGAGCGTCATTCGCGAGCGGCCTTCGTGAGTATCGTATTGCACTCGGTCAACTCGCGTATCCTGGAGTGAAGCGCTGATTTTCCTGCCCGCATGGTCTCTCGAACCGCCGCCCGCGAACGTGTCAAGCCCCGCCGATGGCTTCGATTCGCCTGAATGCTCAATCGTTACCTGCACTCGATCTGGAAAATCTTCGATCACCATCCTGAGGTCGCGATCTCCCGTGCTATCGTTTCCGAGCAGAGGAAACGTTTCGCGAACGGCCTCGACGGCAGCCTCGGCGAATCCATGTTGAGCTTCTCTCGGGAGACCCGCGCGGTGGGCGGAATGCGACACAATCGCCCCTACGGCAGCGAGCAGCCGCGGGTCATTGTGCACCTTAAGCTCTGTTCGTGCCGGGTCAGCGGTCACTGGTCTCCACAACGCGCACGTCGCAAGCCTCGCGGCAATCCGGACAATAATACAACCCATCGACGCAAAGTCGAATGCTGTGTTGCGACTGGCAGAAGCAGCAGAATTTTTCGCAGGTGCACTGCGTCTCCGGTTTGTCGCATTGTGAGCAAAGGACTGTCACAGAACTGCAATCTCCGCCAGACTAGGATGCTTCGGAGGTTCAATACTAGGCTAGTCGCGGATAGGCGACAAGCGGGTTCGCGAGCACGATTGCCGAGAACGGGACCGGGCAGCCGAGGTTGCTAGGGTCTTGCGCGAATTGTGCCCTGGGGCGCTTTCTTGACACTTCGAAACACGCATGCTACGTTGATTTTCTTGTCTTCTGCGATGAGAAATCCTCTGTGACGACACCGGCCACTGCTGAATTGCGCAAAACAGCTTTGAATTCAGTTCATCGGCGTTTGGGCGCAAAAATGGTCAACTTCGGCGGGTGGGATATGCCGCTCGAATATTCAGGCATTCTCGCTGAACACGGTGCAGTTCGCACCCGCGCCGGACTGTTCGACGTAAGTCACATGGGTGAAATCGAAATCCGAGGCGCCCAAGCTCTCGACCTCGTCCAGCAAGTGAGCTGCAATAACGCAGCAAAGCTGGCTGTGGGGCAGGCGCACTACTCAGGCCTGATGACCGAACGTGGCACTTTTGTGGACGACTTGCTTGTTCATAAAATCTCGGACACTCATTATTTGCTGTGCGTGAATGCAGGCAATCAGGACGGCGACTTTGAGCACATCCGGGCAAATAATAAATTCGATGCGAAGGTCGAGAATACCGGACCACGATACTCCCAGCTCGCCATCCAAGGCCTGCGCGCAAAGGAAATTCTTCAGCGCCTGACGCGAGCTTCGCTCGATTCAATCGGCTACTACCACTTTGCTTTTGGTGAAGTTAGCGGAATTCATTGTTTGATCGCTCGCACCGGTTATACCGGCGAAGACGGATTTGAGATCTACTTCGATCCCCAGCACTCGGAAAAGCTTTGGGGTGAATTGATGGAAGCGGGCAAATCTGCGGGACTCTTGGCCTGCGGGCTGGGGGCTCGCAACACTCTGCGCATGGAAGCCGGCATGTGCCTGTACGGGCATGAGATCGATGAAACCACTACGCCGCTCGAAGCCGGTCTCGGATGGATCTGCAAGCTTGATAAAGGGCCGTTTCTAGGAAGCACTGCGCTGAATGAGCAGAAGCGGTGCGGTATCGACCGGCGACTCGTGGGTTTCGAAATGCTCGACAAGCGCATCGCCCGCGATGGGTACGCGGTGTTGATCGATGGCCGCGATGCAGGACGAGTGACGAGTGGCGGACCTGCGCCGTTCCTCAAGAAGAACATTGGCATGGCGTATGTTCCTTCGACGACAGGCTCGGCTGGAACCACCCTTGAAATCAGCATTCGTGGACAAGCTGCTCCGGCGCGAATCGTGGCACTGCCGTTTTATAAGCGGCCTCACTGACCGAACAACATCGAATCTGGCAGCGACCAGGGGGCGGAATGTATCCGAAAGATTATCGCTACACGAAAGAACACGAGTGGATCAGGGCGGACGGCGCTATAGGCACCATCGGAATCACCGACTACGCACAACATGAACTTGGAGACGTTGTGTTTGTCGAGTTGCCTAAGGTGGGAACTCAGTTGAAAGCCGGACAGTCACTTGGAACAATCGAATCTGTAAAGGCCGTAAGCGAAATTTTCACTCCGGTAAGCGGCGAAGTGACCGAAACGAACCCGGCGCTGGTCGATGCGCCCGAGAAAATCAATTCCGATCCACACGGATCGGCATGGCTCATCAAGATTCAACTTGTTGATCTCAAAGAGCCAGCGACGTTGATGGATGCCGCAGCGTACGAGGCGTATATCGCCGGGAAAGCGAAGGAACACTAGGCCTGATGCGTTATCTTCCCAAGAGCCCGTCGGAACGCCAAGAAATGCTCGCGGCGGTCGGCGTTCAATCTGTCGACGAACTTTTCCAATCCATACCGGAGAAGTTCCGTCTCCGCACCCCGCTTCCCCTCCCCGGACCGCTCTCTGAGGCTGAGATCGTTCAATATTTTCAAGCACGAGCAGCCGAGAACGCCAGAGGCTTCACTTCGTTCCTCGGGGCCGGTGCGTACCCTCATTTGCGTTCAGTAGTTACTGACGCTCTTGTGCAGCGCGGCGAGTTCCTCACCTCCTACACTCCTTACCAGGCGGAATTTGCTCAGGGCACTCTGACTGCAATCTTCGAGTTTCAGACGCTGATGGCGCAGCTGACCGGCCAGGAAGTAGCGAACGCTTCGATGTATGACGGCTCAACAGCGCTCACCGAAGCCGCGCTGATGGCGGAGAGGCTCACCGGCCGGGACAGAGTGCTCGTCGCGCGAAGTGTGCATCCGGAGTATCGGCAGGTTCTGGCGACCTATGCTCGCAATCTGGGCCTTGAAATCGAAGAACTGCAATACACGCAGTCGGGTCAAATCGATCGCGGTGCATTGACTCCCGAAAGGCTTTCGGACGCCGCGGCGGTGATCGTGCAAACGCCGAATTTCTTCGGCGTTCTCGAGGAAATTCCGGCCCTTGCCACCGCCGCGCATGCGGGTGGTGCCTTGCTGGTGGCGTCTATCACCGAGCCTGTCTCGCTCGGAATCGTGCGCCCGCCCGTCGAGGCGGATATTGTCGCAATGGAAGGGCAGGCCTTTGGCGTTTCGCCGAGTTATGGCGGTCCCTACGTTGGTGTGATTGCAACGCGCGAAAAATTCGTCAGGCAGATGCCGGGGAGGCTTTCCGGGCAAACGACGGACGCTGCCGGGCGGCGCGGCTTTGTGCTGACCCTTGCGACGCGCGAGCAGCATATCCGTCGCGAGAAGGCGACGTCCAACATCTGCACGAATGAAGCGCTGTACGCGCTTGTCGCCACCATCCATCTTTGCCTGATGGGCAAACAGGGGTTGCGAGAACTGGCGTCTCAAAATCTGGCGAAGGCGCATTTCGCACAGGCTGAACTCGAGAACATTCCCGGTGTGCGCCGTACCTTTTCAGGACCTACGTTTAATGAGTTCACCCTCGAATTTCCGCGTTCTGTAAAAATGATTAATTCCGCCCTCTTGCGCGAAAAAATCATAGGGCCATTTGCGCTCGGCACACACTATCCTGAATTGACCAAGCGCGCGCTGGTCTGCGTGACCGAAACGATGCCGCGAGCTGAAATCGAGCGTTTCGCCGGTGCGCTGAAGAAAATTCTCGAGACCGCGGTATAGGAGCTTCTGACTTGAGTTCGAAAGTCGTAGATACTGAAACGGCTGCCGCCTCGATCAAGAAGGTGCGCCCGCACCCGAACCAAAACGAGGGGTTGATATTCGAGAAGTCCGCTCCGGGCAAGCGGGGCATGGAGATTCCACCGCTAGATGTGCCAGCCGTTGATCCTTCCGCGATGCTTGGACCGGAATTCGCGCGTGATTCAATCGAAGGTTTTCCCGAAGTCAGCGAGATCGAAGTGATCCGGCATTTCACGCGGCTTTCCACCTGGAATTACGCGATTGACTTGGGAATGTATCCGCTCGGCTCCTGCACCATGAAGTACAACCCGCGCGTCAACGAATTCGTCGCGCGCCTGGACGGACTCGCAAGCGAGCATCCCGAGCAGCCTGCAGAAGTATCGCAAGGCTGCTTACGAATTCTTTGGGACCTACAAAACTGCTTGCTGACAATTACAGGGATGGATGCTGCTACGCTTCAGCCAGCAGCAGGAGCGCAGGGTGAGCTTGCTGGCCTGTTGATGATCCGGGCCTACCTCGCGAGGATAGGCAATCCTCGCAAGAAAGTCTTGATACCTGACTCCGCTCACGGGACGAATCCTGCGTCCGTGGTGATTGCGGGTTATGAGGTGCAGAACATCCGCTCCAATTCGCGCGGGCAGATTGACACCGATCATTTACGCGAGTTTGTCACCGAAGATGTGGCCGCGTTGATGTTGACCAATCCCAGCACTCTTGGGGTATTCGAAGAGAGGATCGCGGAGATTGCGGAGATTCTGCATGAAAAAGGCGCGCTGCTTTACATGGACGGCGCCAACATGAACGCTCTTGCAGGCGTCACGCGACCCGGAGATTTCGGCGTCGACGTAATGCATTTGAACCTGCACAAGACCTTCTCAACGCCGCATGGGGGCGGTGGCCCGGGCTCAGGCCCTGTGATGGTCAAGAGGATTCTGGAACCGTTCCTGCCAGTGCCCGTTGTGGTTAAGAAGGAAAATGGGCAGTTCGCGCTCGATCAGAATCGCCCGCAATCGATTGGACGCGTGCGCGCCTATTGCGGCAACTTTGGCGTTCTGCTTCGCGCGCTTGCGTATACTCTGGCTTATGGCCCCGGCATTCGGCAGGCCACGGAAGACGCCGTTGTGAATGCGAACTACATCCGCAAGAATCTCGAAGAATATTTCGATCTGCCTTACAATTTACCTTCGATGCACGAAGTGGTGTTCAGCGACGCGCGACAAAAGAGACATGGCGTCAATACCATGGACATCGCCAAACGACTGATCGACTACGGCTTTCACCCCTACACGACGGCGTTCCCCCTGATTGTTCCCGGCGCCATGATGATTGAACCGACCGAATCCGAGTCCAAGGAAGAATGCGATTTGTTTATCGACGCAATGCGCTCCATCGCTGCTGAAGCCGAGGAAGATCCCAATCTTGTGAAAACAGCCCCGCACTCCACGCGCGTCGGCCGCCTCGACGAAGTCGCTGCAGCCCGGAAGCCAGTTCTTCGCTGGAAGCCATGAAAGATACGTCCGCAACGCGTGAAGAGGTTTTATCCATGACGCCGGAGCAGGCGACATTTCTTTTGAACATCCAGCTTCCGATCATTCGGAAGGAATCGGAGATTACGGCGCGCGTCATCAAATCCGTTCCCGGCGGCCAGGAATCTTATCGCCCCGCCCCTCACAGCCGCAGCGCGCTCGAGCTGGTTTGGCACATTGCAAGCTGCGACATCTGGTTTCTAGATGGTTTTCTCGCGGGCAAATTCGAGATGGAAGACGACAGTATGCCTGCCGATTTTTCTAATTCTACTGATATTGCCGCCTGGTATGAAGATGAGTTCGGCCCGAAACTCGATCGAGTCGCTAAACTCCCCGCTGAGTTCTGGGCCGCTTCCTTGCCATTTTTCGGGATCTACAATCATCCCGCCGTTCTGTATTGGCATTTCATGATGTTGCATACAGCCCACCATCGCGGCCAGCTTTGCGCCTATCTGCGTCCCATGGGTGGCAAGGTGCCAAACATCTATGGCGGCAGCTTCGACGAACCGATGGAATCCTCGAAATAGAAATTTAATACCGAACAACTGGCCCAGCTGCTTCGATTCCCGAGGAAACGTGTTCAAACAAAAAAAGAGGCATGCCTTCTTGAAGGCATGCCTCGGAGTTTTGATCGGGAACGTTATAAATCAGGTTACGACTTGTTCTTGTCGTTCTTCGCCTTTTCTACCGGAATCGTTCGGTTATTGGAAGAGGCCAGTTTTTTTGCTGTCCCGACATCCGCTGTCGCCGTCGCCGCCGGAAACATCGGAACCGGACGACCATCGGAGTGAGCGGCGGCGGCTTCAGCCATCGTCTCCGGAACCGGAGACGGAACCGGAACAAGTGCCCCTTCCGCTTCTTTTGAAAATCTCAAGGCTTGCTCGGCACCATCCCAATCGATCGAAATCACATCCCCGAGCGTCACTTGTTCGGTCGCAAGCAAGCTCGCAAGTGGATAGACAATGTGTCGTTCGATGGCACGCTTCAAGTGCCGCGCTCCGTATTTCAGGTCTGTACCCTCTTTCAGTAGGAACTCCCGCGCCGACTGGGTAACCCGGAACAAGAATCGCCCCTTAGCGGTCTCGAGCACGCGCTGCTGCACCATTCCCAGCTCGATCTCCAGAATCTGTTCCAGCTGCTCGCTCCGTAGCGGGTGGAACACGATCGTCTTGTCGATCCGGTTCATGAACTCCGGCGCGAATTTCCTCTTCGCCGCTTCCGCTGCTGTCTTTTCCACCTTCTCGTCCAGCCGCGGCTTCGTGTCCGCTGGAACCGAGGGCGCAAATCCCATTCCGCCCGTCATCAACTCGGTGATTTCGCCGCCGCCCAGGTTCGACGTCATGAAAATCATCGTCTGCGACAAGTCCACTCGCCGGTTGTCTCCCAGCGTCAGCGTGGCCTTGTCCAAAATCCCCAACAGCAATTGCCACAGCGCGTCCGATGCCTTTTCGATTTCGTCGAACAGCAAAAATGAAATCTTCAGCTTCTCCGTGTGATACTGCGCGAGCGCTTCCTGCGTGATCAGCGGATGCGTCTCCCGGTGCCCCAAATACCCCGGAGGCGACCCAATCAATTTCGCGATT
>DATFSH010000015.1:0-9080 GCA_035262725.1 Candidatus Acidiferrales bacterium | reverse complement strand
ATTGACCAACTTGAGGACTAACGGGATGCCGCTCACGGCACCGAAACTGAATCGCCGCCGGGCTCTATTCGTATTGGGTCGGATCGATGAGATTTTGTCCTGGGAACGAACGACCGAGCAGGAGCGGGACACTCGATTTGTGGAACTGGGCCGCTATCTGTGCGAAGTACGGGCAGGGCAATACTGGCGGGTCGACAATCTGACATCCTTTGACGAGTTCCTGGAGAAGAAATTCCCGGAATCTCGCCGCAAGGCCTATTACCTGATGGCAATTCACGAACAGCTACCGCGGCAAACCCATCGCGATCTAAGGGCGGTGGGCTGGGCGAAGGCGGCGGAATTGGCCAAGGTCGCACGCCGGGACGGACAGAAATTCGACTGTGCAACCTGGTTGCACAAAGCGCAGGAACTACCCAAGGAAGAATTTAAGCGAGAGGTGGAACGTCATCTGACGGGCCAGGAACAGGAATCTTGGGAGATGCTTTATTTCAAGATCTACAAGAGCCAGCTGCAGGTGATCGAGAAGGCGCTCGAAACTGCCTCCCTGATGCTTGGTTCCCAGAAGTCGCGCGGGTACTGCTTAGAGATGATATGCGCCGATTTCTGGCAGGAGCCCAGGTAGAAGGCTGCGGTTCGAGCGCACTACTTTTGGCACTCGACCGGCTCTATTCCTTACTTCCCGGTCCTCAGAAAATGGAATTCCTGCGGCAAGTAGAAAAGACAGCATGAAATCGATTCGGCAGCGAAAGCCGAGGCTTCGACTCAACCCGGATTCGTACTGCAAGCTTCGCATTGGTGTGCTAGAGCGAGATGGCTGGCGATGCCAAAGTTGCGGAACTTCGGAAAGCCTCCAGGTACATCATATTCGTTCTCGTAGCGCGCTTGGCCATGATGCTGCCGAAAATCTGATCACTCTTTGCTCCGATTGCCACCATCAGTTTCATCGTCCTCGCCAGAGCGTATAATGTATTCAAGGGCTGGTGCCGCCATGTCCGACCTCAAAATGTTGCAAGAAGCCGAAGCTCTTCACCGGGCCCGCTGGTGGGACGCGGAGGCCGGCAGCAAAGTGCATTGCTACCTTTGCCCCCGGCACTGCCACATCGGCGCGGGGCAGGCCGGGTTCTGCTACATTCGGGTGAACGAAGGCGGGAAGCTCTACAGCCTGGGCTACGCGCGTCCTGCGGCGTTGCAGATCGATCCCATCGAGAAAAAGCCGCTGAATCATTTCATGCCCGGCACGAAGATATTTTCACTGGGGACGGCCGGTTGCAACATGGGCTGCTTCTTCTGCCAGAACTGGGACATTTCCAAGTCGCGTTCCGACCAGGTGCACTCCACCCACATTCCGCCCGAAGAAGTGGTGCTCGTCGCGATTCGCAATGGGTGCCCTTCGATCGCGTTTACCTACAACGAGCCGACGATCTGGGGCGAGTACGTGATTGACATATGCGCCGCGGCCAAAGAGTACGGGCTCAACACGGTGATGGTGTCCAACGGCTACATCACCTACGAAGCGTTTCACGATATCTACGACCACATTGACGCGGCGAATATCGACCTGAAGGCGTTCACGGAAAAGTTCTACGGCAAGATCACGCTGACGCACTTGCAGCCGGTGCTAGACACGCTGAAGTGGCTGAAGAACGAAACGAATGTGTGGTTCGAGATTACAAACCTCATCATCCCCACGTTGAATGACGCGCCCGAAGAATCGCGCGAGCTGGCCGAATGGATTCTCGAAAATCTGGGGCCGGACGTGCCGCTGCACTTCACCGCGTTTCATCCCGATTTCAAATTGCAAGATAAGCCGCGGACGCCGCCGGAGACCTTGCACGTGGCGCGGCGAATCGCACTCGATGCGGGGCTGAATTATGTCTACGAAGGCAATATTTATAGCGACGGAGCGAACACGGTGTGCCCGCAGTGCAAGTCGCTCGTGGTCGAGCGCTCGTGGCACAGCGTCATGAAAAACCGGCTGACGCACGACGGGCATTGCCCGAAGTGCGGACGCGCGATCCCCGGCCGTTGGACAAATCCTCTTGGGCGGACTCCTCCCAAAATCGCGGGGCTCGTGCAAAGCGTCGCGGACGCGAAGTACTCGGATCTGAATCTCTAGCAATCATTGAAGCGTAACGCCGGGCGGGTAGAATGGCGGCGCGCCGGCGAGGGCTGGCGCGAAGGTTACGTCACGGGAGGTGACTATGAGCGCGTTTCGCTCGGAAGATGCTGAAAATTTGCTGCACGGCTACGGCTCGAAGCTGGGGAATTCGCTGGCGCGGAGGGTGGGCTTTTTTCTGGTCGCGATTCTGATTTTGATTCTGGTGTGGTCGTCCGTCGCGTACGTTCCGGCCGGCCACGTGGGAGTGCTCACGCTCTTCGGCCGCGTGACCGGCGATGTGCTGCAGGAGGGCACGCATTTCGTGAATCCGTTCAAGATCAACAACACGATGTCCGTGCGCACGCAAGAGCTGAAGGAAACGGCCAGCGTGCCGTCGGATGAAGGGCTGGTGATGACGCTGGACACCTCGCTGCTGTTCCGCTTGAGCCCGGAAAAGGCAGCGGAAGTATTCCGCACGATCGGGCCGAACTATGTGATGGTGGTGGTGGAGCCGAACCTGCGCTCGACGATTCGAGCGGTCACGTCTCAGCACAGCGCGAATGCGCTCTACACGGGCGCGCGCGAAGAGGTAGCGCAGCAGATTAATAGCGAACTGGTGCAGCAATTGGGAGCGCGGGGAGTGGAAGTGCAGAGCGTGCTGCTCCGCGATATTCAGTTGCCGCAGATGTTGAAGGGTTCGATTGAAGCGAAGCAGCAGGCCGAACAGGATTCGCTGCGCATGGCTTTTATTTTGCAGAAAGAGAAGCAAGAGGCCGACCGCAAACGAATCGAAGCACAAGGAATCCGCGATTTTCAGACAACCGTGGCGCAGGGCATCAGCCAGCAGCTGCTGGAATGGAAGGGAATTGAAGCCACCGAGCGGCTGGCGGGGAGCACCAACGCGAAAGTGGTGATTATCGGCAATTCGAAAAATGGGTTGCCCCTGGTGCTCGAGCCGAAATAGGTCCAAGCGCGCAGGGCGAAGGAACCTGTGCGAAAGGACAGTGCGTCGTACAGTAACGCATACGGAGATGGCGGTGCCGGACAGCGACTCGGGCGGCCGCAGTCGGTTATCGTAGAACCTGGCTGATATTCTTCGATTGCCGGAGCCGTTGTGAGCCGAATTTGGGACGCGTTGAAAAACGCGGAAAAGGAACGCACGCGCGCGAAAGGGGGTACGCAGGGCGGCCCATCGAGCGCAAACGCGGGCGAGAGTGCCGATCCGGCAAATGCGCGTGCGATCGCGCAGGAGCATCCGAACTCCGACGGCGCCGATCGCCGGCGCAGCCAGCGGTGGGGGCAGCCGGTGCCGGTGCTCATCTACGGCTCAGATTCTGAAAAGCAGCCGTTTCACGAAGAGACGGAGACGGTGGAAATCAACGATCACGGATGCTCGTTTGTGATTGCGACGGGCGTTTCAGGGGGGCAGCGGCTGTTCCTGGTGAACATGTGGAACGAAGCCGAGCGCGAGTGCCGCGTGGTGCAGACAATCCGAAACGGCGGCGGGAAGAGAAAAGTTGCGGTGGAGTTTGCCGGAGGCGAGTCGGTTGATTTCTGGATGCCGCGCACGAACTAAGGAAGATGCGCGTTGAACGAACCGCGAGATTTTGTGAGTTTTGTCAGCTTCGCACAAACTTCGAAGCTCCGTGGCGGAAGTTCTCTGATAGAAGTTCTGTTGTAGAAATTGAGCGATAGAAGTTCCCGCGACGATCCGCAAGCGTATCGCATCTACTGAGTGTCATCTTCTGCGTTTGACGTGGCCATCCTCCTGCCGCGCCGCTGCGAAATAGCGTATTGAATCGCGGCACGGTTAACTCTACAGTTCAAATGCGGTTTGCGCGCGCTGATGGCCAACGAATCCACTCCTCCTTCCTTCGTCGAAACAAACCCATGGTTCATTGCCGCCGCGGTGATGCTGGCGACGTTTATGGAAGTGCTGGACACGTCGATCGCGGCGGTGGCGCTGCCGTACATTGCGGGAAGCGTTTCGGCGACGAACGACGAAGCGACCTGGGTGCTGACGAGTTACCTGGTGGCGAATGCGATCGTGCTGCCTGCCAGCGGATGGTTCGCGCAGAAATTCGGGCGCAAGAATTTTCTGGTGATCTGCATCATCATTTTCACGGTCTCGTCGTTTGCGTGCGGAGCGGCCACGAGCTTGCCGATGATTCTGATCGCGCGCGCGATTCAAGGGGCCGGTGGGGGAGCGCTGCAGCCGCTTTCGCAGGCGATTTTGTTGGAAAGTTTTCCGGCGGAGAAGCGCGGGCAGGCGATGGCGGCGTTTGGATTTGGCGTAGTGGTGGCGCCGGTGCTGGGGCCGACGCTGGGCGGATGGATCACGGTGAACTACAGCTGGCGGTGGGCTTTCTACATCAACATTCCGATCGGGATTCTGGCCGTGATCCTGATTTCGCGTCTGGTGGTGGATCCCAAATATATTCGCGAAGCTGTGGCGGGCAAGCTCGATACGATCGGGCTCGGTTTGCTGGCCGTGTGGTTGGGCGCACTGCAGATTATTTTGGATAAGGGGCAGGAAGACGATTGGTTTGGCGCTACGTGGATTCGCTGGGCGACGGCGATTCTGATTCTGGCGTTTATTGCGTTCCTGTGGCGAGAGCTCAAGATGAAAAAACCGCTGGTGGATTTACGGGTCATGCTGAATCGGAATTTCGCCGTGGGCTGCCTGCAAATCGCGATCTTCGGCGCCGTGGTGTACGGCATGATTACGATTTTGCCGCTCTTCTATCAGACGCTGCTGGGATACACGGCGCTCGCTGCTGGATTGGCGGTGGCGCCACGCGGAATCGGCGCGATTTTCGCGATGCCCATCGTCGGGGTTTTGCTTTCGAAATTCGACGGTCGGAAGTTGATCGCAATCGGTTTTGGCGGTGTGGCGGTGGCGAATTCATGGCTTGGACACATGACGCTCGACGTTGGCCAGTGGTCGATGTTCTGGGCTGTGGCGGTGAGCGGATTTTTTATCGGGTTCGTGTTCGTTCCGCTAGCCACGCTGGCCATGGGTGCGCTGCCGGATCATCAGATCGGGAACGCGAGCGGGGTTTATAACTTGTTTCGCAACGTGGGTGGCAGCGTGGGGATCTCGATCGTCAATACGATCGTCTCGCGCCATGAACAACTGCATCGCACCGAGCTCTCGCATTCATATTCGCCGCAGAATCCCGTGCTGCAGCGAGCGATTGACGGATTCCACGGGTTGATGAACCAGCACACGGATCCGGTGGACGCGCTGCACCGCAGTTATAAGCTGCTGGAGGGCACGATTGATGCGCAGGCGTCGCTCTGGTCGTACATCGACGATTTCCGCTATCTGGCGCTGCTGTGTTTCGCGACGGTGCCGATCGCGTTTGCATTGAAGAGAGTGAGGTCAGGAAAAGCTGTGGCAGCCCACTAAAGCGGCCATGCAGAGTAGTAACCGGGGCCCACGCGCAAATGCTGATGCCATGCTATGGGAAAGGCCCAGAAAATCAGCGACCCCAGGATCGCCTGGCCGATCGCGAGCGGAATAATATTGCGGTGGCGGCCGAACATCCAGGCCATGGCCATCCCGCCGATTAGCGTTAGCGGCACGAGCACCGGATTCGGCCAGTGGCAGGCGGCGAAGATGAGTCCCGTCAAGATAGCCGCGAGCCATTGCGGCCGGACGAGCGAAAGCATGCGGTTGTGCACCAGCGAATTGAGAAGCACCTGCTGGAGCACGCAGAACGCGAAGTAACTCCAGAAGCGATGCCAGGAAATCAGGTTGGGCGGCAGCATCAATGGCGCTCGAAGCCCCGCGCCGATGGCAACGAGACCGACAATCATCGCCCCGAATACCAGCATCGCTAGCCGCGTGGCAGGCCAAAGATTATCCGCGCGCCAGCCCAGCGTTTTGGGCGTGTCGCGATGCAGCGCGAAGCTGAAAATCATCCAACCGACGAAGACGATCCACGTCCAGCGCGCCGTGAATTGCAGTTGCCAGATAAACCAGAGAATAAAAGCGGGAAGAAGGGTGACGTCGGCGATCGTAAAGTAACGGAGGATGCGCGCGTTCATTTGCGATTTGCCGGCGTAGGGCCCGCATTTAGCAAAGCGTTGGCGAGGCCCATGATTTCCGTTCTGGTTAGACTGCAGGGAGCAAAAAATGGTTCGACTTGGATATCGGGAAAGCCGAGGCGCGTGATTTCCGCGGTCATCTGCTCGCGCAGTGCGGATGTACTCCGTTGCCGCGAGCGCCGCAGAGCTTCGTAAATCACGCGATGGTCGGGGACGATCCAGTTGTAGTTCACAAGACTGCGCAGCGCTTCGCTGCAATCGTCAAGCGAGAGTGGAGCCGCGCACAGGGCACCGAGAACCCGGCGCTCGATTTCTTTTGGGTCGCGGGATTGCGTGGCCATCGAAACAGGATTTACCGTTCAATAGTGATTGTATCTGCGATGAAGAAGGCAAAAGAGAAGAATCGAGAGAGGTTTACCGAACTATTATCGAACTTAAAAATCTGGCCAACAGAGTGGAGGCAGATTAAGCAGCTGACGAAACGACCGGGCGCACGAAGTCGAGACGGTCGATTGTAGCCGCGACGCCGTAAAGCGGAGCGACCTCACCGGGCAGCGTGTTTACGCGGAGCGCCTTGGCGCTGGCGCGAACGAGGACAGCGGTACCGCGCTCCTTTTCGCCAGGGAGAGAAAAGGTGAGTTCGACGTGCGTCCCCAGATCGAGCGGGACGTGCGAGTGGAAGAAAATACCGCTGCGAGAGACGTCGCGGAGCTGACCCGTATGGAAATCAGCGGGACGGCGCTTCGCGAGGCACACCTGAACGGGCAGGTAAACTTCATAACGCCTTGCCTTTCTTCGCTCTACCATTTTCGCCTCTCACCATAGGATGCAATAGTATCGCCGTTGGTCGTCTTATTTCTGCAAGGCTGATACTGTTTAGTTTAAGGGACTTACAGAGGTCTATGTATTTAGAACCCCCTGTAAAATCTTCCTAAATAGGGAAATACATACGTACTGCAATAGGTTCAGTACTACTATAACTTAACCCCCAATCCCTAGTGTCTATTAGACTTGTTAAGGGCCATTTTTCGCATCGCGCATTTTGGGGCCGATTCCCGATAAAGAACGCACGCGCTGTTTCAAGTTGACTGCCAAGTCCCAAACTAGAGAACGGGATCAATCAGCACAGAAGCCCCCTCGGCCTCCGTTAGCATTCCTTTTCCGATCATCAGCTGGACGAGCCGAACGAGCGAGGTATTTGCGCTTCCACCTCGCTGCGCCGAAGAGCTCAAGGTGGCGCGAGTTTCGTAGGTCACCACATCGTGCGATTGGCGCTCGCCGGTCAAGTCCTCGAGCCACGATTCCAAAGCGGAGCGGCGATCCTGGGCGAGATCACTGAACGCGATGCCCATTCCAAGGCCGTGCTGCGAATAGACGACTGTGCCATTGGTCTCAAAGCTGGTCTTGCCCTTGTGCAGCCGTACATGGAGCTTGGAACCAACCGGAAAGGGGTTGGTGGTGTCCACAAAGCAGCCGCCGGGACCCAAATCGGTGGTGCGGGTGGAAAAACGGGCACCCGATGAAATTTCCACGACATCCGCCGCCGCCGTAAAAATATGGCGATTCCCGCCGCGGCGCTCCGAGTCTGTGACCACCGCTGCAGACGAGTGCTTTGAGTGGTCCGCATGGTCTTTGTGGTGCTCGTGTGACGTGTGCCGCTCGTGTGACATCGTTTTTTCCTGGTTGCCCGCGCGAAAGGCCAAACCGGCCGCCGGACAATGCAATTTGCTCTAGCAGTATTTTCGCCGGGCATTCCGCGAGTGACAAGACGGAATCCGCGCGGGCTTGCCCAAAGGCAAACGACTGTGGAAATACGACAGGCAGATTCGGGACTAGAGGAGAAACCGAACGGCGATTCCGCGCTTCCCGTCGTCGCGGTCTTCCATGCGAACAATGGTGACCAGGAAGCGCTTGTGGGCGGAAGCCTGGTCGCCGAAGGGAAAGGTGACGATCAGCCGCATCCCCATGAAATAATGGGGCATACAGGTGCTGAAGTAGAGTCCGTCCCGTGTAAAGTCGCTCACTTCGCCTACGTCAATAATGTCAATAAACCGGGCATCAAAAGGCTGTACGTGCACCGGCAGGCAGACTTTGAGCCGCTCGCGGCGCCTTGCTCTTGCTGATGATCGGCATCTGGAAGCCGCTGCTGTCTCCGGTATCTGAACCGCGGTCGCCATCCGAGTCTCCTCCGCTGTGTGATGCGAAAACCAAATCTACTGAAACAGCTGGAGATAGGCTATAGAACGGGCGTACCAGCGGGTACCCAACTAAAGTTCACCATTTGCCGCGAGAGGGCGTGACCTTTTGGCGGCTGGGCGGTTTATGTTAAGAGAAGGCGATCGATTATCCGGAGAGCGTGTTGAAAGACGTCAGCAGCGAAACTGACGAGCGGATCCTCATCGAAGAGGCGAAGCGGGATCGCCGCCGCTTTGGGGAGCTTTACGAACTGCACTTTGAACGCGTGTATGCGTTCATCGGGCGCCGCGTGCGCGATCGAGCCGCGGCGCAGGATTTGACGGCGGATGTATTCCGCAAGGCACTCGAAGGACTTGACCGCTTCGAGTGGCGCGGCGCGCCTTTCTCGGCTTGGCTTTTCCGCATCGCGAGTAACGCGATTGCGAACCACCGGCAGCGCGCAGCGAGAGAGACGACCGGCTCTGACCTCGACGCGGAAAAGGGTTCCGCGCCCGGAGTTGGAGACTCGATCGAGAACCGGGCCGCGCTTTACCGCTTCGTGCGGGACTTGCCGGACGACCAGCGGCGCGTGATTCAGTTGCGATTTGCCGAAGAAAAGGGAATTGCGGAAATTGCGGAAGCGATGGGGCGCACGGAAGGCGCGGTGAAACAGTTGCAGTATCGCGCGATTCAGAGCCTGCGCGAGCGCATGGGTGAAAGAAATGGCTGATCAAAACCAATTCGGCCAATTTGA
>DATFSH010000014.1:0-2279 GCA_035262725.1 Candidatus Acidiferrales bacterium | reverse complement strand
GGTCGACGCGCTGGCGCTGATCTGTCATCGCGAACAGGCCTACGAGCGCGGCCGCGAACTCGCCACGCGCCTGCGCAAATTAATCCCGCGCCAGATGTTTGAAGTTCCCATACAAGCAGCGATCGGTAGCCGCATCATTGCGCGCGAAACCGTCGCGGCTATGCGCAAGAACGTCCTCGCCAAGTGCTATGGCGGTGACATTACGCGCAAACGCAAGCTCCTCGAGAAGCAAAAAGAAGGCAAAAAACGCATGAAACGCGTCGGTCAGGTCGACATTCCTCAAGAAGCCTTCCTCGCCGTCCTCAAAGTCTCCGCTGACGAAGAAGAGTGACACGCAGTCTCTTACGGCGTTTTATCCTTCACCTCGGTGTTAAGTCGCCCGTGATGCAGTTGAACCGACACCGCATCTCCGACGCTCACCTGGGCGGCGTCGTGCAAAATGGTTCCCGCGCCATCGGTCGCGATCGCATAGCCCCGTTTGAGCAACTGCTCTGGGCTTCGTTCTTGCAACTGCCAGGACAGCCGATTCAGGCTTTCGCGTTTCACGCCAATCAACCGTTCTGTCCGAGCCCGTAGATCGTGTTCACGCTGCTCCAAGCGCAACCGCAGCAAACCAATTTTGGCGCGGAAATCGCATGACATGATCCGCAAATGCACGGCGGCAAGCCGCCGGCACGACTTCTCCAGCCGCGAGCGCAAATCCCGAGAAAGTTTGACATCCAACTCACCCACACGTTTGCGCATCCATGCCACGCGAGCCCGCAGATCAAACCTGGCGACACGCATCTGCGCCATATTCAATTGCCGGCGCGACAGGTCCAGCCGCCCACGCAAGCCGAACGCCAGTCGCGACGTCAGTTCGTCGGCTCGCTGCCGGTGCTGCCGCAGCAAATCCACCGCACGGCGGAAGCCGCGCCTCCCCGTCAATTCGTGCATGCGCCGCGAAAGCTCCAGCACGCGGTAGCGGAGGAGACTCTCGAGCGATTCGCGCAAATCCTTTAGGTGTTTATCGAACTCCCGGCGCGTCTGCAGCACCAATTCCGCGGCCGCCGACGGCGTCGATGCCCGCACATCCGCCACAAAATCCGCAATGGTAAAGTCCGTCTCGTGGCCGACACCCGAAATCACCGGAATCGCACTCGCCGCAATCGCCCGCGCGACGCTTTCCTCGTTGAACGACCATAAGTCCTCGAGCGAGCCGCCGCCGCGCACCAACAGAATCACGTCTACCAGCCGTTTCTTCGTGAAGTAACGCAGTGCTTCGACGATCTCACCGACCGCCTCCGCACCCTGCACGCGCACGGGATACAAGGTGAGGTGAACGTTCGGATAACGCCGCCTCAGAATCCGCACCACATCGCGCACTGCGGCACCCGTTGGCGACGTTATCAAGCCAATGCGGTTCGGCAGCAGCGGCAGCGCTTGCTTTCTCGCCGTGTCGAATAACCCTTCTGCCTCCAGTCGCTTTTTCAACTGTTCGAATGCCAGCTGAAGCGCGCCGCGCCCCACCGGCTCGATCGTTTCCACATAAATCTGATATTCTCCGCGCGCCTCATACACGCTGATGGTGCCGCGCACCATGACCTGCAGGCCATCTTCCGGACGAAACTTCATCCCCCGCTGCTGCTGTTTGAACAACACGCAACGCACCTGCGCGCGGTCGTCCTTCAAGGTGCAATAGATGTGCCCCGAAGCCGCCACACGGCAGTTCGAAATTTCCCCTTGCACTACGATGTCGGTGAAATTCTTCGCCAGCAGGTCACGGATCCGCGCCGTTAAATCGCTGACGCTGTAGATTCGCCGTTCTGGCTGCAGATTAAATTGCAGTTGGCTCATAGCTTCAGAAAACGATTAAGACGCTCTTTTGGGACGGCTGGATCGCCCGCTATTCTTCCTCTTCGTTCTCTCCCATCTGCATGGTGAGATACCGCTCGTAGCCGAGCTCCTTGATTTGATGGAGCTGGGCTTCCAGCCAATCCACGTGCTCTTCCTCGTCCTTTAGGAGCTGCACAAAGAGATCGCGTGAGCCATTGTCTTTTTCATGCACGGCAATCTGAATCGCGGTGTTGTAATCCCGGACGGCCCCCAGCTCCAGGTCCAGATCACTTTGAATCATTTCCTTGACGTTCTTGCCCACCGTCAATTCCATCGGCTTCATGGTCGGCGATCCATCCAGGAAAAGGATGCGCTCCATCAACGCCTCGGCATGTTTCATTTCCCCGATGGACTGCATCTTGATGTATTCCGACAACTTTTCGTAACCCCAGTTTTCGCACATT
>DATFSH010000013.1:0-32620 GCA_035262725.1 Candidatus Acidiferrales bacterium | reverse complement strand
GCGAATCCCCGCCTCAGCCAGCTCCTCCGCCGTCCCGAAACGAATCACCACAGGCTTATCCTCGAAAATCACTTCGTTCACGCGCCGCTCCGCCTTTTCGAGGTGCTCCGCCTTTACCGCTGACGTGTCCAGATCAATCGTCGAAGTCTCCTTGCCCAGATGAAACGACACCGTCTGAAATCCGAATAGCTCGATGAACGCAGCCGAAAGCAGATGCTGCCCGGTGTGCTGCTGCATGTGCTCGATTCGCCGCGGCCAGTCGATCACGCCGTGCACTGGCCCCACCGCAATTGCCGCCGAAGCGTAGTGCATCACCTTATGCTCCGCATCGGCCACTTCGATCACCGGCACGTCGCCGAGCTTGCCCGTATCATAGGGCTGTCCTCCCGACGTCGGATAAAACGCCGTGCGATCCAGCACGATTTTCCAACGCTCGCCTTCCCTCTCGCACGAAATCACCCGCGCATCAAACTCGCGCAAAAACGAATCGCGGTAGTAGAGCCGCTCCGTCGAATCTGTCAACCGCGCCGGCTCGCCCATCGCACCCCGCTCTTCCACCGGTTTCTGTCCTTCACTCATCGTAGTCACTCGTCACTCATCACTGCCTTCGCAGCGCCGCCTGCCAAGCCTCGCTATATTTGTATCCACATCCAGTATTAAACAGAACCACCCGCTCGTGCGCCTTGATCCACCGCTCCTCCGCCAGCTTTCGCGCTGCCACCACCGTCGCCGCCCCCTCCGGCGCCGCAAAAATTCCCTCCGCCGACGCCAACTCCTTCCCCGCCTCGAGCATCTCCTCATCCGTCGACGACACCGCCGTCCCCTCCGTCGCCCGCACTCCCGCCAGCACCAGAAAATCGCCCATCGCCTTCGGCACGCGCAGCCCCGACGCAATCGTCGCCGCATTCTGCCAAGGCGGCGCGCTCGATTCGCCGCGCGCATACGCCTCCACAATCGGCGCGCATCCCGTCGCCTGCACCACCACCATGCGCGGCCGTTCGCGCCCAATCCACCCCATCGCTTCCATTTCCTCGAACCCCTTGCACATCCCGATCAACCCCACGCCGCCGCCCGTCGGATAAATAATCACGTCCGGCAACCTGCCGCCAAACTGCTCCCACAACTCATACCCCATCGTTTTCTTGCCTTCGATTCGATACGGCTCCTTCAGCGTTGAAACTTCAAACCATCCTTCCTTCTCCTTGTGCTCGCCCACATATCGCCCGCAATCCGAAATCAACCCGTCGAGTTTGCGCACATCCGCGTCGAAAGCCTCGCACTCCATCATATTCGCGCTCGGCGTATCCGACGGCATCACGATCACGCACGGAATCCCCGCGGCCGCCGCATACGCCGCCAGCGCCCCGCCCGCATTCCCCGCCGTCGGAATCGCCAGCGCCTTTGCGCCCAGTTCCTTCGCCCGCGTCACCGCCGCCGATAGGCCTCGCGCCTTGAACGACCCCGTCGGATTCAGCCCCTCGTCCTTCACGTACAGCGAATCGAGCCCCAGCCGCGCGCCCAGCCGCCGCGCATGAATCACCGGCGTCATTCCTTCGCCCAGCGACACAGCTTCCCGCGCCGGCAACACCTCCGCATACCGCCACATGTTTGCCGCGCGTGATTTCAGCGCCTCGAGCGTCAATGTCCGCTTCGCCTTCGCCAGATCGTAACGCCCCAGCAAAGGCCCGCCGCACGCGCATAAATTCTGCAGTTTTTCGTGCGAGTGTTTTTCCCAGCACTTCGAGCATTCAAGATGCGTAATTGTCGTGGAAGGAAAATCGGTCATGCAAAAAGAATATCACAGCGAACGAGCGCCCCTTTTCTTCCCACAGTGCGCCGTAGGGGCGGGTCTAAGACCCGCCCGCGCAGCCCGCTCCGCCTGCCATGCACCAAGGGCGGCACTTCAAGCAGCAACTTCACAACTATTTCGGCAGAGCCGTCAACTCCGCATCATCCTTCTTCCAGAAAAACTCCGGGAATTTCTTCTCCGCAGGCCACACCTCGTCCAAAGTCTCCGCCGAATACACCACGCCATTCTTCACGACATACTCCAGATCCCGCGAGTTGCGGATGTCGTCCAGCGGATTCGAATTCAGCACCAGCAAGTCCGCCAGTTTCCCCGGCTCGAGCGAACCGATTTGCTTTTCGAGCCCGATGCTCTCCGCCCCATTCATCGTCGCCGACCACAGCGCCTGCCACGGCGTCATCCCGCCCGATTGCAACATCCACAATTCCCAGTGCGCCCCGATTCCCTGCTGCTCCCCGTGCGAGCCCAGCGCCACGTGTCCGCCATTGCTCACAATTCCGGCCGCCCCCTGCGCGATCAACGGAAACGGATACTCCTCGTCGAACAGCAGCACGCGCCGTCTCGCCACCCTGTCCACCTGCTCGTGCGGCGTGAAGCGCATCACTTTCGGATCGGCGTGGATATCCATCCGCTGCCGCCAGTAAAATTGTCCGAATTCGCCGCCGTAGGAAACGATCAGCGTCGGCGTATATGTCGTCCCGGCCTGTGCTTCCAGCTGGATCACGTCCTTGTAGATTGGCACGATCGGCAAACTGTGCTCCACGCCCGTATAACCGTCGAGCACCATGCTCAAATCCGTCTTCAGGTCGCCGCCGCCTTCCGCCGTTATGTTCACTCCTTCTTTCCCGGCTGCCATCGCCAGCCACTGCCGCTGAATTCGTCGCGGCTGCATATATTCCTTCAGCGAATCGGCGCCATGCGTCTTGTAGCGCTTCACCAGATTGTCCGCATCTTCGGCGCTCGTGAGTCCGCCCGCCGTCGTGGTGATTGCAGTGCCGGTCGAATAGATTCGCGGCCCGGTCAAATCTCCCGTCGCCACCAGTTCGCCCTGCGCGAACACGGTATTCGACTCAATCGAAGGATCGCGCGTGGTCGTAACTCCGTACACGAGATTCTCCGCATACGACCACTCCTCATTCGTCATCTCCGGCCGCTCAGTTTTCAAATGCGAATGAATATCCACCAGCCCCGGCACAATCGTCTTCCCGCTAACGTCAATCATCTTCGCGCCGGCCGGCGCCGTAATGCTTCCCGACGCCGCTACCGCCTTGATCCGGTTGTTCTTGATCAAAATATCGCCTTGCGCGATCACCTCCTCGCCCTTCATCGTCACGATTCGTGCGCCGCGCAGGAAGAGCTGTCCTTGTGGCGTGTCGCGCGGCACCTGCAGCGAAATTGCAAAGGTCTCCGGCTTCCAATTCTCCGGCTTGTCTTTCTCCGGTTTCGCCGCGCTCAGCACCACGTCGCGCTTCACGCGGTAGAAATCATTACCGAAGCTCCACGTCAGCGTCTTGCCTTCATCCGCCCAGTAGAGATAGTTCGCGCCTTCTTTCGTCAACCGCCGCAGCGGCACTTCGGGCGTCTTGAAGTTGATGTTCACCGTCGCGTCCCCCACTTTCGGAAACGCCGCGAAATATGCATCGTAGCGATTCTGAATCGCCAGCCATTCTCCGTCTGGCGAAGGAACGATCAGCACAAACGTCCCATCCACGTGAATGTGCGTTTTCTTATCCACCCCATCGAGTCGAATCGATTTCAGCAAACGCGCCGGCGGTGTCGGCGTTTCCACCGGTCCAGCCGGCATGTCCTCCATATAAAACACGCGCGTACCATCGCAGTTGAACGTCGGCTGCTGGTATCCATCCGGCAGCGTGACCACCTTGTGGCTTTCTCCTCCGTCAGCGGCGACCCAACGGATTTCACGCACTTCGCTGTCCCTGCCTCCGCCGTCCTCGGTAAGCCATCCGTGCTTCGATCCCATCACGAAAAGCAGTTTGCTCCCGTCCAGCGACCATTGCGGCGCCGAATAATATCCAGCCACCGCGCTGATTTTCGTCGCGTTGCCGCCCGCCGCCGGAATTTTCCAAAGTTGGCCGCCGTCCGTATCCGACCACGTCACATACGCAATCCACTTCCCGTCCGGCGAGAACGACGGCTCGTATTCGCGCCCCTCGCCCTTCGTCAGGCGGCGCGGCTTGCCGTCCGGCAAGTCCATCACCCAGATTTTTCCCACCGCGCTGAATGTGATTCGTTTGCCATCGGGCGATTGGTTCGTCCAGCGCATCTGGTGCACCGTCAGCGGCCCGTCGTCCACCGCGTAGTCCACATGCACGCGCGGCCCCAGATCCAAATCCACTTTCGCATTGAACGGAATCGTCGCTACCTGCCGTGTTGCCAGATCAACGCGCTGAATGTGCCCATCGCGCGTAAAGATCACTGCCTTCGAGTCCGGCGTGAACGCATAACCTGGCAACAGATCGTTCACCGCAAAACCCTCTTGATCGTCGCGCTGAATCGGGAGCGCCAGCCAGTGTTCCTCGAGCGTCGCCAGATCGCGAATGCGCAAGCCGGTTTTCGCATCGGCTCGCGACGCGTACACCAGCCACTTCCCATCGGGCGACACGATCGGCCTCAGCGCCCCTCCGTACTCCGACGTCAGCCTCTCGATCTCGCCCGTCTCGCGATTGAAACTCATTATTTGGAATCGCCCAATGTCCGCGTTGTACTGAAACCGCCCCGCATGGCTCGAAAAATAAACCAGCTTGCCGCCCGCCGAAAAAACCGCTCCCGAACTGATCTGCGTGTCGCTCTTCCCGCCCTTCACCAGCTCCACGCCTTTGCCGCCATCCTTGTGGAACATCCAGAGGCTCGCGTAGCGCAAATAATCCGTCGGCCCGGGATACTGCCCGTACTTTCGCACCACGATGTAATTTCCGTCCGGCGACCACGTCGGCGATCCCAGCTGATCGTCGGTCTCTTCGCTCACCTTTTTCGCTTCCTTGCCCTCGATCTGCGAGCCGTCCACATTGATCAGCCACAGGTTGTCGCTGCCGTTCCGGTCGCTGATAAACGCAATCTGCTTCCCGTTCGGCGAAAATCGCGGCTGGCAATCCCACGCTGGCCCGCTCGTCAATCGCTTCGCATCCCCGCCCGTCGAAGGAATCAGGTAGAGGTCGCCCAGCAAATCAAGAACGATTTGCTTTCCGTCGGGCGAAATATCAACCGACATCCAGGTGCCTTCATCCGTAGTGAAGCTGATTTTGCGGGTCGTCTTCAGCGGCAGCGTCTCTTCCTTCTTTTCATCCTTCTTGTCCTTGTCATCCTTCTTTTCGTCTGCCTGTTTGCCGCTCGATTTTGGCTTCTCATCTCCCCGCCGCCACGCAGCGCGAGCGACGCCGGCGCCCTCAAAAAAGACAGCCACCATCAGCAAAATCCTCGCGCACCGCATCACTCGCGCAATTTTCATAGTCGAAATCATTCAGGTAGCTCCCTTTCATCAGCAGCAGCGGCCCTATCCCTGTCTCGGCGCTCAACAAACCGCCGATTGTAACCCATGCCGCCGCAGAGCCACACCCGCGCATTTGCAAGTTTCAGACGCAGCAGCCCCCGATTCGTCTCACGTAAAGCTGCGGAGTTCCGCGCGAGCGGCACCCAGGATTTGAAAACTAGTCCGCCCTCTCGCCGGTTTTAGCGTTAGAATCTCGCCGCCATCGTACCCAATGGAGGAACCATGGATCGCGCCTCGGGCGTTCTCGTCGCAGTTCTGCTGAGCGCCGCCCTCGCCGTCTTCGCAACTCGTGCCCTTCGCGCCGCCGATCCGCCCGACACCTATGTCCGAGCCGGCCATCTCCTCGACGTCAGCGCAGGCAAAATGCTCAGCAATCAAATCATCGTCATCCATGGCGACAAAATAGCCAGCATCGCGCCCGCCGACCAAGTCCAAATTCCCGCCGGAGCGAACGTCATCGACCTCACCCAGTCCACCGTCCTCCCCGGCCTGATCGATTGCCACACGCACATCATGCTCGCCGATACGGACGACTCGCACTACGACGACATTCTCCTCAAACAATCCTGGCAGTACCGCACCATCCTCGCCACGCTCAACGTGAAAAAAGATCTCGAAGCCGGCTTCACCGCGATGCGCGACGTGGAAACCGAAGGCGCCATGTACAGTGACGTCGACGTCCGCAACGCCATCAACCAGGGCCTCATCCCCGGCCCGCGCCTGAAAGTTTCGACGCGCGGCATCTCCACCACCGGTGGCTACGGCCTCGAAGGCTATTCGCCTGAAGTCACCGTTCCTATCGGGGTGCAGACCATCGATGGTCCGTATGAAGCGCGCAAAGCAGTCCGCGAACAATTCAATTACGGTGCCGACCTGATCAAAATCTACGGCACTGATCGCTACAGCTTCACGCCCGACGGCAAAATCAAGAGCATCGCCGATTTCAGTCTCGAAGAAACCGACGCGATCGTTGACGAGGCTCGCCTGAAAGGCATCAAAGTCGCCTGCCACGCCTACGACGGGCCCGGCCTGCACTACTGCCTCGACGCAGGCGTCGCCTCCATCGAGCACGGAATCCAGCTCGACGATGAAGCCATCGCCAAAATGGCGAAAAAGGGAATCTATCTTGTTCCCACACTCTATGTGTATGCAGGAGCGCTGGAAAAAGCCGATCTCGCCATGTCTGGAGGCAAAACCAGCCGCGTGGTAATCCACGAAGTGAGTTTCAGGAAAGCGCTGGCCGCAGGTGTGAAGATTGCCTTTGGCACCGATGCCGGCCCATTCCCCCACGGCACCCAGGCCATCGAATTCGAGTGGATGACGCGCTACGGCATGTCCCCGCTCGACGCCATCCACTCCGCCACCATCAACGCCGCCGACTTGATGGGCTGGGGCGACCAGATCGGCTCCATCGAACCAGGCAAATTTGCCGACATCATCGCCGTAAACGGCGACCCCCTGGCCGACATCAAGCTACTGGAACAGGTCAAGTTCGTAATGAAAGGCGGCCAGGTCGTCCGCAACGACTCCGCAAAATAATCTTCACACCGTCGCAGGACCGCTCACGCAAAACTGCCCGTAATTCCCCGACAGCCAATCCGTCCATTCTGTAACGCCGGCGTCTCGCCGGCTCTTTTGACTCTTCTTATGCGCGAATAATCGCCCGCAAACTCTCCGCCGCGGCCGCAATCGTCCGCTCAATATCCGCGTCGCTGTGCGCCGCCGAGACAAACAAAGCCTCAAACTGAGCCGGCGCAATGAACACACCCCGTGCGAGCATCGCCTGGAAAAACGCCGCGTACATCTTCGTATCCGACTTCTTCGCGCCCGAATAATCCTTCACTGGTTCGCCTGTGAAAAACATGGTCATGAGCGAACCCACCGCATTCACGCTCCCCTTCACGCCGCTTTCCTTCAACGCTGCTCGCAAGCCATCCGCTAGCCGCGCCGACTTCGTATTCAAGTCTTCATAGAATCCCGGCGCGCTGAGCTTCGGCAGAGTTGCCAATCCCGCGCGCATCGCCAGCGGGTTTCCTGACAGCGTCCCCGCCTGATAAACCGGCCCCAGCGGGGCCACCATCTCCATAATTTCCGCGCGCCCGCCGTACGCCGCCACCGGCAAGCCGCCGCCGATGATTTTCCCCATCGTCGTCAAATCCGGCTCGATGCCAAAAAGCTTCTGCGCCCCGCCATGCGCGCTGCGAAAACCCGTAATCACCTCGTCCAAAATCAATAACGCTCCATCACGTCGCGTAATCTCCCGAAGCGCTTCCAAAAATCCGCGCGCCGGCTCGACCACTCCCATATTCGCCGCCACCGGCTCGACAATCACCGCTGCAATTTTTCCGGCATGCTGCTTGAAAATCTTCTCCACCGCCTCCGCTTCGTTATACGGCGCATTCAACGTCAGCTTTGCCAGCGCATCCGGAAGGCCCGGGCTCGACGAAATTCCGAGCGTGGCCAGCCCCGATCCCGCGTCCACCAAGAAACTATCCGAATGTCCGTGATATCCGCCCTCGAATTTCAAAATCAAATCACGCCTCGTAAATCCGCGCGCCACCCGCACCGCACTCATCGTCGCCTCGGTGCCCGAGCTAACGAACCTCATCCGCTCAATCGAGGGCAACGCCTTCGCAATCTGCTCGGCAAGCTCGATTTCGAGCGGCGACGTCATTCCGTAGCTCGTTCCGAGCTTCGCTTGCTCCGCCACCGCGCGCACCACACCCAGATGGGCATGCCCTAGAATCAGCGCGCCCCAGGAACAGACATAGTCGAGGTACTCGCGCCCATCCACATCGTAGAGCCGCGCCCCCTCCGCGCGCTCGACCACGAGCGGCGTCCCGCCCACGGCGCGAAACGCTCGCACCGGACTATCCACCCCGCCTACGAGAATTTTCTTGCCGCGCTCGAAGATCGCGTCCGACTTCGGCCGCTCGCCGCTTCCGCTCACCCGTTTCACTCCTTCCTTCATCATTGGCTTGCCATCCCGGGCGAAGACTCGCGCTGCTGCTTTCGCCTCGGATAGCGAGGGCGCGAAAAGCGCGTCTTGTTACGATTAGAAATTCGATTTGGCGCTTGTTTTCTGTGACTTACGAGGAATTCTAATCGCGGTGTTACGATTAGAAATTTGAGGCTGCAAAGGGTTCGTGAGCCGGGAACTGCGGCGCCTATGGCGCCTCCTCGGCAGGTCAAAAAGACGACGCCGGTAACATCACTTATTCGTATCATAGCATGAAACAGGCTGAAAGTTTCGGTGGAATTGCAGAAAGATTCGTTTTCCCGCGCCGCTGCTCAGCAATGCTTCAGCCACCGCGCCACGTCCTTCGCGTGATACGTCAGAACGATCTCCGCGCCCGCTCGCTGGATGCTCGTCACGATTTCGAGCACCACCCGCTGCTCGTCAATCCAGCCATTTCGCGCGGCCGCTTTCACCATGGCATACTCGCCACTCACGTTGTACGCCGCCACCGGCGCGTCAAACCGTTCGCGAACTCGCTGAATAATATCGAGATACGGCAGGGCGGGCTTCACCATGATCATGTCAGCGCCCTCTTCCAGATCAAGCGTCACCTCGCGCAACGCCTCGCGCGCGTTGGCCGGGTCCATCTGGTAGCTGCGCCGGTCGCCAAACTGCGGCGCCGATTGCGCCGCGTCGCGAAACGGCCCATAAAATCCCGAGCAATATTTAGCCGCGTAGGAAAGAATCGCCACGTCCTCAAATCCGTTCGCGTCGAGCTTCTGCCGGATCGCGCCCACGCGGCCGTCCATCATGTCCGACGGAGCCACGATATCCCCTCCAGCACGAGCATGCGAAAGCGCGGCGGCGGCCAAGCGCTCGACGCTAGGATCGTTCGCGACGTCGCCCTTCTCAATCACGCCGCAGTGTCCGTGGCTGGTGTATTCGCACAGGCACACATCCGTGATCACGAGCAGATCGAGGTTGGCTTTGCGAATCGCTTCGATCGCGCGTTGCACGGCACCGTTCGGATCGGATGCCTCGGAGCCAACGTCATCTTTCTTATGCGGCAGGCCGAACAAAATCACCGCGGGGATTCCGAGCCCCGCCACCTCGCGGCACTCCTCCACAATCTGGTCCACCGACTGCTGGAAAATTCCCGGCATCGAGCTCACTTCGGTCCGCACCTTGGTCCCCGGGCAAGCGAACAACGGATACACGAGACCGTTCGTCGAAAGCCGCGTCTCGCGGACGAACCCGCGCAGCGCTTCGGTGCGCCGCAACCGTCTGGGTCTATGAGTTGGAAATGTCATGCAAACCTCAATTCTTCAAACCTTTTAACGAAACCTGCCGCTGATAGTGCTTCGCGATAGCATCGGCCAGACCCGCGGCGGAGGAGTTGTTGGCTTCAATCGCCACCCGCGCTGCGGTTTCGCGCAATGCGCGTGCCGTCGTTGGTCCGATCGCGGCAAAATCCACTCGCGACGAAAGTTCTGCCAGCCGCTTCGCGCCGATTACATCGCTCAGATTGTGATACGCCGACGGGCTGGCAAACACAATCGCGTCCACCTCTGCGCGCTCGATTCGACCCACAATCTCTTTGTCCAACTTCTCGGGTTCGGCCGTTCGATAGGCCACCACTTCGGTCACCCGCGCACCAGATTCACGCAACAGATTCGGCAGGCGATCATCCGCTCGATCGCTCCGAGGCAAGAGCACATGGCTTTTTCGCATGGAAGCTTGTAACTCACGCGCCAGGCCTTCGCCGCTGTGCTCCTTCGCCGTGTAAGCCACTTGAAAACCAGCCTCGGCAGCGGCTTGCGCGGTCGCCGGTGCCACGGCAGCAATCGAAGGCATCTGTGGCGTCAGAACACTCACGTCAAGCTTCAATTCGCCGCATCGCTGCGCGAGAAATCGAACTGCATTCTGGCTCGTCAGCAGAATCCAGTCAAATTCGCGAATCGCACGCAGCGCCGAATCCACCGGCTGCCAATCGGACGGAGGAACGAAAGTCACAGTGGGCAAAATAAGAACTTCTGCGCCGAGCCGCTCCAGCTCGCGAATCAATTCACACGCTTGGTCGGGCGCGCGCGTGACGACGATGCGCTTCCCTGCCAGCGGCTGGTTAGCTCTGGCCAACGGACCTTCCCGCGAGCTGCAGAATCCGGCCCGCTCCGGTGTCCAGCAAGTTTTTCGCGACTTCGCGCCCGAGCTCCTCGGCCTCTTTTTTCGAGGTGCACGCAGCCGATCCGCTTCGGCGAACGCTCTCTGCGCCGTCGGCCGAGAGAACGCACGCTTCGAGAATGAGTTGGCCGCCCTCGAATCGTCCCCAGGCACCAAGCGGCAGCCGGCAGCCGCCTTGCAGATTCGCAAGCACCATTCTTTCTGCGGAAACCGCGAGCGAAGTCGGATTATCGACCAATTTCTTCACGAAGGAGAATTCGTCGTCTCGCGCCGCAAGGAATTCCAGCCCGAGCGCTCCTTGTCCCACAGCCGGCAACATGATTTCCGGAGGAAGAATTTCGGTGATCCGTTCGCCGGCGTTCAGGCGGTCGAGTCCCGCCTTGGCGAGGATCATCGCGTCCACTTCGCCGCCGGCAACTGTGCGAAGGCGCGTGTCTACATTGCCCCGCACCTCGACAATTTGGAAATCGCTGCGAAACTGGCGAAGCTGCGATGCGCGCCGCAGGCTGCTGGTGCCGATACGCGCGCCCCGCGGCAGTTTATTGAGCGATTCGCCGTGCCGCGAAACGAGCGCGTCGCGCGGATCTTCGCGCGGAAACACAATCGCGATTTCGCAAACCTCGGAAAACTCGGTGGGAACATCCTTCATGCTGTGCACAGCCACATCCGCGCGGCCGTCAATCAGCGCGTCTTCGAGTTCTTTGGTGAAGATACCGCGGACTCCGATCTGTTCGACCGGCGCCCCAGCGAATTTGTCACCCGAGGTCTTCACGGTCACAATCTCGCTTTCGATACCGAACGATTTTGCCAGCGCGTCGCGCAGATGATTGGCTTGCCAGAGCGCGAGCGCGCTGCCGCGGGTGCCAATGCGCAGCGGCTTCAATCCTTGTCCTCGTCCTTCGCCGCGTCCAAGCCGAAAAGATGGCGGAGGGCATCAAGCCCAGCCAGATGGCCGCGCATCTCGCGGCTGCGACGCAGTTTCTGTGAAGGCTGCTCGAGTACGCGTTCGATCAACTCTTCGGTGATGTGCGCGATCCGCGCGCGCTCTTCGGGCGAGACGTCGTCCATCTCAGCCAGCTTTTCGCGGATCAGCATTTCGCGGTGCTTATGAAAACTGTCGCGCAGATCGTCCACGAGGGAGCCGGCTTCGAGGGCCGCGCGCCAAGATTCGAATTTCGCAATGTGCTCGGCGACGATGGCTTCGGCGCGCGGCACTTCCGCTTCGCGAGCCTTTTTGTTCTGCTCGACGATTTCGCCGAGGTCGTCGATGTTGTAGAGATACAGGTTGTAAATCCCCGCCGCGTCGTCGGTGATATTGCGCGGCACGCCGAGATCAACAACGAACATCGGCCGGCCTTCGCGCGCCGAGATCGCCCGCTCGAGCAGCGCTCTGGTGAGAACAGCGCCAGTGCCTCCCACCGACGTAATCACAATATCCGGCACGCCCAGCACGCGTTCGAGCGACGACCACTCGATCGCTTCGCCGCCCATTTTTCGCGCCAGCTCTTCGGCATGGTCGTAGGACCGGTTCACCACCCGCAATCGGCCAATGCCGCGATTGCGGAGATTCTCAACCACCTGCTCGGCCACCGCGCCCGCGCCCAGAATCAGGGCGGAGTGCCCTTTCAAATTGCCGAAGACGCGCTCGGCGAGTTTCACACCCGCGAGAGCCACGGACATGGGCCGCGCGCCGACTTCCGTCTCCGAGCGCACGCGCTTGCCCACCTCAATCGCGCCCTGAAACACGCGATTGAGCACAGGGCCCGTGGAGCCGTGATCGAGAGCCTGCGTATAAGCGTTGCGCAGCTGCCCGAGGATCTCTGCTTCGCCAAGCATCATCGAATCGAGTCCCGATGCAACGCGGAAAAGATGGCGGACCGCGTCCGGCCCGTTCCAGCGGTAAAGACGTCCGCTGAGATCCGCGCGCGGCACGCCATGAAACGTCGTGAGGAAAATTTCCATGGCGTCCGTGACGGCGTGGCTTTGCTCCGTCGGAACGCCGTACAGCTCACTGCGATTGCAGGTGGAGAGGACCACAGCTTCGTCGAGAATTCCGCGCTTGCGCAATTCTTCCGCAGCGGCAACAGCCTGCTCGGGGCTGAAGGTTACGCGTTCGCGGATTTCGATTGGTGCCGTGTGGTGACTGCAGCCGATGAGCGCGACGTCAATTTTCCCGGCGCCGGTGCGTTTCGAGTTGGCCAGAGTGGACATGCCAATTTCAAAAGAAGCGATGGAACCTCGTTAGGTACAAATTCACGAACGTGTAGCTGAAAAGAACGACGGCAAAATTGAAAGCGCACAATTTTGCCGCACGCGCGCCACGCCACGCCGCGCTTCGCGACAACCTAAGATAGGCGACGTAAGCCGCCAAAATCGCGAGGGTGATCAGCACTTTGGGATCGCCCCACGAATAACCGCCGCTCAACCGCCGCTCCCAGACAAAACCCATGCTCACGCCGAGGATGAGCGCTGCTAGGCCGACGTAGACGCTGCTACGCGCCATGCGGTCGAGCACATCCAGAGCAGGAAAGCGCCAGAATGGAGTGGCCAGTTTGCGAGAACGCAGGACGCGATCCTGGCCCAGGTAGATGATGCTGAGCACGAATGACAGAGCGAAGGCGGTGTAGGCCCAGGTGTTAAGCGTCACATGAAAAGCGAACAGCGGGCCACGCGCGGACGGAGGGGGCGGAGCTTCATTGGGCGCAAGCACGGCGAGCAGTACGATCCATACGATCAGCAAAAGTGTGACGAATGCGCCGACTGAGCGCTGGCGGTGAAACAGTTCGAGGCCCAGATAAGTGACACCAAGCAACCAGGCGAACAGGGACATCGAGCCGTAGAGATCGTTGTAGGGAACGGTGTGAATCCAGCGGGAGCGCTCGAGAAGCGCGAAATAGTGCATCACGATTCCACCGGCGAGAAGGAATGTGGCCATGCGCCCGAGCCACAAATCCGGGACATAGAGAAAGCGCGCGTAGCAGAGAAAGCTCGCGATGTAGAGCGCCAAACTAACGTAGCCGAGATAATAGTGGGTCATGCCGTGCTTATGGCGACGCTTCTGTCGTCGCTCTGTTCCTGCCTCTGTACCCAGATGAATGGCAATTATAGCCCTGAATCGCCCACGAACGCGCCTGGGACAGAGGCCACTATCGTAACAGCCTCGAAACGTGCGGGCTTGTGGCCCATCTGCTATCATCGTTTCGACCACAGGAACGCATGAGCCGGGTGAACGAAAACCGAAAAGAATTATTTCTACGCGCGTGCCGGTTCGAGGCGGTAGAACGCGTGCCTGTGTGGATCCTGCGCCAGGCTGGGCGCTACCTGCCGGAATATCAGGCTATTCGGGCCAAGCACTCCTTCCTCGAAATCTGCAAAACGCCGGAGCTTGCGGCGGAAGTATCGCTGCAGCCATTTCGCGCGATCGGCGTGGATGCGGTGATCGTATTCTCCGATATTTTGATAGTGGCGGAAGCGATGGGGATGCAACTCGATGTGCCCGATTCGGGGCCCGTGCTTTCGAATCCGGTACGCAAGAGGGCGGCGATTGAGCGGCTTAGCGATTTTGATCCGGAGCGCGACACGCGATTCGTGGGCGACGCGATTCGTGCGATTTGCGGCGAGGTGGGGCCGGAAGTTCCGGTGATTGGTTTTGCGGCAGCGCCGTGGACGCTGGCGTGTTACATGATTGAGGGGCAGACGCGCGGAGACATTTCGCGGACGAAGCGATTCATGCGCGAGGAACCGGCATTGCTTCGCGATCTTCTGGCGCGGATAGCGCGTGCCACGGTGGGCTATCTGCAATCGCAGATCGCCGCAGGGGCTGCGGTGGTGCAGCTGTTTGATACCTGGGCGGGCGAACTGTCGCGCGAGGAATATGAGGCTTTTGAGTTGCCGGCAACGCGGCTGGTGTTTGAGTCGCTTGGGGCGGCGGGCGTTCCGAAGATTTTGTACGGGAAAGCGAGTTCGCATCTCGTCGAGCCGCAATCGAATAGCGGGGCGGATGTGCTGAGCGTTGACTGGCGAACGGACCTTGGGGAGGCGCGTTGCGCGTTGGGCGATCGTGTTGCGCTGCAGGGGAATGTGGATCCGAATGTTTTACTGGGAGACGAACAAACGATTCGCGATGCGGCGCGAGAGGCGGTGGAGAAGACTGGTGGAGTCGGCCACATTTTGAATCTAGGACACGGGATTTTGCCGACGACGCCGGTGGAGAATGCGCGGGCGTTTGTCGAAGCGGGGAAAGCTGCTGCGGTGGCGGCGCGCACAGCGGCAAGGTGGATTGAATGAATCCGACGCGCGCCACTGAGAGCCAAATCGAGAAACTGGAGATCGGGCAGGTTTCCGACGCGGCGCTCGAGAAATACAACCGGCCAGGTCCGCGGTATACGAGTTATCCGACGGCGCCGGTGTGGAAGGACGATTTCGGGCCTGAGGATTTTGAGAAATACTGTGCGCGGGCCGAAGAGCGGGCGACGCCTGTGTCGCTCTACATGCATATTCCCTTCTGTGAAACTCTGTGCCTTTTCTGCGCTTGCAATGTGTCGATTCAGAAGGATAAGAGCGTGGCGATTCCTTACCTGGAAACATTGAAGCGGGAAATCAGCCACGTGGGCGGGCAGGTTTCGAAGAGGCGGCCGGTGATTCAGTTTCACTGGGGCGGCGGAACGCCGACGTATTTGACGCCCGCGCAGATGGAGGATCTTTTTGAGCATACGCGGGAGCGGTTCGAGTTCGCGCGGGATGCGGAAATTGGAATTGAGGTTGATCCGCGGGTAACGAACCGGGCGCACTTCGAGACGTTGCGCAAACTGGGCTTCAACCGGCTGAGCATGGGGGTGCAGGATTTCGAGGCGCGGGTGCAGGAGACGATCCATCGCGTGCAGCCGTATGAGATGACGCGCGATTTGATCCTGACGGCGCGCGAGCTGGGATTTGAAAGCATCAACATGGATTTGATTTACGGCTTACCGTATCAAACGGCCGACAGTTTCAAGGCGACGATCGAGAAAACTCTCACGCTGGAGCCCGATCGCATCGCGATGTTCAGCTACGCGCACGTGCCGTGGCTGAAGAAGCAGCAGGGCTCGTTTGAAACGCATTTGCCGGAGGGGATGGAGAAGTTCCGGATTTTCCGGGCGGGGCTCGAAGGCTTTTTGAACGCGGGATATCACTACATCGGGATGGACCATTTCGCGAAACCGGGCGATGAACTTTCGGTGGCGCAGCGCAATCGCACGCTGCACCGGAATTTTCAGGGGTACACGACGAAGGCAGGCGCGGACCTTTATGGGATGGGCGTGAGCGCGATCAGCTCGATCGGCGAAGCGTATGCGCAGAACCGGCGCGAGGTTCCGGCTTACCAAGCGGCGGTGGCGTCGCGCGGCATTGCGACGATGCGCGGATATCGCTTGTCGGAGGATGACCGCTTGCGGCGGGACGTGATTGGGCGGCTTTTGTGCCACACGGTGATTCCCAAGCGCGAGGTGGAACGCGAATTCTCGATAGCGTTCGATGAATATTTCGCGCCGGAGCTGGAACGGCTGGAACAACTGCAGAGCGAAGGACTGGTGACTCTGAGCGGCGATGAAATTCGCGTCGCGCCGCTAGGGCGTATTTTTATTCGCAACGTGGCGATGACTTTCGACCGATATCTGCACGAACAGCAGATGGATCAGCGGCCGCTGTTTTCGAAGACGCTTTAGTGGAGTCCGATGGCTGAGCCCAAGCAAGTGATTGTGATTGGCGCGGGAATTTCCGGGCTTGCCTGCGCTTACCGCCTGAAACGGCTTGGCCTGCCTGTAATTCTTCTGGAAGCTTCCGCGCGCGTGGGGGGCCTTGCGGGCAGCGTGCGAAAGGATGGATTTCTTTTCGAATCTGGTCCACAGAGCTTTCAGGGCACCGAAGCGATCCTCGAACTGATTCACGAAGTTGGGCTGGAAGAGGAACTCGAGCGAGCCGATCCGCGCGCGCCGCGGTTTATTTACCTTCGCGGGCGGCTGCAAAAAATTCCGATGACGCCGCAGACGTTGATGGCCAGTTCCCTGCTTGGATTGATATCGCGGGCGAAAATTGTTTCCGAGCCCTTCAAACGCACGAAGCCGCCGACGAAAGAGGAGTCGGTGGCGGATTTCGTGCGGCGGAAATTCGGGCATGAAATCCTGGAGTATCTCGTAGCGCCATTCGTTTCGGGCGTGTATGCGGGCGATCCTGAAAAGCTGAGCCTGAAAGTAGCATTCCCGAGCCTGGAGGAATGGGAACGGGAATATGGAAGCGTGCTGCGCGGAGCGATGAAATCACGACCGGAGAAGGAGAAGCGCGGCGGGCCTCCTCCGCTTTGCTCGTTCAAGGATGGAGTGGGGGCGCTGGCAAACGCGATTGCCGGGAAACTTGGGGAGAGCGTTCGGCTGGGAGCGAAGGCCTCATCAGTGGCGCGCGCTGCGAAATATCAGGTTTGCGTCGAGTGCGGCGGGCGAAGCGAGATGCTGGAGGCAGCGGCGCTGGTGGTGTCGACTCCGGCATACACAGCGGGGCACCTGGCTACGCAAGTTTCTTCCCCGTTGACGCAGATGCTTTCGGGAGTGGCGTATGCGCCGGTGGCGGTGGTGGCGTGCGGATATTACGACCGGCAGATTGCCGAGAAGCTCGATGGATTCGGATTCCTGGTGCCGCGCAGCGAGAAGGTGAGGACGCTGGGCACGGTGTGGAACTCATCGCTGTTTACGGGACGAGCGCCTGCGGGATCTGCGGCGATTACGAGTTTCATCGGCGGCGCGACCGACCCGAAGATTGTGGAGCGTTCTGAGGATGAGATTGCCGCGATTGTGCAGGATGACAACGCGCGGATTCTGCAGATCAGCGGGGCGCCTGCTGCGTCAGCCGTGTGGAAACATCCGAAGGCGCTGCCTCAGTACAACCTGGGGCACGGACACGTGGTGGAATCGATCCGCGATGGCGAACGCGCGAATTCCGGACTCTTTTTCTGCGGCAATTATCTGGAGGGGCCTTCCCTCGGGAAATGCGTGGAGACGGCGAACCAGACGGCGCTCGCAATTCAACGCTACCTGCAATAGCTACATCCCGACACTAACCCTTTGAACGTTCTTTGTTCCGCAAGGCCAGGCGCGTGTGGCGGCGTTCACCCGCCTCGTCGTGTCTGCGCTGATCTCCCACTGTTTCGAGGATCAGGGGCGGAACAGGCTTGGGCTGCCGGTTATCGTCGACGGCAACAAAGGTAAGGTAGGCGCTGCTGGTGTGTCTCCGTTCGCCGGTGAGTACATTCTCCGCAAAGACTTTTACGCCGACTTCCATCGAGGTGCGGAAGACGCGATTCACGCTGGACTTCAGAACGATCCATTCGCCGACGTCAATGGGAAAGCGGAAGTCCATGTAGTCGACGGACGCGGTTACGACGCGGCTGTTGGAGTGCCGGGTGGCGGCGAGCGCTCCGGCGATATCGATGAGGTGCATCACGCGGCCGCCCAGCATTTTGCCGAGAGGGTTCGCGTCGTTAGGCAGCACCGCCTCGACGATTTCCGAACACGACGCGCTCACGGGCTTTCCCGTCGGGCCGGTCTTAAAATCAATCGCTTCTCTATCCGCCGGCCGCTTCTTCGACGGGTTAGGCATTGCGAAATCTCATAGAGGGATTTCATTCGCGCCGCTTGGCGCGGGCCGCGACGCTCGTTATAATACGGTCTTTCAAACCATGACCCAAGCACAGAAGACGCGGCGCGAAGCGCTCGAGCAGTTTGTGGCGGATAAACCTGCGGACGCGTTTGCGCGTTATGGGCTTGCGCTGGAATGCGTGAAGCTCGGGGATGATTCAACTGCCAACGAGCATTTTCAGAAGCTCCTCGATATGAATCCCGGTTATGTGGCCGGCTATTTTCAATATGGGCAGCTGCTCTCGCGCATGGGGCGCCTGGACGAAGCGCGCAAGATGCTTTCGGACGGCATTGTTGTGGCCCAACGCGCGGGGGACATGCATGCCCGCGATGAAATGCAAGCAGCTTTGACACTTCTGCGTTAAGCTAATCCTGTTGTTGACCTCGGGACTTTATGAGACCTACTCGGATTCCGCTTTTCCCACTGGATGTGGTGCTGCTGCCCGGCGCTGCCCTTCCCCTGCATATTTTCGAGCCGCGATACAAGAAGATGATTGGGCGCTGCATTGTGCAGAAGCTCGAGTTCGGGATGATTTACGCCACCGGACAGAACGTTGCGGCTATAGGCTGCACGGCTGAAATCGTTCAGAAGATGAAGCAGTATCCGGATGGCCGGATGGACATCCTAACTCGTGGGCGGGCGCCATTTCGCTTGCTGCAGTTGCTGCAAGACGAAATCTACCACGAAGGAGTGGTTGAATACCTTTCCGAAGAGCTCGCGCGCGAAGACGCACAGAAGAAAACGCGCATCGTGCAACTCCTGCAGGACTGCCACGTCCTGCTCTACGGCCAGGCATGGGTGGATTCTTCCGAAGAACGCGAGTTTTCGCTGGCCTATCGAATGGCGGCGCGGCTTCCGATTGAACTGGAGCAAAAGCAGAAGCTGCTGCAGATGCGGTGCGAAAATGAGCGCTGCGATTTCCTCGAACAATGGCTCGAAGAGTTCCTTCCCAAGCTCGAAGAGCGCCAATCAGTGCGCAAACGCGCTGCGGGCAACGGCCACGGCCCCAACTGACTCCAATCTTATGACGTGCCGGTGAGGGTTCCATTCCTCTATAATGACTTTTGCGCGACCTGCATCAGCTGGGCAGCATCTCTACTTGAGAAGCATATCTAAACGAGAATCGGGGCCCTCATGACTTCGCAGCCGAAAACTCTTGGTGAGCTTCGCAGCAGCAGCAATTGGTCCGAGCAGCGCCTTGCCAATCGATCCCTGCGGCAGGAGTTGCGCGAGAATCTCCTGTGCAGGATGGAGAAGGGTGAGACGCTTTTTCCGGGCGTGCACGGCTACGACGACACCGTGATCCCGCAGATTATCAACGCAATTCTCTCGCGGCATCATTTCATACTTCTGGGGTTGAGGGGCCAGGCGAAATCGCGGATCTTGCGCGGGCTGATGGGATTTATGGATGCGCATGTGCCGGTGGTGGCGGGTTGTGAAATCAATGACAATCCGTACCGTCCGATTTGCCGGGCCTGCCGGGAACGGATTGCGAGCGAGGGCGATTCCACGCTGATCGCATGGCTTTCGCGGGAGCATCGTTACGTAGAAAAGCTGGCCACACCGGACGTGACGATTGCGGACATGATCGGCGACGTGGATCCGATCAAGGCGGCGCGAGGGGGCCGGAATCTCTCGGATGAATTTACGATTCATTACGGGCTTTTGCCGCGCGCGAATCGCGGAATTTTCGCGATCAACGAACTGCCTGACTTGGCCGGGAAAATCCAGGTGGGGCTATTCAATATCATGCAAGAGGGGGACGTGCAGATTAAGGGTTATCCGGTGCGGATGGCGCTGGACGTGTTGCTTGTTTTCACGGCGAATCCGGAGGATTACACGGCGCGCGGCAAGATCATCACTCCGCTCAAAGACCGCATCGGATCTGAGATCCGGACGCATTATCCGGCGACAATCGCGGAAGGGATGGCGATCACGTCGCAGGAATCGTGGACCGAGCGCGAAGCGACGCGGCGTGTGGAGATTCCGCATTACATTCTCGAAGTGGTGGAGGAGATTGCGTTTCAGGCACGGGATGACAAACGTGTGGACCGGCGTTCGGGCGTAAGCCAGCGGTTGCCGATCAGTTCCCTCGAAAATGTGCTTAGCAGCGCCGAGCAGCGAGCGGTGCGAACACGCGATGCGAGCGCGGCGGCGCGGGTGTCCGATGTGTATGCTGCGATTCCGGCGATGACCGGGAAATTCGAACTCGAATACGAGGGCGAATTGCGCGGGGCGGACAATATTGCGAGGGAACTAATCCGCGCGGCTGTGGGAAAAACATTCACGCGGTATTTTTCGGAGGTCAATTTTCAGCCGACGGTGCAATGGTTCGAGCTGGGCGGTGAGTTGAAAGTTCCGGCGCATGCGTCGAGCCAGGAGCTTCTTGCGCAGCTGAAAAAGATTCCAGGCGTGCTAGAGCATGTAGAGATTCTGGGTGTGGGCCCGAAAGATGAGCCTGCCGCGGTGACAAGCGCCGCGGAATTCATGCTGGAAGGACTGTGGTCGCACAAACGAATCAATCGTAGCGAGGAACGGGGCTATTTCGCGGAACCGCGCAAGGCGCCTGAGCCGCGCGATCCACGCGAAGGCTCCGGCGGAAGATCGCCGCGAAGGCAGTTCAACTGACGCGCTGAGCATCGCGAGAAAAATGAAATACATCCGCTATTCACGCTACGCACCGGAAGCAGCCGAGGATATCGATCTGCAAGAACTGATGAACCGGCTCTCGGATTTCTTCCTGCAGAGCGGTTTCGACTCGCAATATGGCATTTACGAGCTGGATATGCAGAAATCGCGCGAGCAGCACATGGAGGCTCTGCGCGAAGCGATTCTGCGAGCGCTGGAAGAAGGCGACCTAATTCCTCCCGAGATGATGGAGAAGCTACTGGAGAACCCCGACCTTTCGCAAAATCAGGAATTGAGCGATTTAGTGAATCAAATTATCCGGCGCATGGAGCAGGAAGGATACATTTCGGAGCAACAGCAGCAGTCGGCGCATGTGACGCATCCTCCTTCGGAGACCCCGGGCGGTCAGGTGGGCAGCGGCGATGGGAAAAACGTGGAGGCGCGCTTTGAAATTACGGACAAGACGCTCGATTTTCTCGGCTTCAAGACGCTGAAGGATCTGCTGGCGTCGCTGGGCAAGAGCAGCTTTGGGCGGCACGACACGCGGGATCTGGCGACGGGCGTGGAATCCGGAGGCACGTCGAAGAATTATGAATTTGGCGACACGCTGAACATCGACATCAGCGGGACGCTTTTCAATGCCGTGCAGCGCAATGGCGCGGGGATTCCGATCGAGCTGGATTATCCGGATCTGATGGTGCACCAGTGCGAGTACCAAAGCTCTTGCGCGACGGTGCTGATGCTCGATTGCAGCCACAGCATGATTCTCTATGGCGAGGATCGCTTTACACCGGCAAAGCGCGTGGCGCTGGCGCTGTCACATTTGATCCGCACGCAGTATCCGGGCGATTCGCTGCATTGCGTACTGTTTCACGACAGTGCGGAGGAGATTCCGCTGGGCAAACTCGCGCGGGTGCGGGTGGGGCCCTATTACACCAATACGCGCGAGGGACTTCGGCTGGCGCAGCGAATTCTGGCGCGGCAAAAGAAAGACATGCGGCAGATTGTGATGATCACCGACGGCAAGCCTTCGGCGCTGACGCTTGAAGACGGGCGCATCTACAAGAATGCTTTTGGGCTCGATCCGCTGGTTGTGACGCAAACGCTCGAGGAAGTTGCCAAGTGCAAACGCGCCGGAATATTGATCAATACTTTCATGCTGGCGAGCGACTACAGCCTGGTGCATTTCGTGCAGAAAGTCACGGAGCTTTGCCGCGGTAAAGCCTACTTCACCACTCCTTACACGCTGGGACAGTACCTTTTGATGGATTACGTGGGGCGCAAAACGCGCAACATCCACTAGTCGTGCTAGTTCGGCGGACTTTCCTTCATTGTACTTTAGGCCGGATCAAATTGGTGTCAGTGACATTTTCGCTTCAGAATCCTTTCGCTGCGGCAATCATCTAATCGGGAGGGGTTAGAGTTTTAGAATGAGCTTAAAGAACGCGGTGCGGGGCATCTTTTGCGGCAAGCGGCTGAGCACGCTGCCAGCGGGCGAACCGGCGCCGGCGATCTCGCTGAAGGATACAAACGGCCAGATCTTTTTGCTCGAAGAGGCATTGAAAAAAGGTCCGGTGTTGGCCGCGTTTTTCAAAGTGAGCTGCCCGACGTGCCAGTTTACGTTCCCTTTTCTCGAGCGAATGTATGAGACCTACGGTAACGATGGCTTCACATTTCTGGGGGTATCGCAGAACAACCGCGACGATACGCGAGAGTTTGCACAGGAATTTGGGGTGAAATTCCCGCTCCTGATTGACGATGAAAACACTTTTACCGCTTCCAATGAATACGGGATTACGAATGTGCCGAGCGTGTTCTTGATTTCGCAGGATGGCAAAATCCTGGAGCGTTCCGTAGGATTTGCGAAACAGGATCTCGAAAATATGGCTAAGGAGGCGGCGGCTTCGACGAAAAGGACCGTTATGCCGCTTTTTAGACCCGGCGAAGTGGTTCCCAACCACAAGCCCGGTTGAGGGTCGCGCAATTAGGTTCCGTGGGGACCTATTTTCCGGCAAGCATTTGCGATCACGGTGCTTGTGTCACGTTGGCGCAGGCCCTTCGTTTCTCAGGACAAGCTGAAGCCGCCGGGGGTAAGCAGGCCTACGCGGCTGAAATGCTTTCTTAATCCTCGGCGATCAAATCCTTCAAATTTTTCTTGTGCTTAGGTCTCTTCAAACGCTTTTCAGTGATTGTGCGTTCGGGAGGAGGCAGGCCGATACCGAGACGGGCACGCCGCCGGGCTTCGGTCCCCACTTTGAATTTCAACTTTTTCTTTTTAGGTGGCATGTGCTGAATCCTGCTTCTTCCGTCCAAAATGGAATCTTCACAGGAAATGCGAGGAGTTCCTACTTCTTTCCTGTCATTGTAAGTTGAAATGCACTGTGATCGGCACCACCCGCAACACGACGCTCACGGAAGCTCAAACGCCCGCCGATATTAACGCGGTTCGCGAGCTTTTCGTCGAATATGCAGCGTGGATCGGCTTTTCGCTGGCTTACCAGGATTTCGATCAAGAACTCGCATAGCCGCCCGGCAAGTACGCAGGGCCGACCGGCCGACTCCTATTGGCGCGCGTTGGCGGGGTCCCGGCGGGTTGCGGAGCGATTCGGCAGATTGAGCCGACGGTGTGCGAGATGAAGCGGCTTTTCGTCAAACCTGAGTTTCGAGGCTATGGACTTGGTCGCAAGCTCGCGGAGGCGCTGATCGGCCAAGGGCACGACTTGGGTTACACGGCTATGCGGCTCGACACAGTTGCGGAAAGTATGGGCGATGCGACGCAGCTTTACAAGGCGCTCGGGTTCCAAGAAATTCCTGCCTACTACGCGAATGCGCGAGCCGGCACGCTCTATTTCGAGTTGCTGCTGGATCATTCGAGCCATCAAGCGCAGAGTTAGCAGCAGTAAAATTAGCAGCAGCGCATCCGGCAAATTTGTGAAACGAGCTGCGCTTGCAATTTCGCCGCAAGCCCCTACCATGGATAGGATGAACAATGAACCGGAAGCAGGAATCCGCTGAGTGCGCGGCCGTTTGGCGTTTTTTGTAACGGTAATCCAACTGATTCTCTTCGCGGGACACGCGTCGCTCTATGAAACAATTGTTTATTTTTGGCCGGTGCAGTCTGGCGTCGCGCTTTCCTACCTTCGAATCGTACTCGCATTGCTTTCGGTGACATTCGTTACAGCTTCGTTGCTTGCTTTCCGTTATTTCAACGTGGCAGTGCGGATGTATTACACCGTGGCAGCGGCTTGGCAGGGAATATTTGGCTTTCTGTTTTTCGCGAGCTGCGCATTGTGGGTGGCTTACGGCGCGGCATCGCTCGCAGGCTTGCATCCGGATAAAGACCACTGGGCAGTGGTTTTTCTGAGCGCCGCTCTGGCGCTCAGTGTCTACGGAATTGCGAACGCGGCTACACCTCGCGTGAAACGCATCACGGTAAAACTCGAGAATCTTCCCGAGGCATGGCGCGGACGCACGGCGACGCTGGTCAGTGACGTTCATCTCGGGCACGTCCGCAACATCGGCTCTGCTCAGCGGCTGGTCGCGAGCGTTGGACGCCTTAAGAGCGACATCGTTTTCATCACCGGCGATTTGTACGATGGGACTTCCGCGGATTACAACGGTCTTGCTGCGCCGTGGTCCACGCTTTCCGTGCCGCTCGGGCAATACTTCGTGCTGGGGAATCATGAGGGGTTCAGCGACTCGACTCGATATTTGAACGCCGTGTCAGGCGCCGGGATTCGCGTGCTGAATCGAGATAAGGTCGAGATCGATGGACTGCAACTCGTGGGAGTGCGTTATCACGATGCGACTCATGCTGAACATTTCCGGTCAGTGCTGCAGGCGATCGGGATCGATCGCAGCCGCCCGAGCATCTTGCTGACTCATGCGCCGGATCACGTGGCGGTTTCCGCGGCAGAAGGAATTTCGTTGCAGCTTTCGGGGCATACACACGGCGGGCAGTTCTTTCCGTTTAACCTGTTCGTGAAAAGAATTTATGGCCAGTTTGCTTACGGCTTGAGCCGCTTGGGCTCCTTGCAGGTTTATACGACGTATGGGGCGGGGACTTGGGGACCACCGATGCGCGTAGGGACAAATGCCGAAATTGTTTTGATTCGATTTGAATGAAGCGTGGAGCCACAGATTCGGGTCGTAACGTCGGCAGGCATGCAAAGACCGTAGACGCGAACGTGGTTATGCGCCAAGGACTATTTCGAAGAGCAGCGACTTCGCTAGCGCTGATCGTTCTTGTCGCGCTGCTACTGAGAGTTGCCTTTGCGTGGGACTACGTGGGGCAGAATTCGCGGCAGGCTCTGGCTGTACTTCCCTTCTTGCAGGAATCCGGCAACATTGCTGCGTCGCTCGCGAGCGGGCACGGATTTAGCTCGCCGTTTCGAATCGACACCGGACCAACGGCGTGGATGCCGCCTATATACCCGTGGCTCTTGGCTGAGATTTTTCGCGTTTTCGGCGTGCGCACTTACGACTCGTTTCTCGCGGCGGTGGCACTGAACACTTTGTGCTCTTCCTTCACCTGCGTACCGATTTTTTTTGTGGGCAAGCGTGTTGACGGTCTCACCGTGGCTGCTTCCGCTGCGTGGCTTTGGGCATTCTTTCCGAATACGATCCTCAATGCGTTTGAGAGTATGTGGGACGCGTCGTTGGCGACCTTGCTGGGAGCCGTCATTCTATGGGCAACCCTCGCCATAGAAAAATCGGAGAGATGGCGCGATTGGCTTGGGTATGGATTGCTGTGGGGCCTAGCGCTTCTGACCAACGTTACGTTGATTTCCTTGCTTCCTCTGCTGCTGGGTTGGTTGGCTTATCGACGGCGAAAGTTTTCTTTGGACTCTCGCTCCCCATTAGGACTTGTTAAGGCCATTTTCGCGAAACCTGTCTTCGCTTTCGGAATTGCGGTGCTTTGTTGCGTGCCGTGGACGATTCGGAACTACCTTGTGTTCCATTGGATCGTGCCGATGCGATCGACTCTCGGCCTTCAGATGTGGATTGGAAACAATGAAAACCCGCAGGAGGCATGGAAAGAGGAACTGCACCCAATTTTCAACTCCGCGGAGCGGACGCGGTACATCCGAATGGGCGAAATCGAGTACATGCGGGAGAAACAGCGCGAAGCGATCGAATTTATGCTGGCGCATCCGAAGCGCGATGTGACCCAGTTTGCAAGTCGCTTTATTGGGACCTGGACGGGCGGGACGCCAACGCCGCTACACGATTTCGTTCGGACGCCGGGATTGTGGTTTCGAGGTGTGCTGTTCTTCAATTTTTTTGTGGCGATTGGGACGGCGGCGGGAATCGTGGTTCTATGGAAACGGCGGAGCGCGTATCTATTTCCCATCGCGGTATTTCCAGTGGTTTTTCCGTGGGCCTATTACCTGACGCTTGTCGTCCCTCGTTATCGCCTTCCGGTTGATCCGGCCGTAATGCTTCTGACTGCAGTCGCGCTCGTCGCGATTTCCAACCGGTTGTCAGCTCGCCGTGCCTAGTAGAGCTCACTCACTTCTATCGCGCCTATTGCTGCCAGCCGCCGCCGAGTACCTTGTAGAGTTTGACGAGGCTCTGGTATTCGTTGCCGAGCGCTTGAGCCAAGGTGAGCTGCCCGGAGAAGAGCGAGCGCTGGCCGTCCAGTACTTCGAGATAGTTGGTCGTGCCCCCGCGGTAACGCATGATGGAGAGCCGCACCGATTCGGCGAGGTCAGCCACAGCTTGCTGCTGTTGCATTCGAACCTCATGGAGCTTCTGATATCCGATCAGCGCGTCGGAGACGTCACCAAATGCGTGCTGAATCGCTTCCTTGTAGGCGAGGAGGGCTTGCTCCTGCTGGGATTTGGCGAAGCGCAAGTTGCCGGTAAGCGCGCCGCCGGTGAAGATAGGCTGGCTTACGTTCACGCCGTACGACCAGATGCCAACTTGCGAGGCCATCAGGCTGGAGAAGGAGCTGCTGCGCCCAAAGACGCCGCCCCCCGTGCCGGTGAGCGAAATTTGCGGGAAGAAGGCAGCTTTAGCAATGCCAATTTCGGCGTTTGCAGAGATGAGGAGCTGTTCGGCTTCGAGGATGTCAGGGCGCCGCTCAAGTAGCGAAGACGGAAGACCCGCCGGCACCGTAGGTGGAACCGGCTGTTCGGGCAGTTTCAAACCGCGCGGGATGCTTCCCGGGTAGTTGCCAAGCAGAATGCTGATCGCGTCTTCCTCCTGCCCGATTTGTCTCTCAATATCGGGTAACTGGGCATTCGCTGTGTCAAGCACCTGCTGTGCTTGCAGCACGTCGAGCTTCGTGGCCACACCGTGATCGAGTCTGAACGAAGTCAGTTTTACGGAGCCTTCTTGCGTCACGATCGTATCCTTCGTGATTTGAAGCTCCAGATCGAGCTGCAGGAGCGAAAAGTATGCGCTGGCCACGTCGCTCACTAGGGTCAGCGTAACGGTTCGCTGCGCCTCCTCGGTGGCCAGCATTTGCGCCCGCGCTGCCTCAGTGGCGCGCCGCAGCCGGCCGAAAAGGTCCAGCTGAAAAGCGGCGTCGGCCGTCAGTGACAGGAAATTGAATTTGGTCTGAAAGGTTCCTTCTTTGCCGCCCATGAATTGCCCGTTACCGGAAACTTGCGGAAAAAGCGCAGAACGGGTAATGGCCACTTGGTCGCGCGCCGCATTAATGCGCTCGACTGCAATCTGCAGGTCGTAATTCTGCTTTAGCGCTGTGCGAATCAGTTCTTGAAGCTGAGGATCCTGGAATATCTGCCACCAGGGAAGATCCGCGAACGATGCGGCCTGGGCTTGGGCCTGTTGGTTATTGCTTAGATCATGATAGGCGGTGGGAGTTTGAACAGCTGGCCGATGGTAGTTTGGACCTAGCTTGCACCCAGCATCCAGACCCAATGTTGCGGCCAAAGCCATGCTCAGGTACTTCATTTGCCGTTGGTGCGTCATCCATAGCTCCAATCGAGGTATTGGTCGACGTGAGTTGGCGATTCCATCTCCGTCATCCGGGGTCAGTCTCCTGGTGCCGGCTCGGGCCTTGGCGGAATCCCCGCGGCCGGCTGGTTAACTGCGCCCGACCACTTCTCTACCAGATTGAAAAGTGCCGGAACAATGAGAATGTCGACGGAGCTCGCCAGCAGCATCCCGCCGATCACGGTGGTTCCCATGATCTGCCGGGCCACTGAACCGGCGCCCGAGGCGGTCCATAGCGGAACGCAACCGAGAATAAATGCAAAGGAGGTCATCATAACGGGACGCAGGCGAAGCCTGGCCCCTAGGAGCACTGCATCCTCCAGAGGCTTGCCCATCTCGACCTGTTCTTTAGCAAATTCGACAATTAGAATCGCGTTTTTGGCTGCCAGCCCGATAAGCATCACCAATCCGATTTGCGAGTAGACGTCGGTTTCGATTTGCACCATATAAGCCGGATAGAAGGCACTGAGCACCGTCCGGCGGAGCCACAACACCGTGAAAGCCCCGCATACCGCCCCCGACGTTCCCAGGAGCACGCTAAACGGCAAGGACCAGCTCTCGTACAGCGCCGCCAGGATCAGGAAGACGAAGAGCAACGAAAGGCCAAAGATCGCTGCGGGAGGCACACCCTGCCGCGCTTTTTGCTCTTGAAACGACATGCCGGAATAGTCGAAACCCATCTCTCGCGGCATGGTTTGCTTGAAAACGTCTTCGAGCGCCGACGTGGCCTGATCCGCGCTATAACCGGGCGCTGCGCTCCCGTTAATTTGCGCGGAGCGGTATTCGTTGAAGCGCATGGTAAATTCCGGGCCCAGGCGCGATTTGATGGAGGTAAGTGCGGATAGCGGGACGTTATCTCCGTGGTTGTTGAGGACATAGAATTGTCCGAGGCTTTCTATCCTGGCGCGGTCCTCGCCTTCCGCTTCGATATACACCTGCCACTGGCGGCCAAAGCGATTGAAGTAATTGATGAAATAGCCGCCCATGAAGGCTTGAATGGTTTTGTACACGTCGGTGAGAGGCACACCTTGCTTGAGCACTTTGTCGCGATCCACTTGGACAAATTTCTGGGGCACACTTGGAAGAAAGGTGGTGCTCAAGCCGGCGATCTCCGGCCGCTTACGTGCGGCATCGAGGAAAATGCCCAAGTTTTTGGCAAGGAACTGAACATCGCCACCGGACCGGTCCTCGAGAATGAAAGTGAATCCTCCAGAGGTGCCCACACCGGGTATGGCCGGTGGCGAAAAGCTGAACACAAAGGCACCAGGGAGGCGGCTCAATGCTCCGTTGAGCCGAGCCTTGATGGCTTGATATTGCTCGGCTCGAGACTTGCGCTCGTCCCAGGGCTTGAGGGTGACAAAAAAGAAGGCGTTGTAGCTTGTGCGCACATAACTAAGCAGACTGAAGCCGATCACGCTTGTCGTGTATTGGACGCCGGGCGTATTGGCAAGGATCTGTTCAACCTGACTCGCCACTGCGCTGGTGCGCTCCAGGGAAGCCGCATGCGGAAGTTGCATGTTGATAAAGGCATAACCCTGGTCTTCATCGGGAAGGAAGCTCGAGGGCAAACGACTGCTAAAGAAAGCCGCGACTACTGCGAAGGATGCAATCACCACCAAGGCCAGCACGCCCTTGCGAAGAAATCCAGCGCATATTTTGACGTAGACCTCTGTGCCGCGCTCGAACATACGATTAAACCAGTCAAAGAATTTGCTGACCAGCCCGTGGCTCTTTTCCTTTGGCTTGAGCAATAGCGCGGCTAGCGCGGGGCTCAGCGTGAGGGCGTTGAAGGCGGAGAAAATCACCGAGATTGCGATGGTGAGGGCAAATTGTTGATAGAGCCTTCCAGTGATGCCCGGGATAAACGCTGTTGGTACAAACACCGCCGAGAGGACTAGAGCGATCGCCACGACTGGGGCAGAGAGTTCCTCCATAGCCTTCAAGGCCGCGTCTTTTGGCGTCAAACCTTCTTCGATATGCCGCTCGACACCCTCCACGACGACAATCGCGTCGTCCACCACGAGGCCGATAGCGAGGACCAGGCCAAATAGAGAGAGTGTGTTCAAAGAAAAGCTGAACACGGGGAAGACTATGAATGTGCCCACCAGCGAGACGGGAACTGCAAGCAGCGGAATCAAAGTGGCGCGCCACCCCTGGAGGAAGACGTAGACGACGAGGATCACCAGAGCCAGCGCTATAACCAGGGTCAGAACAATTTCCTTGATGCCTTCCGAGACGGCGCGGGTGGTGTCGAGCCCCACCGCATAGTCCATGTCTTGCGGAAAGCGCAGCTTCGCCTGGGCCATTAACTTCCTGACGCCCACGGCTGCTTCCACACCGTTGGAACCGGGTAACTGGTAGACAGAAACTACCGCGCTCGGTTTGCCGTTGAAGCGGCCTTTCCAACTGTAGTCCTGGGACCCCAGCTCGATGCGGGCCACATCGCGGACACGAACAATGCCGCCGTCGGGCGTCTCGCGCACCACGATTTCTCCGAATTCTTCAGGTGTGACAAGCCGCCCTTGAGCGAGGACGGTATAGGTAAATTCCTGGCCCGGGGGGATAGGCTCGCTCCCCGCCCTACCGGCAGGATTTATCGTGTTCTGGGCCTGAATCGCGCTGATGATATCCGGGACGGTAATGCCGAGCTTGGCCAACCGGTCGGGTTTTACCCACATGCGCATGGCGTATTGGCCGGTACCGAAGACCTGAACGTTACCAATACCCGGCGCGCGAAGGAGGGGATCGACAAGATTTATGTAAGCATAATTTCCCAAAAAGGTGGCATCGTAGGTCCCATTCGGCGAGTAAAGAGGAAAGAGCATGAGCGGGGCCGAAACCGACTTGCGTACGGTGATGCCGTAATTGGTGACGTCCGCTGGGAGTTGTGAGGCCGCCTGAGTCTCGCGCGATTGAGTGAGAATGAAATCGATGTTCGGGTCCGTTTTCAGGTCGTAGTCGACAATCAGAGTGGTGCTTGAGTTGGCCGTGGCGTTCAGCGAATACATGTAGTTCATGTTGTCCACGCCGCTCATCTGCTGCTCGATGGGAGTGGCCACCGCTTGTTCCAGGGTCTCGGCGTCCGCACCGACATAGGTGGCCAGGACTTGAATTTCCGGTGGAGCGATGCTGGGAAACTGGGCGACCGGCAAATTTAGAAGAGTGAGAGAACCAACAAGCACCATAAGGATTGCGATCACGATGGCGACAATGGGGCGGTTGATGAAAAATTTGGACACTGGCCTAGTTCCCCTTCGTCTCGGCGACAAATGGCTTGGGGTTTACCTTTATGCCCATATGCACCTTTTGCGCGCCCTCGGCAACCACGCGTTCGCCTGGTTTCAACCCCTCCGCAATGATCCAGTCAGAGCCGATGCGGTCGCCGGGCTGGACTGTCCGGATGCTGATCTTGTTGTCGGCATCCACAACGGCTACTTGATAGCCGCCTTGCAACTCCGACACAGCCCGCTGAGGCACGAGGAGCGCGTTTTTCTGGACTCGGACGGCCGTCCGAACTCTGGCGTACCCGCCCGGCCGCAGAATGTTCTCAGGATTGGGAAACAACGAGGCGAGCCGAATCGCGCCGGTGCCCACATTCACTTGGCGGTCCGCAAAGTAGAACGTCCCATCGTGCTTATAGGTTGAGCCGTCCGCCAAAACAAGTTGGAGGCGGAGATCTTTGTTCGCCGTCTGCAGACTAGCCTCCGTCGGGAAGCGTTGCCGCCATGCAAGATACTCGCTCTCGCTGACGGTGAAGTAAACCTTGACGGGGTCGACTGTGGACACGGTGGTGACCGCCCCGCTGGCTGGACTGACCAGGGCGCCCACTTGAAGCTGGGCCTGTCCGGCAATGCCATCTATGGGCGCAATGAGCCGAGTAAAATCGAGGTTGATCTGAGCACTTTGAACCGCCGCCTCCGCTGCCCGAATTGCAGCCTTGGAGTTCAGCACCGTAGCCTTCGCCGCGATGTTCGTCTGGACGGAATTGTCGAGATCTTGTTGGCTGGCGGCCTGCTCCACCGCGAGCGGCGTGTACTTGTTCACATTGAGTTGGGCCTGCAATTGGATGGCTTCTGCAATTGCGAGTTGCGCCTGGGCCTGCGCGAGTTGCGCCTGAGCCTGGTCGAGCACCGCTTGAAAAGGACGCGGGTCAATCTCGAAGAGTAGCTGGCCTTTTCTGACGAAGGCCCCTTCCTGGTAGCCTTGCCGCATCAAGTAGCCCGTCACCTCCGCCCGGACATCGGCGTTCACAAGCCCGTCGAGCGTGCCAATCCATTCGCCGTATATCGGGACATCTTTCTGCTCGACTTGAACTACCTCGACGTCGGGCGATCCCGGGACGTCACCTGCACCATGTTTTGGGCGCATGGCCAACACTGCCACAGCCACAACCACCACAAGCAGTGCTGCTCCGATTACCATTCTGCGTCCCATTGGGCTACTCATGGCTACCTCTATCTGCAACTGGATTGGATTTCTCAAACCAGAAATGCAGTCATCATTTTGAATATTGAATTTTCAGCAGCGGCACTCAAGCACCGCCTGACGAGGACAGACATTTCGGGCTGGTTGGCCGACAGGGACTATTTATTGTTTACCGCGGCCCTGTCGCTTGCAAAAATAGTACTCAAAATAGCCGGGCGGTGCCATTCGAAACTATTTGCGAAAACTGCAACAGTCAGTGACACCGACGTTCGCACTCAGCTGCAGGTTTCACTTGAGACCATCGGATGCCAATCTCGGAGAATTCGATTCCTATCGCGATCCGCTTATGTCGCACGATCCTGCGGAAGTCTTTATAGTTGCGGATGTGTTCAGGTGCCCTTTCCGCCCGGGATTACCAGGGCCGCGTAGTCGGCCGGATTCACATCTTTGAAAGCAAGATCTGCATCCCAGGTGTAGCCGGGTT
>DATFSH010000012.1:0-66545 GCA_035262725.1 Candidatus Acidiferrales bacterium | reverse complement strand
AACTGTTTGGGGCGCGCCTCTTCCGTCCATTTCTCGCGATTGCGCACGCGGATCTTTTCCGCCTGCACTTCCACCGCTTCGTCGATTTCCGACGGACGCGCCGGTTTGCCTTTGATTTCAAACGCTTGAGGGGTCAGATCGTCAGAGCTGCGAAAAGTAACAGAGAGGGGAACTGCACTGCCCCGGTCAACGAACTTGAAGCTGACCTTTGTGACGAGAGTTTGGGCATCGTGCGTGGTATCAAAAGTCTCTTCGCCGATTGGCTGTTCAAATTTATGGAGAATGAATTTGCCGTGCTCGACCGCTTCCGGTTGCGTGGATTGCGTGGAGGATTGACCCCTCGCAGGAAGCGTCGAAAAGAAAGCAAATGCAAGAGCAACCGAAAAAGTAATTCGCCAACGGATCATTCTTCCCCCTAAGTGCGAAAGCGGAGAATACGCGTCAATTGAGCTCATCACAAGCCGTTCCGGTTGCGTTTTCAGCCATTGCGTTGAACCTTACAGCACAGCTTGAAACACTCGCTGCCCACGTCTGGGTTGATATTCTGAGCCGCGTGCCTCAACATGTCCGCCGCGCAGCCTGTGCGCGGGACCCCAAGAGCGGAAGAAAACAAACCCGGGCGGATTGGAGCAATCGTGAATTGGAAGCCGATTCAAGGAATCGCGGTGCTGTTTGCAGTTGCGGCAGCTAGTTTGTACACGGGCGCGCAAACCGCGCACAAAGCTCCACCACCAAAGCGGGCCAACGACGAGGCCGTGGACGTGATGTTCAGCGTCCGCGATTTTCAGCAAGCCGAAATTTCGCCGGACGGAAAGCGCGTGGCCTGGGTCGAATCCCTTCCGGGCACCGGAGGCGCGCCATCTCCCAATTCCGCAATCTATGTCGCAGACATCACCGAGCCCGCTACGAAAAAGAGAATTACCGCCGGAGACGGCAAAGTCCCTCACGAAGAGCACGATATCGCATGGTCAGCCAACAGCAAGCTGCTAGCATTTCTTTCCGATGCTCCGAAGGCGGGGCAGCTGCAGCTCTTCATTGTTCCAGTCTCGGGAACTCAGGTCGCGAAAGGTCCAGCACATAAAGCTGCGTCGAAACAGGAGACCGCTGCGGCAAAGCAGCTCACCCACGTAAAAGGATTTCTCGCCGGGCCGGGCTGGTCACCCGATTCGAAAACGATCGCGCTTCTATTCACCGAAAATGCGACGCGCGCCGCCGGCCCGCTCGTTGCGGAGACGCCCGATGAAGGCGTCGTATCCGACGACTTCGTCGAACAGCGCCTAACCCTCGTGGATGTCGCCACTGCAAAGCTGCGCCAGCTTTCCCCGGCTGACACCTATGTGTACGAGTTCGACTGGTCTCCCGATAGCAAGCAACTCGCAATCACCTCGGCAAAAGGCAACGGCGACGACAACTGGTACATCGCGGCCCTGTCCACGATCGACGCAACCTCCGGCACCGTACACGACGTGCAGCCCAAACCCGGCATGCAGATAGCCAACCCGCGCTGGTCGCCCGACGGCAAAACGATCATCTTCATCGGCGGCTTGATGAGCGACGAACCGATTCCGGGCGGTGATGTCTACGCCATTGATGGGACGGGCGGCCCGGCGACAAGCACGATGAGAAACCTCACGCCCGATTCGAGGTCCACAGCCACCTCGCTCGCATGGCTGCCCAATTCGCAGGGAATTCTTGTCACCGGAATTGACGCGGGCGAAACATTCGTCGCACGCCTCACGCTCACCGGCGCGCTCGCTCCCATCTGGAAGGGTCCCGAAACTCTCGCGCACGGAGAATTCGTCCCGTACGTATCCGTTGCAAGCGATGGCAACACCACCGCGGTCGTGCGCGAGACTTTCTCCAACCCGCCCGAGGTATCGGCCGGCCCGGTGGGAGATTGGAAGCAGATCACGCACGTGAATGCCAGCCTGAAACCCGAATGGGGCGAAGCCAAAAGCCTCCGCTGGACCACGAGTATCGGCTCCGTCCAGGGCTGGCTCATCTATCCGAAAGACTTCGATTCCGCAAAAAAATATCCGCTCGTCGTTTACGTTCATGGCGGCCCTGCATGGGCGTACACACCCAAGTTTCCCAGCCGATGGAATTATCCTTTCGCCTTGCCCGAGCGCGGCTTCTTCATCTTCGAACCCAATCCCCGCGGCAGCTATGGAATGGGCGAGAAATTCACACAGGCGAACGTGAGGGATTTCGGCTACGGCGATTTTCTGGACATCATGGCCGGAGTTGACAAGGCCATTCAGGAAGCTCCGGTTGATCCGGCGCGGCTAGGTATTACCGGCTGGAGCTATGGCGGCTTCATGACCATGTGGGCCGTAACCCAGACGAACCGCTTCGGCGCCGCGGTAGCCGGCGCGGGCCTTTCAAACTATCTGAGTTACTACGGCGAAAACAAAATCGATCAATGGATGATTCCCTATTTCGGCGCCACCGCTTACGACGACCCGGTCGTCTACGCCAAAAGTTCGCCCATCAATTTCATCAAGAAAGCGAATACGCCCACGCTCATCGTCGTCGGCGATCGGGATGGCGAATGCCCCGCGCCGCAATCCTACGAATTCTGGCACGCTCTCAAGACGCTGGGCGTGCCCACCGAATTCGTCATTTATCCGAACGAAGGCCATCTGTTCGCGAATCCCGAGCACAGCCGGGACGTGATCGACCGCACCGCGGCGTGGTTCGGCCAATACCTTGGCAGCCGGAAATAGTACAATTTCGTTCCGGTTGTGAAAACGAGGCGCCCTTCGCTCACCGAAGCTGAAGAGTTCAGTTTCTCAGCCGATTTTCAAGGTGGGGGAGCTTTCGCCTGTCATTCCGTACAGGAAATCGGACTAGGACGAAATCTGGCCGCGCGTTCTATATCCTCCGGCAAGTCCAGGCGCTAGGCTTTCCCTAGCGTCCTCGCAGAGTTCCCTGGCGAGGAAAGGAAGGAGCCTATGTCCCACTGGATTGGAACCACATCCCCCACCGATGCAGGAATGACCGACTTTAAGGAATGCCTGAAGTACCTTCGCGACGGACAAGCTGAACAGGCCTTGCAGCATGCCCGGCGCGCTCTGGGAGTTGCTCCGAAGAATCCGTTCTACCTCTCTTACACGGGCTTGCTCGCTGCCGTTTCCGAGAAGCGATTCGGCGACGCCGAATCGCTCTGCCGCGAAGCTCTGGGAATGAGAGTGAACCACGCTCAGCTCTATCTGAATCTGGCCGAGGTGTATCACCAGGCCGGACGCACATCCGAAGCGATCGACACGCTTGAGAAAGGCATGGTTTCGGCCGGACGTGATTTCCGCATCCGCCGGGCCCTCGAAAGAATTGGCGTGCGCCGTCCTCCGGTGCTGACTTTTCTTCACCGCAGCCACCCCGTGAACCGCGCACTGGGAAAATGGCGGCATCAGTTGTCAGGGCCCTACAAAGCCGCCTGACTTAAATCACGTTCGGATTAGTTCGCCCTCACACAAAGCTGGCCGGAGCGGGTGATCTGGTGGGATTACCCGTTCCGGAACGCTTCCTTCCCAAGGATCTGCCGAGGCAAAAGAGCTTGTAGGGGCGGGTCTAAGACCCGCCCGCGTCAGCTATGACTCGAAGCGGACCCATTCTCCGCTCCATCCGATGTCTTTCTTCACCGCTCCTAACTCTGGCCCAGCGGCAGAAAATACTGCGTGCCTTTCACCGGTTGGCGGAGCCGCCGCAGAAGCTCCTGCAAATCATGATTGCGTTCGACGAAGTCGATATCCGACGTGTCCACCACCAACAGGTTCGAAGCGGAATAGCGGAAGAAAAAGTGCTCGTAGGCATTCGAGACAGCTTCGAGGTAATCGGGAGAAATCTCGGTTTCCGAAGGATCGCCTTTTTTTGTGACGCGTTTTTGTAGCACATTCGGCTTGGCTTGAAGATAGATCACCAGGTCAGGTGCGGGAACCGACGGAGCTAGCATATCGAAATAGCGCTCGTAGAGTTTCAGCTCTTCGTTATCCAGATTGATGTACGCGAATATCTTGTCCTTTTCGAAAAGGAAATCGGAGACCACCGGAACCGCGCTGTCCTCCAGGTGCGCTTCGAGCAGCCGCCTGTGCCGCTCGTAGAGGAAATGCATCTGCGCTTGGAAGGCGGCGCCGGGCTTTTCATTGTAGAACTCCGCGAGGAAGGGGTTTTCCTCGCAATCGAGGATGCGCCGCGCGTGCATCTGTTCGGCAAGGACGCGTGCGAGTGTGGATTTGCCGACGCGAATCGGCCCTTCAATCACGATATACCGCGGGGACTTAAATTTGGGGCCGGTCACGGCGCGCGATTATAGCAAAGTCGTGCGAAACGCCAGAGACATGGCGACAAGAACGTTCGTCAACGAATCACCGCCGAACGAAGTCGCGATCTGGCTCCTCGAGCCACGTGGCTGCGGCAGATCACCAGCTGCGCGCGATCGCAGCTACGATCTTTCCGAGCGCGTCTACATCGCGCGTGTCGACCACCTCCGCAGGCGAGTGCGAATAGCGCAGCGGCCATCCGAGGGCGACGTCAATCGAGCCATAGCGCACAAATGCCGAGCCGTCGTTGCCTCCTCCCGTGACGCCGAACTGTGCTGCGATCTGATTGTCGCGAGCCAGCTTCATCACTTTTTCAACGAATGGGCGCGGGACGATATTCGAATTGTCCATTGCGCGGACAACGAAGCCTTTCCCGACGTGGGCGTCGCCAAACCGTTTCGATTCGAGCGGCGAATCCGCGCTGACGAAGGTATCTATGTTGAAGACGAAGTCCGGAGCACGGTTCTGAGACGCCAGGCTCTTTGCCAGCGTCCCTGCGCCGACCAGACCCAACTCTTCGCCCGTCGAAAATACGAAGGTGATGTCGCGGTCTTTCACTGGATTGCCAAGGGCCCAGAGCGCCGCGACCAACGCAGTGTCTCCCACGCGGTCGTCGAAACTGCGCCCATTGGCGCGCGTCCCGAGCAGCGGCCGGTACGCTTTCGGAATCGTGATCGAATCGCCCACGTGAATGCCCAGCTTCTCCACTTCTTCCGGGGTTCGCGCCCCCACGTCCACACGCACCGATTTCGCGGCGTCCGGTGCCCACTGGAATTTCGGCATGTCCCAGTTTTCGGGCAGCTCTACCACCGCTTCGCGGTCTCCGGTGCCGGTATGAACCAGAGCCGGGTGGCCGGAAAAATAGCTTTGCACTCCTCCGCCTTTCCAGGCCACTTCGAGACGGCCATCGGAGGCGATGGATTTCACCTCGAATCCGATTTCATCCATGTGTGCGACGAAGAGCAGCCGGGGCGCCTGCGAACCCTTTGGCGTAATTCCCACGCGCACGACCAGATTCCCCGCGGCGTCCGTCTCCGATGTTGCCCAGGCGGGCAGCAGTGACCGAACCATCTCTCGCACCCGCTCTTCGTGGTTGCTCACCCCGTAGGCTTCCGTCAAATGTTGCAGGAGGTCGGTAACTGAAGAGGTGTTTGCGCCTTTCTTCGGCTGGCCCTCGGCAGCAATGCCCGCGGGATTGGGTTCGAACTTCAGCGAAGACTTGCCGTATGCATTCGAATAGGCGACCAGCACAGTTACGAGATTGTTGAAGTCGGCTACATTGACGGTTTCAGCGGGCGTGTCGGCCCACGCGGTGGCAATGCCGATGTGCGCGGACTTCGGCGGCATCGGAGGCGCTGCAAGATAGTTGGGCGGAATCACCGGAGCTGAATAGTCCGGCACGAGAGGAACCTTGCTCGTTGCGACGACTCGTTTGAGTTCGTCCGCGAAGGCGTTGGGCGGCGCATTGGCTTCCTCTCCCGCGACCAGAACGCCGCTGCCTGGCTCTTTTCGCGGGGCGCGGCGCAGGTTCTCGGCACCGGTCACCGGGCCGCCAGCAAACAGGCGTCCCACATAGATCATTTCGTCGAACTGCATCGTGGTGATGATGCGCTCCAGGCCGCGCGCGCCGGTGCATTGCTGCACAACGAAGGCAATCGTTAGTGTCCCTTTTACCTGTGCCGGATCAATAAGCGTCAATAGCTCGATAAGCGCGGCCGCGCCGAAGCGATCACCCACGGCGGCGCCTGCAAATTCGGCGTTACCAAGATCGAAAAGGCTGCGGGTGATGGCAATCGGGCTCAGTACGTCAACGCCCGCTTTGCGGACTTCGTCGGCGGAAAATGCGCCGATGTCGACGTACATCTCATCGAGGTCGTTCGATTTCGGGGTATTCGCGCGCCCTGGCGCGAGATGCACGGAGAGGCCCGCTACCACGCCATCGATCCAGCCGCCCGTCGTCGTGCCTACTTTTACAGGCTGCGCGGAATACAGTTCGTTGAACATCGGCGGCAGGCCGCCCTGCGGCAAACGTTGCACGCGAATGTAGCCATCGTCGGTGATGGCGCTGACGACAAAGCCGGGCTCGTCAATGCCGGTGACCAGCAGGCGGTGCGGAGCGCCGCTGCCCAGCGTGATAACGACGTCGCCGAGATTGTCCACTTGCGGATGAAATGCCGCGACCCGCGAACTGATTTGATCCACGAGCGGCTTTTCGTATCCGGAAATCGCGATCACGTCGTCGAGCGATTTCAGATTGTCGAAAGTAGCCTGGCGCAAAGCGTCCTGCTGAGCGGACTGCCCGCGAGCAGGCAAAGCGCCACCGGGAAATATTGCCCACATGAGACTGATGAATATTGAGCGGTGAATTTTCATCTCAAGTCATCCTAAGAGGCGCGGGTCAGCTCAGCGATCAGTTCTTCGCGATGGCCGAATGCCATGTGTTCGATGCTTTTCAGCACTACTGAATACACTACCCAGGCGACCGCGGCGAATACCTGGAAAACAATCGTGGCGAGCCAAACTCTGTCGAAGCTGCGGCCTGCCATGAGCGTGACGGCTGCAAGGCCGACGACAACAATTTGCACGCCGAAGCTTGCGAAGACGGTGGTGTTCGACGCGCGCTGGCGGCCGAAAGTGCCATAATCGATTTTCTTGGGAGACGAAATCGAGAGCAGGTTGCCAACTGTGAGATTAACGGGCAGCGCGAAGAGAATTCCGGAGAGCGTGGCGAGGGTGGTTCCCAGGGCGGGCGGTTTGTATATGAGGCTGGCGCCGATCCAAACGAGAACCATTTCGAGAGCGAGAATTGTGGAATGAGCGAGATTTTTCGCCAGTATCGCGGAGCGGATTAGCACGGGCGCGGTGAAATACATCTGGACGCCGGCGCCCTCGGATCCAAAGTTGTTGTACACCATGTTTGTCAGGATCAGCAGTGCGTAGGCGGCGCCGATGGGAAAAGCCATGTCGGACGAGCCGCCGAGGAATGAGCCCGAACCTCTGTGAGAAGTGGAAGGCGTGAGCCGGAAGATAAAAAGAATGAATACGGGCATGATCAAGGTGAAAAGCATTGGCCCGCTGCGAGAAAGATATCGCATTTCTTTTTCGAAGATCGCCGCCACAGAGCCGGGAATTCCAGGAAAACTCCAGCCTGCGCGCACGATTCCGCGTTGTCCCGACGATTCCGCAAGCGCCGGCGCTTCACTGAGGTTCTCCCCGTGGAACTGAGCGCGCAGCCGAAGGTCCAAAAACCAGAAAATCGCAGCGCCATAGATGCCCAGAATTCCGAGGGTGCCGGCGGCGATTGCATAGTCCCCATCGGCTGCGCTCGCGATGGCAGAAGCGGCCGTTCCCGGAGGCAGTAAGCGCTGAATCGGCAAGACTCTGTCCGCGAATTGACGCAGATCCGGATGGGCGCTGCGGCCGTAGCGGCTCATCAACGGCCCAATTAGCTGAAAGCTGATGATGAACAAGAGAAAAAATACGCCGAGAATTTCGCGGGTGCGCCGCTGGGCCAGCCATCGTTCGACCCAAGAAAAGATCATGCGAGCAAGCAGAATGTTCACCGCTGCGAAGAGGAGCAGCGCGATTGCGGCCCACGGAAAGAGAGGCGGCGAAGCCATTGCCACTCCGGACGCGACTCCCAACAACCACTGAGAGCTGAGCATAGTGGCCGGCTCGAGCGACCCGTAGACAATTCGAATCAGGGCGAAAGATGAATAGCTGAGTGGAAAGCGGAGAAGATTCGAAGTGTCGAAATTTTCTGTGAACGCGGTGGCAACTACCGGAAACAGCTGCCAGAAGAAAAATATCGGCCAGAGGATTATAGCGAGCCATTCCGCTTTACCGCTGGAAACCACGTAGTAAGCGGCGCCGCATGACGCCGCCAGACCGCCGATTCCGCCGGCGACGAAACCGAGCGTGATGAAGATGTGCGAGACCAACTCCATGCGACCGCGAAGCGTTCGCAGAGAGTTGACGAAGAGTTGCCAGCGTACGCGTGCGACGGCCGCGAGCTGCTCTCGAACGCCCGGGGCGACAGTCAGCTCAGCCACGAAAGCTCCTGATCCACGGGACGGGAGCCGCCGACGATGCGCAGGAAAATCTCTTCGAGGGTGAGTTTTTCTCCTGGCACGGCTGGGGCGTGAGCGCCATCTTCCGGTAACGCGGCGGCAGCTTGCGCTTCAACGCCGGCGCGAAGTTCCTCAAGCGAGCCCTGCGCGACGAGCCTGCCGCGATGAATGATGGCGAGATGGCTGCAGAGGCGCTCGACGATTTCGAGCACATGCGAGGTGAGAAAAATCGTGGCGCCGCGCGCGATCATGCTCTGCAGCATCACTTTGAGCGTGCCGGAAGCGATTGCGTCCACACCTTCAAAAGGCTCGTCGAGAAAAAGAATCTTCGGGCCGTGGATGACGGCGGCGGCCAAGGCCAATTTTTTCTGCATTCCGTGCGAGTAATCGGTGACGAGCTTTTTGGGCTGGTCGGCGAGCTGCATGAAATCGAGAAGTTCGGCGGCTCGGTTGGCGGCGGTTTCGCGATCGAGGCCGTACATGCGGCCGGCAAAATTCAGATACTCGGCGCCGGTGAGGCGTCCGAAGAGGGCCATGCCTTCGGGCACGACGCCGATCTGGCGTTTCACTTCGAGGGAGTTCGCGGCGAGATCGAGGCCGAGAATTTCGATGCGTCCGGCTGTGGGAGCGAGCAGGCCGGTGAGCATTTTGATGGTGGTGGATTTTCCAGCGCCGTTGGGCCCGAGGAAACCGAAGAACTGTCCGGGGGCAACGCGAAGATTCACGTCGTCGACTGCGGCGAGAGCGCCGAAGCGTCGCGTCAGGCCTTGCGTGGCGATGGCAGCGGAGTTCATGAATTTTCGACTCTAGCACAGAGCCGGAAAGGGCTGAAGGTGGCGGCGCTTGTGACGGCCCAAAGTGCCTGATTTGTCTCGATAGGAATCTTGGATTGGATTTGTTTTCTTGGACTTACGCGAATTTCTAATCGCGGTGTCTCGATTAGAAATCTTACTCGTTGCCGTAGTGGCGGCACTGTTCGAGCCTTGAGGGGAGATGCCGCGCGTGGCTAAACACGGTGGTGTCTGCGCCACTGAAGGGCGAAGCCAAGAGGAGGAGAGCAGGCAAGATGCCCTTCGAGGCTCTGGGCAGGCCGGCGTTATAGCGGAAAGGAGTGAGGTGCCACTGCGCCGCCCGATCCTGCTCTGATCCTAACTTCATTGTTGTTTTCAGTTTTCTGTTTTCTTTCATCACACAGACCCCCAAAGACGAGCGTCTCACAGATGGGGCTGGAAACTTGACTGGTCGTTCGTCGAGAACAAGGACAGGGGCCTAAAAGCGGGCGATGACAAAAAATTTTCGCGGTGGCTGTTTTCAGAAACGCTGGCACAGCAATGGCGCAGGGAGTGAGGCGGGCGTCGCGGGCGGGTCTTAAACCCGCCCCTACTGATGGGCGACGGCGGCCAATGGCTATGCGGTCCGCCGGCGATGCGAATGCGGGAGGACTTACGACGGGGACGAGCGGCGCGGTTACTTTTTCTTTGTGCCGCCGGTGGCGGCGGCTTTATCGGCGTATTTCTTTTGGAAGCGCTCGACGCGGCCAGCCGTGTCAATCAGCTTCTGTTTGCCGGTGAAGAATGGATGGCACTGCGAGCAGATTTCAACGCGGATCAACTCGCCTTTTGCGGTCGAGCGCGTCTGGAACGTGGTTCCGCAGGCGCAGTGGACCGTAACGGGATGATAGTCGGGGTGAATTCCATCTTTCATTGAAAAGCTCCTACCGGCTGGCCGGTCTGCGTGACGATTGGTTTCAGACACTACAGTCACGTCGCTAGGCCAGCGGGAAACTCCTATTATACGGCAGCACGTTGTTTTTGCAAAATCATCGAAAAGCGGCGCCGACGATATTTTGAGCGACACTTTCCGAGGGCAATGTATTTCCCTGGGTATCTTTCCAAAGCACTGAGTTTCCTTCCGTTACGACCAACGTGTATGTGGTTCCCTGCGCGGAGAGGAGCCAGGTCTGAGGGCTGAATGTTGCCGTGTAAGTGGCTTCCGGAGTGATCAAGGTAAAGCTGTTGTGGTAGGAGGCGCCTTCAAATTTTATGTAGTCGCTTCCCATCGAGGAGTTGAGTTCCCTGCAACAACCAGAGGCGGCGCGGCGAACTTCGACCCACATCTTGTCGGCATTCGTGTCGAGGAGCTTACGGTCGTTGAGATCCTTTTCCTGCTGAAGTCTCTTGGCTTCGAGCTCGCTTTTCTTGCGTTCGGCTAGATTCTTTGCCCACTCGGAATTCATTTTTCGACGCTCCAATTGCGATGAGACTTTGAGCCTCGGTGCAGGGTGCCACCGGCGACGTCGTGTAACTAGCTGGCCGCGACCGCTTTTGTTTTTTTCACGCAGACGAAGCGTCGCTCTTCCGCGTGAAAAACGCAACCAGCGCTGTCGCGAAAGCGTCAAATAGATAGCAGGCAAAATTGGAGGAGAAAGAAGTTGCCTGAGAAGAGGCTCTGTGGATATGTTTGCGGAAATTCATAAGGTAGAACGCCTTAGTAAGGCGGTGCTTCTATTCGAGGGAAAGTCTGAAGGGCATGAGAATCATCACCCACCCAGCCTGGAGGATATACAGCGCCGGGCCTGCGAGATTCACCATCAGCACGGCGCGGTAAGCGGCGGGTATACGCTGGATGAGTGGCTCGAGGCCGAACACGAACTCGAAAAGACCGACGGGCCTGATACCGGAAATGATTTGGTGCACTAGCGAGGATGGGACTAGGAGACGAAAGAACAACCGACGCGGGAGCGACCGCCTTCGAGGTGTTGGGTGTAAGTCTTGTGCAGAACGACGCGCACAGGCGGAAGAATCGGGACGTGCAGGATAGCGTTGAATTGTGCCGGAAGTTCTTCAGGCTTTTCGACTAGCAGCGCAACTCCCCCATAGCTGAGGTCTACGACGGCCGCGTGGTGCTGAGAGGCTTCCGCGAGAACCGCATAGGCTTTCGTGCCGGCCAAAGAGACGCGTTCAAATTTGCGATGCTCGACATCCGGCTCGGCTCGCGGCGGTTGCGGGGCATGGGGAAAACCAGCTGGAGGTGAGGGCCGCGCGAAAGGCGTACGCGGAACCGATGGAATTTCGCGCGGCGGCGTTGTGCGCGAAGCAGATTCATTGCGCGCTGCATTTTTCGGAGGAGCTTCGGGAGTAGCAGTTTCACGCGGGCTTTCCTTCTCCTCGCGAGGTGGGAAGGTTTCCGGGCGCCCGCGACGTGAAAACGGCGTGGGCCCTGCATCGCGACCGATATTTTTCAATTCATACAACTGCTTGTCCGCCAAACCGAGAAGAGTGCGCTTGGAGTCTCCGTCCTGGGGATGAACCGCGATTCCAAAATCCAAGGTGACGCCAATATCGAGTTTCATTTCGCGAATATCGTTTTCAAACTGCGTGCGGATACGGCGGCAAAGCGTATTGGCCTGTTCGGGATCGGTTTCCGGCAGCAGCAGCGCGAATTCATCGCCGCCAATGCGAAAGGCGAAATCGGAGGCGCGCATTGTTTTTCTGAGCATGGTGGCAGCGAGTTGCAGGATCTGGTCGCCCTGCAGATGCCCGCGGCGATCGTTCACTTCTTTCAATTTGTGCACATCGAGAATCACAAAGGCGAGCTGCTGGTTGTAGCGTTTCGCGCGATTCAGTTCCTTTTCGCTGTACTCGTCAAAGAGGCGTCGGTTGTAGAGGCCGGTCAATGCATCGGTGGCGGCGTTGACCTGAAGTTTCTTGAATTCTTCGTATTCCATCAAGATGGGAACGCGGAAGAAGTTCGTCGTGGCGAGCACATCGACCATGGCAGTCTTTAGGGAAACGGGACGCCCGAGACTTTCGGCTAGTTCGCGGCGGCGGGCGAGTATTCGCTGCCAGTATTCGTTGCTCTGCGTCTCGGTGAGGTCGATCTGCGCAATCGTGCGGAAATATTGGCGTAGGAACTGGCCGCGCACCGAGGCATCAAGGCCCTCGAGGGTCTCAATTAAGAGATCCAGGAACGAGTCTTCGGGCGACGGCTGCGGCTGGGAAGCTTCGCCGGGCACAGGCATCAATAGGTTCCGAATAGAGTTCTATTTTCCCCGAAGCTAATCAGGGAACCCTGCGGGGCACGGATACTATAGCAAGGAGCAGCCCAATTGAAAGCCGGAAATCGTTACCGGAAAAACATGTAAGCTGCTCTTAAATCGATAGTTGTAGCATTGTGGATATGCCGCGATGGGTGTTTCAAAGCGGTCAGGTAGAGGGAGTGAGAAAACGTTTCGCCTTTTCGACTATTCCACTACAGTTTTTTCAAATCGAGGCAGGCACAAGCAGAAGAAGTTTAGCCAATCGGCTTGAGGAACTCGACGCCGATCAACTGGACGTCGCCAGCTTCCTGGCAACGCTTAACCTTGGCCTGAATAGGCGGCATTCCCGAGGGAACCAAGGCTGACGAAGTGATTGAAGGAGCCGGGATCGTGAGCGTAATCATCTCGCCAACGGCCAAGGGACGAGGGCTGGTTATAAATGCACCTATCGCACTGATATCAAGAGTCTTAGCCAATTCAAGGAACTGTTCACCGTACGCATCCCGGCCCCGGATGAACATGGGGACCTGGAGACGGAGTCTTTGAAATCGCCGACGCTCTTCATATGTCTGCACTACGCCAAGACGGTGCTGGGTTACGGTCTCTTTAACGGACATTCGGTACCCCGGTTTTAGTACTGCTCTAACTCGCAATTTGAATGCAAGACTTGGTCAAACCCTGCTAAAGATTTGCAGGCTTTAGTTTCAACAATATACAGAGAGTCAGCAGATCGACACTATAATGACTAGCGGTCATAATTGTTATTTTTGGCCCGGTACGTTCCTCATTTGTGCAAAGTAGAACGCATTTACCATTGACACTTTTTTTGCCCTTTGCGAGCATCACTTTCGCGAGCGCAAGGAACCCTCCTCTTTCACAACGGCTCTGGGAAAGAAGGGTGTCTTCGCCCCGGTGAGTGGGAACGTCCTAGGAGGTTCTTTCTGTCCAATAACTTAGCTATGGACCAAGCTGCGAGCGGCCCCGCCGTTCTAAGCCTGGTTACGAGCTTACTGGACGCGTTTGACCGGCCACTGCTTGTGGCGAATCGCGGCGGACGGATCTTGTTCACGAATCTGCACGCGCAGGACATGCTGAGCGCGCGCGGGCTCGACATCAACTCGGACCTCAATATCTTCACGGAATTTCTAAATACCGACGGGAAGAGTGTCCTCACTCAACTGCAAGCCGGCGAGCAGGAAGTAAGCCTGCCATTTTCCCAGGCGCAGGGCAAGGGACGCGCGCGCGTGCGCTGGCTGCCTGAGCCCGATTGGCTGGTTATTTACATCGAGCCCGCACCGGCCGATGCACCTGCGGATGAAGCGGCCATGCGGCAAACGGTGCAGGAGCTGATGCAGGAGCGCGAGATCACCTATCGAAACCTTCTCGCGGCTTACCTGCGGCTGCAGGAAGCGAACCGGCAAAAGACAGTGTTCCTTGCGTCGGCCGCACATGAGCTGAAAACTCCTCTAGCTGTGATGAAGGGCTACTACGATTTGCTGCTTTCGGGATCGCTCGGAAAATTGAGCGATCGGCAGCGCGAGATCGTGCAGGATTCCAAAGAGAGCTGCGACCGGCTGGTGCGGCTGGTTTCGATGTTCCTGAACTACTCGGCGCTGGAGAGCGGCAAGCTGGTGTTGCAGTTGCGCGACAACGACCTGCGGGACTGCGTGACGGATTTGACCTGCCGCTGGCAGGACGCGTTCAAGCGGGCTGACGTTCATCTCGAAATCAAAATGTCCGACGAAATGCCTCATTTTAGATTCGACTACCAGAAAGTGCAGCAATGCATGGCCAACCTACTGGATAACGCGCTAAAACACACGCAGGCGGGCGGCACGGTGACGTTGCGAGCGGAATTGCATTTCTGGGAGCGGCGAATTTCGGATGCGCCCCCTTCCACAGAACGGCGCCGGCGTGGGACAGGAGCGCGGCCGAACAGCATGTTGATTTCGGTAAACGACAGCGGGGCGGGAATTGCGGCGGAGTATCACCAGGAAATTTTCGAAGAATTCGTGCGCGTCGATCCGTCGTCGTCCGGGATGGGACTGGGCCTGGCGATCACGAAAAGATTGATCCAGGCGCATCGTGGCAAGGTATGGGTGGATAGCGAAGTGGGACGCGGAAGCACGTTTTCATTCTTACTGCCTATGAATGCGGAGTAGGCGAACGCAATTGTTGGAGCGACAATGTTTCCCCAGGTAAATCAGGACAAATAATGGCCGACAAAGAGAAAATTCTGGTAGTAGACGACGAACCGAGCATACGAAAGTATCTGCAAACGCTGCTCGAGGTCGACGGTTTCGCGGTGGAAGCCGTGCCGAGCGGCAAGGACGCGCTGCAGAAAATCGGCTCGGGCGATCGCCCCGATTTCGTGATCCTCGACGTGCTGATGCCGGAGATAGACGGCCTGGAGACGTTGCGGCAGTTGATGCAACTCGACCGGTCGCTGAACGTGATCATGCTGTCCTGCTCAAACGAAGTGACCACGGTGGTGGAAGCGATCCGCCTGGGTGCGCTCGATTACCTGACGAAACCCTTTGAGAAACCAGAACTGGACGCCGCATTTTTGAAAGTGCGGCAGAAGCAGCAGTTGCGTTCGGAGAACCAGGCGCTGAGGGAATACTGCGAGCAACTTACCGAAGACCTCTCGTTCCTGGCGTCCAGCCCGCAAATGCTGAAAATCCGCCAGCAGATTTTGCAGATTGCACCGGTGGATGTGCCGGTGTTTATCAGCGGCGAGAGCGGGGTGGGAAAAGAAGTGGTAGCGCGGATGATTCACCTGCGCTCGATGCGGCGGCAATTGCCGTTTATTAAAGTGAATTGTGCGGCACTGCCGGGGGAACTGCTGGAGTCGGAATTATTTGGATACGATCAGGGAGCGTTCACCGGCGCCGTGCGGTCGAAGCCTGGTAAATTCGAACTGGCGAACAAAGGAACGATTTTCCTCGACGAGATTGCGGAGATGAGCCCGCATCTGCAGGCGAAGCTGCTGCACGTGCTGCAAGACGGCCAGTATTCGCGGCTGGGGGCGCGTTCGGTGGTGAACGTGGATGTGCGCGTGCTGGCCGCGACCAATATGGACGTGAAGGAAGCGATGCGCAGCGGGCGGTTTCGGGAAGATTTGTACTACCGGTTGAATGTGCTCTCGATTCACATTCCGCCGCTGCGAGAGCGAACGTCGGAAATTCCGCTGCTGTTCCGGCATTTCCTGGTGAAGTACGCGGAGAAATACCAGAAGCCGGCGATGGAGCCTTCGAAACATTTGCTGGAAGCCGCGCTACGCTACTCGTGGCCGGGAAACTTGCGCGAGCTCGAAAACTTTGTGAAGCGCTACGTGATTCTCGAGGATGACGAAGGGAGCTTCCGCGAACTGGTCGAGATGACGGGACAACAACATCGCACCGCGCCGCGCGAAGAACCTGCCGCTCCCAAAGAGCAGGGGCTGAAGGCCCTGGTGCGCGGCTTGAAAGATGAAGCGGAGATGGAAGCGATCGCCGAAGCGCTCGATAAAACGAATTGGTGCCGCAAGGATGCCGCGAAAATGCTGGGCATCAGCTACAAAGCATTACTTTACAAAATGCGGCAATTCAATTTGGACTCGGGACGCGGTTCGCGCAACGCAGCCGCGAGAGCTGCCAAAGAAGCGGCGTTGAAAGAAGCGGCCGCAGCCGAAGCTGCGGCAAAAGAGGCATCGCCGACCACGCCAGCAATCCGAGGTTCGTGACCGGAGCGATCCGACAAAAGCAAGGTGTTTCGGGATTCTGCGGGGTTAGATCCAGCTACGTTCCGCTCGTGTTAATAAAGTACGCGGAGTACTAGGGCGGCATAGGACGGTCCGTGCGTCCTATGTCCTGAAAAGAGTTGCATAACAAGAGCAACAGTACAGAAATATCTCTACCCAACGTGTTAGGCTTAGTCTAGTATTGCCCTCCGAAATGGGTCATTTCCCCGACTCGGTAAAACGGCCCGTACTTACGCGTAGTCTCGAGGAATCCTTAATCGCTGTTTCCAAAGCGTTTGGCCGGCAAGCAAAATTTGGCTGCGTTGTGCGCGAGAACACAACTGCGGTAACGCGTGCGCAAGCTGGTCGCTTGCAGGTTTTTGGAAGAGCGATTGCTACGGTTTGTGATGGGGTGGTGTACTACTTCTAATCCAGTCCTGGAGGAGCAGCGGGAATGACGGAGCGTCGCTTGGCCCGCCGTTATGATTTGTCGCTACCAGTAAACGTTCGCCTCCCGATTACCCGAGAGCCTGGAACGCACGACGGCCAGACTCGAGATATCTCGACGCGCGGCGTTTACTTCATCATGCAAAAGGAACTCTCTCCCGGCACTGAAGTGGATTTTACACTCACGTTACCGGCCGAAATCACCCGCGGATCGGAAGTTTTTGTGCGCGCCCACGGACGTGTGGTTCGCGTGGATAAACAGCGCGACGATGACCAAGAATCGATCGGAGTAGCGGCGGTGATTGAGCGCTACGACATCATTCGGGGCGACGGCGCTCGCGCGTAGTTTCCTGAAGTGGCGAGTCCCGAAGGCTCATAACGACTGTGGCGTCACGTTGCCGACGCATGGTCATCTCACATTGCCATTTCCATCTGGGAAGCTCTCGGAACGCGCATCTCCCGAAATTCTGTTGCCTTTCCCATGGAACTGGGCCTAGCATGAATGTAGCTGAATCCTAGGAGGGTCCGATGAGAATCGCGGACCTGATTTCATCTCGCCGGGAAGTTTACTCGATACCGGAGGACACGACGGTTCACGATGCTGCTCGATACTTGCGGCAACGCGAGGTCCGTGCCGTCGGGGTGTGCGACAAACACGGAGTGCTGCAGGGAGTGGTGTCGCAGAGCGACGTTTCCGACAAGGTCGCAGCCGAAAATAAATGCCCGGCGTGGATGCGGGTCACAGAGATCATGACGCGGGAGCTCGTTACAGCTACCCCCGACACATCGCTGGAAGATTGCCTGCGTCTGATGGAGCAAAACGGTATCTATCATCTCGTTGTCCTTGATCACGAGAAGGGCTATCAGGGCATGATTTCGGTAACGGACCTGTTGAAATTGTTTGCCTCCGACCAAAAAGCGCGCGCGGATATGCTCGAGGCCCTGATTTTCCCCCAGCGATAGGGCAACCTGTAGCACAATGGAATCCATAACACCTTGTTAATGAGGTGCCTACGCCTCTGGCGTGGGAAAGTGACTTCCCGAAAGAGACAATTACTTTCTTTCCCTACTGCTTTTTCGCCTCGAATTCGCGCCGATAGGGTTTCAGGGTCGGTTGCGCGTCAGATCGCCTCAGCAGGCGCCAAACGTAAACAGTTGAAACAAAACGGACCTGCTGCCCCGCTTAAACCCCTTGTGACGTTTGGCGGCTTATGTGCATCCGGTGTGGCGGCGCCGATTCCGGCGCGGGGGCGGCTCTAGACTCAATGGCATCTGCGGCGGAAGCAAGGCTGAATTCGGTCCAATCCCTCGAACTACCACCTGACAACGTCTTTTTCGGACCGTCGGTTACGATGCAGGCTGTGCGGCAGAAGGTACTCCGCGCGGCCGGCTTAAACGTGCCCATGCTCGTCCTGGGTGAAAGCGGCACAGGAAAAGAGGTGCTGGCGCGTTTCATTCACGAACGATCTCCCTGGCAGGGAGGCCCGTTCGTGAAGGTAAACTGCCCGGCAATCCCTGGCACGCTTCTCGAAAGCGAGTTGTTCGGATTTCAGAAAGGAGCTTTCACGGGAGCGCACGCATCGAAACCCGGCCGCATGGAACTGGCGCAAGGTGGAACTCTTTTCCTCGATGAAATCGCCGAACTCGACGCGAGCCTGCAGGCCAAGCTGCTGCATGTTCTGCAAGACGGCCATTTCACCAGCATCGGCGACCACGAAGAGAAGCGAGTGGATGCGCGCGTAATCTGCGCGACCAATCGGCAGCTGCAGCACGAAATCGAGTCGGGCGGATTCCGCGCCGACCTCTTTTACCGCATCAACGTGATCAGCATTACCTTACCGCCGCTGCGCGACCGCCGCGAGGATATTCCTTACCTCGTTGAATATCTGCGCCAACAGTTCAATCGGCGCTACCAGCGCGACGCGCACCCCGTATCTCGCGAAGTGTTGCAGCTCCTGCAACAACGAACTTGGCCCGGGAACATCCGCGAGCTGGAGAATTGCATGGCGCGCTACGTGATCCTCGGCTCGGAGGAAGCGTTTCATCTGGAATGTCCGGGGGAAGAGAAGAAGCCGTTCAACTTCTCCTATGAGCTTTCCGATGACGGCAAGATTCCGCTCAAGCGCCTCGCGCAACAGGTGACACGTCGGATGGAACGGGATCTAATCTTGAAGGTTCTGCAGGAAAATCACTGGAACCGCAGGAAGTCCGCCGAGGTGCTCAAGATCAGCTATCGCGCACTTTTGTATAAAGTTCGCCAGGCGGGTCTTCCGGCAAAGCGTCTGCAACGAAAAATTGAAGATGTTACAGGTTCCCTTGAAGTGGGAAACTCCACGGCCGAAGCTGACTAACTCTCTTTGTTTCTGATGTTTCGCATCAACCTGCACTAATTTCGCCGATCTGAATCCTTCTCTTTGGATTCGCCCAATCGTGCACCCCCGTATCTGATGGGAAACCTTGGTTTCGACTTCCTTGCCCCGCCGAAACAATTTCGTTAGCCTAAATCTCTAAACTACGATGGCCAAAAACTCCGCTAAACCGCACCTGAGAGTCTGTCTGCTCTCGCCGCACCCGATGGTGTTGGACGAATTCAACCGCCTCCTATCGGAGTCTGGCTTCCAGATGGTATCGCGGCAGCTGGATTCCATGCTGGCTCCCGATCTGCGCAATCTCGAAGTTCCCAAAGCCAGTATCTACGTGATTGATGCGCATGCCGCTCGGCAGGCCACCGGAGCATTACTCGGAAATATTCTCGACAAGCATTCGGGCGCGCGCTTGCTGGTGGTTGGTGACAAGCTGAAAGAAGCTGATGCGTACAGTTTGCTGCGCCAGGGAGTGAAGGGGATCCTGAACTATGCGGAAGCTCGCGAGCAACTTCCGCGCGCGCTGCCGCTCGTCGCCGCTGGAGGGTTTTGGGTGCCGCGGACTGTGCTCTCGCGATTCGTGGATTCGATTCTGAGCACCACGCAGGGACGCCGGCTGCGCAGCGATTCACCGGCCGAACTGAGCCGGCGCGAACAAGAAGTGCTCAACGGCCTGCTAGAAAATTTGGCGAACAAAGAAGTGGCAGATCGCCTGCATATTTCAGAGCGCACCGTGAAATTTCACGTTTCGAACCTACTGGCAAAATTCGGCGTCCGGCGCCGTGCTGATTTAATTCTGCTGTGCTACCAGCGCCGTGCGCCTAATTAATCGCCAGACTCGCCGCTCCAAGCATCCGCTTGCCCCAGGCCTTTCGCAGCAATAGACTCTCGACACTATAGGAATTAGTATAGCTTTCGCGGCTATAGCAGTCTGATGCGCTGCCTCCTTACGAGAATATCCATTCTCTTTGATTTGGACCCGTTGCTTTTGGGGCCCAGCAGCGTTCCGCGCGCCGAAGACGCAAACTGATGCAAGCAAAGCGACATGCAGCATGGCCGGGAGTGTACTGAAGTCGGGCACCTCCGATCATGTGAGAAAATCGGGAATTTCTTTGCAGAAAGCTGACGACCCGCGCTCAGGCTATTTGACCCACACCGACTCGATGGGCCGTTTTGCGATCGACAAAATTGAGCCAGGCCGCTATCGGCTGCGTGTAGAGTGGAGCGGATACGTCTTACAAGAATATGGCGAAAACTCCGCGGCCAGTGCAGGTGCGATTTTGACGCTCGCTCCGGGACAGGAGGCGCGGGACCTTCTTCTCCGTTTGCGGCGTACTGATTCAATGCGTTTGCAGGCTGCTATACTTGTGGACTCTTGCGCAAAATCGTTCGGTTAGTTGCATGACGACATTTTCGATTGAAAATTTTGGCTGCCGCGCCACGGACGCGGATGCCGCGGCGTTGCGCCGCGACTTCCTCGCGAATGGTATTGCGCTCGTCGAAGAGCACTCTCACGCCGACGTCGTGGTGCTGAATACATGCACGGTGACGGCAGCGGCAGACGCGCGGGCGCGGGAGGCGGTGCGCAAAATTCACCGCAGAAATCCCAGGGCGCGGGTCGTCGTCACGGGTTGCTACGCGCAACGCGCGCCGGAGGAAATCGCGCAGCTTGAGGGCGTTGATTTTGTCGTTGGAAATTCGCATCAGACTGAGATTGCTCGCCTGGTCTGCGCCTCGCTTGATTCGCCGGCCGCACCGAACTCGGAAATTCCCTCGAAGGATTCTCGCGGGACGTTCGTCCCTCTCGCCGAAATCGACCGAGAATCAATGTCGCTTGCGCGCGGCCCAGCTAAGATTCTTACCAGTGACATTCTTGAGCAGACCTCCGTGCAACTCGCGCCTGCCGAATTCGCCGACAGCGGCCGCACGCGCCCAATTCTGAAGATTCAGGACGGTTGCAACAACCGCTGCTCCTATTGCGTGATTCCCTTCGTGCGCGGCAAAAGCCGCAGCCTGGCTCCGGATTTTGTAATCGCAGAAATCCGAAAGCTCGTAGATGCTGGTGCGAAGGAAGTGGTCCTCAGCGGCATCAATCTCGGAAGCTATGGCCGCGACCTCTCGCCGCGCGTTGAACTGGTCAAGACGGTGCGCAGGATTCTGGACGAAACCACTCTGGAGCAACTACGATTCAGCTCCGTCGAACCTCAAGACGTTACCGAAGAGTTCATCGAGTTGGTTGCGTCGTCGGAACGCGTCGCGCCGCATTTTCACGTCCCGCTGCAATCCGGCTCGGATCGGATTTTGCGAGAGATGCATCGCTGGTATCGTTCCGAACATTACGCGGAACGGATCCAGCGAATCCGCCGCCATTCTCCGGGCTCAGCGATTGGCGCCGACGTGATCGTTGGCTTCCCGGGCGAAACCGACGAGGAGTTTCAGACCACGGTCGATTTGATCGAGCGGTTGCCGCTCACCTATCTGCACGTTTTCTCGTTTTCCGTGCGACCCGGCACACACGCGGCTGCGTTCCCGGATCGGCAGTATGTTGCGCTCGGAGTAATTCGCGAGCGCGCCCGCTTTCTGCGCAGACTCGGCGAGAAAAAGGCCTTCGCGTTTCGCGCCGCTCAGTCTGGCCTCAGGCTTCGCGCGCTCACGCTGGCTCGAACGGGCGAGGATTGGACGGAAGCTCTAACCGGCAACTATCTTAATGTGAAAGTTGCGGGACGGCGGCCACCCAATGAATGGTGCGCTGCATCCCTCTAACTACGAACGCAGATTTGCCGCGGCAAAATGGCTGTATTTGTGGCCGTGTCCTACCTAGATTTCCATATCGCCGGTGAAAAGACGATTTCTTAACGGCAATCCGAGCCGGCAAGGTCGCTCACTCCCGTCTCATTCATGGGGGCTCTCTGGAGGCAAATTCGTTGTGTCCAAGGCGGGGGAAGCATAGGATGCGCATGAGCAGGGGGCCCAAGCCGGAAATCGTGGATGGACCCTGAGCAAATGCAAGGGAGGAATGACCATGACGATGCAATGCATCACTCGCCAACGCGATGACGTTACCATCCTTGATTTGGCAGGGCGCTTAAGCCTTGGTGAAGCGGTGGCCTTCGGTCCGGGTAGCGGCGTGGTTCTAAGCGAGACCGTTCGGGAATTGGCCAAAAAGGGAAACAAAAATATTCTGCTGAATCTGGCTGGAGTCACCTACGTGGATAGCTCCGGCGTCGGCCAACTCACGGGCGCGTTGACGAGCGCACATAGGCAAGGGGCAAGCCTAAAGCTGCTCAGTCCGACCCCCCGGGTGCTCGATCTCTTGAAAATGTCGAAGCTCGATACAGTCTTCGACATCAGCACCGACGAAGGCACCGCTGTCGCTTCGTTCAAACGGGCGGCGGCTACAGGAAGCTAGTCTAAACTCTACTTCCCTCTTGAGTTCACCATGTGGATTTCTAGGCCAGTCGATTCATGCGCCTGGCGGTGATACTTTCGTTGGGTATGGCGCGATGAGCTTTACGCCCCGTTTTCAAAAATCACTTCGGCAAGAGCAAGATTCCCGCTGTGCGTGATCGTCAGCAAAATATTTTTTACGCCTATTCTATCTGCCCGTTCTCGCGCGACGCCTTGAAGCGATAGCGTCGGCTTTCCACTAGGCTCGCGGATCACTTCGATGTCGCGCCAGCGCACTCCCGCGCGCCAGCCTGTCCCCAGCGCTTTCATCGCGGCTTCTTTCGCGGCGAACCGGCCCGCATACCGCTCGAATTTATCTCGATGGCTTTCGCAATAGGCAGCTTCTCGCGGAGTGAACAGCCGTTCGATCAGCGGAGCGCCATGCCGCACGATGGCGGCTTGGATGCGATCGATTTCGGCGATGTCCAGACCCAGTCCGACAATCACTCTTTCGTCCGGGAGTTCTACCTAGTAGTCGTTGGCGGAGCCTTCGAGGAAGGCACGGAGTTTGCGCGAGCGCGACGGGTGGCGCAACTTGCGCAGCGCTTTGGCTTCGATTTGGCGGATGCGTTCGCGGGTGACGGCGAAGGACTGGCCGACTTCTTCGAGCGTGTGCTCGCTGCCATCGTCCAGGCCGAAGCGCATCTTGATGACTTTTTCTTCGCGCGGCGTGAGGGTCTTCAGCACGGAAGAAGTCTGCTCCTTCAGGCTGAGATTGATCACCGCGTCGGACGGCGAGACGACGGCCTTGTCTTCGATGAAATCGCCGAGATGCGAATCTTCTTCTTCGCCGATGGGAGTTTCGAGCGAAATCGGCTCCTGCGCGATTTTCAGGATCTTCCGCACCTTCGCGACCGGAATATCCATGCGCTTGGCGATCTCTTCCGACGTGGGCTCGCGGCCAAGTTCCTGAACGAGCTGGCGCTGGGTGCGGACGAGCTTATTGATCGTCTCAATCATGTGCACCGGGATGCGGATGGTACGAGCCTGGTCGGCGATGGCGCGTGTGATGGCCTGGCGAATCCACCAAGTGGCGTACGTGGAGAATTTGTAGCCGCGACGCCATTCGAATTTGTCTACGGCTTTCATCAAGCCGATGTTGCCCTCCTGAATCAGGTCCAGGAACTGCAAGCCGCGGTTCGTATATTTTTTTGCGATGGAAACGACGAGGCGCAGGTTCGCTTCGATTAATTCCTTCTTGGCCTGCTCAGCCTCCGCTTCGCCACGAAGAATCACCTGGAGAGCGCGCTTCAGCTCGGTGGGGCTCACCTCGCTGGCGATTTCGATTTCGCCAAGTTCCTGGCGGCGGGCGCGGAGATCTTTGCGCGCTTCGGCCTGGACGTCGGCTTTGGAGGCTTCGACGCGGCGCTCGAGCTTGACGATTTCACGTTCGAGGAAATGGACGCGCTCGACGGTCTGGCGAATTTTGTCGATGAGGCGCTTCTTTTCGAGCGGATTGAAATCGAGCTCGCGGAAGCGGCGAGACATCTCTACGCGGGTGCGGCCGAGCGCGTAGCGCGCGCGAAGATAAGGCCGCTTCTTCGAGCGCGGGACTTTCTCGAGTTTCTGCGCCTGCTTCATGGCCACGAGGTAGAGCTTGGCGACTTTGTCGATCTGCTTGAGGGTTTCTTTGGTTTTTGCTTCGATTTTTTCTTCGGTGAGCTCTTCGTCGTCAAACTGGACGATTTCCTTGATGGAGCGCGAGCCGGTACGGAGATCTTCGCCGACTTGCAGGAGTTCTTTCAGAATCAGCGGAGCGCGCGTGATGGTTTTCAGGACGAGGAGCTGGCCTCGCTCGATGCGTTTGGCGATGGCAACTTCACCTTCGCGGGTGAGAAGCGGAACGGTGCCCATTTCGCGCAGGTACATGCGAACGGGGTCGTTCGTTTTTTCGAGAGTGCCCGGAGTGAGATCGAGATCGCTGTCTTCGGCAACCACCGTCTCTTTTTCTACTGCGACGCCGACTTCCGACCCATCGGCACCATCGGCGGCGGCCAGAGCAGCCTTTGCGCTGGTTAGATCTTCGTAGACATCAATGCCGTACCGCTCGAAAGTGGAGAGCAGATCGTCAATTTCTTCCGAGGAATGCACCTCGGCGGGCAGGATATCGTTCACTTCATCGTAGAGCAGGTAACCGCGTTCCTTGCCCATGGCGATGAGCTGCCGTACCTGATCGTATTTTTCCTCAAGAGCCAGACTCACACTTCCTCCCATTGCGAGGTGAAACGGCGCCGCGCAAGGCGGCGGCCAAAGGAATATGCGCGCGGAGTTAGACACCCCGACGCGACTTGTCAAATGACGACATTTAAACGGATAATTAAGACGATACTGCGAACCCGTCGCCAGCCCTATGCCCGCGCCAAACACGCTCGCGCTCACTGCACCCCTTATTTGATGCAGGAGGCGCGCCGCCCGTTTCCTCCACAACCTTACGAGAATACAATAGCTCCGGTACTTGCGTCAATTCATGGGCCAGTAGAAACTAACTCCGTTCTGACGAGCTTGATGCGGCGGTCTAGCGGTGCACCACCGCAACCGCTTCGACCTCAATCAGCCACTCCGGACGAACCAAGCCGCGGACAACCACGTACGTGCTCGTCGGTGGATTTTGAGTGTTGACGTACCTGTCGCGGATTTCCCTGACCTGTGGGACCTGTGCGGGGTCGACGCTATCGACACAGTAAAAATTGAGCTTGATGACGTCGTGAAAATTGCCTCCGGCGGCTTCAACGGCCGCCTTCAGGTTTTTAAAGACCTGCTCGACCTGGGCCCGGAAATCGTCTTTGCCCACAAAATTGCCTGCTGCATCGAGCGCCACCTGACCGGCGATATAAACCGGACTTCCGCCGGTGACGATAGCCACCTGGGAATAGCCGGCGCTTGGTTTTGCCATGGTGTCGGGATTGAATATTCGAAAATTGGTAGCCTGCGGCATTGGATGCTCCTTGATTTAGCCCTTCTCTTACCGGTTCGGATTCTCAAATACTTGAATAGATGAATGAACGAATCCGCCGATTCAAAAGGACCGCGAAAGAAATGGCTCGGGCTAGTTGGCAGCGAGTTGTTTCTGAAGTTCGAGGCGACGGGTGAGGAGGCCACGCAATTCGTCGGCAGTGGGCTTGGCCTCGATCTTCTTCTGCAGCGCGGCAAGTTCTTCTTCCACGCGGCGGTTACGGAGAACGCTCAAGCAATTCTCGGCGTCGTCCCAGGTGGGCTCAGGAACGGGCTCGAAAAGGACTTCGAAAAGAAGGCGGCGCTCTCTTTCCTCCAGAGCCGCAGCCAGCGTGGCGGGATCGGGATGTTCGCCGACCTTCGAAATGAGGAGATCGAGGAGGCTTTCGCACTCGAGGCCTCGGTGAAGCGCGTCATGCGCTAATTTACCGGCGAGTTTTTCACGAAAGCCTTCGGCTTCGACGAGCATGCGAATAATCTGGCGCTCGGCGGGTTTTACGGCTGGTCCGAGGAGGCTGGCGTTTGGTTTCACTTCGCTGCGGCGCTCGGCGGCGGCGCGTCGCAAGGCCTCGCGGAGGACAGGCTCGTCGACGCGCAATTCGGAGGCGATACGCGTAGCCCATTCCGAGCGAAGAAGGCGATTGGGGACGCGCTGTACATAAGGCATCAGGAAATTGAGCGCGGCAACTTTTCCTGCGGCTGTGGTTCGGTCCATTTGGCGCGCGCGGGCGATCAGGTAGTCGAGATAGGGGGGCGATTGCGCGAGGAGGTTGCGGTAGGCGTCGATACCTTGTTCCTTTAGAAATTTATCGGGATCGGCTTTTCCCGGCAGTGCGAGCACACGAACGTCAAATTCGCTTTCGAGAAGAAGCGCGATGGAGCGTTCGGTGGCGGCCTGGCCGGCGGTGTCTGGATCGTAATTTACGATGACGCGGCGAGTGAAGCGGCCCAGCAATTTAATCTGGGGCTCGGCGAGGCTGGTGCCGCAGCTCGCGACGACGTTGGCGATTCCAGCGCGGGCAACGGCGATTGCGTCCATATAACCTTCGACGAGGACGGCGAAATCGCTCTCGCGCAGAGACTCTTTCGCGCGATCGAGATGATAGAGGACGGTGCTTTTGTTGTAGATCGGGGTTTCCGGTGAATTCATGTACTTGGGCGTGTCGTCACCCATCGCGCGGCCGCCGAAAGCGATCACCTTGCCGGACTCATTGGCAATGGGAAACATGATGCGGCGGCGGAAGCGATCATAGGCGCGGCCACTTTGGTCACGGGAGATCAGGCCGGAAACGTCGAGCAATTTTTCTGGATATTTTTGTTTCAGGAACCGGAGGAGCGCGTCGCCGGAGGAGGGAGCGAAACCGAGGCCGAAACGCTTCATTGCTTCGCGATCGAGGCCGCGATCTTCGAGGTACGCTGCGGCTACTTTGCCTTCGGAGCTATCGTGTAAGGCGCGGGCGAAGAAAGCAGCGGTCTCGCGATGCATTTCGACCAGCGCGGAGCGCTGCTGATTTTCGCGCCGTTCTTCTGGCGAGCGCTCACGCGGCTTGGGAATAGCGATGCCGCATTTTTCGGCGACGGTGCGGATCGCCTCGGGAAACGTGGACTTCTCCATTTCCATTACGAATTTGAAGACGTCGCCGCCGACACCACAGCCAAAGCAGTGATAAATCTGCTTCACCGGATGCACATTGAAGGATGGAGTTTTCTCCTGATGGAAAGGGCAGAGACCGGAAAAATTCGCGCCCGATTTTTTCAGGCGGACGTATTCGCCGATCACGCGAACAATGTCCGCCTGCTGCTTTACGCGTTCCGCAAATGATCCGGCTTCCGCCATCGAGATAAATTAAGACTTAGCACTCCGGCGCTAGCTTTTCAACTCCGCGATCGTGATTGCCTCACCGCCGCGGTCGGGTTTCTCATATTCGATTTTTTCGACGAGCGGATGCGTACTGAGAAATTCGGCCAGGCCGCGGCGAAGGGCGCCTGTGCCGTGGCCGTGGATGATGCGGACGGCGGGCTTGCCCAAGAGGGCGGCTTGGTCGATGAATTTGTCAACACGGCGAGTGGCCTCTTCTACCGTGGTGCCGATCACGTTGATTTCTTCGGTGGCGGGCTCATCGCTTGGTTGCGCGTGCACGGTCACGCCGGTGTGGCGCCCGGCGTCGGTTGTAATGCTTTTCGCCTGTTGCGCGTTGCTCTCAATTCCGACCACGTCGGCCAATGGAACCTTCATGCGCATGGGGCCGGCTTCGACTTCCGCAGAGCGTCCGTCGCGGCGGCGGAAAATGAACGGCTGCTTGAATCCCTTTACGAGGATGCGCTGGCCCGCGGCAAGGAGACTGGGTTCGACCGGTTGTGCGGGGCGTTGCACCTGAACGCCGAGGTCGGACTGGGATGCGGCGAGCGCCTCAACCACCGCTGCATCTGCTCGAGCGCGAGCTTCACCTGCAATCTTTGCGACACGGCGACCGGATTGCTTTTCGATTTGCGCACGCAACGCATTGTCCTTCATATCGGCGGCGAGGCGGGTGATTTCGTCTTGCAGTCGCTTCTGAGTGGCATCGAAATTCTTTTCGAGTTCGGCGATGCGTTTTTTCTGGCGTTCGGCCCACTCGGTCTGGAGCGAGTAGCGCTCAGCTTCCAGCTGCACCAGCTCTTCGCGAGCCTGGCGCTTTATCTCGTCCATCTCATCGCGGCTTCGGTGCAGATAGGCGATCAAATCGCGCGCTTCTCGCGATTCGGGAGAAAGGCTGGCGCGCGCATGATCCACAACGCGAATTGGCAGTCCCAAGCGGCGTGCAATCTCGAGGCCGCTCGACGTACCCGGAACACCCACGAGCAGACGGTACGTTGGTCGCAGATTCTCTTCGTCGAATTCCATCGCGGCGTTCACGATTCCGGGCGTAGTGGACGCGAAGGCCTTGAGGCGATCATGGTGGGTCGTGGCGATCGTTAATGCGCGCAGGGATCGAAATTCTTCGAGTAACGCGACGGCGAGCGCCGCGCCTTCTTCGGGGGCCGTGCCGGTGCCCATTTCATCGACGAGAATGAGAGAGCGATCCGTTGCTATCTCGAGCATCGATTTCAGATTCAGCATGTGCGCAGAAAACGTGGAGAGATCGGCGGCAATGGACTGCTCATCGCCGATATCGGCGAGAACTTGATCGAATAGCGGCAACTCGGCGAGTTCGGCCGCGACGGGAATCGCCGATTGAGCGGCGAGGGCGGCGAGGCCGACATTTTTGAGCGCGACCGTCTTGCCACCGGTGTTGGGGCCACTGATGACCATCACTGTTTCCGAACCACCGAGCGCGAGGGTCAAGGGGACGGCTTTCCGGCCTTGTGAGCGCAGCGTGTGTTCGAGAACCGGATTGCGCGCGGCTTCAAGGCGGAGCGAATTACCGGTGGAAAATTCCGGAATGGTGCAATCGAACTCTCGCGCAAATCGCGCGCGAGCGAAAACGGAATCGAGGTGAGCGATTCCAGCGGCAGCGGATTCGAGCGGCCCGCGATCCGAGCGAACTTGTTCCGTGAGTTCCGCCAGAATACGAGCGATTTCGGCAATCTCTTCTTCGGAAAACTGAACGAGGCGATTATTGAGATCGATGGTTTCGAGCGGCTCGACGAAAACGGTTTGTCCGGTGGCGCTGGCCGCGTGGACGACGCCGGGAACGGCGCGGCGATCGCCGACGCGAACCGGAATGACGAAGCGATCGTTGCGCAGAGTGATGTAGTCCTCACCGGTAGGCTCGCCACGGGCGCGAAGGATGCTTTCGAGAGATTTTTGTATTTTGTCACGTGCCTGTCCGATACCGGTGCGAATTCGGCGCAATTGCGGAGAGGCGTCGTCACTAATTTCGCCATTGGGCAGAATCGCGCGGCGGATGGAGGTGAGGAGATGACGAAAATCCGCGAAGGCCGCCGCTCTTTCGGCAAGGAGCGGATATTTCACTGCTTCGCCTTTGAATGCCTGCCGGATACCGTTGGCGGTTTCCATCAAGGAAGCCACATCCAGCAGGTCGGCGCTGGAAAGTACTGATGCCGGCATCCCTATATGCGCGAGCCAGTGCTGGGGATCTGCGAGCGAGCTTAAACCCATTTCTGCGCCGGAGCGCAGATAGGCTACTGCTTCACGGATCAGAATAAATTCAGAATTCAAGGCGGAGACTTCGTGCTGGGGATTGAGCGAGAAAATGTCGCGGCGACCGGGTGCGCCAGTGGTGAAGCCGCTGACGATTTCCTTGAGCTTATCGAACTCGAGGAGTTGTTCTGCGTGACGGGACACGGAAGCCTCAAAATTGGAATTGTAGCTTGGTTTTGTGTGGAAAAGAGAATCGAGCAAGAAAGCAAATGCGTGACATTCTGCCGTCTTTATTTTTGACTCTTCGGAGCGCCTATTGTTTCGACCATTGCGAGGGCGATCGCATCGATGGCCGCAACTGCTTCGCGTCCCTTTTCAGGGTCGTTATTTACAAAGATTGAAAAGGCGAGATATTCGCCGCTAACCGTTGTGGCATAGCCGGAAAGCGCATGGACGTGCTCGAGGCCGCCCGTTTTTGCTTGAATCAAGCCGGCTGCGGGAGTGCCTTTCATACGGTCTTCAAGCGTTCCGTCCACCCCGGCGACCGGCAACGTGGCCATAAAATCAGGCCCCCAGGGCTGGCGAATTGCGTACTGGAGCAAGGCGACGACGGCTCGCGGCGTCACGAGGTTATTCGTGGAGAGACCAGAACCGTCGGTAAGAACGGCGTCAGCTTCGGCCACGCCCACGGATTTCAAGAAATCCTGCTCGAGCTTCAATCCAATTTCCGTTGAACCGATTCCGGTTTTTTCGCGCGCTATGGTGCGCAGAAGCAGTTCGGCGTGAAGATTCTGGCTCATTTTATTCAGCACGCGCACGCTTTCGAGAAGCGGCGGTGAAACATGCTCGGCGAGTACGCGCGCATTCGCAGCCGAATTTTCTTCCGCGCTTTTCAATTCGGATGCCAGCACCACGGGCGCTTCGCCGGGCTTTAGCGCTTGCGGCGGTGGCGCTTCTTCCACGCGAACTTCGCCCTTAATATGCACGCCACGAGCTTCGAGCAGATGCCGCAGTGTCCGCGCGGCTGTCTCCGCAGGGTCGGTGATGGCGAGATCGAGCTTGACGGGCGGGTGGCCGATCGGCACCGATCCGCGGAGGAGCAGAAAGTTCGGCCCAGGTTGACGCACGACGGCAAGTTGCGGATCGGTTCCAGGCGCGCTTGTGGTGATTTGCTGCGTGAATCCTGAGGCAGCGTCAGGCGGGTCGAGAACTATCACTGCGGGATCTCCGGCGTGAACACCTGGAGACATGGTGATGGTGACGGAATTGTCGTTGAAGGCTATAGCGGTCACGGGAGCACCAAACGAAAAAAAAAGATCGCCGATGCTCCAACCTGCCGGATACGGATCGAAGGGGATGTAACGATCGTCGGTGACGATCTCGCCGTCCACTTCTTTCAATCCGCTGGCGACAGCGGTATCGGCCAGTTCGGCTAGAATTTTGTCGGACGAACCATCGTGCTCCACTTTTCCGTGGAATGGAAATTTGCGATTTGAAAGATCGGGATCGCCTCGTCCAACAAGAAGCAAGTCTCCAGGGAGTTTCCCGTCGCTGCCGAGTGGAGCCGATGCTTCGAGAGTAGTGTGAAAATGATAACCGGTACCGAGGGTGGCCAACGCGAAGACCGAGGTGAAAAGTTTGGCGTTCGATGCGGGCGTAAAGTAGCAATCGGCGTTCAAGTCGAAGAGCGCTTCGCCGGTGTCGCGATTGGCGATGAGAACGCCCCAATCCGCTTTGCGCGCGTGAGCTTCGCTCAGGAGTGCTTCTACACGCGAACGAAAGCGCTCGAGGTCCGCATTCGAACTCGTTTGGTGGCCTGGCTTCGAACTGCAGCACGGCTTTTGCGCGGCCAGCGGCCGAGCCATCACAAGCAAAGTTGCGATAGAAATTGTAATCGCGCGGCTGCAAGATCTTGCGCGACTGGAACGCGGCGACGTTGGAAAGTTCATTGAGGCTCAACCGGCTTAAAGGCGGACAATTATATTCCAATCCCCGATATTCCAATCTTCGCGGTTCCTCTTCCGTTTGATATAGTTCTTGCGGTAAACAGTGGCCCGGATTCAAACAAGCCCGCCCATCCTGAGGAGGAAGTTAGATGAGAAGAGCATGGCACCTTTGCATTGCGGCATCGCTCGTAGGTCTGCTTTCCTTCGTAAATCCAGCGCCGCTTAGCGCTGCGGACGACGACACAAAAGAAGCTGACCGCGTCCGAAACGCTGGCAAAGTTGCGAAAGAGATTATGGATATCCCCGATGATATTCCGCAGGATTTGATCAACAAAGCGGATTGCGTGATCGTCCTGCCGTCCGTTCTCAAGGCGGCGTTTATAGTGGGTGCAAGCTACGGCCGCGGCGTCATGTCCTGCCGTACCGGCGACAACTTTCGCGGTCCCTGGGGTGCGCCGTCGATGATGGCGCTCGAAGGCGGCAGTTTCGGGTTTCAGATCGGCGGACAGGCTACTGACTTCGTGCTGCTTATCATGAACGAGCGTGGCGCAGGCGCGATCTTGAGCAGCAAAGTAAAACTCGGCGCCGATGCCTCTGCAGCTGCAGGGCCGGTGGGACGAACGGCTGCGGCCGCCACAGACGTGACTCTGCGAGCGGAAGTGCTGACGTATTCGCGTTCGCGCGGTTTGTTTGCCGGCGTATCGCTGGAGGGCTCCACGCTCCGCCCGGACAATGACGCGAACGAGCGTCTCTACGGCAAAAAGATCGAAGCGAAGGACATCGTGCTGCATAAGGCAGTGCCTGCTCCTCTGGCGGCGAAGTTATTGCTCGCTACGCTTACCAAGCATTCGCCGCATCACGCGAAGTAGCGTTTTCGAAATAGGCTCGCGCCGGAGATGAATCGCTTCGGCGCGGGAGCTTTCGTTGTTACTCAGCTTATCCAGCCCCACACGTTTCGGCGTGACCCAGCCTCATTGATTGACTTTTACTCATTACTGACTTAAAGTCATATTATAAGTCACGATGAGAACCCATGCCCAATCCCCTACCCGGCGCGAGCGCAGAGCGCCTGCAGTACATCCCAGCCCGGACCGCCGCGAACGCCGCCGTCTCGAAACCAGGGAAAGGCTTTATCGCGCCGCGTTGGAACTTTTTGGCGAGCGCGGTTTCCTCGAGACAACGGTAGAGGACATCACGGAAGCGGCGGATGTGGGGAAGGGAACGTTCTTCAATCACTTTCCCACTAAAGAGCACGTGCTTGCTGCGTATGGCGGCGAGCGCATCGCCGCTGTGGAGCGAGCGCTCGAAAAGGCCCGCGCAACGACCGGCTCCGTTCTCGAAGTGCTTGGAGAGCTTGCCACGGATTCGGCCGGCCAGTCTCACGAAAATCCAGCGGTGCTTCGAGCGATTTATGCGGCGCATGCCTCGTGTGCGCCGGTTCGCGCGGAACTGCAGAAGCGGATGCGCACCAGTCGCAAGATGCTCGCCGAAATTATTTCTTTGGCCCAGAAACGAGGAGAAATCCGGTCCGACGCTGCTCCAATTGAACTGGCGCGGGCGATCCAGACTGTGGTGATCGGCTTTACGATGGCTTGGGCGCTAAATCCAGAAACACATTTCCAAGCGACCGCAAGCAAGACCTGGAATTTGATTGCTCCTAGCTTGCGGGCCGGCGCGGTTCGAAGCGGAACAGAGCGTAAGCGAAATTGAGTTTTACAGGAGTCTGAGCGCCATTTTATCGGCGCGTCACTGAGTCTTTCGAATTCCGCATTTCATCAATTATTGTGAGGAATCTGGAGGAGGCCACCACGTGAACAGCCGTTTTCTCAAGTCGTTCTTCGCTCTGGCCTTTTTAGTGTTTGGCAGCACAAGGATCGCGTTTGCGCAATTAGCGCCGCCTGGACTACCGAGCCCACAGGCTGGACCATCGGCGCCGCAATCAGGCTCGTCGAGCGATTCGTCGAGCGGAAGCCAGACGCAATCGCCGGCGGCGCCTCAAGCGCAGAGCACTTTTTCCGGCAGCGTGCCGGGGAAATTCGTGCCGGGCGTTTTGCCGATCACGCTTGAGGATGCGATTGAGCGAGGTTTGAAGCAGAACCTCGGGGCGCTACTTTCCAATCAGGACGTGCAGGCGGCGCACGGTACACGGTGGCAACAATTGAGCGCGCTGCTGCCACACGTGACAGCGAGTCCGTTGATAGACGTGTCGCAAGTAAACCTGAAGGAATTTGGTTTAAGCTTCAATATTCCGGGGCAAAACGTTCCCAGCGTTGTAGGCCCATTTTCATATTTTGACGCACGCGCCTTCTTGAACCAGCAACTGTTCGATTGGAAAGCGATTAATAAAACGCGGTCAGCCAACGCCAGCGTGAAATCTGCGGAGTACAGCTACAAGGATGCGCGCGATCTCGTGGTTCTGGCGGTGGGATTCAATTACCTGCAGGCCATCGCCGATGAAGCGCGGATCGAGACGGCCGCCGCGCAGGTGAAAACGGCACAGGCGCTCTACGATCAGGCCAACGATCGTTTCAACGCGGGAACATCGCCTGCCATCGATGCGTTGCGCGCGAAAGTGGAACTGCAAACACGCCAGCAGCAATTGATTCAAGCGCGGAACGACTTCGCGATTCAAAAGCTGACGCTTGCGAGGGTGATTGGACTTGCGCCGGGACAGCAATTCGATTTGACAGACAAGTCGCCCTACGCGCCGCTCGAAGGAATCGCGGTGGATGAAGCGCTGGCGCGCGCCTATGTGAATCGGTCTGATTACCAAGCGGCGCTTTCGGACGTGAAGGCGAGGGAATTTTCGCGCAAGGCGGCGGCGGCGGAGTATTACCCCTCCTTGTCATTCGCGGCTGATTACGGCGTTGCGGGACAACATGCTTCCTCGAATCACGGCGTGTTCGACGTACGCGGCACGCTGAATATTCCAATCTTTCAGGGCGGCAGTGTTCATGGAGACGTGCTGCAGGCGGACGCGCAGCTTCAGCAAAGCCGCGATCGAGCAGAAAGCTTGCGAGGCCAGATCGACGCGGACGTACGCACGGCCATTTTTAACTTGCAGTCTTCGGCCGAGCAGGTGGCGGTGGCGCGAAGCAACATCGACCTCGCCGCTGAGACGCTGACGCAATCCATCGATCGCTTCGCAGCCGGCGTAACGGACACGGTGGAAGTGGTGCAGTCGCAGGAAGCAGTGGCCAGCGCGAACGAGCAGTACATCTCGAGCCTCTACAATTTCAACTACGCCAAGATTTCTCTGGCCCGAGCCGTCGGACAGGCGGAACTGGGCGTGAAAGAGTACTTCAAAGGAAAATGACCATGGCACAGCGCACGGACGTCGAAACGTCGCCGAATCCTCCTGTCACGCAAGAGCCCAATACTCAAAGTGCGCCGCAGTCAGAAACGCACTCGGCCGCGCCTCCGCCCTCCGGATCCGCACGAAACAGGTTTCGCAGAAATCCTGCGACGCGATGGCTCATTATTGGCGCCGTGCTCGTACTTTTGATTGGCGGCTTCTTCGCCTGGCGCTATTTCGCGAGCTATGAGAGCACCGATGACGCGCAAGTGGATGGTCACCTGATGCCGCTGAGCACGCGAATTTCCGGTTACATTCAAAAGGTAAATGTGGACGACAACCAGTATGTGAAAGTCGGGACGGTACTGGCGGAAATTGATCCGCGGGATTATCAAGTGGCAGCGGACCAAGCGCGCGCGAATCTGGCGGATGCCGAAGCGCAGGCCGCCTCTCTGGGCATCAACGTTCCAATTACATCAATCAGTACGACGAGCCAAACCTCCGCCAGCGAAGCGGACGTGGAAAATGCAAAGGCGGGTATTGCGGGCGCACAGCAACAGTCTGACGCGGCAAAAGCGCAACTCGCGGAAGCTCAGGCAAACGACGTAAAAGCGCAAGACGATCTGGTTCGATACAAACAGCTTGTTGATAAGCAGGAAGTTTCGCAACAGCAATACGATCAGGCGTTGGCCGCCTCGCGGGCCAGCACTGCTACCGTCGCGTCGGCCGCGGCTTCCGCCGCCGCTGCAGAACAACAGATTCATCAGGCACGCGCACGGCTACTGCAGGCAGAAGCCAATTGGCGGTCTTCACAGACCGGCCCGCAGCAGGTGGCAGCGTCGCAAGCGCGGGCACGGTCGGCAATTGCCACCGTTGCGCAAAAGCGAGCGGCGGTCGAGCAGGCCGAATTGAATCTGCAGTACACGAAGCTCATGGCGCCGGTGGATGGCGTAGTGATGAAAAATGCCGAGGTCGGCATGAACGTGCAGCCGGGACAGCAGTTATTCACCATCGTTCCGCTCAACGAAGTCTGGTTCACCGCGAATTTCAAAGAAACACAGTTGAAGTATATGAAGCCCGGGCAGAAGGCGAAAATTCAGGTGGATGCCAACGGCCGCGAATACAAAGGGCATGTGGACAGCATCGCCGGCTCAAGCGGCGCGCGCACGAGTCTTCTTCCTCCGGAAAACGCCACTGGAAATTACGTAAAAGTGGTACAGCGTGTGCCGGTGAAAATCGTGCTCGATCCGGGCGAAAACAGCGACCACTACTTGCGGCTGGGCATGTCCGTTGAACCCAAGGTCTATGTGAAATGAGTGTCAGCGCGGCCATTTCGGCACCGCGCGACTTTGAGCGGCCCACAGTTAATCCCTGGATTATCGCGCTAACCGTTACGCTCGCGACGTTCATGGAAGTGCTGGACACGAGCGTCGCCAACGTTGCGTTGCCGCATATTGCCGGAGGTCTTTCCGCCGGACAGGATGAAGCCACCTGGGTTCTCACGTCTTATCTCGTCTCAAACGCAATCGTGTTGCCGATGAGCGGCTGGTTTTCCGCCTTGATCGGCCGCAAGCGTTTTTACATGTCCTGCGTCGCGCTGTTCACGGTCAGCTCGTGCCTCTGTGGTTTCGCCCCTTCTCTCGGCGCGCTGATTTTCTTCCGCGTTCTGCAAGGTGTAGGCGGCGGCGGACTGCAGCCCAGCGAACAGGCGATTCTGGCTGACACGTTTTCGCCGAAGCAGCGCGGCATGGCGTTCGCCGTCTACGGGATGGCGGTAGTGTTCGCGCCGGCTATCGGACCCACACTGGGCGGATGGATCACAGACAACTTCTCGTGGCGCTGGATTTTCTTCATCAACATCCCGGTAGGACTCATCTCGTTGTTCCTCACGAATCGTTTGATTTCCGATCCGCCCTACATGCAGCGCGAGAAAAAGACCGGGTTCCGCATCGACTACATCGGTCTCAGCCTTCTCACGCTCGGCCTCGGCACGCTGCAGGTGGTACTTGATAAAGGTCAGCGCGACGACTGGTTCGGTTCGCATTTCATCACTGCGATGACGGCGATCAGCGTTACGGCGCTCATCGCAGTAATCATCTGGGAGTGGCGCCACAAGGATCCCATCATTGATCTTCACCTCTTTCGCGACCGTTCCTTCGCCGTTGGAAACCTGCTGATGTTCATGGTTGGATTTGCACTGCTGTCGAGCACGGTTCTGATTCCCCTGTTTCTCCAAACCATCATGGGTTACACCGCGCAACAAGCGGGACTCGCGCTTATGCCCGGCGGATTCGCCATCATCCTGGCCATGCCGCTTGTGGGATATCTGCTCGGCCACTACGACGCTCGGATCCTTTTGTTATTTGGACTCACTGTCGTCGGCTTGTCTCTTTTTCACATGACGAGTTTCGACCTGTCGATCGATTTTAGGACCGTTGCAATCGCCCGCGGCTTTCAGGCTCTTGGCCTGGCATTCCTCTTCGTTCCGATTAACACGGTTGCCTACGCCTTTTTGCCGAAAGACAAGAACAACGCCGCTTCGGGTCTGATCAACCTCGCGCGAAACATAGGCGGAAGCGTGGGAATTTCGCTTGTCACCACGATGCTCGAGCGGCGGTCACAATTCCACCAGAACCAGTTGGTGGACCACGTAAATAATGGAAGCAGCCGCCTGCAAGCGATGATCAACGCCATGACGCACCTATTTGTCTCGCGCGGCTCCAGCAGCTACGAAGCCACGCATCAGGCCTACGGGATGGTGTCCAATCTTGTGAACCAGCAGGCCACCATGCTCGCTTACATCGACAATTTCAAACTCCTCGGCGTTGCAGTTCTCGCTATGATTCCGTTTGTCTTCCTGATGAAAAAAGTGAAGCCAGGCGGACCGATGGCGGTACACTAACCTGTAGCGTAGGTTTCAGGATGCCAATCCGGATCGTCACCCTCGAACGGGAATACGGCAGCGGCGGAGCCAACATCGCGAAGCGTCTCGCGGCGCGGCTGGGCTGGAAGCTTTGGGACGAAGAGCTCACCGCGGAAATTGCGCGGGTCGCCAAAGTGGACCATCGGGCCGCTCTCCGCTGTGATGAACGCTGCGATTCTCTGCTTCACCGGCTCTTCAAAGTCTATGCACGCGGCAGCTACGAGCGCACCCTGCCGCTCGAAGGCGAATCGCAGATGTTTGACGCCGACCGGATGGTCGCCGTGTTGCATAAGGTGGTTGAGGATGTCGCTTCGCGCGGCAACTCGGTGATCGTAGGACGCGGCGCGCCGTACATTCTGCGTAATCGGCCGGATGTGTTCCACGTTTTTATTTACGCGCCGGTGGAGGAAAAGATTCGCCGCATCATGAGCCTCGGAAAATCCGAAAAAGAGGCGGCCCAGCTGGTCGAAGAAGTGGACGCCGAACGAGCCGCGTTCATTCGCCACTATTTCGGCAAGGAGTGGCCGTTGCGCTCGCTCTACAACTTGATGATCAATTCGAAATTTGGCGACGAGCACACCGTGGAAACAATTTCACTGGAAATTGCTCTGCTCGATGCGCGTCCCGTCCCGCAAGCCGCAAGCAGATAGCAGAAGCGATTTAGGTTCTTCTTATATTCGGACTCCCTTTGCATTGAGCGCGTTCTTTTAACGACATGAGGAGTGTGCATGAGCTGTACCATTTGTGAAAAGCGGCCACCCAAGCGGTTCTGCCCCGCAAAGGGGGAAAAGATCTGTGCGGTCTGTTGCGGCGAAGGGCGCGAAGTGACGATCGATTGCCCGGTTGACTGCTCGTACCTGATCGCCGCTCACCGCTACGAAGCCGAGCACCGCAAGCCGGCTCCGCGAGAGGAATTTCCCTATCCTGACATCCAATTTCCGGTGGATTTCGTGTACGAAAAGTGGCCCGTGGTCACAGGCGTTGGCGGCACGATTCATCGTTTCCATTTCGAGAACAAGGAATTAAACGATGCCGCAGCCCTTGCGGCTCTCGAAGCGCTCGCGGAAACGTATCGCACGCTCGGCACTGGAATCTATTACGAGCGGCCGCCTAATTTGCCTACCCCGCGAGCGCTCTATGGGCGCCTCGCCGCATTTCTGCAGGAATTCAAGAAAGAAGAATGGTCGTGCGCCGGCTTCTCGACTTTGAAAGATTCCGAGATTTTTCAGCTGCTCGTGTTTCTGCTGCGCGTCGGAAAACAGGAAACCAACGGCCGGCCTCTCTCGCGCGCGTTTCTAGGCTTTCTCCGCGCAAAGTTTCCTCTGCCGGCCTCGGCACCAGAGCAAGAAACCTCGCGCATCATCATTCCTTAGCAAGGCTCTTACACCGAAAGCTCTAGCGCCAATTGCGGCGACCTCCACTGCTTGCTCGCGCTGTAGCGCTCCGGTCTCGAACTGAGCCCGTACTTCCGGCGCAGATGTTCGAACCGCTCGGAAATCTCCTTTCGGTACTCTTCCGGCGCATAGCCTTTGCGCTGGTACCATTCGCGGTAGCGCTTCCCCAGCTTCGGAAATTTCGCATCGATGAACGGCAGAAATTGCTTGAGCGATGACGGCATCAGGAACAGCACGCTCGCCGCAATCCACTGCGCACCTGCGTCACGAGCAGCGCGTGCCAGCGCATCCAAATCCTGTTCGCGATCCGTCAATCCCGGTAACACAGGCATCGCGTTCACGCCTGCATTGATTCCCGCGTCGCGCACTTGTCGCAACGCCGCCAGCCGCAAATCCGGGCGTGGCGCGCGAGGCTCCAGCATCCGCGCAAGCCGCGTGCGCAGCGTCGTCACCGTCATATGAATCGTGATCGACGACCGCTCGGAAATCCGCTTGATCACGTCGATATCGCGCACCACCTGATTCGACTTTGTCGTGATGGAGAGGCTCAGCCCTTCGCGCTCGGCCATTTTTTCCAGGACCGCCCGCGTGGCGCCGAATTCTTTCTCGGCAGGCTGGTAGGGATCGGTAGCAGTCCCAATGGCGATGTGCTCGCCCCAGATTTTCTCGTTCGCCAGGTCGCGCTCCGTCACCGGCCCGGCATTCTGCTTCACGTAAATCTTCGATTCGAAATCCCCGCCGTCCAGCTCCATATACTCGTGGGTATAGCGCGCGTAGCAATACTTGCATCCGAATTCGCATCCCCGGTAGGGATTCACGGTCCAAGCGAACGGCACGCGCTCAGAATCGCAGTGGTTCAGTATCGACCGGACGGGCAGCAGGAAATATTCCGTCCCGCGCTTGGCATCCGCGCAGGGGGAGGAAGCAGCGAGGCGTGCGATGCCGACCAGTTCCGTAGCAGGCTTCGTCCTCCGGTCAGGGACCGGAGTGGGCGCGGAAGCACTGCCAGGTGACTCACTATCGCCGTGGCGAGCGGCTGTGGGGAAAAGGGTGAGACTGGTCTGATTCGGCCGGGGCCTCCGACGCGGGAGCATCGGCGGTTCGGCTCGAAGTATGGGAAGAGTGGCCATTGCAAGCCTCGCTGCACGAGTTGCATCTTATTCGCTTTTTTTTCGCTTTGTCAAGTGAAAGTTTCGCTTTTATTTCGCCTGTCCGTAGAGGCAGGATGTCCTCTAGGCACGCCCCCGGGCGAATCAAAATTGCCGCCCCCGTGGGCCGGCTTATACTCGAGGGATTAGCCGATAGGGTATGCATAGCAAGCGAGTCGAGGTTACTCAACCGTGGCCGAAGTCGGGATCCTGATCATTGACGACGATATCGTGAGCCAACGCGCGCTCAAAAACGTCCTCGATTCCGAAGGTTGGCGCGTCCGGATCGTCACGCTGGCCTCCCACGCGATGGCGGAGATTGCCAGCGGCGCCTGGAGCCTGGTGATCGTCAACGTGGCGCTTACCGACATCCGCGGCCCGATTTTCACCACCCTCAAGGAGCTCGCCCAAGGGCAAGCCGACGCACCCGCTGACGCCGAAATCGATGCCGCCCGGCCGAAGCGCATTCGCGTACTTTTCCTTATTCCGATTCTCGCGGCGAAGGAGACTCAGCCGGTGCTCGAGCGGGAAGGCCTGCCCTATTCGCTCAAGCCCTATCATCTGAATGAATTCCTCGAGAAAGTGGGCGATCTTCTGGTGGAAGCGGGAGCCATAGCCTCCCCGATCCGCAGCATGGACTTCACCATCCGCCGTCGCCGCCACGGCTCCCGTTCCGCGCGCGACAAGCGCAGCGGCGCCATGTTCGCCTCCCGCGAGGACTACCAGATGAGCGAAGAAGAGATGGTCGAGTTCGAGCACCAGGAAGAAGAAGACCGCAAGAAGCGCGAAAAGCAGCAGAAGTACCGGGAACACCTCTAGACTTAGGCCGTTACCGCCTGCTCCAACCCTGCTAATTTCCTTCAAAAAAACGTGCAAGGAAACTGTGCCCGCTCGTTCTCATCACCGAAGGCCGCGAAGTGGCTCCAGGCGGGGAGACCGGCCAAGGGGGACTTCCAAATGGCACCCAGACCCAAGAGCACTAACGTCTTCGGAATACTCGCACTTTCCGTTCTCGCCCTGGCGGCGGGAGTAATTCTTATGACCAACGCCGATTCAAATGTCCGCGCCGCTTCTGGCGGTGACGAAAAATCCGCTCGAGGCTGGCGGCTCGGCGAGGCCGTCACCTACGAAAACCTCACCGTGTTTCCCGTATACGCTTCGCGGCAAGCCGAAACGAGCGGATTCGCCACGCTTGATGAGGCCCTCGCTTCAGGCGACGCCATTGTCACCGAGCAAGGCAGTTATATGCGCCGCACTCGAGACGATGGCGGCGGTGCTGCTTCCTACGGCAGCGCGCAGGTAAATCAGCTGGTGCTCATCAACCGCGGCAAACGCCCGCTCCTTCTTCTCGCAGGAGAAGTGGTTTCGGGCGGCAAGCAGGATCGAGTGATCGGAAAGGACCGCATCGTTCCGATTGGTGCTGATCCGCTTCCGCTCAGCGTTTTCTGCGTCGAGCACGGGCGCTGGACGGGCGGCACGGATAAATTCAAAGCTTCCGGCACGATCGTGCATCCGAGTGTGCGCGAGAAAGCAGCCGTGGATCAAAGCCAGGCGCAGGTGTGGGCGGCTGTGCGCGGAGCTGCTCCGATGAGCAGCGCTCGCGCCGGCACGACGGCGGGCTCGAGAACAGCAACAGGCGCTCCCGCGGCAGCACCAGCACTCTCTCAGAACGATGTGGATGCGGTGATCGCTTCAAATGCTCCGACAATGTCCTACAAACAAATCTATGAGTCGCCGCGCGTCGGAAGATCCGTCGAAGAACTGGCCGGGCAATTGCAAAAGCGGTTCGAGCGAACGACGAAGGACCACGACGTAGTTGGAGTGGTGGTGGCCTTCGGCGGCGAAGTGGCGTGGAGTGATGTGTTCGCGTCCGCCTCTCTATTCGAGACCTACTGGCCCAAACTCCTGCGGAGCTACGCCGTAGAAGCGCTCTCGCGGCCCGCTACGCGCGAAACTGCTTCGCTCGATGACGCGCGCGAGTTTTTGCGTCCGGCGAGCGGCCGCATCCGTGAAGAGACCGAGCCCGGTGTTTACCGCTGGCGCGAACAGACGGAAGGACCTGCAGCCGAAATCGAGATTGAAGCCCTCGAACCCAAACCGGTCACATTGCACTGGATGAAGGTTCTGCGAGCGAGCTAATGAACCGTAACTTTCATTCCAGATGGGGGATTTCTGCGGCGTCTCTTAACGGCCGAGGAGTTTCGCGATCGTCTCAAGCTCGCCTTTGGCCAGGTCCAGGTAGACTTTCGCTTTCTGCACATCCGCAGATCTTAGAGCGGCGTCTGCCTGGCTCAGGTCGTTTTGGAATCGTTGTTGCGAGAACGCAAGATCTTCGCGCGGCGCAGGCTGCCGCTTCTGAGCTGCTTCGATTCGGTCTTTCATTGCTCGGGCGCGATCGAAAAGACGGTCGCGTTCTTCACGCTCTAATTCCACGAGATGTGCGGTTGCCTCTTCCGTCGCGCGTAAACTTTCGTCAGCGGCGAGCGGTTGTTCAGCCGTACGCGATGGTTGGCTGGCATCTTGCGATTCAGATGAACCCTGAGGATCCGCAGCTGGCGATGCATGCGAGCTCGCTCCGGCATCCGCACGGGATTTGCGCGTGGGGATGTGTTTTTTCGCAGGCCTCGCGTCGTTGTGGAAGGAAGCAGAATCGGAAGCCGATTCCGGTTTTGCCGCCGGTGCGGGGCGAGATGCGGGGCTATTCGACGAGAAGAACGATCCGCTCTCGCCCGGTCCCGGATACAACCATCGTGGGATCGCATATTCAGCGCATGCGAGAAGCGCGATGACGCCGAGAGCAACCAGTATGCTCAGCACGGGAGTGCTCACCCTTCCCACTTGTTTGTCGCCCTCTGACATTCTTTGCACCGTCGTCAGACGCACCAGCATCCCCCGCGGCGCCTCGGTTGTTTCAAATGATAACCGAGGAAAAAACGCGAGGCAACGCGCCGCAAGCTCTGACAATCTCACTTGGATGCAGAAAGTCGGCCTCCTGGCAAGGAATCACAGCGTCCGTGTGTGAAAAGTTTGAATCTGGCCGATTCTCGAATCCATCGTGACGGGAAACGGTCGGGAAATACGCAATGCGAAGTGACGGGTGTTTCGATTCGACGGATCAATCCGACTGACCTGAGCGCTAGAGCCTGGCCGATAGCTGGCTTGGAAGGATCTACCTTTAGGCGGTGACGGCCTGCGCGAAACCAGGAGCGCCGCTGGAGTTGACATGGCAAGTTACTCTGCCCTATTGTTTGGTCAAGATTCCGGCGAAAATCGGGGATTCATCGCGTTCCTTACGTTCTAATTCGGACGAAGCTGCCATCGCCCTGGATGTTTCCGTTGGCGGCTTCCAGTTGTGAAAGCGCGGCAGGTTGTGCGTGATGCGTGGGAATTGAGTTTCGGGGATGCTGCACATTCTTAATGGTGAAGCGGAGAATAAAAGATTTGCGTGATCAGGAGGCAGTGAAATGGCCCAGTTGAATCAAAGATTCATTCAGTTTTTGTTTGTTTTGGTCGCCCTCATTCTCGCTCCCGGCATCGCTCACGCTCAGAAGAATAAAGGAGGAGGAGGCGGTGGTGGTTCGGCGCCGAAATCCGCGCCAGCGCCGCACCCGTCAGGCGGCGGTGGCGGCGGAAGCCATCCTAGCGGCGGAGGTGGCGCCGGTCATACCACCACGAACACCAGCGGTCACACCACGACGACTAACACCGGTGGCCACACAACCACCACAACTAACGGCGGCCACACAACCACCACGACCGGCGGTCGCGCCACTACTACAACGACAGCAGGCGGCAAGACCACGACCAGTGCGGCGGCTGGTAAGAGCACGACAACCACCACCGCGAGCGGTGCCAAGACCACGACGACCGCTGGCGGCGGAAAGACTACGACGACTGCGGCCGGCGGCAAATCCACGACTGCTGCTGGGGCCGGCAAGACCAACACCGCTGCGACTGGCGGCAAGAGCAGCGGAGCGGGCGCAGGTGGCAAAGGCGCCGGCACATCGAGCACCAAAGGCGGCGGAGCAGGCAAGGCGGCGACTCCGAAAACTGTCAGCACCAAGAGCGGCGCAACGGCTCGCGTCAACTCCAACGGGCATGTTAGTCAGGTCCACACAGCCAAGGGTGCCACCATCAATCGCAACGCTCGCGGCGGCCGGACGATTTCGTCCGAGCACGTAAACGCAAAGGGCGAGCACGTGCGCACGGTGAACACCGGCCGAGGCCGCGGATATGTGGATCACCGCTATGCTCGGGGCGGTCACTATTACTCTAGCCGCACCTACTACTATCACGGCCACTACTATGCCTACGGCTACCGCGGCTACTATTACCGCGGATATTGCTGCTACTACGGCTACGTCCCGGCTTACTACTACGGCCCGGCATTCTACGGCTGGGCATACAACCCGTGGGCAGCGCCAGTTGCATACTCGTGGGGCTGGGGCGCAGCGCCGTGGTACGGATACTATGGCTACTACTTCAATCCGTATCCGGTCTATGCCAGTGCAGCGCTTTGGATGACGGACTACTTGATCAGCCAGAACCTGCAGGCAGCCTATGAAGCGCAAGCTCAGGCCAATGCCAATGCGGCCGCAGCGGCGAACGCCAGGGCAATGGGTGACTATGCTGGCGGAGGCCAAGCCGATAACGCCGGAGGCGGCGACAATGCCGGCCCGGCCCTTACTCCCGAAGTAAAGCAAGCCATTGCAGATGAAGTGCGCGCTCAACTTGAGGCCGAAAAAGCCCAAGCCGTCGCACCGGCTTCCGGCTCAACTGGGGCAGCAGCAGGTGGTCAGCAGAGTGCGTCGGCCGGAGGCGCTGGAGCTCAGCAGGAAGAAGTGCCTGCCGCGCTCGATCCCAATCACCGGACTTTTATCGTTGCCACCGTTCTCACCGAGCAGGCTCCCGACGGTTCCGACTGCTCTCTCTCTCCCGGTGATGTCGTAACCCGCATTGACGACACTCCGGACGATAACAAGAACGTGAAGGTCCTCGTCAGCAGCAGCCAGAAGGGCGACTGCAATTCTGGTTCGCAAGTGGCGATGGCCGTGGACGATCTTCAGGAAATGCATAATCACTTCCGCGAACAGCTCGATCAGGGTCTCAAGACGCTCGCCGAAAAGCAGGGCAAGGATGGCATTCCTGCCGGTCCGAAGCCTGGCGGGCGCGTGAATCCCGACGGAAAAGTGGAACCTGACCTCGATGTGGAGGCGCAGTTGAACGATCAGCAGAAGGATGCCGACGCGGCCGAAGCGGAAGTGCAGCAGCAACAGGCCGGTTCAAGCCAAGGCGGCAAGTAACGCGGCATGTAACGCAGTTGATTGGACGCGGGAGCCAGAGCGCATTTGTTCCGGCTCCCGCGACTCCGCTCCAAAATTAACCCCTAACGATTCCCGATGTTTCGGCGTCGCAGAAATTTATAAGTGAGGAACCATGGTTTCGCGGAGAGCATTCGTTGAGTCAATCGCTGTGGCAGCAATCTTATTTTCGTCTCTCGGCGTAACTCCCAGCCGGGCGGACCAGGCGGTTGGACTCCAGAAGCAGTTGGAAACGAAGTACGCCATCACCAAGACCACCGCTGACAAAACCGATATCGTCACCGCCGGCTCCGTTCTCATTCTGGAGAAGGATAGGCTATTGATGTACGCCACGACCACCGGCGCGCCGCCCCAGAACACCTACAAGGACGGCAAGCTTTCTGCGGGCGCTTTTGCGGCGCATGAGAAGGCGCAGAGTTTCGGCACCTTCATCGGTCATCCGCCTCCGAAGAGCGTCACCACGCGATACTACGTCACTGGAGAGAAGTTCTGGGTCACCAGGATTGACACGCTGGCTGACGGCGTTGTTTTCACTCTGTTCACCGACGCCGTTAATGACGTTCGTTATTATTGCACTCTCAAATTCGTCTACCCACATGGCCAGACTCCTCCCGCCGATCAGGTCTTGAACATGGTTGGCGAAGTCCTCAAAGTCCAGCAGGACGATTCGGCTCAGGGAGATCAACAGCAAGCGGGCAATCAACAACAGGGACAAGACCAGGGGCAGCAGCAAGCTGCTCAGGAACAGGCTCCTGCTCAGCCTCCTCCGACAATCCAACTCGGCCAGACCGAGGATGAGGTGGTCGGCATGATCGGTCAGCCGGAAAAGAAAATCGCCCTGGGTTCCAAGGAGATTTTCGTCTACAAGGACATCAAGGTAACTTTTATCGGCGGCAAAGTAGCAGACGTTCAGTAAAGCTCAGCAGATTTTCAGAATCGCGGGCACGCGCCATGTGCCCGCGATTTTTTTGATGCCTGTGTGCAAGTGCCGCAGCAATCTTAATAGGCTCTTCAGAGCCTATTGATCAAGCCTTCGCGGCTTTGCCGAATCCCTGAACCGCCCTTTCGATTCCTGGCGCCGCATTCGCTAGATCCTGCGCGTTCATCGCAGGCCGCACCGTCAAGCGCGCATTGAATGCTAGAAACCACGGCTCAGCGATGGCAGGCAATTGCGACGAATCCTTCATATCGAAGAAAATGTAACCAGTCCGCTCGCCGTTGTCTTCGGCAAAGTACGCGGCCTCCGGTTTTAAATCGTCAAGAATCCGTTTGATCGTCTCACCCAAATTTCCGCCTCGAGCCGCCGCGTTGCCCGCTTCCACTGGTATCGATACCTTCAGTAGCATACGCATAGTTGGAGCTCTCCTTAAGCAGTGGCGTTATAGCGCCGACCAGGCACCACACGCCCGCTATTGAACGTCGGCGACCTTGCCGCTGATGAAGATCACCTTCATGTCTGGGTAAAAGTAAATTTCCTTCGTGCCCAGATTCACTTTTTTCTGCGGCGCCCCGAGAATCCGCACCACTTCATCCTCCGTCTGCCCCAGGGTGATGGTCTTGGTCGCTGCCGGTGGCGCTTGTCCACCCCCCGCCGGAGCTTGCGGCGCAGCAGTTTCCGCCGGCGCAGCCTCCTGGCTGGCGCTATCGTCCGTCACCACCTCGGTGATTGTCTTCATCGTTGCGTCTGCCGGCGGAAAGGAGCCCTTCGAAACCGGAAATTTCAGCTGTCCGTAGTAACGGACGTTGTCAAACGGGTCGCTGTAAAATAGCAAATAGACGCCGTCCTCTTTCACCTGGAAATCAGCCAGCCAAATTTTTTCGCCGCTCACGAACTTGCGCTGCGGAATATTCGCGGCTTGCTGCCCCGCGGAGCTCAACGACATGTTCCACGACATCGTGGCGCCCAGCCCCATGGAGATCGCTCCATTCTTATAAGTATTCGTCGGAGCGCCATGTGCTTCCATGCTGCACATCAGCAGGTTGTCTTTGTGCAGCGTCAGAACGGTGCCCGCTTTGGCTACATCCGATCGGTCGGCCGTCAGCGTAGTTCGCTTGAAGTCCGCGCTCAATTTCTTTTGAATTTCTGCTTTCTGATCTTGGCCATGAAGCGAAGGAGATACGCCCGCCAGCGCCAAGACCAGAATTAAAAGACTCCTTCTTCGCATGAAGTGCCCTCCATTCATTGGTTGCAGGCAGGCCGATAACGTACACCGACCGGCCGCCGGATTTCAATTCTTAGGCCGCCTTCAGCCAGCACGCATTTTGTCTGGCCACTTCCTCACCTCGCTCCGATCCACCGTCGCTTCCAGCAATTCCGCAATCGTCATCATCGCAACGGGATGAGTCGTCTCCCCGGCAATCTCCGCCAGCGGCACAAGCACAAACTTTCGCTCCGCCATTCGCGCATGAGGAATCTCGAGCCCCGGCTCCCTCACAACATCCTCGCCGTAAAGCAGAATATCCATGTCAATCAATCGCGGCCCCTTCGGCACAATTCTCTCGCGCCCCATCTCGCGCTCGATCTCGAGCAGCATTTCCATCAATCCCTCCGGCGAAAGTTCCGTCTCCGCCGCAATCGCGCAATTCAAGAACCACGGCTGCTCCCGAATCTCCAGCGGCTCGGTCTCATACAAGGAAGACTCTTGCGTCACGCGCACCCCGCGCCGCCCGAGCGCCGCAATCGCCCGCACAATATTCTCCGCGCGATTCCCCATATTCGACCCCAGCGATAAGTAAATCGTCGTCATCTAAGCCGCATCTCTCCAATTTAATTTACCGAGTCATCATACCCGCACATTTCCGCTTCGAAGCATTTGCTCCGCCCACGTAGCTTCGTCGCGTATAATCTTCTAGACGTTCGTACCCCTTCCTGAGGTGATTCATGCGCTGGACTCCTAGCGGCGTAAGCGGCGACATCGAAGATCGTCGCGATAGCAGTGGCGGCGGAGGTTTCGGATTCGGCGGCGGAGGCGTTCCATTCGGCATCGGCGGCCTTTTGGTCCTGCTCGTTCTCAGCTTCATCTTCAAGCGCGATTTGATCTCACCCTTTCTCAATTCCGGCTCACCCGGTGGCGCCGCCACCATTAGCCGCCCCGAAGATCCCGCGCGCAAAGCGGCCGAATCGCGCGAAGTCCAGTTCGTGTCCTTCGTCCTCGACGATGCCCAAGCCGATTGGGACAAGCTGATCCCCAACTACCGCCACGCCAAGCTCGTCCTCTTCCGCGATCAAACCAACTCGCCCTGCGGCCAGGCCGGCACCGCCACCGGTCCCTTCTATTGCCCCGGCGACGAAAAGGTCTACCTCGACCTCGGCTTCTTCGACGAACTCCGCAGCCGCTTCGGCGCCTCCGGCGAATTCGCGCAGGCCTACGTCATCGCCCACGAAATCGGCCACCACGTGCAAAAAATCCTCGGCATCGAACGCACCGTCCGCGCCGAACAGCAACGCAATCCGGGCGCCGCCAATCAACTCTCCGTGCTCCTCGAACTGCAAGCCGATTGCCTCGCCGGCGTCTGGGGCAACTCCACCGAGCAGCGCAACCTGATCGACCAGAGCGACGTCACCTCCGCGCTGAATGCCGCAGCCGCCGTCGGCGACGACCGTCTCCAAAAACAGGCCACCGGCCGCGTGATGCCCGACAAATTCACCCACGGTACCTCCGCCCAGCGCGCGCAATGGTTCAAGACGGGCCTCACCTCCGGCAGCATCAAGTCCTGCAACACATTTTCATCCGGCCCGTAAGAGACGAAAACTCGAAAGCGCCGTCTAATTCCAGCAGTCTTGTTCCACCGCCCAGGTGAATCGTCCACTATGAATGGTTCCGGCCCTCGATGAACGCACTGATTCGCGACATTCGCTACGCGCTTCGAGCCCTCGCCAAAAATCCCGGCTTCGCCATCGCCGCAATCCTCTCTCTCTCCATCGGCATCGGCGCGAATACTTCCATCTTTAGCATCACCAGCGCTCTTCTCCTCCGCCCGCTTCCCTATAAAGACCCCGGCCGCCTCGTCATCCTCTGGAACACCTCGCCCGGCCTCGGCATCACCCAGGATTGGTTTTCCACCGCGCAATATTTCGACATCAAGAACAACCACTCCGGCTTCGAAGATGCCGCCATCGCCTACGGCACCAACGACAACCTCACCGGCAATGGCGATCCCGAACGCATCGGCACCATCCGCGTCTCTTCGAATCTTCTCCCGATGCTCGGCTATCGCGCCGCAATGGGCCGCCTGTTTCTCCCCGACGAAGATCTCGCCGGCCATAATCCCACCGCGATTCTCAGCTACGGCACCTGGACTCGCCGCTTTGGCTCCGACCCGCAAATCCTCGGCAAAAAAATCGCCATCAACGGCACGCCGCGCGAAGTGGTCGGCATCCTCCCGAAATCCTTCTCCCTGCCGCGCGAAGTGATGCCCACCCTCTATGGCGCTGAAAATCAGGCCGAAATTCTCCTGCCTTTTCCCATGAAGCCGGATGCCGCGCAGAATCGCGACCACGAAGACTACAACATCATCGGCAAGCTCAGGCCCGGCGTCAGCGCCGTCCAAGCCCAAGCCGAAATGAACACGCTCACCGCCCGACTCCGCCAGGATCATCCCAAGGAATATCCGCCCAACGGCGGCCTCACCTTCGCAATCGTCCCGCTCCAGGACCAAGTCGTTGGCGACGCCCGCCGCACCTTGATCATTTTGCTCGGCGCCGTCGCTTTCGTCCTCTTGATCGCCTGCGCCAACGTCGCCAATCTCCTGCTCTCCCGCGCCGTCGCTCGCCGCAAAGAAATCGCCGTGCGCACGGCCTTGGGCGCCAGCGCCCGCCGCATCATTCGCCAGTTGCTCACGGAAAGCATCCTGCTCGCGCTTTGCGGAGGCGTGCTCGGAATCGTCTTCGCGATTCTCAGTGTCCACTGGATTCACGTGCTCGGTCCGAAAAGCGTTCCGCGTCTCACCGACATCGGCGTCGACCGCACAGCCCTGCTCTTCACCTTGTCGCTTTCCGTTGTATCCGGAATTCTTTTCGGCCTCGCTCCGGCCCTGCGCATCGCGCGCCTCGATATGCACGCCGCCTTGAGTGACGGCACGCGCGGCTCCGCCGGCACAGGCGCCGTCTGGGGACGCGGCAATAATCTTCGCCGCCTCTTCGTCGTATCCGAACTCGCGCTCTCGGTCGTCCTGCTCATCGGCGCTGGTCTGCTAATTCGCAGTTTCGCCAGCCTCGAAAACGTCGCGCCCGGATTCAATCCCCGCGGCGTCCTCACGCTTGAGCTCACCACCAGCGGCCTGCGTTACAAGGACCGCGCCACCGTCCTCGCCACCTACCGCCAGCTGAATGTACGCCTCGAGCGCATTCCCGGAGTCTCCGCCGCCGGCGCAGTCACCTCGCTTCCGCTCAGCGAAATGTTTGCCTGGGGTCCCATCACCATCGAAGGACGCACGCCGCCTCCCGGCGAAAATTTCATCAACGCCGATGAGCGCATCGTCAGCGGCCACTATTTCGACGCCATGCAGATTCCGCTGCGCCAGGGGCGCTTCTTCAACGACCTCGACACGCCGGATACTCAAAAAGTAGCCATCATCGACGAATATTTTGCCCAGCAGTATTGGCCGCGCGAAGATCCTCTTGGTAAACGTATTCGTTCCGGCGGTCTCGATTCCAAAGAGCCCTGGATCACCATCGTCGGCGTCGTGGGCCGGGTGAAACAGGACGCGCTCGATTCAGATCCGCGCATCGCTTTCTATTTTCCGCATTCGCAGTACACCACGCAGGCCATGAACGTCGTCTTGCGCAGCAATGTCGCGCCCGCTGCGCTCACCTCCGCCATAAAAAAAGAAATTCGCGAGCTGGACCCTGATCTCCCGCTCTACAATGTGCGCACCATGGACGACCGCGTCCAGGAATCCCTGGCGCGCCGCCGTTTCTCCATGGTGATGTTGGCGCTTTTTGCCGCTCTCGCCCTTGCTCTCGCCACAATCGGCATCTACGGTGTGATGGCTTACATGGTGAATCAGGGGACGCGCGAAATCGGAATCCGCCTCGCGCTAGGCGCCACGCAGAAAAATATTCTCCATCTCATCGTGCGCCAGGGAATGATTCTCGCCCTGACGGGCGTGGCAATAGGTCTTGCCGGCGCTTTCGCGCTCACTCGCCTGATGCGAAGCCTGCTTTTTGGCGTGCGTTCAACCGACCCGCCCACCTTCGTGGGAATCGCCGCCCTGCTCAGCCTGATTGCGCTGCTCGCCAGCTACATCCCGGCCCGCCGCGCCGCCCGCATCGACCCGATGGTCTCCCTGCGCTGCGAATAACCGGCGAGTCGATCGTCCGCCGGCCTCTCGCTGCAGGATTAGAATCCCGCTTTCGCCTGATCACCGTGGGATCAGAATACGTATTCGCGTCCATCACATGGCACCAGTGGCACCACACCGCTTCCAGATCGAGCAGCACAAAGCGCTTCTCGCGCTTCGCATCCGCGAACGCATCCGACCACGGCCGCCATTTTAGTTGCTGGGAATGAACTGCGTCGTGCTGCGAGGATTCGCGCTTCACCTGCGATCCTCCCGTTTGACCGAACACGGAATGCGCGGCAAACGCTAGGAATAAACAGGTTCTAAGAATGGTTTTCATAGCCTCTGCCACTGGTACGCAAATCCGCCCCAATCGGATTCAGGCGCAGTGCGCCTGCTCACTCGTTGACAGTCGGCCCTGCACCAACGTAGCCTCAAGACAATCGGCAAATATATGAAAAAAGATTCGCACAAATCGATTCGCAGCCGCTCCGAACGGACCTTCGCTGGATTGCCGCTCATTGACGTCGCCCTCGGGCCACATCGCGGCGAGCCCCACGGCAAAGCGCGCGGCATCATCGCCATTGGTGACGAAGCACGGGGATGGCTTGCGCTAGGCGGCTCCGCTCGCGGATACATCGCCCTCGGCGGTAACGCTCGCGGCATCCTCGCTCTCGGCGGCAAAGCAATGGGAGTTGTCGCACTAGGCGGAATCTCGCTGGGTTTGATCGCAATGGGCGGCCTGGCGCTGGGCGCAATCGCCATGGGCGGCCTCGCTGCAGGCGGAATTGCCGTCGGAGGCCTCTCAGCCGGCGCCTTGTCCGTCGATGGCCGCGAACGCAGGAAGAACTCTTAATCCCTCGCCGCGACAGCGGCCTGTTTGGAGTGCGGCGGCTCGTCGCCGCTTTCATAGCCCTGGCTTGCCGGGACGGTTTAGATTCAGTTACAGCATCGCCGCAACCCCCTGCGTCACACCACATTCACCAAAGCGAAGCTGAATCGGTCGATGAAGTCGCAAGATATTTCAGCCTGCCTCTTGCGGCGAAGTTACCGCCTCGGCTCGCGGCGCGTCTAATCTAAATGAGCAGGAGGGTGGAATTAGTTGGAAGCAGGACGTACTTGGCGAGAAGGTAGGGCGGCCCGCCAGGGTCGCGACCGTAGATTGAAACGCCGCGCAAGTGGCTGTAAATCAATAACTTGCGAATTTATAATCGGCAGGAAAACGGGGGGTAGCTGATCTCGTTCCCCGGCTCAAACGGAAAAATTTGGCGGGCTAACTGAAAAGAGCAGGCTGGCGCCGCGGCTCATCGAAGCCGAAATGCTTGTACGCCAGCGCCGTTGCCACGCGGCCGCGCGGCGTACGGTCAAGCAGCCCCAGCTGCATCAGGTAGGGCTCGTAGATTTCTTCGATGGCGTCTTCTTCCTCGCTGAGCGAGGCGGCGATTGTATTCAGGCCCACCGGGCCGCCTGAATATTTTTGAATGATGGTGAGCATCAAATTGCGATCGACTTCGTCGAGGCCGTGCTCGTCGACGCCGAGCATGGCGAGCGCATCGCGCGCCACGCCCAGGGTGATGTGGCCCTTGGCGCGCACTTCGGCAAAATCGCGGACGCGGCGGAGCAGGCGGTTTGCGACGCGCGGGGTGCCGCGGCTGCGGCGGGCGATCTCCCCCGCGCCTTCGCGGTCCATGGTGATGCCGAGAATTTTTGCGGAGCGCTCTACGATGCGCTGCAAATCCTCCGGCGAATAAAATTCCAGGCGATGGACAATGCCGAAGCGCGAGCGCAGCGGCGCCATAATCAAGCCCGCGCGCGTGGTGGCCCCGATCAGCGTGAAGCGGTTCAGCTGGTAGGGATGAACGCGCGCCCCGGGGCCCTGGCCGATGATCAGGTCAATGCGGAAATCCTCCATCGCGGGATAAAGGATTTCTTCGAGCGCCGGCTGCAGCCGGTGAATTTCGTCGAGAAAGAAAAAATCGCGCGCGTCAAGCGATGTGAGGACGGCGGTGAGGTCGCCTTTTTTTTCCAGCAGCGGGCCCGAGCTGATTTTGATGGCGGAGCCCATTTCGTTGGCGAGGATTTGCGCGAGAGTGGTCTTGCCGAGCCCCGGCGGGCCGTAGAGCAGGACGTGATCGAGCGCCTCGCCCCGGTTGCGAGCGGCGTCGACGGCGATTTTCAGATTTTCTTTTACGCGCGACTGGCCGATGAAGTCTTCGATTTTCTGCGGGCGCACCGTTGCGTCAAGTCGCACGTCTTCTTCGAAGGCTCTGCCGGAAATGATCCGGTTGCGGTCGCCGGTCATTCGTCGCGGCCTGCGCGGGCGGATTTTTGCATCGCGGAGCTGCCGAGAATCTGCAGCGAGGAACGAAGCAGTTTCTCGAAGTCGTTGCCGGCGGCTGCGCGAGATTTTTCAACGGCGCGCTCGACCGAATTCGCATCGTAACCAAGATTCATCAGCGCGGAGGCCACGTCGTCCTCGAGTTGAGAGCGCGTGCTGGGCTTGCCAGCTTCCGGAACATCAATCACGACGAGCCTGTCACGCAACTCGACGACGATTCGCTCGGCCGTCTTGCGGCCGACGCCGGGAATTTTCACGAGCTGCGCGAGATCGCTCTTGCGGATTGCGGGCACCAGCTCTTCGATGCTCATCCCGGACAGAATCTTTAACGCCAGCGAAGGACCCACGCCGGAAGCGGAAATCAGCAGCTCAAAACACTGTTTTTCACGTGCCGTAGCAAAGCCGTAGAGCGTGATCTGGTCCTCGCGCACGTGCGTGTGTATCAAGAGGTTCGTTTCGGCGTGCAGGGCGGCGAGGCTCGCGAACGTGGAGAGCGGGATCTGAACTTGATAGCCCACGCCATTCACGTCCAGGAGAATCTGATTGGGGCGTTTGTCAATGAGCTTGCCGCGAAGCGAACCGATCATGTCGAGCGATTATTCCTGAGCGTCGCCGGGGTGTCAAATGCGGGCGCCGCAGGCCCACAAAATGCGCGTGCACCAAAAAGGTGCACTCACACTACAAGTAGAAAATCCGAATCGATGAATTTGTTAATTTGTGATTGCGGTGGAACTAATCGCCGGGGCGCAGCGTATTCAAGAAGAGCGCTGCGAAAACAGCATGCCGCTGCGTTCGGCATTCTCCGAAAATTCGGAGAATGTTGCGTTTTTACTCATTTTTGTCGCCGGTCGAGCAAGCTGTTCACTTTCGCACGCACGGTGTCCGTATGCGGAGCGATTTCGTTATAACGATTGCTGCAAGGCTTTTTTTATGAATCTTTTGAAATGGCGCTCCCAGTGCAGAAGCCATTGCGTCTAAGAGTTTGCAAGGGGCGAGTGAGAACAAGGAGAAACAAAATGGAACATCGTCGAACGAATTTTGTGGTGACAATACTGGCGGCGCTGGCTCTGGTGATTCCAATCGCAGCTCGCGCCGACGATTCAAAGACAGTCAAGCCGGTTTCCCGCGTCGCTGTCGATCTGCATAGCGCAGCTACTCTGGCCGGAAAAGATCTCAAGCCCGGGACGTATCAGGTCTCTGCCGACGGGTCGAAGATGACGGTCTCTCGCGACGGAAAAGTGGTGGCGGAAGCTCCGATCGAGTGGAAAGACGGGCAGAGCAAAGCCTCCTACACATCCGTTGTGACTGACGGTAACCAGATCACCGAGGTGCATTTTGACGGCAAGGCGAAATACATTTCGGTTACGGGGGGCACCATAGCAGGGAAGTAATGAACTGGAGCAGGCTGGATTCTCGTGGTGGTCGCGGAATGGGCAGCGTTCGATGCAGCGAGCGCTGCCTTTTTTTCGGTGGACGAGATGAAGCGACGCACGTGAATCCGGTTTGCTGAACGTTGGAGGGGCAAACGATGTGTTGCGGCAGGAGGCAGACCTGCGCTGAGGTATACGCCACGGCGAATGGATTGGGCGGAGGTGTGGGCTGCGCGGGCGGGTCTGAGACCGCCCCTATTGTTACCTTGCGTTTTCGATTAGCGTGACTTCATCGATTACGCCGATTACAGCAGTGTCGATGGGGGAGTTGGGGCGGCCGACGGCGGTCATCGCGGAGAAGCCTTCGGCGGAAAGCAGGACGCGCTCTCCGATTCCGGCCTCCACGGCATCGAGCGCGAGAACGGCTTCGCCGCGGTCGGAGCCGTCGAGATTGAGCGGCTGCACGAGAAGGATTTTGCGGGCTTGGTGCGACGGATCTTTTTGAGTGGCGACAATGTCGCCGACGACGCGCGCGATCAGCATTCAGGGATTCCCGGATTTGGCGGCGTTGATTTCGTCGACGATGCCGACGATGGTTGCGTCAGTGGGCGGCTCGACGGGAAGAAACGGAAAGCTGGCTTCCTTGCCCCGGCACCAATAGACGGTTTCACCTGCTCCAGCACCCACGGCATCGAGCGCGACGATCGCTTTACCCTTGTCGCGGCCGTGACGGTCGATGGGCTGCACGATGAGAAGGCGCTGGCCATTGAGCGTAACGTTCTTCATGGTGGCAACGACTTTGCCGATGACGCGGCCGAGGATCATTGATGCGGATCCTGCGCTGCACTCAGGATGGCGATGATTGGTTGCATCGTCATTTTTTTCGGGCGGCGAGTTCGGATTCGTGATGAGAGTCGAGGTGGATGGAGTCGACGATGCCGATGATGGCGGCGTCGACGGGGCGGTCTTTGCATTCGGCGGCCATGCGGGCGGAGCTGCCGGAGACGACGAGGACGGTTTCGCGGAAACCGGCGTCAACGGTATCGACGGCAATCAAATAGCCGGATTCGTCGGCGCCCTCGGGATTGACGGGTTTTACGATGAGCAACTTCTTGCCTTCGAGGCGCGGGTCTTTGCGAGTGGAAACGACAGTGCCGACGATGCGAGCGAGGAGCATAGTTTCTGAGATCGGTAACGTCTGTGAATCCGAATCCGATAGCGGCGAAGATGATTCTGCGCTTGTGCGCCGAGCCTGGGCGCTTTGCCGTTCGCGACGGCTACTTTGCGGCTGCCATCGGGGTCTTGCCGATGGGCAACACGTCTTCGAGCGATTGATGTGGCCGCGGGATGACGTGGACGGCGATCAATTCGCCCACACGGCGCGCGGCGGCAGCGCCGGCATCGGTGGCCGCTTTCACGGCAGCCACATCGCCGCGGACCATCGCAGTGACGTAGCCAGAACCGATCTTCTCCCAGCCGACGAGCGTGACTTTGGCTGCTTTGACCATGGCGTCTGAGGCCTCGATCATGGCGACCATGCCGCGCGTTTCGATCATACCGAGTGCTTCGCCCATTCTGGTTCCTCCGGCTTGTGGACGTTACTTCAGGGGCTAAAGCCCCTTCAAGCTTGCGTGCGTTGCGCCGCGGCTGAAGCCGGGGCCTACAAAGCTCGCCGAAAGGTCAAACACAAACGCTTGCTGCACGCGACGGCACGGCTGAAGCCGTGCCCTGACGAAAAGCCCAAGGACTTTGCGCTAACGGCGCGACCGCTCTTTCTGTGCTTCATCTACGAGCGCTTCGAGTTCGCGACGCGTCAGGGTGATGCGCTCGGAATCGGCGCCGTCTGCCGTGACTGGACAGTCGGGGCCGATGGACGAAGCTGTTTGAACGCCGTAACGGGCGCGAGCCGCGAGCAATTTTTCCACATCTCCGCTGGAAAGCAAGACTTGTTTGCCGATTAATTCGGTGACGAGGGAGACGCGGGCGAAATGTTCGGTGGTCTCCATGCGGAAAAATGCGTTGAGCAGATCCTGGCCGTAGCAGACCACGCCGTGATTGGCCATCAGGATGGCTTCGTAGCTCTGGACGAGAGGCTCGAGCGCTTCGGTGAGTTCGCTGGTGCCGGGAGTGCCGTAGCGAGCGACCGGAATGCAGCCGAGGGAGAGCACGAGTTCGCAGAGGATTGCTTTGTTGAGGGGAACGCCCGCAGCGGCGTAACCAGTAGCGGCGGGCGGATGCGCGTGGCAGACGGCATTGATGTCCGGGCGGCGGCTGTAAATCAGGAGATGCATGCCGAGCTCGGAGCTGGCGTTGCGACGGCCGCTCAGTTTGCGGCCATACAGATCGGTGATGACGAGATCGTCTGGCGTCATCATGCCTTTGCTGATGCCGGTGGGCGAAGTGAGAATCCGGCGGGGGTCGAGGCGAAGCGAGATGTTGCCGTCGGTGGAGGCGACGTAACCCCGGTCGTGAATCCAGCGGCCGACGGCACAGATGTCGCGGCGGTGTTCGTCCTCGGTTTTTAAAGCGCCCGGCGAAATGGCTTCCGGATACAGAAATGCCTCCCAATACGAGATCGCTGGGGCGCGCAGCTGAAATCCGCCAGGCACCCTCGACGGATGCCTTCAGGATCGCAGGCTGCCTACGAGATCACGCGTAAATACCGCGCAATTTCAGGGCGCGAGCCACACGATCAATCGCCACTATGTATGCTGCGATACGATTATTCACCCCGTGAGTTTCGGCGTAAAGAACAACTTGATCGAAACTTTGTTCCATCACGTCCTGTAGGCGTTCATTTACTTCGCTTTCGCGCCAGAAAAAGCCCTGGCGATCCTGCACCCACTCGAAGTAGCTGACGGTGACGCCGCCCGCGTTGCCGAGAATATCGGGGATGATAAAGATCCCTTTCTTCTCGATGATCGGATCGGCATACGACGTGGTGGGGCCATTGGCGCCCTCGCAGAGTATCTTGCAATCCACGCGGTGAGCGTTTTTCGTGGTGATCTGATTTTCCGTGGCAGCGGGAACCAGAATTTCGCAGGGGTGGAAAAGGACTTCCTGCGCGCTCATTTTTTCGCCGCCAGCGGGGAAATCGGGAAGCGGTTTGCGCTGGCCGTACACCCATTCGATCAACTTGGGGATGTCGAAGCCGCCTTCGTTGTAGAGACCGCCATGAATATCCGCAACGCCGATAATTTTGTAGCCGGCTTTGTGCATCAGGTCCGCGGCCTGCGATCCCACATTGCCAAAGCCCTGAATGATGACGCGAGCGCCGCGGCGCTGCATTCCGAGCTTTTGAACGGCTTTATCGCAGCAGATCATCAAGCCGCGGCCCGTGGCTTCGGTGCGGCCTTGCGAGCCGCCGAGTTCGAGGGGTTTGCCGGTGACGACGGCGGTGGTGGCCTGGCGGCTGTGCATCGCGTAGGTGTCCATCACCCAGGCCATGGTTTGCGCGTTGGTGCCGATGTCGGGCGCGGGGACGTCGCGCTCGGGGCCAAACCATTCGCTCAGCTCGGCGGTGTAGCGGCGAGTGATGCGCTCGATCTCGTTCTTGGAGAGCTTGTTCGGGTCGCAGATCACGCCGCCTTTGGCGCCACCGAAGGGAATATTGACGACGGCGCACTTCCACGTCATCCAGGCGGCGAGGGCGCGGACTTCGTCGAGCGAGACGTCGGGAGCGAAGCGGATACCACCCTTCCCTGGGCCGCGGATCGTGGAATGCAGCACGCGATAGCCGGTGAAGACTTCGAGTTTTCCGTTATCGAGCGGAACGGGAATGTAAACCGTGATTTCCTTGCTGGGGTACTTCAGATAGCGGTAAAGGCCATCCTCTAAATTCAGCTTATGCGCGGCGATTTCAAAGCGCGCTTCCGCAGACTGATAAACGTTTAATTCATCCCGCGCAGCCGCAGACATGCAACCTCCTGGAGGGATCTGACGAGCATGAGTGAAACCTTCGGAATTCGTTGTTATAGGCAGTCACAAAATTGCGCCAACTTGGCTTATGAAGAGCGGGGGCAAGTATACGAACAGGCGGAACGCGGCGCAAGAAAGGCTTTCTTGAAAATGGTCTGCAGACTGACACAAAACGATACAGTAATCAGTTGTGGGAGTGCTGCGTGGCGAATTCGCGCAGAAGAAGTTCGGCGAGGCGGCTGGTATCGTGGCGGATCTTGCCGCGCTGCCGCAAGAGATCGGAGGTGATATAGGGCAAGCTCATGCGCTTGAGTTCACTGAGCGAAGGCTTCACGATCTCGGCGCCCTGGGCGCGATAGCGGCGCAGCATTTGCGGAGAGGCGGGCGTGCGATTGATCACCGCGGAGTGGAAGATGGGAATACGGGTGTGTTCGTAAATGGCGCGGACGTGATCGGCGACGGAGTAGTGTTCGGTCTCGCCGGGTTGGGTCATGAGATTGGTAATGTAGACGCATTTCCCGCTGGAGCGGGAAATTGCTTTGGTGACGCCCTCGACGAGCAGATTAGGAATGATGCTGGTGTAGAGAGAGCCGGGGCCGACGAGAATCAGGTCTGCATCGTGAAGCGCGGTGAGCACCTCGGCCAGCGGGCGAACGCGACGCGGGACGAGTTGGATGCGGCGAATTCGCTTCTTGGAGCTCGAAATTCTTGTTTCGCCGGCTACGATGGAACCATCTTCGAGTTCGGCTTCGAGAGTGACGTTCTCGGTGGTGGAAGGAAAGATGCGTCCACGAATGGCTAGCACGCGCGAGGAAACATGGACGGCTTCCGGGAAATCGCCAGTGATATTCGTGAGCGCGGTGAGAAACAGATTGCCGAAGCTGTGGCCGGCGAGGCCTCGGCCCGCGGAAAAACGATATTGAAACAATTTGCCGAGGAGATCCTCGTCCTTCGAAAGCGCCACCATGCAATTGCGGATATCACCGGGGGGAAGGACTCGATAGTCGCGGCGGAGTCGGCCGGAGCTGCCGCCGTCGTCGGTGACGGTGACGACTGCGGCGAGATCGGAGATGGGGCGTTGAATCCCGCGTTTGGGGTCGCCGACGTGTTGCTTGAGGGCGCGAAGAACGGTGGAGAGTCCAGTGCCGCCGCCGAGTGCCACGATGCGAACTGGACGGATGCGAGCGTGCAAACTGTTTTTCACGGAGGAAAATCGAGGCTAGGCGCTCGAACCGTCTCGCTCGGGGTAGAGCAATTCCGTGAAGCGAGGATCTTCCTGCAGGAATGCGAAGTCCTCATCGTTACGGGCGTGATAGCGATTCTCGGGGCGGAGTTGGATTGCGATTTTCAGATTTTGCATGGCTGAATCGGCTTCGCCGGTGAGGCAATCGAGTGCGGCCATCGCATATACGATGTGGTCGGCTTTGGGAGCGGATTTGCGGGCGCGATCGAGGTGTTCGCGCGCCTCGTCCCAGCGGCCGAGATTCATGAGCGCAACGCCCTGTGTGTAATGTTCTTCGGCGGATTTGGCGGCCGGAGCGGGCAGACGAGAGATGCGCTGTTCGCAGATGCGGACATGGACTTGTGCGCGATCGCGAAGTTCTTTGCTGGGGCCTTCCAAGGCGCGCTCGAGGGACTGCTTAGCGCGCTGAAACTTCTGTTGTTGAAAGTACTTAAGCGCCTGTTCGTAGAATTTGAGCTGAGCCAGCTTGGCAGCGGCGTCCGGGTCCGGGGGCATCAGTTTTGCCTTGGCGCCCGTCTTTAAGCTATTTGTTTTCAGCATCTTCTGTCTGCCGCGCGGCGACCGAGAAGTGCGGGCTGCACGATGCTTCACGTGGTGGCTCCGATTACTGTCGAGGAAACATAGCAAAGTCGAGCACTTGCGTCAATGCAGGGCTCAACGTAGTTGGCCAGAGGATTTTGGCGAATTGGACACAGAATGTCAGTTCGGGGCTGAATTCCTGCTAACTGGCAGTGCGGTGGAGAGTTGTCAATTGCGCAGCATGGGGTGGCGGTCGCGTTGGCGTGGGTGCGAGCCTGTGCTATAAGTAACCCCGGCTGCAAAACCGAGGAATTGTGCCGTTTATTAATTTTCCAGCGCGCGAAATTAACTGCAAGCTTGTCTACTATGGTCCCGGCCTCGGCGGGAAGACTGCGAACCTGCAGTGGATCTACGAACACACGGGGTCGAATCAAAAGGGAAAGATGGTTTCGCTCGCGACGGAGACGGATCGCACACTTTTCTTCGATTTTCTTCCGCTGGATCTGGGGACTGTGCGCGGATTCCGGACGCGCTTTCATTTGTATACCGTTCCGGGGCAGGTGTTTTACGAGGCGAGCCGACGGCTGATTTTGAAGGGCGCGGATGGAGTGGTGTTCGTGGCGGATTCGCAGGAAGAGCGGCTGGACGCAAACCTCGAAACACTGGACAATCTGCGCGAACACCTGAAGGATCACAATCTGAATTTCGATACGATTCCTTATGTGCTACAGCTGAACAAGCGCGATCTGCCCAACGCTTTGCCTGTGGATGAATTGCAGAAGCAGCTCAGCGTGAAGGGTGAGCCTTCGATGGAGGCTGTGGCGGTTACGGGGCAGGGAGTGTTCGATACACTGAAGGAAGTGGCGAAGTTGGTGCTTGCGAATCTGAAGAAGAACGCGTAACTGTGATTGCGTAAACCTGAAGGTAACCTCTATTGGGGTTAACACTTCTACTGCTGTTCCATCCGCTGATGTTGCAGGCTTGAACGTCCAAGTCTGAACCGCCTCGATGGCCTTTTCAGTCAACTGGTAGAATACCGGGTTTTGAATGTCTATTTCGCGCGCCCGTCCATCTACCCCAATCACAACGAGCAGCAACACTGATCCCTCGACGTGGTGTTCAACGGCTGCTTGAGAAAATTGGGGATTCGGGCAGTGCAGGCAAACGGGCATATTCTCCTTGCGGGCCGACGCCTGGGGGTTGTTAAGGTCTCTTCTTTTAGCCACAGGGATGGCCATGCGGCTTTCATTGCGTCGGAGATCGGGGCCGGTACGGAGAACGTGGCGATTGATTTGCCATCTTTTGATGGCGACGGCACCAATCTTGATTTCGAGAGTATCCCCGTCGACTGATATCTTCCCGAGAATAAACGCGTCCACTTCAATTGTGTCGCTAACCACCACGCAATTTCTGTATTACGAACTATACTTGCCACGACACGGTTGGTTTCGATGAGTTTCTTCACATCAGCGCGGTTCACGACTGTGAAGTTCGAAGAGCTGTTCTGCAACGTCGTACTGAATTTAACGGCTAGATCCTGGCCGAGCGCGTTTAAATCGTCCTTAGGTCCAATAAAATCAAAAACCAAGACAATGCGAACTTTGGCTTTTTGAAGCGCCTCGGCCATTTGAGTTCCAAGACCTTGCGCTCCAGCCTGCCGGGAAACCGCGAGCACCAAAAACAGAAATAAGACCGCAGGCGGGAATGACCTCTTACTCGCACAAATCGGCTTTCATAGTTTGATCAGTTGCGAGGGATAGTACACGAATCCATTAAGCCATGGCGACGCCGCCGCGGAAGCTGGCGACGGCTTTGGCTTCGTCGGTGTAGGTGGGGATGGATTGGATCAGGCGTGTGAGTTCGAGGACTTCGCGGACGTGGCCGGTAGGGTTGAGAAGCTTGAGGCTGCCGGCGTTGCGTTCGAGCGTGACGAAGGAGCGAACGAGGGTGCTGATGCCGGAGCTGTCCACCTGTTGAACGCCGGCGAGATTGACGAGGACGTCGCAGGGGGCGGTTTCGGCGAGCCGCCGCAATTCGGCGCTCAGTGCGTCATTGCTGTTCCCGATCGTAATGCGACCCCGTAGATCGAGGATGGTGACGTTTCCGGCTTTTCGCGCGGCAATTTGCAGGCCCATGTCCCCTCCCCATTCAGCATACTGGCGTAATACCGGTGGCTGCCGAGTGCGCATTATAACCCCGCAAGTGCTTGAGTTAGCAAGCGATCGCACGGCGTGCGGCTGTGCCGAAATCAGCAAAATCAGCGGGCAGCAAAAGGGAGGTGAAAGCCAAGCGGCGTTCCACCTCCCGGGGTGGGTGGGCTCGTTGCCGGCTCGTCCTTTGGATGGTACTTCCGCGTCTGACGACCCGGCAACCCGGCAAGAAGCCGGTGTCCACGGATTAATTCTGAAATACCACGAGGAAAGAAATGGTGTCAACGCTAATCGTGATGAATGGCGGCGGGCTGAGGCGAGTTATGAGGCTTCTTGGGCGCAACTGAAATGCGGGGTTGATCCAGCGTATCGTGAATCTTCCGCGCCAAGTTGCGGGGAGAATAGGGTTTTTGCAGTATCGGCAATCCTTTTGCAGCTCCTTTTGAAGCGAAGCCATATCAGCGCTGTGACCCGTAGCAAAAATTACAAGAACATCCGGTTTGATTGCGCAGATGCGCGAGTAGATATGCGGCCCACTCAGTTTGGGCAGAACAACATCCAGTAAAAGCAGATCGATTTGCTCGCGCCGCGTTTCGAATTCATGGAGGGCCTGTTCGCCGTCAGAGGCAAGAATCACTTTGTAGCCGAGGTTGGTGAGTTTCGAAAGTGAGATCGCGCAGGCTGGGATAATCTTCTACAACGAGACGGGGGAACGAGGACTTCGATGTGCTCCTGTATTAGTTCGTGACGCGGGTAGCCGAAGAGCTTCTGTCTGACATTTGTGAGCACGATGCGGCCGTGCTCATCAACGATCACGATCGCATCAGGCGCCGACTCCAAGAGCTCGCGGAATTTTGATTCAAACGCGCATACGCTCTTGCTCCTCCACTTGCGATGGGTGATGTCGCGATTGCTTTCCAGAATCGAAAGCGGTTCTCCGCCGGCGTCCACCCGCAAAGCCCAGCGGCTAGAGACGGTGATCGGCGTCCCATTACGCCGCGTGTGGATCAGCTCGCCTTCCCAGGAACCTCTTTCGAATACCTCCGCCTTAATTTCGGGCAACGGTCTTGGGAAGGCAGTGTGAAGAAGATCGTAGGTAACCTTTCCGCGGGCCTCTTCCTTTTGCCAGCAGTACAGCCGCTCGGCCGCGCGGTTCCAAAAGACAATCTTCCCTTCGAGGTTGCGGACAAAGATCGCGACGTGGGTGAGTTCGAGGAGCTCGGAGTGCTCGCGGTACATGGATTCGCTGAGGCGGAGATTGAGCTCAAGTTCACGCCGGTCTTTCACTTCCTGTTGAAGCGCGGCGTTGGCAAGAAGCCATGCTTCGAGGTGGGTAGGTCGAGGGCCTGTGCCACAAGCCGAATCAGAAGGAACGCAGTGACAATAGAAGCAGCAGCCGTGATGCCTTTGAGGAAGCCTGCGAGCCAGTAGTTCGCGTGCCAGAGATTCCAGACTTCCAAGACGTGCGTGGCGCCGCAGGCGACGATGAAAATTCCGAAGCAGACTAAGATCCAACTGAAGGAGAGGTCACGCCGCTTGCAAATGAACCAGACGAACGTGAGCGGGATCGTGAAATAGGCCAGCGCAATCAACAGATCAGAAATCGCGTGCAGCCAGACCAGCCGGGCGTTCCAGAGATAGCAGAAACCGTGTGGTTGGAAGTTACCCGAGCCGAAAAGCTTCCCCAGGAAGTCCAAAGGTCCCCCCGCAACGACACGTGTGACATAGGCGCCTTGAATTTCATATCGGCAGCTAGGAGGAAAAAGATGAGCCAATACGCATCAGTGGGAAAATTTCAGAATGGAACAGCGGATTCGGCAAAGATCGATGGGCAGCTAAGGCAGCGCTGCTATTTGGCAGCCTCTGAGGGCGGTGCAGGTGGATGCTCGGTGAAGTATTGTCCCATTTCGGATGTGAGCTGCTGCATGCCGGCACGAACGTTCTTGTCGAGGGCCTCGACAACAGCCGATACAGTCTTGCCGCCAACCGGCTCGTCGTGGGAATAATTGCCGCTCCAGACGGTTCTGCCTGCCTTCGGGTCGTATACGTCAATATGGATGTCGAAACGCGCCACAAAATCGGGTGTGTCCACTTCATAAAGCGATTTCAGATAGGAGCGCACGATGAAATCACCCTTGGCACTGCTGCCTGGGCGCAGAACTGAGCGGTATTGCTTGGACGCGCGCAAATAGCTGACCAGGAGATCCTGCATCATGTCGGCCGGGGATTGTGCCCAGCGCTCAAACTCGTAGGTGCCGAGTTCCACGGGACCCGAACCATAAACGATTCGATCATCACGATACAGGTGCGAAGTGACGGGCCTGGCGACAAGCAAGGAGACGGAAAGCGGCGTGGGCGACTGAGTGGTTGGAGGCGCGGGGACGTCGAGCACATAGTATTTGGTGGGACGCGTGCCGCCACATCCTGAGATGGCCCCTGCGAATACCGCCACTAGCACAGCATAGTTCGCGCGACGCATGAAAGTTCCTTTCAAAGCTCCCGCATCTTCCGTTCTACTTCGACCCGCCGGGTTGATGCGGCTTCGGACTCGAGGTGCGAATCAAAGTGTACGGCCGAGTCTTAATCGTTTCGGTGAATTCGCGCATGTTGTTGGAGACGGCTCGAAGGTTGTCAATGATCTCATCGAGATTTTCCGCGTTCGCATCCATCAGGTTATTCAATCGGGTGGTGAGTTCGTTCGCTTGCGTGAGAGTCTGCTTCAACTTATCGATCGAATCCTTGACGTTGGGATCGGTGATGACGCCGTCCATGTGGGCGATGAGTTCATTGGCCTTATCCGAAAGCGTGTTGAACTTGTCGAGGAGCGGGCCGATTTTCGCGGTGGCGTCGTTTACACGATTCAATGACGAACGGATGGCAGGACGATTCTCGCGGAGCATGCCGTGGATGTTGTCGAGGCTGCCGGCGATATTCGCGCGATTCCGATCGTTGAGCAGATCGTTGACGCGGCTTATGGTCTCCCTCATCTCCACCACGCGATCATTCAAATGGGTGATGAGTTCCTGAGCGGAAGGGCCAAGGCCGGAGAGCATGTCGCCGATGTCCGCAAAGCTGACGTATTCTTTGGAGGGAAGCGCGGAGCCCGGCGGAGCGTGCGCAGCTTGCGGAGTTCCAGCAAGAAGGCCAAGAAAATTTTCTCCGAGGGGGCTCGTGCTGGAGATGGTCGCTTTGCTATCGGTCTTAAGGGGAACGTTGGGGTCGATCGAAAAGTCGATCTCCATGCGCGTGGGATCTT
>DATFSH010000011.1:0-44898 GCA_035262725.1 Candidatus Acidiferrales bacterium | reverse complement strand
AGCTGCCGCGCTATGGTGTTCATTTCCGCGCGCGCCTGCGCCAGCGTCACGCCGCGTTTCAGCCGGCCCATCATGTGAATGAAAGTTGGATTGCGAGTTTCCAGGTCTTCACCGGGCAGCGCCTGCGGTTGCATCATCATCGGCACAAAATATTCGGCGGCAATGCCCACGATCGTGCCGTTGAATCCGCGCGGAGCTACACCGATCACTGTGAATGGGTGCTGGTTGATCTCCACGGATTTGCCCACGACTTTCGGATCGGCGCCAAACCTCCGGCGCCACAAGCCGTCGCTCAAAACGATGTACGGATCCGAGTTGGGGCCGTGCGCGTCGTCCGCGTGAAACGTCCGGCCGCGCGCCGCCTTCACGCTGAGCAGGTCGAAATAGTTCTCCGTGACGAGCAAGCCCCAGTCGCGCTGTGGCAGCTGTTCCTTTTCGAGTTTCAGGTTCGCGCCGATCAGCTCGAAACCGATCAGGCCCGAAAAAATGTGATTGTGATCGCGATAGTCTTTGTAATCGGGATAGGAGCTCGTGTGGTAGGAACCGTCGGGCATCACGCTTTCGACGGCGAGGAGCTGCTCGGAGTTCTGGACCAGCGAAAACGGATGCAGAAGGACAGCTTCGAGCCAGCTATAGACCGTGGCGTTGCCGCCAATGCCGAGCGCGAGCGAGAGAACTGCTACAGCTGTGAATCCCGGATTCTTCGCGAGCATCCGGATTCCGTAACGAATGTCCTGCAGCAGTGTTCCCATCTCGCCCCTTACAATTTCCCTGCAGCAATTTGGAATCGGGAGGATTCCAAACACACCCCTGCACAAGCGCCGAATCGCTTCTTTGGCTTTTGTGCTGGGGAAAACTTATGAAGCCGCGCCGCTAAACAGTCGCCGTCCGCGTGCCGATCGTTTCTTCCACGATGCGGCCGTCGAACAAATGGATCGTGCGGTCGGCAATGCTCGCGTAGCGCGGATCGTGAGTCACCATGCAGATCGTCGCGCCCTCGCGATGCAGTTGCCGCAGCAAATCCACCACGGCTTCGCTGTTCTTCGAGTCCAAGTTACCGGTCGGCTCGTCCGCCAGCAAGATGGATGGCTGGCCGACCAGGGCGCGCGCCACGGCGACGCGCTGTTGCTGGCCGCCGGAGAGCTGCGAAGGATAGTGCTTCATGCGGTGCGCCATTCCCACGCGCTCGAGCACTTCCTGCACGCGCTTTTTGCGCTCCGCAGACGCCATGCTGCGGTACGTGAGCGGCAACTCGACGTTCTCGAAAACGGTGAGGTCGCCGATCAGGTTGAACGCCTGGAAAATGAAACCGATTTCGCGATTGCGAATGCGGGTGCGGTCGGAGAGCGAAAGATTCGCCACCGGCTGCTTATTGATCCAGTAGTTGCCGTCGCTCGGCGAATCGAGCAGGCCGAGAATCGAAAGCAATGTGGACTTTCCGCAACCCGACGGTCCGGCGATGGAAAGAAATTCGCCGTTCTTGATATCGAGGTGCACGCCGCCGAGGGCATGGGTCTCCACCTCGTCGGTGTAGAAAACTTTGGTCACGCCTTCGAGGCGAATCAGGGATTGTGCGTCGCTATTCATTCTGCGCTCCTTCGCTATCCAACTACGAACGACAAGGCCGAAATGTTCCCGCTTACTTCAATTGCACCCGGTCAAAATTATCCCAGGCGGACATGTCGGAGAGAATCACCGTATCGCCCACCTGCAAGCCCTTCTTGATTTCCACTGTATTCACCGACGTGCGGCCCAATTCCACCTGCACGCGCGCGGCATCCGCGCCATCAATCACTTTGAAAAGCCCCACGGTGCTATTCGCTTCGCCGTGCACAGGGCGGCCGACGTACAGCACGTCCGTCAAGCGTTCGATTTCCACGGTCCCTTCGACGCTCAGGTCAGGTCGCGCGCCGATGGGCAAGTCGTCATCAAGCGCGACGTCTACAGTTACGGTACCGTTGACCACGGCCGGATCGATGCGCATCACATGCCCGGCAATTATGCCGTTGTGCGTATCGACGGAGGCCTTCTGCCCGATTTGGATATCTTTTGCCTGCGTCTCCGCGATTTTCAACGCGGCCTTCAGGTGTGTGGGCTGGGCGACGCGCGCGAGCACCGTTCCCTGCGTTACTTTCTGCCCTACTTCGACTGTGAGATCCTGCAGCACGCCATCAATTCCCGGTCGCACTTTCAGTTGGTCAACCTGCGATTTTTTCAGGTCGTACATCGCGCGCTTTTCGTCCACGTTAGACTGTTGAACGGCGATCTGCGCGGCAATCGAGTCGGAGAAAGTCTGCACCTGCTTCTCGGCAATCTCGTTTTGCTTCTCGAGTTCTTCCGCCTGCACTTCCGAGGTCTTCACCACCACGTCCGCTACCAGGCCCAGAGAGTAAAGCTTTTCGTTGTTGGCTTTTTGCAGTGCGGCGGTGTGAAATGCGGAGCGGATCGCCGCTGCCTGCGCGCGCTTGTCCATGAGCTGATTCTCGAGCTGAGCCTTCATATTGTTCAGCGACGCTTCCGCGCCACGGAGCTGGTATTCCGCGTCGAGCGCCGCCTGCTGCAATTCCGGATTGCGCATGTCGAGAATCACCGTGTCGGCTTTGACGAGCGTGCCGGGAAGCAGGTAGCGCGTCTCGACAGTGCCGTCCGTGATGGCGGGAATCAGGCGGATCGTTACCGGAACCAATGTTCCGAGTCCTCGAACCTCGCGCAGCATCGGGCCGCGCTTCACCGTGTCGGTCCAAACCGTCGCGCGATCCACGCTGGGCGCGGCGGGCTTCAACTTCGAGAGAGCATAAGTGACGAGCGGTATTAGTACCACGGCGACGGCGATATATATCGTCCGGCGAATGCGCTTTTGTCGTTTGGCTTCGGGACGTGCTATGTCCACGGGAAACAACCTCGGATCATATATATCGCAACTCAAATTCCGGCGCGAGCCATGTGATAAGTTGCTTATATTTATATAGTTACAGAGGTTCAGAGCGCTCGCCAAGGAGCGATCTTGCCCGGAGTTGGGAATCCTCCGTCCCATGACCGAACAATCGGCCAGCCTCAGGAAAGCCGCTTGGACATGACTAAGAAGCGGCTTCGGCGCTCGCCTTGATTTCCTGCCAGCGCTTGGGGCGCCGCTTGGCGTCGAGAACTTTCTTGCGGAGACGGATGGATTTCGGAGTGATTTCGACGAATTCGTCGTCAGCGATGAATTCGATGGCTTTTTCGAGCGTCATTTCGCGCGGCGGAATCAGGCGAATAGCCTCGTCGGCGGAGGACGAGCGCATGTTGGTCTGCTTTTTTTCTTTGGTGACATTGACGTTCATGTCGTCTTCACGCGCGTTCTCGCCGAGGATCATGCCTTCGTACACTTCGATGCCGGGGCCGACGAACATTTCGCCGCGCTCCTGAATTCCCCACAGCGCGTAAGCGACGGAGACGCCGGGACGGTCGGCGACGAGAGCGCCGGTGGGCCGCATGGCCATGTCGCCGACGTAATCCGTCCATCCTTCAAGGATGGAATGGATCAGCGCGGTGCCGCGCGTATCGGTGAGAAGCTGGCCGCGCAATCCGATCAGGCCGCGCGAGGGAATGCTGAACTCCATGCGCACGCGTCCGGAATGGTGGTTGACCATTTTTTTCATTTCGCCGCGGCGCGAGCCAAGCAGTTCCATCACGATGCCGATGAAATTTTCCGGGCAATCGATGACGAGCAGCTCGAGCGGCTCCACGCGCCGGCCGTTTTCCGTGCGCACCACGATTTCCGGCTTGCCGACCATCAATTCGTAGCCTTCGCGGCGCATCGTCTCGATCAGGATGGCGAGCTGCAATTCGCCACGGCCCAGAACGCGAAAAGAGTCGGTGGCGCCCATGTCTTCGACGCGCAGCGAGACGTTGGTAAGCAATTCACGGTCGAGGCGCGAGCGCAAGTCGCGCGAAGTGACGTACTGGCCTTCTCTGCCTGCGAACGGCGAGGTGTTGATGGTGAAAACCATGGTGAGAGTAGGCTCGTCAATGCTGAGCGGATCGAGCGGAGCGGGATTCGCGAGATCGGTAATGGTCTCGCCGATTTGAATGCCTTCGACGCCGGCGATGGCGACGATGTCGCCCGCTTTCACTTCCTGCGCTTCGTCGCGCTCGAGGCCGCGGAAGGTGAAAAGCTTGGTGATCTTAGTGGGTTGAATTTTTCCGCCGAGCTTCGCGATGCCAACTTCCGTGCCGCGAACGAGCGTTCCCTGAAAAACGCGCGCGATGGCGATGCGGCCGAGAAAATCGCTGTAGTCGAGATTGGTGACCTGGATTTGCAGCGTAGCCGCGGGATCGCCGGGCGGCGCCGGAATCGAAGCGACGATTTCGTCGAACAGCGGCTGCAAGTTGGTGGAGGAATCGCCGAGCTTGCGGCGCGCGACGCCCGTCTTCGCATTCGTATAGATGATCGGGAAATCGAGCTGGTCTTCGGTGGCGTCGAGATCAATGAAGAGATCGTAGATTTCGTCGAGCACTTCGGCGGGACGCGCATCGGGCCGGTCGATTTTATTCAGGACGATAATCGGCGGGAGCTTCGCGGCGAGCGCCTTCTGCAGCACGTAGCGCGTCTGCGGCAGCGGGCCTTCGCTCGCGTCCACGAGAACGAGGACGCCATCCACCATGCGCAGAGCGCGTTCCACTTCACCGCCGAAATCGCTGTGGCCGGGCGTATCGACGATATTGATTTTTGTGTCGTGATAGGTGAGCGCGGTGTTCTTGGCGAGAATCGTGATCCCGCGTTCGCGCTCGAGGTCGTTCGAGTCCATCACCCGTTCGACGATTTCCTGGTTAGCGCGGAAGATGCCGCTCTGGCGGAGCATGGCGTCGACGAGGGTGGTCTTGCCGTGGTCGACGTGAGCGATGATGGCGATATTGCGGATGGGGGCGGTCATGGTATTGGACTCTTATACGGATGCAAAAACCGCGTTTTGTTACGATTAGACTTTCCGTTACTCCTTTTTTTTCAGTTGCTTACCCATTTCTAATCGCGATGTTACGATTAGAAATCGGCCCCTCTTTCGTCGCTCCTGCAGCCAAAGAAAAAGGGCTGCATGTTCGACCCTGCAGCCCTGAGATCATGCCCGCCGATTTTTCAGTGAGCAACAACCGCGCATGAATTATACCACATTGGGAGCGTTAATTGGGACCGATCGGCGGCACCAAAAGACGAGGTGACAAGAGCCCCTTAGTTCCTCAGGGTAAACGAGAAGCCGCTCACCGCTCGGGGGAGAAGGCGGTCTCGGATTTGAAGAGTTACAGAGAAGCTGAAGGGGAAACGGGCGGGTCTTAGACCCGCCCCTACTGTGTTGGGCCGGGCGGGAGCCTTGTAGCGGCCCGTGGGCGTGTTGTTACCGGGGCGCGGGCTGAAGGCTGCGCTACTGTGTGGTATTCTCGCCGCGCTTTCGGGGATATTGAGAATCGTTGTAAAGGGATGCGATGAGGGTGCGAGGGGCGGGCACGAATTTTTGGGTTTTGATGGTGGCTGGGGTGGCGATTTGCGCAGTCTGCGCGGCGGAATTTGGGAGAGTTTCCGCGCGGGCGGAGGATGCAACGGCGCTGGGGAGGGCGGCCGACGAGGAGGCGTTTAGCGCGATCTTTGTGAAGACGGACGCGATGATTCCGACGCGCGACGGGGTGAAGCTGCATACGGAAATCTATACGCCGAAAAATGCGGCGGAAAAATTACCGTTGTTCATTACGCGGACGCCATACGGGCTGGCAGACGATGAGGCCGGATATTCGCGGTTGCTGGGGCTTTACCGGGAGATGTTTGCCGACGGGTACATGTTCGTGATGCAGGATATTCGCGGGCGCTACCTTTCGGAGGGGAAATTTGTGATGGGGCGGGCGCCGCGGGATCGCAAGGATGCGAAGTCGATCGACGAGGGAACGGACACCTACGACACGATTGAATGGCTGCTGAGAAACGTCCCGAACAATAACGGGCGCGCGGGTGAGGCGGGGATTTCCTATGGCGGGTGGCTGACGGCGATGGCACTGATCGAGCCGCATCCGGCGCTGAAGGCGGTATCGGAGCAGGCGACACCCGAGGATATGTTTCTGGGCGACGACTTTCATCACAACGGCGCGTTCCGGTTGAGCTATGGATTTGAATACGCGGCGATGATGGAGACGGGGAAGACGAATTTTCAATTTGAGTTCGACAAGTACGACACGTTCGAGTGGTATCTCGGGCTCGGCCCGCTTTCCAATGCAAACAAATTGTATTTTCACGGGACGCTGCCGACGTGGAACGATTTCGTGGCGCATCCGAATTATGATCAGTTCTGGCAAAAGCAGGCGTTTGCGCCGTACTTCAAGGATTTGACGCTGACGGTGCCGAACTTGAACGTGGCGGGATGGTGGGACCAGGAGGATTTTTTTGGTCCCATGAAGGTGTACGAGCTGCTGGAGAAGAACGACACGAAGCACAACAACTATCTGGCGGTGGGGCCGTGGAATCATGGCGGATGGGCGCGCACGGACGGGACGAAACTGGGCAACATCGATTTTGGGAGCAACACGAGCGCGTATTTCCGGAAGTACATTCAGGCTCCGTGGTTTGCGTATTGGCTGAAGGACAAGGGAACGCAGCCGGTGAAGGAGGCGATGACCTTTGAGACCGGGGCCAATGAGTGGAAAACGTGGGAGGCGTGGCCGCCGCGGGAAGGCGTGACGCCGCGCAAACTTTACTTTCACGGGGACGGGAAGCTTTCCTTTGACGTGCCTCGGCCCGAAGAGGCGAACACATTCGATTCGTACATCTCCGATCCGGCAAATCCGGTGCCGTATCGCACGCGTCCGGCGGAGGAAACATATTCGGAGGGGAGCCGGTGGTACACGTGGCTCGTGGAGGACCAGCGGTTCGTCCAGCAGCGGCCGGACACGCTATCGTGGGAGACGGAACCGCTGGCTGAAAATATGACGGTGGCAGGGGATATCGTGGCGCATCTTTTCGCGTCGACGACGGGAACGGACAGCGATTGGATCGTGAAATTGATTGACGTGTATCCGGAGCGGTACGAGGCGGATCGCAAGATGGGCGGTTACGAGCTGATGATTGCGGACGAAGTGTTTCGGGGGCGCTTTCGGAAGAGTTTCGAGAAGCCTGAGCCGATCGTGGCGGGGGAAGTGACGCCGTTTACGATCGATTTGCATACGAACGACCACATGTTTCAGAAGGGGCACCGGATCATGGTGCAGGTGCAGAGCACGTGGTTCCCGGTGATTGACCGCAATCCGCAGAAGTTCGTGCCAAATATTTTTGAGGCCAAGGCGGAGGATTACCAGATGGCGACGCAGAAAATTTACAGAACGGAGCAATACCCGTCGAACGTGGAGATTCCGGTGGTGAAGTAGGGCGAGATTTACGCTTCGCGCAAAATAACGAGCCAGGAAAACGCGGCTAAGGAGAGGGATCATGAACGTGAGCGTAAACATCAGTATGGTGACGACGGCGTTTGAATTGCCGGGTTACCGCGTGGTGAAAAATCTGGGGCTGGTGCGCGGCGTGACGGTGAGGTCGAGGAGTATTTTTGGGACGATCGGCGCTTCGCTGGAGACTCTGGTGGGCGGGAACATTACACTGTTTGAAGAGATGTGCGAAAAAACGCGCGAAGAGGCGCTGGAGTTGATGATGCAGCATGCGATCGAGCGCGGGGCGAACGCTGTGATTGGCGTGCGGTACGACGCGACAGAAGTGATGCAGGGCGTGACGGAAGTGCTGGCGTACGGGTCGGCGGTGCAGGTGCAGCCTGCGTGAGGTGATGGCGCAGGGGGGCGCGGGCGGAATAGAATTGAGGGTTGCGGGGGCGCGGGGATTTTAGCCAGGAGGCGTGGATGAGGTTGGGGGAAATTGCGCCGGAGAGCGGGGAGCGAGCGAAGCGCGCGTGCATAGGATTTCTGGCAATGGTGGCGCTGCTCGCGTTCGCCGGCGCGATGGCGGCGGAAAAGCCAAAAACCGAGACCGTGCAGTTCAAGAGCGGGGATCAGACGGTCAGCGCATTTCTAGCTTTGCCTGGGCAGAGTGGAAAGCGCCCGGCGATGATCGTGATTCATGAATCCTCAGGATTGAACGACTGGATTAAGGAGCAGGCAGAAAAATTAGCCGAGGAGGGTTACGTAACGCTGGCGGTTGATTTGTATGGGGGGAAAACAGCTGCCGATCCGGCGGAGGCCCGCGAACTGAATCGCAAATTATCCCGTGAAACGGCAATTAAGGATCTGAAAGCTGCATTTGATTATCTTGCGGCGCGGCCGGACGTGAAGCTGGACAATACCGGCGTCATCGGCTGGGGTATGGGCGGAAGCCTAGCTATACAGTTTGCGGCGCACGAACCACGGCTAAAGGCGTGCGTGGTGAATTATGGAGCGCTGCCGACCGATCCGGCCGACTTGCGGAACATTGGCGCCGGGGTCCTGGGAAATTTTGGAGCGCTCGACAGGGGGATAACGCCGGAAGATGTGAAGGCATTTCAGGTGTCCATGACAAAACTTCAGAAATTCGTAAGCCTGAAAATATACGATAACGCGGGGCACGGATTTGAGAATCCGAACGATACGAATGCCTACCGGCCGGAAGCTGCGGCGGACGCGTGGAAACGTACTGTGACATTTTTGAAAGCGATTGTGAAATAGGCTCGGAACGCTTCCGCGTCATTAGGAACCCCGCCCCGCGACCCGTCCTTTGGTACAAGCTAACTTTGAGGGCAATCCGAGTTCGATTTAACCGGGGCAGCCTTGCCTCGCACGGCCGAGACGCGTACGCTTGAAGATGCAGTTCAGGCGGCAGATTTGAACGAGAAATTCGACAACGGGCGAATTGCGGCGCAGCCGCTCGATGATCCCGCGCGCAGCAGCAAAACGCGGCGGGGGATCAGCCACGGGTTGCGGCTGGCGATTTTTTCATCGCTGCTGGTGTTGCCGCTGGTCTTCTTTCTGGCGTTGAAGCCGACTTCGGCGCGGGTGGTATGGGAAGAATTCGCGCGAATGATCGAGTTAAAGGGCAACGGCAGAATCGCAAACCCCGGGAAGCCGGCCGCGACGATGAATGTGAATTTGGGCGCTTTGCCGCCGCAGGCTCAGGCCGAACTGCTGTTAGAAGAAACCGTGAGCGATTACGAGACTGGCGAGGCGCAACTCGCGTCTCGCATGGACGGCTGGCGGGGCCAATTGACGATGAGCCCGCGGCTGTTCAACTTGCTCGATGCCGGGCTTAACTCGCCTGACTTGCGCGTGCGGGCCGCGGCCATTGAGATGGAACTGGTGGCTTACAATCTGCCAAAAACGCGGAAGAGTTCGGACCTTTTGATCGAGCGCATCGCGAAGGACCCGGCCGGGCGCTCGTGGGCTCTGTGGATGCTGGGAGCGATCGGAAATCGCGGGATTCAGCCTGAGCAGGCGCTTGGGACTTTGACCCAGTATGCGCATGATGCGGACGAGAAAACACGATTCTGGGCGGTGGAGGGATTGTCGCTGCTGGGAACTGATGCGACGATTCAGCCGCTCCTCGACATTTTTCGTAATGATCCTTCGCTCGAGGTGCGTGAACGGGCGGGATCTGCGCTGGCGCAGTCGGGCATGTTGACGAAAAAACAGAGATTCACTGCCGTGCTGGCGCTGATGAGAATCGGCGAAGATCCGTCGCTCGATTCCAACACCCGAAATTGGACGTATCAGGCTCTGCGCCAGATCACAGGCGCTCATTACGGCACCAATCCCACCGATTGGCGCGAGTGGTGGGCGGAAAAAGCCGGGCGTTAGACCTTCTTTTTCCTTCTCTTGGATGCTTCCGCGCGACCCAGGACTAGTACCTGACCGTTTATATTTCGATACACAAACTTCTGAACTTTACTGACAAGTTCGCCAACATGGCGGATTTTGTTGAGTCGCAAGCCGGAACTCAGAGGCCGGCAACCACGACAAATTAGTTTTGTTTCTGCGAAGCAACGCGAATTGTTCGCGCGCAAAGGGAGAACAATGGGGATTTCTCCGGGCATTGGAGGATTTGAAACGGCGATAAGAGCGGCAACCTCAACAGTAACGAAACGCGGCGAGCATCAATTCCCGGGCAAGCTGTTTGTGGTGGAAGGGATCGACGGATCGGGGAAATCGACGCAGGTGAGTTTGCTGCACAAGTGGCTGCAATCGAGAGGGTACGGCGTGGTGTTCAGCGAATGGAATTCTTCGCCGCTGGTGAAGGATACGACGAAGCTGGGCAAGAAGAAAAAGTTGCTTACCTCTGCGACCTTCTCGTTGATCCACTCGACGGATTTTGCCGACCGGACGGAACGGAGCATCCTGCCGCTGCTGAAGGCGGGAGCGGTGGTGCTGTGCGACCGGTATATGTACACGGCGTTCGCGAGGGATGTGGCGAGGGGGATGGATCGCGAGTGGGTGCGCGATCTGTACGGATTCGCAGTGCAGCCGACGGTGGCGTTTTATTTTCGAGTTCCGCTGGAGACGGCCATCGGGCGCCTGCTCGACGCGCGGGACGGATTCAAATTCTACGAAGCGGGCATGGATTTGGGGCTGAGTGATGATGCGGAGGAGAGCTTCCGGCTGTTTCAGGGCCGCATCATTGACGAGTACGAAAAGATGATTCCCGAATTCGGACTTACCGTGATCGACGCAACTCTACCGATTGAGATTCAACAGACACGGGTGAGGCAGATCGTGAAGTCGCACATTTCCAACACTACTGAATTGAGGATGCAGCCATGAGAGAAACATATGGAAAAGTCCTGCCCGGTATGGATCTTTCGCATGTGAGCGGGAAGCTGATCGTCATCGAAGGAACCGACGGCGCGGGGCGCACGACGCAGATCGAGCTCTTGAAGCCGTGGCTCGAAGAGCTGGGGCATGCGGTGCTGGATACGGGCATGACGCGTTCGACGCTGGCCGGAGACGGAATCAGGCGCGCGAAAGAAGGAGTGAATCTGGGGCGCGTGACGCAGAGCCTCTTTTACGCGACCGATTTTGTGGACCGGTTGGAGAACGAAATCGCGCCGGCACTGCGCGCTGGGTTCATCGTGCTGACGGACCGCTATGTCTATTCGCTCATGGCGCGAGCGATGGTGCGCGGAGCGGACGCGCAATGGATTCGCAGCATCTACAGCGTGGCACTGAAGCCGGATGCCGTGTTCTATTTGCGGCTGGGAATCGAGCAACTGGTGCCGCGCGTCGTTTTCACGCGAGGCTTTGACTACTGGGAGTCTGGAATGGATCTTTATCCCGGGCAGGATATGTACGAAAGCTTCTGCAATTATCAGGCGGTGCTGCTGGCGGAATTCGACCGGCTGAGCGAGGAATTCAAATTCGAGACAGTGGATGCGTCGGCGGATGCGCGCAGCGTGTTTTCGCAACTGAAGGCAAAAGTACTGGCGTTGCTCGAAAACGATTCGCGGAAACAGTTCGCTTCGATGCTGGCCATGCGAGCCAATGGCGGAGTTATGCCGAAAGCGGAGGAAGATGCAATCGCGGCGGCAGCCCGCAAGCTTTCGGTAACACGCGATCTAGAGCTTGTTTCGCGGCCCTTTGCCGCGCGCACGCCGAGTGAGAATGGAAATGGCCATTCCGCGATTCAGAATTTGAAGCCGTAAGCCTGGGAACATTTCACGATTCAGCGCAAGTAGCCCCAGTTGTGCAAGCGATCGCTGTCCTCCTCCCAGCGGTCGCCGATATCGGTGCGGTAATACATATTCGGAATCAAAACGTTCTTGATGCGGGAGTAGACCTGCGCCTGAGCTTGCTTCATCGTCTGGCCGGTACCGATTACGATCAAAATCACGCCGGAAGTGCCCGCAATGAGCCACTGGCCGTTGATCTGCTTCACGTCTTCGATGTGAACTTCGTCCGCGGGCGGTTTCTTGAAGATGATGGCGGAATTTTTTGAGAAGGAGTCGAAGGTTTCGTCGTCGTCAAAGGGAAACGGGGGGACGACGATGCGAACACCGATCTGGAAGCCGCTGCGCACTTTGAGTCTTGGATCCGCGCCGTTGGCAAGGTCCCAGAAAAACTGGCCAATCGGGGTGATCATGCCGGCTTGTTGAATGCTGATCGTGGGATATCCAAAGCGGGCGGTAAATTCGAGCGGATAGATGCCGTTGTTGTTGACGATGCAGTTCAGATCGATATAGCCGACGTACCCTTCCTCGGCGAGTTTGGACTCCATCTTGAGAAGCGTCTGATTGAAAAGATGGTTCGGGCCGCTCCAGAACATGGAGGTGCCCATTTCGCCGGTGGGCGGACCGATATCTCCGGGAAACAATTTCTTGTGCTCGAAATTGATGTTGATCGGGTTGACGAAGCTCTTGCCGTTGAAAAAACCGCCGACGGCCACTTCGACTCCGATCATGCGGCGCTGCAGTTGAAAGACTTTAATCTCGTCAGAGAAGGCCTTTTTGTAGGCCTCGAGCATGCGGATCACGTCTTGTCCGTCTTCTTCCTCGCCGACGAAGAGACGCCGTTTCACGTTTTGCGCTTCGCCGCTCGGCTTGATGACGTAGCGGCCGGGATTTTGCGTAACGTGATCGATCGCATCGTCAAATGATTCGAATTCGCCGTAGGGAATAATGTTCACACCGGCCTTTTTCAGCTCCTCCTGACCAAACGAGCGGTCGTCTTCGAGTTTGTCGCTGTAGGCGGTGCCGCCGATCACGGGCTTGCCCTCTTTGCGCAGCGCCTGGGCCTTCTCGCCCTGGCCCAGCGTGTCGTCGAAGACAATGATGTCCGCCCATTCTTTATCTTTTTCCCAGTCTTTCGATTTGGCGACAAAACCATCGGCGATATCGCGCTCCTTCTTATCGCCGATGAAGTAGCGAACTTCGTGGCCTTCCTTCGAGACTTGCCAGGCGATGTCGCTGATCAGTCCGGTGAGCGAGACAAACAGGAAATTTTTCTTGTCCATCGAGCCTCATGTAGCGCGAATTTGGACGGCAAGTTTACATGAGCGGGCGGCAAGATAAATGTTGATATTGGATTAAATTCGATGCCGGCTGAGAGAGAGACTGCGGGAAGGAACCAACACTTGAACTTACGGCCGCATCATCACTTCGTTCGGTCCGGATGGCAGGGTGAACCTGGCGCCGCGGTCTTGATTGAGTTTCAGAGTGCCGGGAACTTCCAAGTCAGCAATTTGAATCTTTCGTGTCCACGATCCGCTGTTCCAATAGTCCGAGCTGGTATAGATGGTGGTGGCCACGATTGTATATTTTCTGATTTCTTCCTGATGCCCATCGCGAAAAACGAGCACGGCGGGTGGGAGCTGGCTAGAAGGTTCCGCGGCCTGAGTCCGGTGAGGGCTGGCGGCACGGGAAGGAGATGGCTGCCTGGCTCCGGTTTCCAACGCGGGCTGGGTGGATTGTTCACCAGCCTGTAGTTCGCCGTAATTTGTGAGGCGCACCCAACGATCGCCTTGCAGTTCGAGCACCAGTCCAGGTTTCGAAACTGTTGCGGCGGGGGCAGGCTGAGCGGCTGGCTCGACGGTCTGGTCTGTAGGCTCGCTTGTTTGCGGTCCGAAATCATCATAATCGGAATCAAAAAATGGGACCCAGCCCGAGCCCCTAGAGGAGTGGTGGGAACGGTGCAGGCGCGCAATCGGTCTCACGCCGCGACGACCTGAGAAGATCATGCCCGTTCGGCCGGCGGGAGCGGAAGAAAAACCTGCGTGGGCCTGAGCATGCGCGGAGGGCACAAAAACCATCGCGGCGAGGATGGCGAGGGACAGGCCGAGCAGGCGACTCGTCATGTGATTAGCGGCGCGACTAATCAGGGGATTCGTCAGGCGATTCATCGGGAGCTTACCCCGTTCTAATCGTGACAGTTTGCCGTGTTTCTCTTCCTCATTACTTATAGGCGCCGTTCCCCTACAAGTCAAGTTGGGGGCCTGTTACTTGGGTGCACAGCGAAAATCCGAATTCGATTGAACGTAAACCAAGCTGGGCACTAAACCTGAAAATACGATAGAATCAAATTTGTCCATCTAATTGACTCCGCGAATGTAGGCCCGTAGCTCAGTTGGCTAGAGCGCTACCTTGACACCGTAGCGCTGTCGGGCCTTGCTAGCGATTAGAAATGGGGGGTCTAATCGTTTCGTTGCTGATGTGACCCCATAGGCTATAGGCCCGTAGCTCAGTTGGTTAGAGCGCTTCCTTGACACGGAAGAGGTCAGAGGTTCGAGTCCTCCCGGGCCTACCATCCAACTCACTGATTCTACTCAGCGACAGTCGGTACCTCTTCGCTGAATTGGTCGAACTCGTCACCATTCGTCACCAATTGCGAGGGATTTTCGACCGCCAATCGTAGATGAGCCGGGATCGGTAGGGTGTAGACCTCTAAGGTTGTGGACATTCTGCTGTGACCGAGTTGCGCTTGCGTATCTCGCAGAGAAGCCCCGGCCGTTTGAAGCAAAGTAGCATGGGTTCTCCGCAGCGTATGCCAGCTCAGCGATGGCATCCCAATTTCCGAACCCGCCGGTTTCAAATGACGGTGCAACACGTTGGTATCGTTCAGCGGAGTGCCGTTGCGAGTCTGAAATACGAGATCGTCTTCCCCCGCTCTCGGGGCGTTCTCGTGTGTTCGAATCAATGAACACACGAGTGCCCTTGGCAGGAGAAGCGTACGTCGGCTGCCTTTGGTCTTGGGTGAGCCGAGCGAGCCGCGATAACAAGCCTGCTCGATTCGTCAGGCACTTCCGCATCGCCACGTTTGGTATGTAACCGTTCGGTTGTAGCCATCTCGAATCCAAAGATGCTTAGCTTCGAGTCGACGCGCTTGCGCGCCGTCCACACTGGCGTCGTGTACGGCGCGTTTCGATGGAGTCCCTCTTGCGCTGATGAAATCGTGAGGAGCGCCTAATGTCGTTGTAAGGACTAGCACCGTCGTGACAATTATTCGTCACATGGAGAGGTCACCTTTGTTAATTACTCACTCGTATGTTCGTTTCTGCGGAGCGTAAGCGTTGGGTTAAACCCATAAATAAGACCGCACCGGATGGAAAAAATAAGCCTGGGTAGAAAGTGCAGTTCACGGAAGTGAACTAAATTGTCTCAGTCCACGCCCGGAATCTAACTTAAATTTCTCTCCGGGGGGAAACAACAAAAATGCTTCATCCTGCTTGATGAAATCGCCGAGCGGTTCAATACTGTTGCTGTGTCAAATTCCGGGGACCCGAGATGGCGAAACCAATTTTGCTCAGTGTGGACGATGACCCCGATGTGCTGCGGGCGATCGAGCGCGACTTGCGGACGAAATATGGTGCTGAGTTCCGCGTGATAGGAAGCGATTCTCCTGAATCCGCGCTAACGCTTTTGAAACAGCTGAAGCTGCGCAATGACAGCGTGGCGTTACTGATTGCCGATCAACGAATGCCGCACATGGACGGCGTCGCGTTTCTCCAGGAAGCGATGCATGTGTTCCCGGAAGCGAAGCGGGCCTTGCTGACCGCGTATGCCGATACGAACGCAGCCATTGACGCGATCAATCAGGCCAGCATCAATTATTTCTTCTTGAAGCCGTGGGATCCTCCGAGCGAGCATCTTTATCCTCAGTTGGATGATCTGCTGGACGACTGGCAAGCTTCGTACCGGCCGAAATTTCAGGGCATACGAGTGCTGGGAACGCGCTGGTCGCCGAAGTCCTATGAACTACGAGACTTTCTCGCGCGGAATCGCGTTCCCTACCAGTGGATGGATGTGGAAATTTCCGCAAATGATCCGGAAACGAAACGGCTGCTGGAAGTCCTGGGGCCGGAGGCTTCGAGTCTTCCGGTTGTGCTTTTCCCGGATGGCACGAAGCTTCTCGAAAGCGCGCCAGCTGAAGTGGCCCAAAAAGTTGGTTTGAAGACTCGCGCGCAAACGAATTTTTACGATTTGGCCATCGTGGGCGGAGGTCCGGCGGGACTGGCTGCGGCAGTCTATGGAGCGTCAGAAGGCCTGCACACAGTGATGATCGAACGCGAGGCTCCCGGCGGACAAGCCGGGATGAGTTCACGGATTGAAAATTATCTGGGATTTCCCACGGGGCTGAGCGGCGGCGATCTCGCTCGCCGCGCCGTGGTGCAGGCACAGCGGTTTGGCGTGGAGATTCTGTCGCCTCAGGAAGCCACGGGCATACGCACCGAAGGGCCCTACCGAATCATTAAATTAGCGGATGGAAGCGAGATTTCCTGCCACGCACTGATGATCGCCACTGGCGTGCAGTGGCGGCGGCTCGAAGCGCCGGGGGTCGATCGTCTACAGGGCGCGGGTATCTACTACGGTGGCGGCGCGACGGAAGCGATGTCGTGCAAAGGCGAGATCCTCTACGTGATTGGCGGCGCGAATTCGGCGGGACAGGCAGCGATGAATTTTGCAAAGTATGCCGAAAAAGTGGTGATCGTCGTACGCGGAAGCTCGCTATCCAGCACGATGTCGCAGTATCTGATCGACCAAATCAAAGAAGTGCGCAACATTCAGCTGTGGGCGAATGCGAGCGTCGCCGAAGCGCACGGAGCGACGCATCTGGAAGAGATCTCATTTCTCTGTTCGGATACAAATAGGATCGAGCGTGTGCCGGCCACCGCGATGTTCATTTTTATCGGCGCGCTGCCGAGGACAGACTGGCTGGCGGGTGTCGTGGAGCGCGACGAGCGCGGCTTCATTTTGACAGGCCCCGATCTGATACGAGACGGACAGCGACCAAAGGGTTGGCAGCTCGACCGGGACCCGTTTCTGCTGGAGACGAGTGTGCCGGGAATTTTTGCGGTAGGCGATGTGCGCCACGGGTCGGTGAAGCGCGTGGCCTCCGGAGTCGGCGAAGGATCGGTTGCCGTCCAATTCATCCATCAATATCTGAGCAAGGTCTAAATGGTCGACAAAGCTGAACTGCTTCGCGTGCCGGCGTTCGCGGATCTGCCCGACGATCAGCTCGACTGGTTCCTGGGCAATTCCCAAGAGTTTCATCTAGCGGCGGGGGACAGTACCATCCGGCAGGGTGATCCCGCAGAGTGGATGATTGTGCTTATTGAGGGCGAGTTTCAGTGGCGCGGCGACTTGGGAGGGGAACCTGTGACCTATCCGGCGAAGGCCGGAGACGTGAGCGGGGTCTTGCCATTTTCGCGGATGAAACGGTTCAGCGTGAGCCTTCGAGCGTTCAGCGCGGGACGGATCCTAAAATTCCCGGCTTCTCGGTTCCCGGAACTTGTACAGAAAATGCCGGAACTGACCGCGCGGCTGGTGGGCTACTTGTCCGACCGGGTTCGCGAAACCACTCGCGTGGAGCAGCAGCGCGACAGGCTGGCTTCCCTGGGAAAGCTTTCGGCGGGGCTGGCCCATGAACTGAATAATCCGGCGTCTGCCGCGAAACGAGCCACGAGCCAATTGCGCGATGTGTTGAAGAAGATCCGCGATGCGAGCCACGAATTGGGCAGCCGCGACCTGACGGCGGCGCAAAAAGCGGAAATTGAAAAACTGGAAACCGCGTTCGTCCAGAGCAATGAGGTGCCGCCCGATCCGCTGGCCGTCAGCGATCTGGAGGAGCAGATCGATTCCTTATTGCGCAGTCATGGACAGAATGATCTGTGGCAGATGGCGGCCGATTTGGCTCGGAGGAACGTCAAGCCGGAAGCGCTGGAGTCGCTTTTTGCCACGCTCGATGCGGACACTGCCCGCGCCGCTCTGGTGAGGATCGCGGCTTCGGTTGAGGTCGCAACTCTGTTGAACGAAATTGAAAGCGGCACGTCGCGCATTTCCGACCTGGTGCGAGCAATTAAAGAATACACATACATGGACCAGACGCCGTTGCAAAACGTCGACGTCGTGAACAGCCTGGAAACCACTCTCACCATTTTGAATCACAAGCTCAAGCACGGCGTGGCTGTCGAGCGCGACTACCAGAAGGTTCCGCTTCTTGTGAATTCATTCGGCAGCGAGCTCAATCAGGTGTGGACCAACATCATCGACAACGCCATCGACGCCATGAAAGGCGAAGGTAAGCTTCGAGTCCGAACCTATCGCGAGGACAATTGTGTGGTAGTGGAGATCGCCGATAACGGGCCAGGAATTCCGTCAGAGGTGCAACCACATATCTTCGAACCTTTTTTCACCACCAAGGGAGTTGGCGAAGGCACTGGCCTCGGCCTCGACACGGTTCAGCGCATCGTGAAGAAACACAGAGGCAGTATTCAGGTGAATTCACAACCCGGCAACACAAGGTTTCAAGTGTGGCTCCCTGTGGCGGAGCGCCTGACTTAGAACTGCTCGCTCGCCTGGTTAATGAGGAGGAAGCCTAGGCGCACGGCCCATGCCCGGCATGTCGCTGCCGCGGCCACTCTTTAGTTCCGAGCAAATCGTGGTCAGTTGATCGGAAATCGAAGCCACATACCCGCGTGCTACTTCCTGAAGCTCTCTTAAATTTTCAGGGTCGGCGTCGTCCATATTGCTGGATGCGTTTTGCAGGCGTGGAACCTGCAAGCGGTAATAGGAGCAGCCGGGCAAGGCTCGCAATTCAAAATCGACTGCCTCGGAAACACTGTCCATCAGCACCAGGACAATTTCTTTGGCCCAACCGATCAAGCCCCAGTCTTTGGCCGAAGCGTAAGTGATCTGGTCCTGATGGTCACCGGTTCCAACGGAAACGACAGTGAATGCGAGCGCTTCGGGATAAAGCGAGCGCGCCTCTGCGTACGCAGCCATGGAAGGGTTGTTGACGGACACGCCGCCATCCACTAGCGCGTAGTCTTCCGAGCCTCTGGTCAAATGGAGTGGTGGAAAGAACGTGGGGGCAGCGGAAGTTGCTCTTGAGATGTCGGCCAGTCGCCAATTGTAGGTGGCATCCGATGCGATCTTGTGGCTCTTGAAGAAGAAAGGAATCTGTCCCTGCAGATCGTAGCTGGAAATCAGGAGCGGAGTGAGGGCGGACTTGAATTGTGCGTCGCCAAAAAACTGTTGGAGCGCAGATTCCAGAGCATCGGGGGAATATTTCGGCAGGAACAACTGGTGCTCGGGCGTCAGAATATTTTTGTGGAAGATGGCAGGCCCATTTTGGAGATAGAGGTCTAGGAGTTCGCTCGGGGAGTACGGGCGATTATTCTTGCAGATGGCCCCGATTCCCAGAGCGATAATGCCGCCAGTGGACGTTCCTGCGATTAGGTCAAAGGCTTTGAAGAGGTCCGCGCCCAGACGAGTTTGTATTTCGGCAAGAATTATGGCGGGTATGATTCCGCGGATTCCGCCTCCGTCAATGGCCACGACTTTTATGGACGGCATCGGGTCTTCTCTCGATCACGGACAGGTTCACCGTCGCCGTTGGCGATACTATAATCGATGAGGTATTTCGTGAAGAATACAATGTCCCGAGAGTGGAACTCGGATCAGGAGTCCGGCAAGTCTGGGTGGTGAGTCTTCACGTGGTACTGGCCTGAATGGAAGATAAGAGGTTCGCCTTGCCGCCAGCGGTAGTGAATCACTTCACCCAGGAAAATGATGTGATCGCCACCGTCAAATTTTCGAACCACGCGGCAGACAAAGTGAGCTGTGGCGCCCTTCAAGAGCGGGCAGCCTTCGCTGCTGTCGCTGCAGTCCACCTCGGCGAAGCGATCCGGGAGTTGCGCCGCAAATCGGTGCGAAAGATGGTGTTGATCCGCCGCAAGGACATTAATTGCGAAATGGCGCGTCTTGCTGAAATCCGCAAACTCGGTGGAGGCTCTTCCCAAACTCCACAGCACAAGGGGAGGATCGAGCGAGACAGATACGAACGAATTAATGGTGAGCCCCATGCACCGGCCGCGCTTGGTGCGCCCAGTGACGATCGCGACGCCAGTGGCAAATTGGCCCAAGGCGTTGCGAAAATCCCGGTGATCGAAGGCGCGCGGTCGTTTCACGGCTGATTCTTGATTATCTCACCGCCCTTCATCACAAAGCGAACACCCTCTAAAGTAGTAACGTCCGCGACAGGATCGCCATCTACCGCGACGATGTCCGCGAATTTCCCGGGCTCGAGCGTGCCCACGCGATCGGACCAACCCAGGAGATCGGCGGCATTCACTGTGGCAGCCTGGATGGCCACGAGCGGAGGAAGGCCCATTTTTACCATCGTGGCGAACTCACCCGCATTCATTCCATGCGGGTAAACGGCCGCATCGGTACCAAAAGCGATCTTCACGCCTTCTTTAAACGCGTGCGAGAGATTCTGTTTCGCGATGGGCAGCACCATATTCATTTTGTCGGTCATGCTTTGCGTGAAGCCGAGATGCTGGTAATTGGCGAGCAGCCAATCTTCGAGAAAAACTGTTGGTACGAGGTAGGTGCCGCGCTGCTTCATTAGGGCGATGTCTTCATCATTGATGTAGCTGCCGTGTTCGATGGAGTCCACTCCGGCAAGGACGGCATTCTTGATTCCGAGTGCACCGTGCGCGTGAGCGGCGACTTTGCGTCCGAGGCCATGCGCCGAATCGACGATAGCCTTCATTTCTTCAGGGGTGTATTGCTCGAGCGCAGGGTTGTCTCCTTCTGAAAGCACGCCACCGGTGGCCATGAACTTGATGAGGTCCGCGCCATATTTTATGTTCTCGCGCACCTTGGTCATGACGGCATCTACTCCGTTGGTGACGCCTTCGCCTGAATAGTTAAATTGCGGCGCTAGAAAATTTTCGTCGCCGTGGCCGCCAGTGATGCTGAGCGCGGGGCCGGAAGCGAGCATGCGCGGGCCCGGAACATCGCCATCATTGATGGCATCGCGCAAAGCGATATCCGCATATCCTGCCGCACCCACGTTGCGAACTGTTGTAAAACCGGCCTCCAGCGTGACGCGCGCATTGTGCGCCCCGTAGAGCGCGGAACGGGGATAAGACGTGTGCAGGCCGCGCGGGCCCGCTAACCCCGGAACAGAAGTCAAGTGCGTGTGGCAATCGATCAATCCTGGAAGCACAGTGAGATTTGCAAGATCGATGGTTCTGACGCCGGTAGGCAGCTGCTTATTGATGTCAGCAGCCTTGCCTATGGCTTTGATCTTGCCATCTTGAATCCAGATGAGCTGATCGGATGCGTACGTTCCGGTGCGCACGTCGAGAAATTTGCCTGCGTGGACGGCAACGGACGCGGGTGCGCTGGGTTTTGGTTGCTGAGAGCGCGTTACGCTGACGGCAAAAACTAGAAAGCAGAGCAAAATTGCGGACCGCTTCATTGCAATCCTCCGAATTGGGCGCTTAAATCCTTTGTGGCCACGCACCACAACCGCGCGCCGCGCATTGTATCTCCGCCTGACCGAAGCACTCAGGACAATTCGCAAACTTAGTCCGTTGGATCGCTTCGCTTGATTTTTTCTTGACACGCGGTGCAGCGACTGTATGATTATACAGTGTGTTGCATAATCACGCACAAGGTTGAATGAGCGTACAAAAACGATACCGGCAAGGGCAGATTCTGAAGCTTCTCGCGGCTCACGCCGTGGCGAGCCAGGACGAACTGCGCCGTCACCTTGGGCATATGGGCATGCGCGTGACGCAGGCAACGCTCTCGCGCGACTTTCGCGAATTGCGGCTGGTGAAGACCGCTGAGGGCTACCGGCCGCTCTCTGCCGCGGCAGCAGAAGAAACTCCACCGCAAGCCGCGCTAGCGCGTGCGCTCAAGGAATTCTTGCTCGATATTCGTCCGGCACAAAACATGCTGGTGTTGAAAACGCCCCCGGGCGGCGCACAGCCATTGGCTGCGGCGGTGGATGCCGAACGCTGGAAAGAAATTGCCGGCACGCTGGCCGGGGACGACACGGTTCTACTGATAACTCCCTCCCGAGGCGCTCGGGCCGCTGTACAAAAGCGCGTGGAGGAACTGCTCCGATGAACGATCCGTTACGGGTCGCCGTCGTTGGAGCAACGGGCTACGCGGGATACGAGCTGGCCCGGCTCCTTCTTCGGCACCCAAAAATCGCCAAGCCGACATTCTATCTGCGCGACGGGAGCGCTAACGTGCGTTGCCTGGCGGAGCTCCACCCACAGCTTCGCGGATGGGGCGAAGCGCCGTGCAAACCGCTATCGGCCGCGGCGATTGCAGGCAACGGTGCGGATGTAGCGTTTCTTTCAACCCCGCACGAAGCATCGCTTGAGCTGGTGCCCGAACTGCTCGCGGCAAATCCGAAGCTGCGGATCATAGATTTGAGCGGCGCGTTTCGCTTTCGTGAACCGGAGACATTTGAGCGTTGGTACAAGCTGGCGCCCGCAGCGAAAGAGATTCTTGAAAAAGCCGTGTATGGGCTTCCCGAGCTGTATGCGAAGTCATTGCCCGAAGCCCGTCTTGTTGCCAATCCCGGGTGCTACCCGACTTCGGTAATTCTTGGATTGAGGCCGCTCGTCGAAGCCGGATGGATCGATGCGGCGCACGGGGTCGTCTGTGATTGTAAATCGGGCGTGAGCGGCGCGGGAAAAGAGCCGAAGCGCGAGACCCATTTCGTAGAGGTAAATGAAAATTTTCGCGCCTATGGCTTGTTTACGCACCGTCACACGCCGGAAGTAGCTGAGCATCTGGGGCTCGCGGCCCGCGATTTTGTTTTCACCACGCATTTGTTGCCCCTCGAGCGCGGGATTCTTTCCACTTTGTATGTGTGGTTGAAGCCCTCACGTAAAGCAGCGGAAGTTGAATCGCTTTACCGCCAATTTTATGCGGAGCGTCCGATGGTGCGATTGCTGCCTGCGGGCCATTTACCGGAACTGCAGCACGTGGCGCACACGAATTTCTGCGACATTGGTTTCGCGCTGGAGCCAGAAGGCGAGCGGCTGGTGATTGTGTCCTGCCTCGACAATCTTGGAAAAGGCGCGGCGGGACAGGCTGTTCAAAACCTAAACTGGATGTGCGGATGTCCCGAAACGGCGGGATTGATATGAGGCTGTTGATAAAAATTGCGGGTGCGCTGCTCGAGCATGAGGACAACGTGCAAAGAATTGCGCGACAGATCACAGAACTCGCGCGCGCGGGCCATGAGTTGCTGGTCGTGCATGGCGGCGGCAAAATTTTCACCTCGACTCTGGCGCGCATGGGAATTGAGAGCCGCTTTGTGAATGGTTTACGCGCGACAGATCGCGAAACGCGCGACGTGGCCATGATGGTGTTTGGCGGACTGCTGAACAAACGCCTGGCCGGGGCGATTTCGCTCGCGGGCCAGCCGGCGGTTGGAATTTCCGCGTCTGATGCGGCGTGTTTTCTGGCGGAGCCGATGCAAATTGATGAAAGCGAACGGGGCTTGGGGTTTGTAGGTTACTTGACAGGCGTGAATCTGGATTTTCTGCAGTCTCAGTGGCGCGCCGGCATTGTGCCCGTTGCTTCCTGCCTTGGACTGGGAGCGGACGGAGAAATCTACAACATCAATGCCGACCACATGGCTGCGGCTGCCGCCGAATTCATTCGCGCCGACCGTTTGATTTTTCTGACGGATGTGGCGGGCGTGCTTGATGGCGACAGAGTGCTGCGCGCCGTGCGTGGCGGTGAAATCGAAAACATGATCCGGCACAACAAAGTTTCCGGCGGAATGATTCTGAAACTCGAAGCAGCGAAGAGGGCGCTCTCTGGGGGCGTGACAGAGGTCCGAATCGTTGGAGGCACGGCGCCCCGGGCGCTTTTGAATGCTGCAAATTCGGTGCGCTGTTCGGGGACCCGCGTACTGCCGGTGTTGAAGGTTTCGGCGGCAAGAACCGCACAAGAAACGGCGTGATAGAAATGGCTAAGACTAAGAGAGCGGTGAAGGGCGGGGTATCGGCGTCGCACACGCGCGCGGATGAAGCGCGCCACTTGATGAATACCTATAAGCGGCCACCAATCGTATTCACACGTGGCCGGGGCTGCCGCGTGTATGACTCGAATGGGCTCGAGTACCTGGATTTTCTCGGCGGCATTGCGGTGAATGCGCTAGGGCACGCGCATCCGCGGCTCGTGCGCACGATTCGACGCGAAGCAGGGCGCGTGATCCACACTTCGAACCTGTTTCACAATCCGTATCAGGGGCCGCTTGCGAAGAAGCTTGCGAAGTGGTCAGGCCTCGACCGCGTTTTCTTCACAAACAGCGGTACCGAAGCGATCGACGGGGCCCTGAAGCTCGCGCGAGCTTACGCAAATGCAAAGCCCAGCTCGGGCGGCAGCGGCGCCAGTGCTAAAAAGACACGGATTCTCGCGCTTGAGAATTCGTTTCACGGACGCACGTTCGGCGCGGTCTCAATCACGTACCCGGCAAAATATCGCGTGCCGTTCGCTCCCCTCGTTCCCGGCGCGGAATTCGTAAAATTCAACGATGTAGCCTATCTCGAGCGCAAGTTTGATGATTCGGTTTGCGCGCTTGTGATGGAAACGATCCAGGGCGAGGGCGGGATTTTTCCAGTCAGCCGGGAATTTTGGCAACGCGCCCGCGAACTCGCCACGGAGCACGATGCTGCGTTGATTGCCGACGAAATTCAGTGTGGCCTTGGCCGGACGGGACGCTGCTTCGCTTATCAGGCGTTTGGATCGCTCCCGGATGCTGTCACGATAGCGAAGCCTCTAGCGGGCGGATTGCCACTGGGGGCTTTTATCGCGAACGAGAAATTTGCAGCAGCGTTTACGCCGGGAATGCACGGCACAACCTTCGGCGGCGGCCCGCTTGTTTGTGCTGCGGCGCTCGAATTCCTTACCGTCGTGGAAGAAGAAAACCTGCTGGCGAATATTCGCGAGCGCGGCGCAGAACTGCGCGCGGGAATCGAAAAGCTCGCCGGCAAATTCGATTTCATCCGGGAAGTCCGCGGCGAGGGCTTGATGATTGGCGTTGACTTGTCCGTGGATGGCGCGCCCTTCATCGCGGAAGCTCTGCGAAGCAGGTTGATCATGAATTGCACTCATGAGCATATTTTGCGGTTGCTTCCCGCCTTCATCATCAAGCGGCGTGATGTGGCCGAGTTTCTCAAGAAATTCGAGGCGGTACTGGCGCAAACGGCGAACTCGCTGGAGAAGTCTCGATCAAGAACACAAAAAACTAAAACGCATGCGCAGCCGATGACCGTGGCTGCAGCGAGGTAAAAAATGAATGCAACTGCAACAACGCTAACCCTAACAAACGACCTGCTGACCGGAATGGAGTGGGGTCCCGCGCAGGTGCGCGAACTCTTCCATTTGGCTGCGGACATCAAAGTGCGGCCGGATCGCTATCGCGGCGCGCTCGAAGGAAAGTTCTTGGCCATGATTTTCGAAAAGCCCTCACTGCGCACTCGCGTCACCTTTGAAGTGGGCATTGCGAGCCTTGGCGGCGCGTCGGTGTTTCTCGATCACACCGAGACTCGCCTTGGCGCGCGTGAATCGGTGCGGGACACGGCGAAGAACCTCGAGCGGATGGTTCACGGAATCATTGCGCGCGTGTTCTCGCAGGAGTCTCTGGACGGCCTGGCCGAGCACGGCCGCATCCCGGTGATCAACGCACTTTCCGACCGCTTTCACCCGTGCCAGGCGATTTCCGATTTTTTCACGCTCGAGGAACGCTTCGGGGGGCTGCGTGGCTTGAAATTCGCATATGTTGGTGACGGAAACAACGTATGCCATTCGCTGCTGACAATAGCGGCCCGGGTCGGCGCACATATCCGCGTGGCGGCACCCGCGGGGTACGAGCCCGATGCAGCGATCGTGGCGGAGGCAAAGCGCGTGGCGCGGGAGACGCGGGGGAAAATTGAAATTATGCGCTCGACCGACGAGGCGGTGGCCGGAGCGCAAGCGGTTTACACCGATGTGTGGGCGAGCATGGGGCAAGAAGAAGAATCCGCAGCGCGCGCAGTGGCGTTTAGCGGTTACCAGGTGAATGAAGCTCTATTTTCACAGACCGCATCGGATGCCGTCTTCATGCATTGCCTGCCGGCGCATCGCGGGTCGGAAGTGACGGACGAGGTGATCGATTCGGAACGCTCGATCGTATTCGATCAATCGGAAAACAGGCTGCACGTACAAAAGGCGATCCTGCTCACACTACTGAATTAGTATTTTGCGGTGCTATGGTCGCACGAGGAGAGAGAATTGCCGAAGAAAGTTGTGCTGGCGTATTCCGGAGGGCTCGACACCTCCATCATTATTCCCTGGCTGAAGGAAACGTACGACTGCGAAGTGATCGCCATGATCGGCGATCTTGGCCAGCGCGAGGATTTGGAAGGCGCGCGTAAGAAAGCGCTGGCAACCGGCGCAAGCGCAGCTTACGTAGAGGATCTGCGCGAAGAATTCATCATCAGATTTATCTGGCCGACATTGCGCGCGGGCGCCGTGTACGAGCACAAGTACTTGCTGGGAACCTCATTTGCTCGACCTCTGCTCGCGCAGCGCCAGGTGGAACTGGCAAAAAAGCTGGGCGCCGACGCCTTGGCGCACGGCTGCACGGGAAAAGGGAATGACCAAGTTCGCTTCGAGCTCGCGGCCAAGGCGCTTGCACCGGAACTGAAAATCATCGCGCCGTGGCGGGAGTGGAAAATCAACTCGCGAGAAGACGCAATTGCCTATGCTCGCGCGCACAATGTTCCCGTGGAGCAGACGACTAAGAATATTTATAGCCGAGATCGCAACATATGGCACTTGAGCCATGAAGGCGGAGTTCTTGAAGATCCCGCGAATGCGCCAGAAGAATCCATGTGGCAATGGATAGTTTCGCCCTCGAAGGCTCCCGATCAGCCAACAACAGTAGAAATCGGCTTCGACGACGGAGTTCCTGTTTTCGTAAACGGCAAGAAGCTCGGCGCGGTCGCGCTCATCGAGCAATTGAATGAAATCGCGGCGGCGAATGGCGTGGGAAGAATGGAGATGGTCGAAAACCGGCTCGTAGGAATCAAGTCGCGTGGCGCATACGAAACACCCGGCGGGACACTCTTGATTGCAGCGCACCGCGAACTCGAGTCGCTGTGCCTCGATCGCGAGACGGCTCACTACCAACAGATGCTCGCCTTGCGTTATGCGGAGATGGTCTATTACGGAATGTGGTTCACTCCTTTGCGCGAATCGCTCGACGCGTTCTTCGCGAAATCGCAGGAGCGCGTGACTGGCAGCGTGGGCTTGACGCTTTTCAAGGGCAATCTGAGCGTGGCGTCGCGCCGTTCGCCGTTCTCGCTATATCGCACGAACCTGGCGAGTTTCACGATGACCGGCTACAACCCGAAAGATGCGGAAGGCTTCATCAACCTCTTCGCGCTGCCGATCACCGTCCCGCAGGAAGCGGAGATTCAACGCAAAGCCGAGGCAGGATGAGCAGCGCGGGCGAGAAGAAAAAAGAACAGAAGATGTGGGGCGGACGCTTTGAGCGCGGGCCGGACGCATCGTTCTACGAGTTCGAGCGTTCGTGGCAATTCGACCGACGCCTGCTGCCGCAGGAGCTTGCGCTCGATCGCGCGTGGGCGCGCGCGATCGCAGCCGCAGGTATTCTGAATGACGACGAGTGTGCGCAAGTTGTTCGCGCGCTTGACGAGATCGAAAGCCGCGCAAAGGCTGAACCCGCGTGGCTTGATGGCTCGAAAGCGGAAGATGTGCACCATTTCGCCGAAAGCGCGCTCATCGAAAAGCTCGGTCCGCTTGGGGCGAAGTTGCACACCGGTCGCAGCCGCAACGAGATGGTCGCGACCGAGTTCCGGATGTACATAAAAGATGCCGCTCTCGAAATTCAGCAGGCGAGCACGGTTCTCGCGGACGCCGTGGCGAAACAAGCCGAGAAGAATATACACGTGCCAATGCCTGGCACGACGCACATGCAGCACGCGCAGCCGTTGCTGCTTTCTCACTGGCTTCTGGCGCATGGCGAAGCATTCGTACGCGACGCAGAGCGCCTCAAGGCTGCAGCCGCACGCGCGGACTTGTGTCCACTTGGATCGGGAGCGCTTGCAGGCTGCGCGTTCCTGCTCGATCGCAAAGCGCTGGCACGCGACTTGGGATTTTCTAGCATCACCACCAACAGCTTGGACGCGGTGAGCGACCGGGATTTCGCCCTCGAATTTCTTTTCGCGCTTACTACACTGGCCATGCACCTCTCGCGGCTGGCTGAAGATATGGTGTTATTTGCGACGCCCGAATTCGGGTTCATCGAGCTGCCAGACGAGTTTTCGACCGGAAGCAGCCTGATGCCCCAGAAAAAGAATCCCGATGCGTGGGAACTCATTCGCGGGAAGACAGGGCGGATCTACGGCGCACTATTCACTTTACTAACAACGTGCAAGGGACTGCCATCGAGTTATCAGCGCGATTTACAGGAGGATAAAGAAGCGCTCTTTGCTGCTCACGACCAGGCACTGGCCGTAACGCAGATCGCCGCGGCAACTCTGGCCGCGACAAAATTCAACGAAACGAATTTGCGCAAAGCTGCGCAGGATCCGGTGCTAGTGGCCACCGAACTTGCGGATTATCTGGTTGCGTGCGGCGTTCCATTTCGCGAGGCGCACGAAGTAGTGGGCAAAGTACTGCGAGTGGCCGAGCAGGAGGGCAAATCGATTCGCGAGATGCCGATTGAAAGACTCAATCAGTTTTCTCCTGCGTTTGGCCGCGATGTGGCAACCGTGCTGACTCTAGAATCGTCACTCGCGCGGCGGGCTGTTGCCGGAGGAACCGCGCCAGCCGCAGTTCGCGCAGCTCTCGAACAGTTCAAGACGAGGCTCGGAAAGATTGAGGAGAGCCAATGAACGCGCGACGAGCCAGAACTTCGGACACGCGCGCGATTTTCGAATTAATTACCTCGTATGCTGGCGAGGGATTGCTGCTGCCTCGCGCGGAAGAAGAAATTCAGGAAAATATTAGCCATTTCCTGGTGCATGAAGATAAAAAGCGTGTGGTGAGTTGTGTGGCACTCGAAAGCTACGGCACGGATCTGGCGGAAATCCGTTCGCTCGCGGTCGATCCGAAGCATCGCGGGCGGCGCGCCGGCACAAGGTTGCTGGAGTTTGCTATAGCTGAAGCGCAGCGTCGCGGGATCGCTCGCGTCTTCGCTGTAACGCATGCGCCAAAATTCTTTATGCGCCAGGGCTTTGAGCCAACCTCGCGGCACGCCCTGACCGAAAAAGTGGAGCGGGATTGCCGAGCGTGCCCGAAGCGGCGTTCCTGCCAGTTGGTTGCGGTGGTCGCTACCGTCATCCCCGAACGCATAGCTCTGCCGATTCTTGCTGATTCGGCAACTCCCATTTCGGCAGCATGACTCTCTCCCTCTCGGCGCCCCAAGTTCCGCTTGGCTTCTCGTTTTCCTCCGCCGCGTGCGGATTGAAAAAATCGGGCCTCGACCTCGGGCTTCTTGTGAGCGAAACGCCAGCGTCAGCGGCAGCAATGTTCACGACGAATCGCGTGCAGGCTGCCCCGGTTCGTCTGTCGCAAAGCCATTTGCGTCGCTCGCGCGGGAAAATGCGAGCGGTGATAGTCAACTCCGGCAACGCGAATTGCTGCACCGGCTCTGATGGATACGCAGCCTCGGAAGCGACAGCTCGGAAGGTGTCGTTGGGGCTGTCGGCGGTTGATCCTTCGCAGGTCTTGGTGTGCTCAACCGGCGTGATTGGTGTGCCGCTGCGCGTCGAGAAGATTCTGAAGGCGGTGCCGGATTTGGTCCCCGCGCGAAGCGGTAAGGCTGAAGCCTTCGCTGAATTCGCCCGGGCGATTATGACCACCGATACGCGTCCCAAGTGGACAGCGGCGAATTGCCGTATCGGCGGAAAAACCGTGAAAATTCTCGGCTGTTGCAAAGGCGCGGGAATGATTCAGCCGAATATGGCGACCATGCTGGCGTTCCTGGCAACCGATGCTGCAATTTCGCCCGCACTGCTTTCTCGCGCGTTGCGCGCTGCCGTTTCCGGCACATTCAACGCCATCACTGTGGACGGAGATACTTCAACCAATGATACGGTGGCGATTCTGGCCAACGGGGAGAGTGGCGCGCGACGAATCACAAGCGCTAGCGCCGATTTGAAAATGTTCTATAAGGCGCTCGAAAATGTGTGCCGCACGCTCGCTCTGAAGATTGTCGAGGACGGCGAGGGCGCGCGACGCGTGATTGAGATCGAAGTGCGAGGCGCGCGATCAGACCAGGCCGCCGCACAAGTTGCGCGAACGATTGCGAACTCGCCTCTAGTAAAAACAGCCTTGGCCGGCGCCGATCCCAACTGGGGCCGAATCCTGGCCGCCGCTGGACGAGCCGGCGTACCGTTCGACTTCAAGCTCGTGAACATCATGCTCGCGGGAATTCTCGTGTGCCGTCGAGGGAGAGAGCATCCATTTTCTGAGCTCGTGGCGCACAAAAAGATGCTCGCGAAATGCGTGCCGATTGTGGTGGATTTGCATTCCGGTAAGGGCCACGCGCGCATGTGGACCTGCGATTTTACAGGCGAGTACGTCAATATTAACGCAAGCTACCGAACATAGCTCGTCAGCCCAGACCTTCCCAATTCCAGTCCGAATACGTCTCGCGGAGTTTTAGCTTCAAGAGTTTGCCCACCGCCGAGCGGGGAAGCTCGTCGGTAAACACAAAAGCATCGGGAAGCTGCCACTTCGCGAACTTGGCAGCAAGAAATTCGCGCAGTTCGCCAGACGTCACCTGCGCGCCCTCCTTGACCACGACGACGGCAAGCGGCCGCTCCTGCCATTTCGGATGCACGACGCCGATCACGGCCGCCTCGCGCACGCTGGGATGCCCCATTAACTCATTTTCTAAATCCACGGAGCTGATCCATTCACCGCCCGATTTGATGAGATCTTTGCTGCGATCCACAATTTTTACGTAGCCTTCGGAATCGATCGTAGCGATATCTCCCGTCTTGAACCACCCGTCGCGGGTCCAGCGATCGGCGGTCTCCGGCGCTTCGAAATAACTCGCAGCCACCCACGGCCCGCGTATTTCGAGTTCACCGAACGTAACGCCATCGCGAGGCGCCTCGCCTTCCGGCCGCATCACTCGAACCTCGATAAACGGCGCAGGCAATCCTTGCTTCACGCGAATTTTGTATTTTTCATCCTCGGAGCCATGCGCCAGTGTGGACTTGAGCGTGCCGGTGGTCGCGAACGGAGTTGTTTCCGTCATGCCCCAGAGATGCGTGATGCGGAAGCCAAATTTGTCCATCCGCCGAAGCAGCGTTTCAGGCACAGCCGACCCGCCGCACGTGATGCGAACGGGTTGATCGATCTTCCAGCGCCCCGGTTCTTTTTCAAGGGCCAAAAGCACACCGAACCACACGGTGGGCACAGCCGTCGCGATTGTGACCTTTTCCTGTTCAATCAAATCGAGCAGGCTTTCGGCGTCGAGATGGGGCCCGGGAAACACCAACTTCGCGCCGACCATCGTCGCGGTAAAAGGGACGCCCCAGGCATTCGCGTGAAACATCGAAGAACCGGGCAGCACCACCTCGTTGTGGCTGATTGCGAATGCATCCTGCAGGCATTGCGCGAAACTGTGGAGCACAAGCGCGCGGTGGGAATAGACCACACCCTTCGATTTGCCAGTCGTACCGGATGTAAAACACATCGCCGCCGCTTCATTCTCGCTCAGCACCGGATAGTCAAAGGTGTCGTCAGCGGCGCTGAGGAAGTCTTCATAATTTTCATACTCTCGCGGAACAGGTTCCCCGCTGAACGGCACCACAAACACGCGCTCCAAATGAACCTGCGAACGGAACGATTCGTACGTTGGAAGGAGAACGTCGTCGACGAGCAGATAGCGATCGCGGGCGTGATTGGCGATATAAGCGAGTTCGTTGGCGTGCAGCCGAAGATTCAGTGTATGCAGCACGCCACCGCACACCGGTATGCCGAAATATGCTTCGAGGTGCGACGAGTGATTCCACATCAGCGTGGCGACGCGGTCACCACGACCAAGTCCGGCCAACTCCAGCGCGCGAGCTAGGCGCCGCGCTCGCCGATAGATCGCAGCATAGTTCGTGCGCGCAATGGTGCGGTCGGGCCGGCGCGAACCGATTTCCACTTGTCCGTAGAGTTTGCCAGCGCGCTCGAGAATGGGCACGAGCGTGAGCGGAAAGTCCATCATGGTTCCAAGCATAGAAATCTCCGGAGGGCTTGGGCGCATCGTATCACCGATTGCCGCGGGCCGGCTGTTGGCAACTCTTGCGGGATTGAACAAGAGAGGTAACCCTGGCTCCCTCCGGCCTTATCGTCGGAGGAGTCGCTCTACGGACGCGATGGTTGACTGCGGAAGGTAGTTGCCGCAAGATGCTCGTGCGTTCCTGGGGACAGCTTGGCCGGTCGGTAAGAAGTTGATAATTTGCGGGCCGGGCGCGCTCGAAGTTACCTTCCCTCAGCTGCGTTGACGTGTCCCGCGCTTTGCGGGGCTTAGGAGAACGGCCGTGAAGAAATTGTACGTTGGGAACCTCTCGTTTAAGGCCACAGAAGAGCAGGTGCAAGCGCTGTTTGCTGAAATCGGCGTGCAACCGGATTCACTCACGCTGCTCCGGGATCGTTTTACAGGGCAGCCGCGCGGCTTCGGTTTCGCCGAGATTCACGACGACGGCGCGGCAGAGAAGGCGATTGCAGCCCTCAACGGCAAGGACTTTCTTGGTCGCGCGTTGGTTGTGAATGAAGCTCGGCCGCAAAGGGAAGGCGGCGGTGGAGGGGGCGGCGGTCGGGGCGGTGATCGCGGCGGACACGGCGGTGGCGGCGGAAGAGGTGGGGGTGGCGGACGCGGCGGTCACGGGGGTGGCGGACGCGGCGGCGACCGCGGTGATCGCGGCGGTTACGGACGCGACCGCTAGATTTTTCTCGGTTTATTCTCTTTAAAATTTGCTGAAAGGAAGAAAATTCAGGCCCGTGGAACGGACCCAAAGTGATAGGTGTGCGCAGAGGCGCAGTCCCTGCGCTCAGGCAATTGCGGTCCGTTCCCGCGCTGCCTTCGCGTGGCGAGGTTTGGGCGGAGCCACTTCAACCCTCCCGCCACGGTAATAGAAGCGCTCCACGGTAGTTTCGCAAACGCCCTGCGCAACCAACGCGCGAACATCCAGCTTCGATTCCGCTTCATCGAGTTCTTCCGGGCTCGCATAGAGCGCCGGAGTTCGCGGCATGAAAACCGGGCAACAATCGTGAAAGGGCTCGGAGGAAGGCTCGTACGTGCCAATCTTGCGTGCTGTGTCAAGAATCTCCATCTTGTCCGTGCCGATCAGCGGACGGAACACTGGCATCCGCGCGGCTGCTTCGACGGCTATAAGATTTCGAAGCGTTTGAGATGCAACCTGACCAAGGCTGTCACCCGTAACGAGCGCCAACGAGCGGGCGCCTTTGGCCAGAGCTTGCGCGATCCGCAACATCATCCGCCGATATAGCAACACGCGGTAATCTTCCGGCGCATATCGAACGATCTCTCGCTGAATTGTTTCGAAGGGCACGCGATAGAGTTTCGCGTGGAACTGGTAGGGAACCAGCCGGCGTACGAGTTCGCTCGCAATGTGAAGGGAAGATTCGCCCGGACGGGCTCCGGTACCGTAGAAGTGCGCGAAGCTCAAGTGCGCGCCGCGCTTCATCATCTGATACGCCGCAACTGCCGAATCGTAGCCGCCCGAGAGCAAGCACATCATCCGTCCAGCTGTATTGGCAGGCAGTCCGCCCGTCCCCGGAATCCTTCGCGCGTAGACAAGCGCAGGCCCAGGCGTGATTTCCACGTAGCAGGTCAACTCCGGATCAGTCAGTTTGACGCGCACGTCGCGCCCGCTCTCGCGAAACCGGTCGAGCAGGTAGCGGCCAACCGTCGAATCGATTTCCATTGAAGTGTGGGGGAATGACTTGTCGCTGCGCTTGGCCCTTACCGCGAAATTCGCAAATTGCAGAGACTCAACTTCCTCCCAGGCCGCTCGGCACAACGCTTCCATATTCCGTTCGACGGGCTTTGCCAGTGCGTAGAATGCGATCCCGAGAACCCGGCTGGCGCGCGACGTGGCTTCCTCGAGCGAAGCGCCGTCACCTAAACGAACCATGAAGCGGTCGCCCGGTTGCTCGATCCTGCGTACGGGTACTCCTTCGAGCGCTCTGCGAAGCGCCGTGAACAGCTTACTCAGAAAGAATCGGCGGTTGCGGCCTTTGAGCCACAATTCGTGGTAATGAACGACGATGACAGGATTGATCATTAATTAAACTTTTGCCGTAGAGCAGCGCACGAGTAACATTCCAGAGACAGATTTCACCGGCCTTTGTGCGTTTCTCGAAGTATAGCAGCGATTTTCATAGGGTCTAGCATCGCACCAAATCAAGCAGCTTGCTCAGTGGACTACGGGGAATCCCCGATGGCACCGTGGAACCTAAACAGCGATAACTTCCTGGATACATTTGGTGTTGACGCGAGACTTTCCACTACATGCGGAGTTAATATCGGCAGCGCTCCTGTCCCCGGAGCGAATACTCGGGCCTGTTGAAAATGGGAAGCGACCGAAAACACGTATGACGCATCCATATCTTTGAACCCGGGGCGTTCGGGAGGAACTTCATGTGGAATCGTAGAGATTGGGACGACTTCTTCGACATCGTGAGAAAGCGCTGGCACACTCACCGGCCGCCGCGACCGCTGGATCGTTCGGGCCGCCGTTTGACGCCCGCCGAAGGCTATAGCCTTGCCGAGCTTGATGATGCGGGCATGAGCATCGAGCAGGCGGAGATGCTGGGACTCCCAGTAGACGCCGGCCGCGTCGGTTCCTATGGACCGAACGTCTCATCGTTGCGTGAATTCCTTCGCGCCACTCGGTCGCGTGTCTGAGGCACACACAGGTACTAGGATTCATAATCCCCGGGACTAGACAAGTTTCGGGGATTTTCCTTTTTCGCTCGACTGTCGGTTATTTCTGGCGGGAACTGAACCGAGTCACTACGAATGAAGTAACACCTGCGACGATTCCGCCTCCAATCACAACGGCCTCCCAGGCGATTCCCGCCGCGACGGATAGCACCGCGGGCGCTCCGAATGGCCGCAGGAGTGCCGCAAGCGCCGCTTCGCGCACGCCAATTCCTCCCTGTGTGATTGGAATCGCCGCCGAAAGCTTTGCCAGTGGCCACGCAAACAACCATGTGCGAAATCCTAAATGTAATCCGCACGCTTCTGCCAAAGCGATGTTCAACTTGATGAAGACAATTTGCGCTGATAGCGCAAGGACAAGCGCGGCAAGTACTGCACCAGGACGACGCGCCATGGAACGAGCGGCAACTCTTACTCGAGTGAACCTGCGCCTCATGCGATAAGAGAATCGTCGCGCGGGGAGAAATGCCGCAATCGCCGCTGCAATCAATGTTCCGGCCAGTCCAACCTCGGCGAGCAGCAGAAAAATCCGGCGGTCTCTCGGATCGAGCGAACCGGGCAAAAGTAGAGCACCAATCCCAGCCAAAAATCCCAGGGCTACCAGATCAACGCTTCGGTCAACCAAGCTACCCAGCAGAACCCCTGCTTTGCTGCGGCCAATGCGCATCGCCATGCCGGCGCGCACCAAGTCTCCCCCGATCAGGGAAGGCAGGAACAGCGACCCAAAGAGTCCGGCGAAATAACAGCGGGCGGCCTGCACCCACGTCATGCCTGAACCGGCCACAGCCACCATGAGCCGCCACTTCGTTACGCCAATGCAATGCGTCGCCAGATAACCGATGATCACAAAAATCCACAATTGCGTTGGGAGCGTTTCGAGCGTAAGCCAAATCTTTCGGCCTGAAAGAAAGCGGAAAAGCAAAAAAAGAACCAAGGCGCTGCCGCCGTAGTGCAAGAGCGCCTGAAGCGCGGCTCGCGTCCAATTTTTTTCGGAGTTTCGCGTGTCGGATGGAGAATTCACGGGAAGTGGTCGGCACATTATGCGGCGCGGCGGCTCATGCCACAAGCTCTGGAAATGCGGTTGCAGTCGAGGGAATAACCCATTATCGTAGTCCACTCGTTTTCGTGTCGCGCGATCTGAATGGGAGAACTTCAGAGCCATCCTGAAGTCCTTCATCCCGATTCGAGGTCAAGGTGAAGAAGAAAATTCGTGCAGTGCAGTATGGTGTCGGACCCATTGGCGCTTCGATCGCTCGTCTGGTGCGCCAGAAAGCCGAGCTAGAGATTGCTGGCGCCATCGATAAGGATCCCGCTAAAGCAGGGCGCGATCTGGGCGAAGTAGCGGGCGCTACGGATGCTCCATGGGGCGTGCTAATCTTCGCAGATTCAGCCCGGCTCTTTGCGAAACCCGTGGACGTCGTGATCCATTCGACTTCTTCGTTTTTGCCGAATGTGATGGACCAGTTGCTCGAGTGCCTCGCCGCGGGCTGCTGCATCGTTTCCACGTGCGAGGAGCTCGCGTACCCCTTTCGCAAGCATCCGGATCTTTCTGCGCAGCTTGACGCGGCCGCGAAAGAAGAAGGCGTCGCTTTGGTGGGCACAGGGGTGAATCCGGGATTCGTGATGGACAAGCTCGTTCTCACCCTTAGCGCCGTTTCGCAACGCGTCGAATGGGCCAAGGCATTACGCATCGTTGACGCATCGAAGCGCCGGCTGCCTCTGCAAAAGAAAATTGGCGCCGGAATGACGGCCGAAGAATTCCGCGCCCAGGTGAATGCCGGGGTAATCAAGCATCACGGCCTGCCGGAATCCATTGCGATGGTCGCCGATGGCCTTGGATTCGAGCTCGATGATATTTCAGAGACGATTGAGCCGGTGATCGCAGACGAAACAGTGAAAACCGAATTTCTGGAAGTCGTGCCCGGTCAGGTGGCCGGCGTGCATCAGATCGCGCGCGGAACGGTTGGCGGCAAGGAAAAGATCTATATGGAACTGAAAATGTTCGTGGGCGCCAAAGATCCCGCCGATTCGATCGAATTAAGAGGCGAGCCCAACCTTGCGCTTACGATTCCGGGCGGCACGCACGGCGACATAGCTACCGCGGCAGTCGTGGTCAACGCGATTCCGTCAATTCTCGCGGCACAATCCGGTTTGCGTACCGCTCGCGACCTGCCGCTCAGCTTTTTCCCGGCGGTTTCATTGCCCTGATTCGTAACATTTTAGTTTTTGGACCTTTCTCCAGTAACGCGCCACTGCGGCATAATCCGGGTCGTCTTTCGAAGCATCCTTCACCGCGCTATACGTCGCAAACGCGGCTGTGGCAGCAGGCAAGTCGAGCCCTTCTTTCTTCGCCAGTTCGAGGGCGAGACGAATATCCTTGTGCATCAGCCGCAGAGGAAAGCTAGCCGGATATTCATTCTTAAGCATGCTAGGCGCTTTCACGTCCAACACTCCGGCGCGCGCCATGCTCGACTGCATCACTTCCACCAACTTCTCGCCGGCAATTCCAGCTTTCGTAGCCAGCGCAAGCGCTTCCGCCAGCGCTTCTACTTGGAGCGCGAGGACTAGGTTCATTGCGAGCTTCACGGTCTGCCCCGAGCCATTCGGGCCCAGCAGAAAGAATTTCTTGCCCATCACTTCAAAAATCGGCTTCACTCGCTCGAACACCTCCGGCTTTCCGCCGATCATGAAAACAAGTTCGCCCTTTTTTGCGCCCCAGTCGCCTCCTGTTACTGGCGCATCTAGATAATTAGCCCCCTTTTCGGCGCAAGCAGCGGCGGCACGTCGCGCGAGGTCCGGAGAAACGGTGCTCGAATCGATATATGTGCTGCCGCGGCCCAACCCCGCCAGCGCGCCGTCCGCGCCCCACAAAATCTCCTCGACTGCTGGTGGATCGCTCACAATCGTGATCAGCACATCCACCTGCGCTGCCACGTCACGCGGGTTTGCACCGAACTTCGCGCCTTCCCTCACTAGCTCGTCCGCCCGAGCCTTCGTGCGGTTTGACACCACTACAGGAAACCCCGCTTTAAGCAAGTTTCCGGCCATTGGCTTGCCCATCAGGCCCAATCCGATAAATCCGACCGTCGGTTTCATTGCTTCCCTCCGCAAATACGCAACATCAATATATGCGTAGCGCGAACTAGAATCGCCAGGAAAGTTTGAATGCGGCCACTAGCCGGAAGGAATGTCGAGTAAGGAGTTACCGGCGGACTTTAGGTGGCACGGAGTGAACCGTGATTGGCTCGTCAGAGTTTCGTGGGGTCTCGGTGAGGCGTATTACATATTCGTATGGGATTTCCACGCGCATGGTTTTCTTTCTCCGTCTAGAAGACGTTCTTCCACCACGATCGAGAGCCCGGTGTCGGCTACGAGCGTGCCCACGGATTTCTGGTGGATGTCTGCCACTCGGTAGTGGGCTTCCACGCGTTTTCCCATAAATGAGACATAGCGACTCATCGAATAGCCATTTCACACTGTCCTTAGTTGGTTGGTCAATGGAACCTTTGGGTCACTGTAAGCGCACTGAGACTGTACCGAGAAGAAACTCTCGGTGGGCGTTTTTAGTGGGAGGAATGGTGCGGATTCGCAACAACCTCATGCGAGATCGGCATAGCTTCGACACTGCGGATCTGCAAGTCGGCTATAAGAGCAAGGACAAGTGGGGCAACAATGCTCAGTGCGAAATAGCTGAAGACAACTGGCAGCACCCAGGCGAGCGCCCAGGAATCGTGCGCGTAGTGTTTGGAAGCGGCCCACCACACTACCACCGCTATTATTAGTCCCGTGAATGCAGCAAGATACCGGCTGAGCAGTGAAATCTCGAGTGGCTTGGAGCAGTTGGAACAGACCAGATCATTCGAATAGGCAAGAACCTTGCCAACGGAAACCTCATGCAAACAATCGGGACAAACGCGAGCCGCCACGAGCGCCTCCATGTTTCACTGCAAGATACACTACCCTCGTCGCACAAAAAAGCCATCAGCTAAATCAGCGAAAATTCCACCCGGTGGCGCATCGGATCGATTCGCTCCGCCCTTACGCGCACGCGATCGCCAAGCCGGAAAATTCTCTGCTCCTTGGCGCCTCGCGACCCGCCGCGGTAAGGCTCGGCTAGAATCACGTGATCGCGCTCGCGAAAGGTGCAGGGCATTCCCGTCACTTCCCCCAACCGGTCAATACTCACCAGTCCTTCGACAAAAATCTCCACCAGCTCCACAAAAAATCCGAACTTCTGCACGGAAATAATCAGCGCGTCATACTCTTCGCCCAGGTGGCCCTCCATGAATTGAGCCGTCTTCCATTCCATCAGCTCGCGCTCAGCTGCTTCCGCGCGGCGCTCAGCTTCCGAGCTTTCCGAGGCGATCTCTTCCAGTTCGACCCGGCGGTATGGGCCGAGCATGGCCACAGTCTCTGCTTCTTTTCTCGGCTTTGGATCCGAGACCTTCGCGCGCATTGGCTTCACGTCTGGATTCACGAGTGCCCATTTCAGGGCACGATGAACGATCAGATCCGGGTAGCGGCGGATCGGCGAGGTAAAGTGCGTGTACTCCTTCGTGGCCAGCGCGAAATGCCCGAGAACGTCGACGGCATAGCGCGCCTGCTTCAGTGAGCGCAGCATTAAATAGGAGAGAATCCTCTCTTCGGGCTTCCCCGCAATTTTTTCCGTAAGCCGCTGGTAGTGCTGCGGACGAATATCGACCTCCTCGGTCGCCGGCACCGAAACGGTCATCGGACGCGCCCGCCCCCGACCGGCGTCGTGTCCTCCTCGCCCTCGAGCAGACGGCTGCACGCGTCCATGGCGCACGGCAATGCGGCGCTCCATAAGGTCTTCTACCCCCAGCGAATAACCGAACGCATGTGCGAGCTCTTCGAACTCGATCACCTTCTTCGGATCAGGCTTTTCATGCACGCGATGCAGTGAGGCAACACCACGCCGTTCGAGATACTGCGCCACCGCTTCGTTTGCAGCCAGCATGAACTCCTCGATAATCCGGTGCGCGATGTTCCGTACGCTGCGGACGATGCTTAGCATTCGCCCCTGCTCATCGAACTCGATAATCGATTCGGGAAGATCGAAATCAATCGAGCCGCGCGCAACGCGTTTCTTGTTCAGCAGCAGCGCCAGTTGTTTCATACGTCTGAAATTCCCGGCCAGCGGCGCATAACGTTCGGTCATTTCCGCGTCGCCCTCGAGAATCTTGTGCACGTTGGTATACGTCATCCGTTCAGCAGAACGAATCACGCCCGGCGTGAAATCGGCGCACACCGTGTTGCCACTCGCGTCAATTTCCATGATCGCGCTCATCACCAGCCGCTCGACTTTTGGATTGAGCGAACAAATCCCGTTGGAAAGCTCCTCCGGCAGCATTGGCACGGCGCGATTCGGAAAATACACAGACGTCCCGCGCAGATGCGCTTCGCGATCCAGCGGCGAATTGCGCTCCACGTAGTGCGCCACGTCCGCGATGTGAACCTGTAGTTCGTAGCGCCCGTTAGGCAACTCGGTCACATGCACGGCGTCGTCGAAATCGCGCGCGGTCTCCCCGTCAATCGTCACAATCGGAAGATCGCGGAAGTCGCGCCGGCCTCGCAGATCTGCCTCAGAAACTCGCTGCGGCTCTGACTTCGCTTCCGCCACAACTTCCGCAGGGAAAATATGCGGCAGACGATGCTTTCGGATGATGATTTCAACGTCGACACCGATTTCACCCGGCCGGCCCAGAATTTCGATTACGCGACCTGCCGGAGCAAGGCCGCCCTTCGGGTAGCGGGTTATCTCTACGTTCACCACGGCGCCATCCAGCTCCGGCAACCGCAGCCGCCGATAGCTCGACGTCGTGCTGCCCGAATGCGTCGAGCCCACCTTCTTACGCAACTCCGGAGTCAATTCGTCTCCTGGCGGGATGGATATCTCGTGTTGGATTCGCGTGTCATACGGCAGAACTACGTTTCCATGCGGGCCGTACCGGAAAAGCCCGACGACCGTCGGATTCTCGCGCTGAAGAACCTGTACCACGCGGCCTTCTGCGCGCCCGTCGGCTTTTCGTCTTTCGACGCGCGCCAGCACGCGGTCGCCATTCATCGCGTCAGCCATCCCATCGCGCCCGACGAAAAGGTCGCCTTCCACGCGCGGAATCGGCCTGTCCGGCACCAGGAAGCCATACCCATCGCGGTGCGCGACCATTCGTCCTGAAACCAAATTTGGATCGGCACTTCGACGAGCCGCTTCATCCCCTCTCGACGGCGCGGAATCCGCATCAGCATCCTTCCGGGCATCGGCAGCTGCGGCTTTCTCGCGTTTGCCAACATTGCGTGCGCTCTGTTTGCTTTCCGCCAAGCGATATCGTCCGCCACGGATTTCTTCCACGTCGCCGCGGCTTTTCAAATATTGAATGATTCGCGGCAAGAAACGGCGCCCGTGATGCTGCAGTTCCATCCCATGCGCGATCTGCCGGATACTTTCCGGCTGCGAGATCAATGAGAGGTAGGCGATCACCTGTTCTTCGGTGACGTGACGCGGATTCGGTTCCTTCTCTGAATCCCTACGACCCTTGTATTTACGCGGATGCTTCATGGTGGGCGAAAGACGCCACGCACAGGCTAACGAAATTCAAGCGGCGTGCAAAGTGTGTTTGTAACGCTGGGGAGCAGCGAGCGGATTTCGCTTTGCGGCTTACGTTCACCTGGGCGACTCGCGCGCGATCGGCAAATCTACAATACCAATCCTGCCGTCCGGCTGGCGTTCAAGAGCCGGTGCGTAAGCACCCAGCAATTCACGCCGCCACCAATCGCCCGTTTCGCGTTTCGTTTTCTCGTCCGTAAACCAGTATTGATAGATCACCGCGCGAACCGCAACCGGCGGAGGCCCTCCTGCAAACGGACTGCCGGCAAATAAGTGCAGCACATCGTTATCGTTTTGAAGCAACCGTTCCTCCGCCCACAGCACGAAACGATTTTCCCGCCAGCCACCCAGCGACGCGAACCACAGATTCCAATCGAAGCGTGGCTGATACGGCGCGTAAATTCCCGGCGCCTTCTTCAAATCCTGCGGCTTGTAGCGGAAGGGATACGGAATCCAGGTTTTCCCGTCGCTCGATCCTTGAAACTCAATCTCCAGGCGCTCGGGCGTCATCACAGCAAACAAGCCGTAACGATTCGCAATGCGAAGCGGCTCCAGCGCCGATACAGGCGACATCGGCAAAGGCAGAGTCGGTAGAAACACCCAGATAAGCTGCGCGGTGGTTGCATAGAAAACCACACCCAGAAATGCCCCAGCAATCGCCATCCGAAGCGGCCGCAGCCGCTCGCGCAACACAGCGCGAGTGTTTTTGCCCTTCTCGACCCCGGCCATAACCACTTCGCGCTCTTTGCCAGCGCCTGCCGTCAATTTGAAATGGTCGCGCATCCTTGCCGGCAATACCCATTCAACCAATCGATCATCAAGCAGCAGGAAACCAAGCGAGAGGACGAGATAGTTCAAAAACGTGTAGTTCGCCGTGAGAATGATACTGATCTCGAATGGCGTCACGATGCAAAAGCATATGATGCGGAAACGCCTCGGCAGAAAAAGCATCCACACCACCAAAAGCTCAACCACAAACGTGTATACCACTGCTCCCGCATGAAACCAGTGCGGAAAATGCTGCACATACCAACCGATCCATGTCGGCAGCGGCCCATTCTGATAGTAGTTGTCCATGGCTGTGAAATTGCGCCAAGTTGGATCACCGCTTCGAATCTTTGCTACACCGGATTCGAAATAGATCCGGAACCACTCCCACTGCAGCAAGAACATGCTGGCACGCGACGGGAAATTGCTTCCCCCCAATCCAGGCCAGAATCGCGGGGGCGCAAAAAAAAGCGATATGAAGCCCGCTTCGAGCAGCATTCCGTCCGATTGATATCCGGAAAAATCCTGCGCAGCCGCGACAAACGACAAATAACTCACGAAACAAATCAGCAGCATTCCTCGCGGCCACCCATTGAAAACCAGAATTACCGAAGCAATCAATCCGACCCAGAAAATCGCCATGAGCATGCGATCACTGGAATTGATCCACAGTAGCGTTGGGGCATACCACAATCGCAGCACACCCGGAACCGCGGAGGTGACAGCCTGAAGATAGTTCTTGGCGGGAAGCAGGCCGTTTATGCCGATGAGCCCCTTCACCTGGAATAGAAGAGAATAAAACGCGGAAAAATAGATGAGCCCCAGCGCGCGCAGAAAAATCCATCGTGGCCACAAGTGCCCGGGACGCTTCTCGGTGACCGGCTCGGGCCCCAGCAGCCAGCTGACAGCATGCTGCAGGCGCTCGTTTGCACTCGGCTGTTGGAACGAGTGCTCGTATGTTTTCGACTGAAACATCCCGCTTCAGTCTACGGCAGGTTGGAGATTTGCGGAATCAAACCGGTTTTAACGCGCCAGCCACAAGCCCGGCGGCCTTAAAAGGCCGCTCGACGGCAGGAACAGTCTGGAGACTATCGCGGCCTTCTGCTACTCCTATTAAGAACTCTTGCGCATTGAAAACGAACCCATTGCGCATGTGAAGTAGCTTCGCCGCTTCCCGGGAGCGTATGTATTTTCCGTCGGGCAGAAGAAACCGCGTCTTCGCCGTGTCGGCCAGGTAGGGCTGGATCACTTCGGCAAAAATCTGGCGGGCCAACTCCGGATCGCGCAAGTGGAACATCACCTCCACGCGTTCGTAAATATTTCGATGCATCCAGTCCGCGCTGCCAAGGTACGTTTCCGTTTTACCGCCGTTGCCGAATACAAATACGCGGCTGTGTTCGAGAAAGCGGCCGATCACACTCCGTACGCGAATCCGGCTGCTGATCCCGCGCAACCCCGGCCGCAACGCACAAGCCCCGCGCACTACCAGCTCGATCTGCACGCCCACCTGCGACGCGCGATAAAGCGCTTCGATAATTCTTTCATCGAGCAGGGCGTTTACTTTCGCGAAGATAAACGCAGGCCGCCCCGCCCGTGCGTGTGCGGCTTCGCGATGGATGAGCGTGAGGCAACTCTTGCCCAAATTAAGCGGCGCAACGAACAGCGGCGAGTAAGTAGCGCGCTCGGAATACGCCGTCAAATAGTTGAATACGTGGTGCACGGACGCAGTGATGTGCGCATCCGTCGTCAACAGGCTCAAATCGGTGTAAAAGCGCGCGGTGGAAGGATTGTAATTCCCGGTGCCGAGATGCGCATAACGGCGAATCTGTCCGTTCGATTCCCGCCGCGCCACGAGCGCCAGTTTGCAATGCGTCTTCAGCCCCACCACTCCGTGAAACACTTGCACGCCCGCTTCCTGCAAATTGCGCGCCCAGCGAATATTCGAAGCTTCGTCGAACCGCGCCTTCAGCTCCACCACCACAGCCACTTCTTTCTTCGAGGCTGCCTCGATTCAGCGCGCGCACGATCGGAGAATTTTCGCTCGTGCGGTAGAGCGTTTGCTTGATCGACAGGACGTCTGGATCCTGCGCCGCGCTTTCGATGAAGCGCACCACGGCCGAATATGAATCGTACGGATGGTGGAGCAGCACGTTGCGCTTGCGAATCATCTCGAATATCGACGCTGCGCCCTTCTTGAGCGCAAGCTCGCGTGACACAAACGGCTTGAACTTCAAATCCGGACGCGGCGTCTGGTCGTACATGTGAAATAGCCGCGAAAGGTTGGGAGGGCCATTGACGTGAAACATCTGCCATGGATCGAGCCGGAAATTCGCCTGCAAGCGATCGACGATCTCGCGATTCGCTCCCACTTCAATCTCCATTCGAACGGCCGCGCCTTTGCGGCGCCGGTGAAGCTGATTATCAACGGTATCAAGAAGACTGCGCGATTCTTCTTCTTCCAAATAAGGTTGCTGTCACTCGAAACGGAGCCGCAGAAAGCACTTCGTAACCGTGGTAGAGCCGGCCGGCGAAGGCGTGAACCGCGTCGTGGAGAAACACATATTCCACTTTGCCTTCTTCGGAAGGCAATAAAACCAGGCGCGGCAGCGCACGCGGCACCGTAACCACGCCGAGGAAGGTCTGCGAGCTGCGCCGTTTCTTCTTCAGCAGAAACGCCACGCATAGAGCCTTGTTCAGTACATGCGGGAAAGGATGCGCCGGATCAACCGTCACGGGAGTAAGCAGCGGCTCAACCGTCTTCGTGTAGAAGTTCTCGATATATTCGCGCG
>DATFSH010000010.1:0-20637 GCA_035262725.1 Candidatus Acidiferrales bacterium | reverse complement strand
TCTGGATTGGAACGCGAGCCAGTGCAGGCGTAAATCTTGTGTAGCGATTGCGGATGCCCGCAAACGCACATTTCAACCCGGTTCATGGTAACGCCTCCAGACTGAGTGTCGTGCGCGCCGAGGTACGCGGCAATCGGGTATCCCCTATTGGGTTTCTTCTCGGTCTCCTCAGCCTCGTTGGCATCATTGCCTTGGTCTATGCGCTTTATAGCTATTTCCGCAACCGCTTCATCAGGTCAAGCGGCACCGAGCAACTGGCCCGTGAACTCAGCCGCATCGCCACCGCGCTTGAGTCCTTAGCGCTTCAAAAACAAGAAGCGAGCAAAGGTGAGCCGCATCCACTGCTCGGACAGCCCACGCCGCTCAAAACTCCCAATCTGGTTCCTCGACCTGTCGAGGCGGAACAAGAGCAGCCAAAGGGAGAACCTAAGCAATCTGGGAAAATGGTGCTTTCAATGTTCGGGGGGTAGAGGGTAAACGAGCATCTTAGCTTGAGCAGGAAATGGGCTTTCGCGAACTCGTCGCCAAGAGTCCGGAACTTGCATCCTCGGCCCACTCGTCATGCGTCACTGTTACTTTGGTCGCTGTTAAAGGAATCTCTTCGCACCACCTAATCAGTGCGTCCCAAGCGCCGCCGTAGGACCGAATCTAGGCTCCAAGAATATTCGCCGCACGTTGCAAGCAGGAAGGCGGCCGTACTGCGACATCAAAAAATCCAACCATCATTTCATCGTAGGTCTGATCGCCCCACCGCACGGCAACTGACGGGTCTGGGTTGTGCGGGTTCGCGCTCGAATTGTCGAACCACGCAACAGCTTGCAGCTCGGTGCCCGCGGCGAGGTGCATCGGCTTGGCAAGTTGATAGCTCAACTGCCAGCGAAAATCCCAATTCACACGTAGCAAGGGCTCGATCGCGCCGTCTTTCGCGACCATGTTGTATTCGAATCGCTTTCCGCGCAGATGCATATGGGGGAAGAAGCTGAGAAGTGTCGCGTCGTTGGGCAGCGTGCCGCGGGCTTCCACGCGGAAATCGTCGGCGCCGGGCGGTATCACGAAGTGGTCGTTGGTGAGTTGCAGCGTAAGCACGCGCTGCTTCAGTGGCTTCTTGGCGAAAACCAATCCGATCTCGGCCTGGTCGCTGGTTGCATGCCCTGGCGCCATGTAGTGCATCTGGAAGACGAGATCTGAACCCGCCGGCACGAGCTTACCCATGCCGTCGGGCCAGCGGTCCGGTGAACTTCCCGGCGCATAGACGAGCAGGATGTCAGCGTCGGTCCAGAGCGCGTCGCGTTTTGATTTGTCGTCCGTCATATCCGCTTCGGTGAAGGGAACTCCGACCGGCGCGTGGTCGAGCCATTTCGAGCCGGGCGGGCGGACGTAGACAACAGCGTGATGAACACTTTCGCGGCTCGACGGGCGAATCTCTGAGGTCTGAACCCATTTTGCTTCGGTGAAATTCGTGTGCACTATCTCGTAGGTGTACTCGATATCGCCTTCAGCGGGAATCGCAACGGGCTTCGTCATCTTCACGATTGCGTCGGGCCGCGGAATGTTCCATCCATTCGTCCACACGCGTAAAGGCGGCGCGTCTTTAGGATCCCCTGCCGGCGCCTTCGCCATGTCCCACGTCAACAGCGTCATGAGCTCGTGGAGAGTCAACGAAGGATCATTCGCGAACGAGCCCACGCTCGGATCGGCGAACCAGGGAGGCATCCTGTGATTCCCGGTGATGGTGGCAATCGCGTGAGCCTCAATTCTCGCCTGCTGGTACGTCATCAGTAGCAAGGGAGCGATTCCGCCCGGGCGGTGACAGTTCTGGCAGTGCTGCTGAAGAATCGGCAGTACGTCGCGGTAGAAAGTTGGCCCGCTTTCGGACTGATTTGCTGACGCAACACGCGGGGTTCCCTGCCAGATCGGGAACGTCGTGGCGGTGAGAACCGTGAGTAACGGGATTTGAAAGTAACAGCGGCGCATGAGCACAGGAGTTTAGTTACGCATTCGGGCGGCTTGGTTGCAAGCCCGAGGAGCGCGTGCTACTGCTTTGCGAATTGGAGGCTCGAGATGGCGCGGGAGATTACATTCTCTTGAATCTGGACCAGGTCGGAATCGGCGGACGTCATTCCGAAAATGGTGTAGAGATGCGCGTCGTGCTGGAAGAAGACGGCGACGCCGGACCAATCGCGCTGGTCCACGCTGACGCGAAATCGCTTTTCCACCGCGGGCTCGCCGGAGACCACAATTTTCTTTTCGCCTAGAGAGCGAAAATTGTCGAGGGTGCTGCGCAGGTGACGATCGGTCGCGTCTATATCGCCCGCGAATGATTTCTCAATCGGCTGCCGGCCGATGAGCAGGTAAGTGGTTTCGTCCGAAGTGCCAAGAGCGGTGATCGCGCTGGGAAGCACCGTGCGCGCGCCCTCAACCAATTGCCATGTGGGCGGCTTGTACATCTGGAAGCCGTAGGTTTCGTTGGCATAGACATTGCCGGTGACGCGCTCGCGCATTGACTCGGGCTGGGTGTGCTTGGCGGGCGCTGGAGGCTGAGCTGGAGCGCTCGCCGGCGCTGCAGCGGGCGTCACAGGCTTCGCGGTGGCCGAAGCTGCACCGGGTGGCGGCGGATCGGACGGGGAAGCTTTTGGATTCGGAGCAGAAGGGGCAGCGGCAACGGCAGGCTCTGGACTCGGCGGTGCCGCCGGAGCTGCATTGCTTTTCTTGTACGAGTTTACGGTAGCCGGTGGCGCCGGTTTTGCCACGGATGGGTCGGGCTTCTTTTCGGCGTCGGGCTTCTTGGCCGAGTCGGTGATACTGATCGAAAGAACCTGGTCTTTTTGGACGACGGCGAATCCGTAGTTCGTTTTGACTCTGAACGAGTTTTCTTCGAAGCCGACAATCGTGCCGACAATCTTGGTTCCATCTTTCAGTTTCAGCTCGTCGGCCCGGATCGTGCCCGGTGACACCATGACGAAGCTTGCGAGCAGTATGGCGAATGGCAGACGCCGCTTCATCATCCGAGTATCGCGCCGCTACGAGTAGGCGGCAAGCAGCGGCTGCGCGTAGGTGCTGCGTTAGTCAGGGTACAGTGGGTTGCGGGCTACTTCTTGCTGCCTTTGCGGGAAGTTGGCGGTTTGGTTTTTGTCCTTGGGATCGTTTTTGTTTTGTCTTGAGGCGCGACTGCGAGCAATTCAGCCTGAAGCTGTTTCATGGCTGCTTCGAGTGCGTGAAATTGTGCGTCCGCTCCGCTTAGATCGCGGCTGCGGCCCATGGCTTCGAGGTTTTTGGCGGCGGCGACGGCGGCTTGGGAGCCAAAGATTGCAACGGAGCCTTTCAGGGCGTGAGCGGTGGTGTCGAGTTTCGCGGCATTCTTCGCTGCGAGTGCGGCTCGAATGGCGGCAAGCCTTTTGGGCGCGTCCGCGAGGAACGATTTCGTCAGCGATTTGGCCAGCTTTTCATTTCCTCCGGTCGTGCGGAGAAGATGCGCCTCGACATCCTCAATCGGTACCGATGCCGGCGATTGAGCTGGTGTCGCCGGTTCGGCGGAGCGTCCTTTGGCTGCCGCAGGCGGAGCCGGCATAGGGGATGCGGGAATCACCTGCGCACCAGCCGCAAGAAATTCAATCGTATCGAATAGCGCGCGCATTTCGAATGGCTTGGGAACGAAGCCGTCCATGCCGGCTGCGATGCGTTGTTGTTTGTCTTCTTCGGTGATGTTTCCGGTGAGCGCGACAATCAACTGATGCTTGCCGGAGGACTTTTCTTTTTGGCGGATCGCGCGGGTGGCTTCGAGGCCGTCCATCTTCGGCATCTGTTCGTCCATCAGCACGACGTCATATTGATTTTTCTCGAGTTCGTCGAGCGCCTGGCGACCATCGGAAACGCCTGCGACCAAATGGCCGCGCTTTTTTAGGAGCTCGCTGACAAGCTCGCGGTTTTCGACCGTATCCTCGGCCACGAGTATGCGCAGGCTCCTGCCCGGCTTATCGAGACGGGGACGCGTCACGGCCGTGGAACTCTGTTGAACCGCGCCTGGCACACCCTGGCCGCGCGAGGGTTCTTTTTTGGCGCCGTCGCGGGTGGTTTTCGCTGCATGTGGCAACCGGAACCAGAAACGGGTTCCCCCTTTCGTCCTGGTTTCCGCTCCGATTGTACCGCCCCATCGCTCCACTGTGATCTTGCAGAAATAAAGGCCCAAGCCTGCTTTGCCGGGCTTGTCTTTTCCCTTGGCGAAGAGCGCAAACATCTGATCCGGGGACTGATCTTTTGGCAGGCCGGGCCCCTGGTCATCTACCGATGCAAGGACTTGCTTGCCTTTTTCTTCCAGGCCGATGGTGACGGTGGTATTTGGCGGGCTGTAGCGCAAGGCGTTTTCGAGGAGATTTCCGAAGATGCGATCCAGCCGTGAATCGTCTCCGGCTATGATCCAGTCCCGCGACAGATTGACTGCCGGATCGAGTTGCAGCTTGATCTGTTTCTCTGCGAATGCGGGCGAGAATTCCTGAACGGCGCGCTGTGCAGCGGCGCTGATATCCGCGTCGCTTGGCGCGCTTTCCGCAGCTGTCTGCTGGCCTGCTAGATCAGCGGAAAACGCCTGAAGGATGCCGCGAATCATTTGTTCCTGGCGGTTGGATTCGCGCTCGCCCGTCTCGACCATTCGCCTCAATTCGGCGGAGAGGTCTTGGAGTGACATCAAGTTGAAACAGCCACGCATGGCAGTCAGCGGTTGCGAAAGATCATGGATGATGCAGTGAAGCAAGATTTCTTTCTTCTGAATTTCGCGGAGGAGGCGCTCGTGTTCGAGAAGGGAATCGCGGGCGGCTTGATACAGCTTTTGCCTTTCGGCATAGGTGCTCGCGAGATTGCGAATGAGCAGCACGTTTTTGCCGTCGACATGGAGCGCAGCGGCTTCGAGCTGTACTTCGCGGCCGGAGGGCTCACGCTCGATCCAGACAGGCGAATTGGCGGATCCTTCCCGGTTCGAATTCCAGAATCCTTCCGCATCGATCAGGAAATTTTCGAGTAGCGGAGAGGCTTCCGAGAGGCGGATCGACCGATCGCGTCCGAGAGCGCCTTTCCACAGATTCTGACACCACTTTGGATACTCTCCGATGGGATGAAAGACACCGCTCCCCTTGTATTCGAAAAGGGCGTAGCCCTGCGCAGCGAGAAACGATTCGAAGATCGAGTTTGCAGGCATCATTTGCCCAGCATTTTCAAAGTGAGGCGCGAAAACGCCGCATCCACATTCTCGCCCGTCTTGGCGCTGGTGCGCATGACTTCCCAACCGGATTGGGCGAGCTGAGTCAGGCGGTCGTCGCCTATTTCCCATTGATTTGCCAAATCGGCTTTATTGACGAGAAGGATGGCGGGCACTTTGATGCCGGTATCGAGGACGCGCTGATGGAGCGCCAAGGCTTCATCGAGAGTGTTGCGCCGCGTGCCGTCGACGACCAGGAGATAACCGAACATCCCACGCCAATAAGAAGGCTGAACTTTTTGGAAGCGGTCTTCGCCAAAAATATCCCAGAGAACGAGCTTCACTTCCTGTCCAGCTTCGCGGACGGGCTTTTTATCCACCTTCACGCCGATGGAAGTTTGATAGCCCTCGGAATAAATGCCCTCGATGAACCGGCGAACTAGGCTCGTCTTGCCGACAGCGAGTGTGCCGAGCATGCAGATTTTCTTTTCGAGCATCGGAATGCGGGCTAGTTTACAGGGGGAGCGGGAGAAAAAGCGACTTTGAAAGTGACACTGCGATTGAAGCGGCGGCCTTCGTCGGTGGATTCGTCGTGCAAAGGCTCGGAAGTACCGACGCCCCGCGGACGCAGATTGGCGGGCTTGATTCCGGAGCGAGCGAGGAAATTGATTACGACGTCGGCGCGCTGTTTGCTGAGGACGAGATTCGTGCCTTCCACACCGGTGATATCGGTGTGGCCGATGACATCGATCGCGAGTTTGCCATTCAGGCGGCCGGCTTCGGTAAGAAGGGCGCGAATATTGCTAGCGGCCGAGGCGATGTTGTTTTCCTGGCCGGATTCGAGTTCGGCGCGGCCGATGGGGAAGAGAAGCACAGTGGATTCGACGGACGATCGCAGGCGATTGAGCTCAATCTGTTCGCTATTTTGCAGATGCGAATCATCCATGGCGGTGACGCCGGGAATCCAGGGAGCGCGCTCTTCGAATCGCGCAATGAATGCAGGCGAGGCGATTCCGTCGGCGCGGAGCTTGCCGCCTTCTTCAGAAAGGGTAACGCCGGGAGGAGGGTGAAGGAACGCGTTGGCGCGCCTTAGAACGATGGGATCGTCGAAGGAATAGAAGGGCTTCAATTCGAGATTGGCGGTTTTGGGGTCAATGCCTGCGTTGGCGAGCAGATTTTCCGGATTCGCGGCCAGCGGATCTCGAAACCCCTGAACGTGATAGCGCCCGCCTTCGCGGGCATAAGACATGACGACGATGCCGGGTTCCTGGCGTAGGACCTTCAGAAAGCGCGACCATTCCCAGAGGAGATAGGCGGAGTATCCGACCGGGATGGCGATGAGCGCGAGAATGACTGCGCCAGCAATCAAGGCTGCGCGGGGCCGGCCGCGATCTTTTTCCGAGCCGGGTTTGAACCGCGTCTCAAGCAGGTGCGTGAGATCCTCTTCGACAGGGCGAAACGGAGCAGCGTCGCCTTCGAAATGTGCGAGAGCAGAACTGTAGTGGCGCTGGATATTTTCGAGCGCCTCTTTCATCGCGACGCGGTAGGTTTCCGGGGCGTGACCACGGATTACAGCGGCCAGGACAGCGCCGGGTCCCTGTTCGATCCAGACTTCGAGTTCGCCGACTTCCAGGAAATCGAGCGTATTGTCGCCGCGCTGCGATTCAAATGAGTCTTTAACGAATTGCCGGATGGCGGAGAGCATTCCTGAAACGAGCGACGGGTCCTGTGTGGCGACTCGCGGAGCAACCACGTGATTGAGAACCAGGCCCGTCTCGCGGTGGATCAGGAAAACCTGTTCTACGCTAAAGAGCAGGCTGTGCATCATGGCCACTTCGCTGAAGGGCTTTCCGGAGCGAAATGCTTCGACGCGCCACTTTAGGCCCTGCCAGGAGAGGCTGTGCTCGAGGGCGGTGTTGAAGGATTCGAGCATGCTGCGGAGGGTTTCCGTGATGGACTTGCGGATCGCGGGACCCATCACCGGGAAAAGCGCGTCGGCAAGAACGTGCGGGTCACGTCGAACGGATTCGCGGAGCGTGTCCTGAATCGTGGGCGCGAGCGCTTCGGACAGGGCTTGCGTGTCGCCCTGCTCACGACGTTTTTGGATTGCTTCGGCGACTACGGAGCTTACGTCGTCAACGCGGCGCCCGGTGTCGTCAAGGCGCTCCTGGATCTGCTTGAGGCCCTCTTGCTCGGGGCCAACGATGAGGTGGCGGAGCTCTTCATAAGCTTGATTATCTGGAGCATCGCCATCGCGAACGGAGTTATCGGCAGGCAGGTTCTCGATTGCTTGCTCCGGCGAGGCGCGGCGTTGGGCTTGCTCGGCCATGTTGGAAGGTTGCAGTTTTGGCCCGGCTGACATCCGGCGCTACTTTTCCGGTAGCTCGAGATCGTCCTTCAAGCGCAGCGAGAACTCCGCGAAAATGTCGGCGAGCGCGGCCCGATCGGTTTTGTCGTTGCGCAAGGCCTCGACCTCGCGATCGAGGGACGCGGCAGAATCGCGGCGCAGCTTGTCAATTTCATTCGAGAACGCTTTGGAATGCTCGAGCATTTTGGCGCGGAGGTCGCTTTGCGCGTCGGAGGTCTGCTCTTCAAGCTGGCCGAGTTTTTTCTCGATCATTTTTGCGGCTTCTTTCAGCTCGCGGGCCAGTTCCTTGAGACCTTCCGAGCGCTCGGACTTTTCGGTCTTCAGGCGCTGGCTGAGGGATTCGACTTCCTGCTGGGCGAAGCTGCTCAAGGTTTCGAGGCGCTTCATGGTGTCTTCGCGGAGGGTTTCAACGGCTTTTGAGACATTTTCTTCCAGGCGCGCGAAACGCTTTTCGTAATCGCGCATCTGCGAGCCGAACAATATGTCGCGAATCTTGTCTACATTTGCGCCTTCTTCTTTGCCGGATGAATTGTTAGGAAGTTTTGCTTCTGCCGGGGATGCCATGTTACGAGGTCTCCTTTTGCGATTCTGTATGCCCTGACGACGGGACCTGCGCGAGGTGGCTCGGGGCATCGGGTGACACTACTATGAAAGTAGGTTTTGTCGCAACAAGCACGTGCATTGGGACGCAGGTACGAGTGGATTGAGAGTTATGGAACTGGGTTTTCGCCAGCGCTTCGCGCGGAATCGGGTGATGCGCCGGGAGTGGGAGGTCAGCGATCGAGAAACTCGCGGAGGCGGGCGTAACCGGCTCGGCTAACGGGGAGTTGCGTGCCATTGTGGAGCACCGCGACGTGGCTGTCTTTGCCATAAGGCTCGATGCGGGCGACTCGTTCGAGGTTCACGATGTAGGAGCGGTGGATGCGAAGAAATCGCGAAGGGTCGAGAGCGGATTCGAGGCTGGAGATGGTTTGCTGCTTGAGGTGCTTCTTGCTTTCGGAGCAAAGGGCGATGTAGTCGTCTTGGGCTTCGGCGTAGTCGAGTTTTGCGATGGGAATTATGAAAACGCGGGTGCCGTCACGCACCGGAATGCGATCGAGATATTGAGCTGGGGGGCGGGCGGCGGCGGCGAGTTCGGAAGGCGAGGGCGCTGGGCGCGCTGGCTGCGCAGTGGGCGAGATTGCGGCCGAAGATGCGCTGCTGAGGCGGTTCTTGGCGCGGGTGAGGGCGGCTTCGAAGCGGTCGCAGCCGAAGGGCTTGAGCAAGTAGTCGACGGCGTGGACTTCGAAGGCGCGGATCGCGTAATTGTCATGGGCGGTGACGAAAATGACGGCGGCGGCGGTGCCGATCAGCTCGAGGACTTCGAAGCCATCGAGCTTCGGCATTTGGACGTCGAGGAAGACAAGATCGGGCTTCAGTTCGGCGACGGATTTTACGGCTTCGAAGCCATTGGCGCATTCCGCGGCGATCTCGATTTCCGGATGTGCTGTGAGAAATTCGCGCAGGACCTGTCGGGCGAGTTCTTCGTCGTCGACAAGTACGGCGCGAAATTTCTTGCCGGTGGGTTGCGTCATGAGGCGCGCTCCGGGCGTTCCGCAGGCATCGTGATAGCGACGCGGTAGCGGTCGCCTTCGGTCCTTACGTCGAAACTGGCGAGATTCCCGTGGCGCGTGGCGAGGCGCTGGCGGACATTGGCGAGGCCGACGCCGCCGCTACGGCGGGGCGGCGAATCGGGGTCGAAGCTGTTCTCCACGGCGATCGAGAGGGTGCCATTACGAGAATGGATTTCGAGCTTGATGGAGCCTCCTTCGACGAGATTGGAGATTCCGTGGACGACGGCGTTTTCGATGAGCGGTTGCAGCAGGAGCGGCGGGACGAAAGTGTCCAGCGCGTCTCTATCGATATTTTCTTCCATCTGTATGCGTGCGCCAAAGCGGACCTTTTCGACGGCGAGAAATGAGCGAATCAGGGAAAGTTCTTCTTCGAGCGGGATCGCCGCTTTTTCACCAAGCCCCAGAGTGCGCCGAAGGAAATCGCCGAGGAGAACGCACATTTCGCGGGCCTTGGCGGGATCGGAGCTGGTGAGCGCGCTGATGGAATTGAGGCTATTGAAGAGAAAGTGCGGATTGACCTGAGCTTTCAGCGCCCTCAGTTCCGCATCACGTGCGAGAACTCCGGCCTTCATCTCGCGTTCTTTCGCTTCTTGCGATTGCTGGAGCGCCAGCAGAACATAGAAGAACGCTACCGCGAGGAGATACAGCAGGATCCCAGTGCCAAAGAGGAGCGGGAGATTCTTCGAAAGGCGAGGCTCCAAACCTTTGAAGGCTGAGAAGGCGGAGAGTTCGTGGGCCAGCGCTTTCGCCGACAAAATCCAGATTCCGCTGATGATAATTGCTCCGAGCAGATGCGTGAAGGCGACCTGGAGCGCGCCCGCGCGGTCGAGAGGTGTCCAACGGCAGGAATACCACGCCGATAAACACATGAAGCCATAGAGAAGACAGAGCGGAATGCCAAGGGCAAAGGCTTCCATCCACGTGAGTCCGCCGGGAACCGCCAGCAGATAAACGAGCATTGCGGAGAGAGGAAGCCAGCTAAGCAGGTAAGCGATAAGCCGCCGGAGTTGGGCGAGTATCGGGTGCATGATGCGGTTAGTTCTTGATTTCCAGGCCGCCGAAGACGGCGACGCCGCGAATGATGAGTTTCTTGGCAGGCGTGTCGGGTGGGGGATGGCTGGTCTTGTCGCTGTAGCCACCGAAGATTCCGACGCCGTCGATCACGACGTTCCAAGTGCGCGGAACGCGAATCTCACCACCGCCAAAGATCATGGTGGCCTCCATGACGGCCTGGTCACCCTCTATTTCGGCTTGCGTGAAATCGATTTCGCCGCCGCCGAAAATCGACGTCATTTCGCCAGTTTGGAAATTTCGCGAGCTCACCTGATGTTCCCCGCCCCCAAATATGCTTGTGCAGGCGACATGGGAGCCGTCGGTAGTGAATTGCTGCCCCGCCTCGAATGGTTTCGACTTCCATTTGTTGATTCGAGGCTCGCCTCCCTTACCGAATGCTTGAATTACCAGCATGATGCCGACGGCGATGATAAACACCGGCCAAAGCGTCTCGATCCTGATGCGCTGAAACCCTAATTCTTGAAGCTGTAGAGCAATCCCGGCGAGGATCAGGAACCCGCCCCAGAAACGGCGTCCTGAACCCTGGCAAGTGAGCAGTGTCGAAACGCCCCAAACAATCAGAAGTAGGGGCCAGAAACGGAATACGCGGTTGGCATCGATCACATTCATCTGATCTAGGAGCAGCGTCACGCCGGCAATGACGACAAAGACTCCAAAAATGAGCCCTCGCGTGCCCCGAGTTAGACTACGCATCTTGCCTGCCTCCGCTGCTCATTCTGCTGCACCGTTCCCGAGCATACGCGCGCTTCTGGCTGATGAGAATCGTCATGCCAAGCGCCATCAAGCCTAGCGGCGCGATCTTTAGAAGCTCCCGCCACACCGGATCGTTCCACTGGACCGCGAGCATATTCCATAATCCGGGCACAATCACGGAAAAGAGCCAGAGGCCGTGAGGCAGCAGGTGAGCCCAGCCGATCTCCAGGGCTTCGAGGGCGAGCCCCAGCACGATGAGGAAGGTCGCGACGAATATAAGCATGGCTGTGGAATAGATCGCACTGTTCACGGAAACTCGCTCATTCAGGCTCATCATTTCAATGCCCCCTGCGCCGATTGTGTTGCCGTCCATGGTCGCAAGGATAGGAGTGCCGCAACAGTGTGTCGTGGGGAATTCGGCAAATGGGGGCTATTTACCGGCGAATGGCGGTTTCTGGGTGTCTTCGATCTTCGGGTTCACCGCCGCATGGCCTAAAACGCCCATGCGACGGAGAGCGATGGGCGGTGTGTGCGTGCTAACGGGTGGCTTGGGCGGTCGTTGGTGTTACCGCCTTCAGCGCTGCGCGGGCTTGGGGAACTGCCACGGCTGATTCAACGCGCTCATCGTTGATGGCTGCAAGAGTGACCAGGACCTGCTGCCCCGCAGCAGGCTGTCCGGCTTTGGTTTCGGCTTCCGCCAGCAAGCGCAGAGAAAGCGGGTTGCGCGGATCTTCCTGAAACTCCGCAACGGCCGCAGCATAGCGTCCGTCGAGGAACAGGACGGCGCCATTGGCCGAATGATAGGACTTCTGTATCGGAGTACTGCGGCTCGTTTTGGCCATGGCATTGAGCGGTACAAGCGCACGCTCGGCCTCGGGCTTCATATTGGCTTGTGCCGCGACGAAGGTACGGGTCTGAAGAATCGTGGCCAGCTCGGTATCGTGCTCATCGCGCGAAATGGCATGTTTCTCAGAAAGCACGAGCTCGGCGTCGCGAAGGTCACGCATGGCGGCCTTTGGATCGGGATTGAAAAGCGCCAGAGTGCGATGAATTTCTGCTTCGGCGACGGGGAAGCGGCCGTCCTTGTGAACGGCCAGCGCGAGAGTCAGATAGGCTTTGCGGCCGTCAACGAGGCGATTTTCGCGGAAATAGGTCATCGCCCTGAGCATCTGGTTAGTGACCTTCGTTCCAGGATCCGGTTCGAGTTCGATGGCTTTATCATATTCGGAGCGGGCGCGGTCTTCGTCGCCCATCAAAGCATAGGTTGTGGCGATGCCGATTTGCGAAAAGCCGGGTACCATCTTGTTGGAGGCTTCGTAACGCGCGAGAGCTCCCTTGAAATCGCCCATCATACGAAGAATTTCTCCGTAGGAATCAAGCGGGTTTGGCTGGCCAGGAAGTGCGGTAACGTACCGCTCCATGTACGGAGGTGCAAGCTGAGCATGCCCCGCATAGGCGTAGCAATAGGCAATGTTATTGAGCGCCGGCGCATAGTTGGAGTCGTTTTTCAAAGCCCGCTCGAGAATGGCGGCGCCGCGATCGTATTCCTGATTGTTCGAACATATCCATGTGCCAGCCATGGCGATAAATCGGTTGTCGCGGGGATAGCGCTCGAAGAGATCGTTCATGGCGGCGATGGCTGAGACGAGATGGCCGTCCTTGGTGCCGTTCAGGAACTGGATGAGCTTTTGCTCGTCCGGTGTTGCGGAGTTCATGTAAAGCCTGGCCATGGCGCGGTGGTGCTCGCCCTCAGCGGGGTTCGTCGTGTTGAAGGCCAGCATGGCATGGGCCTGAGCAAATGTCGGGTCGGCCTTCACTGCTTTGCGCATCGTTTCGACGCCGCGATCGACGTAGAGCAAATCAAATTCGTCGTGAACGCCTTCTTCGTAGAGCCTGCGCGCCTCGTCGGATTTTGTAGTGACGGGAATCGTGTCAGAAACCGGAGCCGCTGTTTCGGCGCTGGTGGCGGAAGCGGGCGCCTTGGCCGATTTTACGTGACCCTTCGACGCATCCTGTGCGTTGGTGGCGAGGCTCGCCGCGCCAGTGATGGCGATGGTGAAAGCTGCCATGAGTGCTTGCTTGCGGAACGTTGAGAGCGTCATTTTTCCTCGCAATGAAGTTCGGAGCGATTCCACGAATCTAACGGCCTTTCAAAACGTAACCGGGATCGAATGGCTGTTTTTCGTCTATCTTGATCACTTTCACTCCGCCAGTGATGCTGTACACGTCCACGATTCCAACGGCGGTAGGATTCGTTTCGACTGCTTTCACAATTTCCTCGTCGCTGTTCAGGAATACGACCTGTGAGGCTGATTTGCGTGTGGGATCGGACAGGATCGTTTTGCCTTGTTCCACGTCAACGCCCATCACTTTCTCGATGATGAATTTCATAGAGGCTGTCGAGGGCTCGCGCAGTACGATGGTCACATTGCGGCCATTGGCCCAGGTGGAAGTCTTGCCCTTAAAGATTTTTCCGAGATCGGCCAGCGCCAAGACCTTTGCCGGATTCGCCGGATTCACGATGACGGCGAAATCCGTCGCGAAGGCAGCACCCACAGCCGCCAACAACAGGAAAATTGTGGCACTCACCGTTCGGATCCGCATCGTGACACCTTGTTACGCAATCGAGAAGTGAGGCGATGCCTCTTGAGCTCGCCTGAAACGAGATTAGCACTCGCGCGAGGAGCGCCGACAACGAATGGGGGCTTTCGTGTCGCCAGCGGAAACTGTACGGAGGTACAGGAGGAACCGAATCGCGCCGCTTATGTTTCAAAGGCACGAAATGTTCAGGATTGAGCCATTTCGAGGAGGCCGAATGTCTAAAAAAGGTGGGGAAGTTACCGTGCCGAGTACGGCTTGCATCAGCCCCAATGCGATCCTGGATAGAGCGCGTTTAAGGCAAATCGAAAAACCACGCTAAAGATCCTGTCGAACAAATACCAGGCAAGAATCAGGCCGATCATTCCGAAGCCCTGGGTGCGAAACCAATCGAGGAATCGGCGGGCTGTGTCTTCGGGCATGACGAGTGTAATGGCGGTATTGCCGTCGAGCGGTGGCACAGGCAGAAGATTAAACGTGCCGAGGAGCAGATTGAGAACAAATACGATGCTGAGGAACGTGGCGGCGAAGCCCGCGATGCCCGGCACCGTCGCGACGACCACCTGGGTGAAGCCGGCCGAAGCGGGCCGCTCAAACACACCCGCGATCATTCCGGCATGAATGGCGAGAGCCGAAAGGATAACAAGCGTGAAGTTTGCGGCCGGTCCGGCTAGAGCCATCCATGCGGCGCGGTGAGGGTGCCGCTCTTGCCATGCCGGGTCGTAAGGAGCGCTGGCCCAGCCGATCATCCAGTGCGCCACGAAATAGGAAATGATTGGAACAAGGACGAGTCCAACCGGCGAACGGCGGATGTGCGGAATCGGGTTGAGCGAGACCTGGCCGCCCTCGAACGCGGTAGAGTCGCCGCCAATCTTGGCGGCGAGAGCGTGTGCACCTTCGTGGCATGTGGTGGAGAACAGAAATACGATGTACCAGATAACGCCGAGGACCAGGAAGTCGGGAGTCATACCCGCGTAAGACTATGCGTTCGGCGGTTGTTGTGCAAGCATTCTGCGCTATAACAAACATAGCGAGGGTGTGAGGAAACGAGCCGCGCTTTTGGGTTAGGTGATGAATCCTGGCGCGGGCTAACGATGGAAGGAGACTTGAATGAAATTGCGAACAGCGAGCTTTGCCGCCTTTTTGCTGCTTACGGCATGTTCTATCTCTGCTGATGCAGACCGGAAGTATGTGGTTTTGCCGCGGCCTGCGGAATTCAAGGGAGTGCCTTTCAGTGACGGCGTTCTTGTTGGAGACGTACTTTATGTCGGTGAACATGTGGGAATTGATCCAAAAACTGGCAAAGCGGGAATCACTGCAGAGGAAGACGCCAAGTTTGCCATGGATGGCGTGCAGCAGACGCTCGAAGCAGCGGGAATGACGATGGATGACCTGGTATCGGTGCAGATCTTCTGCACATCTGCTACAGATTACGCGGTCTTCAACAGCGTCTACCGGAAATATTTTCATGGAGATTATCCGGCGCGGACGTTTGTGCAGGCAGGGAAAATTCTGGGTGACTCGCGATTTGAAGTGCAGGGGATTGCAGTCAGACGGACGAAGTAGCAGCGAAATCCGCTGACGGCGGCTTCGGCCTAGCGATGGCCGAGGCGCTCGAATTCGGTCATGGCGCGTTCCATTTCCTCGCGTGCGGTGTCGGCGGAGGAGCGGACGCCTTGGACGCGGAGGCGGAAATCGTCCGGGTTGGAGGCGCGCATGAGAGCTTCTTCGAGGGTGATGAGGTTGCGCGAGTAGAGATCGAAGATCGATTGATCGAATGTCTGCATGCCGTACTGGCTGGTGCCGGCGGCAATGGCGTCGCGAATCATGCGCGTCTTGTCGGGATTGATGATGCAATCGCGGATATAGCCCGTGGAGACCATCACTTCGACGGCGGGGACGCGGCCCTGGCCGTCGCTCTTGCGCACCAGGCGCTGGCTGATGACGGCTTTCAGTGTGGATGCGAGTTGCAAACGAATCTGTTTTTGCTCGGGAGGCGGAAAAACGGCGATGATGCGCTGTATCGTTTCCGTCGCGTCGAGAGTGTGCAAGGTGGACAGAACGAGGTGGCCGGTTTCCGCGGCGAGCAACGCCGTGGAAATCGTTTCAAGGTCGCGCATTTCGCCGACGAGCACGACGTCTGGATCCTGACGAAGAGCGGCGCGCAGCGCGGTGGAGAATGAAGAAGTATCCACTTCGACTTCGCGCTGATTGATGAACCCTTTTTTGTCGCGGTGAAGATATTCGATCGGGTCTTCAATCGTAATAATGTGTTCGGCGCGGAGCGAGTTGATGCGGTCAATCATAGCGGCGAGTGTCGTCGACTTACCGGAACCGGTGGTGCCGGTGGTAAGAATCAGGCCGCGTTGCTCTTCGCAAATTTGTGTGAGGATGCGCGGGAGTTCGAGCTCTTCAATGGTGCGAATCTTGGTTGGAATGACGCGCAGAACCATTCCGACGTTGCCGCGCTGCTGGAATACGTTGACACGGAATCGGCCGAGGCCTGCGACGCCATAGGCCATATCCAGTTCGGCTGTTTCCTTGAACTTCTGCTTCTGCCGGTTGGTCATCATGCTGAAGGCCATCGACAGCATTTCTTCCGGGGTGATGCGCGGGACATCGGTCAAACCACTGAGGATACCGTCGACGCGAAGGTAAGGGTGGTTACCGACCTTGAGATGCAAGTCGGAAGCCCGGCTCTCCACTGCGCGTCTTAAGAGATCATCAATGTTGATGGCCATGAATAAACTCCCGGCTTTCTGCTCCATGTGACGCTAGCATGCAGATTTAAAGGCGGGCAAGAATCGCTGGTGTGCCAATTTCTAAGCGAACAACCTGTACGTTTGGACAGGTGCGACGTAACTTGCAGATTTTTCAAGCAGCAGGCTGATCACGGAGGAAAAATCGATCATAGATTACAGCGGCGAGAACGCCGCCGAAGAGCGGACCGACCCAATAGACTCCGTGGTTCGACCAATGGCGAGCAACCAGGGCGGGTCCGAACGCACGGGCCGGATTCATCGCGGCGCCGGTGAACGGGTAGCCGGCCAGCATTCCGGCTGTGACGGTAAGACCGACCGCGAAACCGGCGAGTCTATGTGCGAGAGTTCTCGGATCCACCATAGTGCCAAAAAAGGCGAATACAAGAATAAATGTCAGAACAGCTTCGAGGATCATCGCGTGCATGCGGGTGAAATCGGTGATGGGAACGAGGTCGGGGGTGCCTAGGGCAACCGGCCTCCAGATGGATTCCGGAATCAGCGTAACCAGCAGGAAAGCAGCAGCGAGCGCGCCGAGAAGCTGCGCGATCCAATAGAAAAGCGCTTTGATTGTGCCAATCCGGCGAGTCACCCAGAATCCAGCGGTGATGGCGGGATTGAAATGGCCGCCGGAGATGTGCCCTACGGCGCTCACCATCACAGCCATTGCCAGTCCGTTCGCTACAGCAATCGCGAGGAGGCCTGCGTTTGTCTGGCCGTTAGCGCGCAAATACTGATCGGCACAAATGCAGCCGGCGCCAGCTGCAACCAGCGTGAACGTGCCTAGAAATTCAACGAAAAGCTTTTGGCCCAGGTTATACAAGGCGCTCCGCGACCGAGGCAAATGAATGGACGAAGCGAGGCGATCGCGCGCGAATTCTACTACGGCCGCCGAGATGGGTGGATAGTTTTCGAATGTGCGGCGCAGGGACTCGTTCAGCGGACCGTCGCCGGAGCTGGGACGCCGATCGGGGTAAGCCAGCCGTGACGATCTGCCTTCTTTCCGCCGGTGAGCGCGAAGAATTCGTCTTGGATTCGCTTGGTGATAGGACCCCGAGTGCCGTTGCCGACCGTCACGCGGTCGACGGAGCGAATCGGAGTGACCTCGACGGCCGTGCCGCAGAAGAAAATTTCTTCCGCGATATAAAGCATCTCCCGGGGAATAATTTGCTCGTTTACAGGAATATCGAGATCGCGGCAGATTTGCATGACGGTGTTGCGTGTGATGCCGGGAAGGGCGCCATTCGCAAGAGGCGGAGTGATTAGCGTGCCGCCGAAGAAGAGGAAGATATTTTCGCCCGAACCTTCGCTCACGTGGCCGTTCACGTCGAGAGCGATGCCTTCCGAATATCCGTTCGCATGGGCTTCAATGCGGATCAGCTGTGAGTTCATATAGTTTGCGGCGGCCTTGGCCATTTGCGGCAGCGTGTTTGGCGCCGGCCGATTCCAGGAGCTGACGCAGACGTCCACACCTGCGTGTAACGCTTCTTCTCCCAGATACTGCGCCCATTCCCAGCACGCGATGTAGACTTCAATCGGGCAGCCCACCGGATTCACGCCCGCTGTGCCGTAACCGCGCATCACCATCGGCCGGATGTAGCAGGCGTTCATCTTATTCGCACGAACCACATCCAGGTTTGCCTGTGCAAGTTCGTCGGCTGTAAACGGAATGTCCATGCGATAAATGCGCGCGGAATTGAGAAGACGCTGCATGTGTTCGCGAAGGCGGAAGATAGCAGGGCCTTGCGTGGTGCTATAGCAGCGAATGCCCTCGAAGACGGTGGAACCATAGGTGATAACGTGAGACAGAACGTGGATCTTAGCATCGTTCCACTCAATCATTTTGCCGTTGTGCCAGATCTGACCGGTCTTCGGAAAGCTCATGGAGTGTCTCCGCGGCGCGAATTTCGCGCTGTTGTGCGCCCGCAGCTCGAAAGTACAGGAGCGTAGTAGTGACGTCAATGGGAAGGAGGTAGTAGAACTAGCTCGGCGCGGAATCCATATTGGCCGGGCCGAATTTTTGTGCAACCGAATGCTTCGGTCCGGTTAATCCTCTCGGAGCGCAACGAGGGGATCGACCTGCGTTGCACGCTGCGCAGGAATGAAACATGCAAGCAGAGCAACGGCCGCAAGAAGCAATGCGATCGATGCGAATGTGACCGGATCAGTCGCAGTCACGGAAAACAACATCGAGCGCAGAAATCGCGTGACGATCGCCGCCCCGATCAGGCCCACTCCCAGCCCGATAGCGACAAGTACCATGCCTTCTCCGAGCGCCATTCGGAGAATGTCATTGCGCTGGGCTCCCAGCGCGACGCGAACGCCGATTTCATGAGTTCGCTGGCTGAATGTGTATGCCATTACGCCGTAGATGCCGATAGAGGCCAGTAGCAGCGCAACACCCGCGAAGACAGCGAGAATCGTCAGTGCAAATCGCCGATCCGCGAGAGATTTGGCCACGACTTCGTTCAGGGTGCGAACGGCGAAAACGGGAATTCCCGGATCGATAGACTGAACCTCCCCGCGAACTGCATCGCCTAGCGTGCCCGGATCGGTTGCAGTGCGAAGGTAGATGGCGGCTGTCACGCCGGGATTTTGAAGCAACGGGAAATAAACGTGAGGCATGGCTGGTGCGTCGAAGCCGTCAGACTTGATGGAGGAAACGACGCCCACGATGGTCGTCCACGGAGCGGCGGAATTGAGGGCTCCCGCTTTGATTTGCTTTCCGATGGGATCTTCGCCGGGCCAGTAGCGGTGTGCAAGTGTGTCGTCGATCAAGGCGACTTTTTGAGAGTTGACGTCATCGGAATCCGAAAATTTGCGGCCGGAAACTTGCGCGATTTCGAGCGTACCGAAATATTCCGGAGTGACTGCGGCGAATTCCGCCACGGGGATTCTTTCCGCATCCGCAGGCCGGCCCTGAATTGTAAACGGGAAACTGTTGCGGGCGCGGGTCATCGGAAGGCTGCCGCCACTCCCAATCGCGGCCTGCTGGACGCCCGGCATACCTGAAACGCGGCGCCGGAGCTCGCGATAGAAAGCGCTTCGCTTCTCCGGCGGACGGTAGGGATCAGCTTTCGGATCATTCGGCACCGCCATCCAAATCTGCGCGGTGACGATCGAGCGTGGATTGAATCCGGGCTTCACTTGCAGCAATTGCCAGAAGCTGCGCAAAAGCAGACCGGCCCCGATCAGAAGTATCAAAGACAGCGCTATTTCGGATGCGACAAGACCACGCGAAATTCGAGTGTGTTTCCTGGATGAGCCGGAGCCGCGGCTGCCTTCCCGGAGACTGACGATTTGATTGGAACTCGCGGCTTGCAAAGCCGGGACAAGGCCAAAAACTACACCGGTGAGGATCGAGACAAAAAACGCGAACAACAGCACCCCGATATTGATCGAGACTTCGTTGAGCCGAGGGAGATCAGCCGGAGCGAAACGCAGCAGGGAATTTTTCAGTATAACGACCGTGAGAAGCGCAATGAGGCCCGAGATCGCAGCCAGCAAGACGCTTTCCGTGAGCAACTGGCTGATAAGCCGGCCGCGACTCGCTCCTAGCGCCAAGCGGATTGCAACCTCGCGCTGACGCCCAGATCCTCGTGCCAATAGCAAGTTCGCGATATTGACGCAGGCAATTAGGAGCACGCAGCCGACCGCTCCGAAAAGCACGAACAACTCGGTACGAACGCCGCCGACGAGATCATCTTGAATCGAGACAAGCCGAGTACCCCACGAAGAGGCAGCGGGATACTCAGTTGGATATTCCCGGCTCAGATTGGCTGCGAAAGTGTCCAGCTTGGCTTGTGCTTCAGAAGTGGAAAGGCCTGGCTTCAGACGTGCAATCGCACCTGGCATCATACGGATCGCTCGCTGGGGCGGGTTTGGAAACGGGTCCGCGGCGTATCCAGCAGCAATCCAGAGATCAACGTCCGTCTGAAGCGTGCGGCCGGGATGGCGAAAATCCGGGGGCATCACGCCGACGATCGTATAGAGATCGCCATCCAGGCGGACTTTCTTCCCAACCGCGTGAGGGTCTGCGCCGAATTCGCGGCGCCAGAACCCGTCGCTGATAACGGCCGCTTCGATAAACCCCGGTACGGTCTCCAGCTTTGTATAGACGCGCCCTAGTAGAGCATTCGCGCCAAGGAGGGTGAAGTAGTTCGTACTCGTCGCCAGCGCCTCGACGCGCTCCGGCCGGTCCCCCCCCGTGAGGTTCGCGCTTATCGGCCAAACGGCAGAGATATCTTCGAAGACCCCCGAACGATTTTGAAGATCCTCGAGTTCGGGCTGGGACATCCCCACATCGCGCACGTTGGACGCGCGCAGGTCGTCAAACACGCGGAC
>DATFSH010000009.1:0-93158 GCA_035262725.1 Candidatus Acidiferrales bacterium | reverse complement strand
CGGGCGCGTGGTGACGCATTACCGCATCGTCGAGCAGGTGGGCGGCGGCGGGATGGGGGTGGTGTACCGTGCTGAGGATACGAAACTGCGGCGACAGGTGGCGTTGAAATTTTTGCCGGCGCGCGTGGCAGCCGATCCTATTTCGCTCGAGCGGTTCCAACGCGAGGCGCGGGCTGCGTCCGCGCTGAACCATCCGAATATCTGCACGATTTACGACATTGACGAAGATGCCGGCACACCGTTCATCGCCATGGAGCTGCTGCAAGGCGTCACGCTGAATCACCGCATCGCGAGCGGGCCGCTGCGCATGGATACGCTGGTGGATCTCGCCATCGGCGTGGCCGACGCGCTCGATGCGGCGCACTCGCAAGGCATCATCCATCGCGACATCAAGCCCGCGAATATTTTCATCACCGAGCGCGGCCAGCCGAAAATTCTCGATTTCGGCCTGGCGAAGCAGCTGGCCACCGGCCGGAAAGTGGGTGAAACGATTTCGATGGGCGCGACGGCGGCGAACGTCCCAGCCGTGCTGCTCGAAACGGATCCGAATCTCACGAGCCCGGGCACCGCGCTGGGCACCGTGGCGTACATGTCGCCCGAGCAGGTGAGCGGCGAGAAGCTCGACGGGCGCAGCGATCTTTTTTCTTTCGGCATCGTGATTTACGAGATGGCTACCGGGAAGCAGGCGTTCTCGGGCGCGACGGCCGGCGTGATTTTCAATCAGATCCTCGAACGGCAGCCGGCGCCTGCGTCGCAGCTGAATCCGGAAGTGCCGCCGAAGCTCGAGGAAATTATCGAGAAGGCGCTCGAAAAGGATTTGAAGCTGCGTTATCACACGGCCGGCGACCTGCGCGCGGATTTGCAGCGGCTGAAGCGCGCGATGGAGTCGGGCAGGTCGGGCACGATGCGCGCGGCGCCCGGCAGCAATCCGATCGATTCACTTGGCGGGTCAGGGGGCGCGTCACAGAGTGGCGCGGCCGCGGGCGAAGAGATCGAGCGCAGCATGTCGTCCCGCGCGCGCGAGGATCTGCACCGGCTGAAGGGCGCGAGCGAAGCAAGCGAGAATTTGCAAAGCAGCGTGGCTGCGCGCACGGGCGCGCGTTCGGCGGCGGAAGGCGGCGCGGCCCGGCGCGTGAGCGAGTCAAGCGCCATGACGGCCGCCGAATCTGCGACTCTGCCCACGGGGCGGAATCCCACGCTGCGAATCGCCGGCATTGCACTGCTGGCGATTGGCGCGGCCTATGGCGTCTATTCCCTGCTCCACCGCGCGCATCCGATGCCGTTTGAAAACTTCAGCATCAAGCAGATTTCAAAGAACGGCAAATCGGTGGCCGCCGCGATTTCGCCCGACGGAAAATATGTGCTCAGCGTGGTGGATGACAAAGGACAAAGCAGCCTGTGGCTGCGTCACCTGCCCACCGACAGCGATACGCAGATCGTCACGCCCTCCGATGCAATTTACTTTGGCCCGATTTTCGCGCCGGACGGAAATTTTATTTATTTCCTGAAGCGCGAGAGCGCTGCGGCCGACGAAGCGGACTTGTATCGCGCGCCGATTCTGGGCGGCACACTGCAGCTCACCGTGCACGAGGCGGATAATCCGATCACCTTCTCGCCGGATGGGAAACGAATCGCTTACGTCCGCACCGGGCATCCCGATCCCGACAAATTCAGTTTGCTCACCGCGAACGCCGATGGGAGCGATGAAAAAACTCTGGTGACCGGGCCGCTGACGGCGCAGCCGCTCTATCCCGCGTGGACGCCGGACGGGAAAGCGATCGCCGGCGTGGTCTACGAAAATACGGACGAACTTTCGCAAATCAAAATGTTCGACGCGGCGAGCGGCAAGGAAGCGAAGCTGGCGGGTTTCAAGGACTACGCGCCGAATTTTCTCACTTGGCTGCCTTCGGGCGATGGCATGCTGCTGACCGCCGAAGCGCACGGCAGCGGATTCATCCGCCAGCAGATCGGATATTTTTCGAGTGACGAGCCGGGGATTCGTTTCGTCACGCAGGACACGAATAATTACGTCACGCTGCGGCTTTCCGCCGACGGCAAGACGCTCTCGGCGATCCAGCGGCACCTGAGCTACGGCTTCTACAATTTCCCCGCCGCGGCGGCGATGGCGGCGAAGCCGCCGGACGTGACCGGGATTCGCCAGGAGCGCGATGTGTACGGGTTCAATTGGGCGCCGGATGGCGGGCTGTATGTGAACGACGGCGGAAAATTGATGCGCGTGAATGCGGACGGCGTAGGCGATGAGACGGTGCTGGTGAGCGAAGCGGATACGGTGCTGGGGCTGCCGGCGTCATGCGCGAACGGGAAATACATCGCGTTCACCTGGGCCGGCTATCATGGCAGCACTACCGCCAACATCTGGCGCGTGAATGCCGATGGCCGCGATCCCAAACAGATTACCGACGGGCACGATTTGCGTGCGCCGGTGTGTTCGGCGGATGACGAGTGGGTGTATTTCCGCGACTGGTTCAGCCACGAAATCAAACGCGCTCCGCTCGACGGCGGCAAAACAGAAGTGGTGCCGGGAACGAAGATCGCCGATGCGGAGCTCGACAATACGCCGGTGGCGATTTCGCCCGATGGCCAGTGGCTCGCGTTTTCAATTCACGTGGAGCCGGAGGGGAATGAAACGGCGCATCAGACGAAGATCGTGCTGCTGAAACTGAATGCGGCCCCCAGTGTCCTCGGCAAGGGCAGCCTGGGCGATCAGGCGAGTGCGGGTGCCGCGGCAAGCGGCACGGGAACAAATGCAGCGTCAACTGCGAATGCAGCGAAGACCGCGGATGCGGGAAAATTAGCGACTGCGGCGAGCTCCGCGAATTCTGCGACGCGCATCATCATCCCAGATCAACGCATCAGCGGCGCCGCTTCGTTCACGCCCGACGGCCGCGCGCTGGTCTACCCTGTGCGCGAAGCCGGCGTGGATAATCTGTGGCTGCAGCCGCTCGATCGCGGCGCCTCCGCGGCTAGGCGCATTACAAATTTCACCAGCGACCTGATCGACGCCTACCACTTCTCGCCCGACGGCAAACAGCTCGGCGTAATGCAGCGCCACGCCGTGTCAGATGTAGTCCTGCTACGCGACACCGCGAAGTAGCACAGGCCCGCCTGTCGTACCGCTGGCCTCCGGCCGGCGCAGTTGACTTGCTTTGCAGTTGCCCTTTCGTAAGAACCAAGCTCAAAAGCGCCGGCCAGAGGCCGGCGGTACGTAAACCATCGCAATGCCACGGTTGCTGGTGGAAGGTGGGACGCAGTGCGACTTAAGGCCTGTGGCACTAAACAACTCAGATGCAACTACTTACAGACGCGTACCCTGGTACTACTGCCTTCGGCGACGGGAGTACTGCGCGAATGAAACTCTTCCGCTAGTGTGCTCTCCCGGCTGCGCTTTTATCCTTTGAGTAGCCAGAGCTGTATGGACGACAAGGCGGAACAGGGGTCTTCAGGGCATGAGTGACGGCGCGAATTTTTCGCAGCAGCAGCAAGAGGCTCAGGACGCAGCGGAGCTTTTGCCGCAGCCGGGCGAAGCGAATCAGGAATTGAATCAGGAATTTGACTATTGCTTGGACGAAATTCTCGCGTCGGCGAATTTCGAGCCCGATCCGTGCGCGCCTAACGCGTCGGTGTCGCCTTCGGCTTCGACCAATGCCTACGGTGCTTCCTCCCTGGCGGGCGACGATGGCAGCGCCCTTGCTGCCGCAGGACAATCCGGCAAGCCGCGGGCCGCGCGCAAGCATTCCATGCAGGAAGCCGCGGATGCGCTGCGCAACGAGCCGGCGGCGGATCGTCGCAAGCGGCGTCGCGCGCTGATTTCAGCGCCGGTGCGGGTGCGCGGCATCAACGTGACCGACGCAGTGGTGGACGAAATTTCGACGACGATGGACGTCTCGCGCGCCGGCATCCTTTTTCTCTCGACCAGCCCCAACTACGCGCGCGGCATGCACGTGGCCGTGATTTTTCCGTACAGCACCGCGCCCGCGGCGCTGCACGCCGAGCAGCAAGGGCGCATCGTGCGCACCTTTGCAACGTCGGATGGCCGCTATGCCGTGGCCGTCGCGCTCGGTGAAGGCATGGGCGAGGACATTGTTGATTCCTGCGGCCGCAAACTGGCTGACACCACGGCCGTTCCGCGCATGCCCCTGGCGCCGCCGGCCGCTCCCCTGGCTTCGAATGGATCCGTGTTCTCGCTCTTGCGCGAACCGAATTCGAAGCGCCCGCTGGTGCTGGTGGTGGACTCGGACGAAATGGTCCGCGCCACGCTGAAAGGTTATCTCGGCGGCGAAGGCTATGACGTGATGGCCGTGAGCAATTCGCCCGACGCGCGTGAGGTGATGAACCTGTTCACGCCCGCGCTGGTGATCGCAGAAGTGGAAGGCGACGGCCTGCCCGGCTACGATCTCTGCGCGCACGTGAAGCAAAGCCCGCGGCTGAAGCATGTGCCGGTGGTTTTGACCACCAACTCCGGCTACCCCAGCGACTACGCGAATGCGCATTCGCTCGGCGCGGTGGTCTGCATGACGAAGCCTTACAAGCAGGAGCGGCTCGGCCACGTGGTGCGTTTGCTCGCGCCCCCGCCCGCGGAGTTTTGCACGCAGAAAAACGGCCCGCCGCGCCCGGCCGATCCCAGCCGCCGCTGCGGATACGGAAACGTGGGCGCGAATGTTGTGAACGGCGGAGCGAAGCCGGCAGTTAGCGCGAGGTTCGCGCCGAGTCCGCTGAAGCGCATCAAGTTCCCGTCGTTCCGGTAGTTGTGTATGCCTGTGGCGCCGGCCTGGGGTCGGCGTTCTTAAATCGACGGCGTTGTCAAATTGAATGTAGCTCAGGTCGTTAGACCTGAGGCCGTTGCTTCCGGTTGGTCCGTCGTTTCCCGTGAAACACTCACCTCTAAAGAGGTGAGCTACATTTTGAAATCAATCCCGTGCTGCGACGATGCTCGAGTGCCGCGAATCGCGTCATTTTCACGAGCTCCTGACGACGCGGGGTGCTACTGCATGCTGTACCTTCGTACAGCTTATCAATGCGGCGCAAATGCGCGCCGCTGTGGCGGTTGCTGCGCGGCCCCCTGTAAAATTTCAGCATGAGCGGTACGACTTCGCACAAGCCGGTCGCGCGGCAACCTGGCAGCGCTGTGCCTAGTGACGGTGTCACTACGCCGAACACCGCTGGCGAGCCCAGCGCTGGCGCCGGCGCCCAAAGCGCAGACAAACCGGCGCCTGCGCCCCGCACCGCCGTTCCGAATACGGCTCCGCCCAAGGCATCCGCGGCATCTCCGCTGGCGGCTGGAACTTCTGCCACGGCCGCGCCGCAAAAAACGGTGAAATGCCCGAAGTGCGGCACCGATGTGCGCGAAGTGGCGCGCTTCTGCCAGCGTTGCCACCACACGATGCGTTACGAATGCCCGTCGTGCCACAACCAGCAGCGCACGGGCGCCAAGTGTGAAAAGTGCGGCATCGATTTTTTGAAGTATATCGGCGCAGTGGTCACACAGAAGCAAGCGGAAGCCGATGCGATCCACGAGCGCCTCGAGCAGCGCTCCACGCTGATGAAAAACATTTTGTGGATGCCGTTTACGCTGGGCTACCCGATCATTCGCGATTATTTCTTCAAGCGCGATCGCAAGAAGTAAAAAGCGACGGTCAGGATGACGCGTTCACTTGATTTGCCAGCGGAACAAACTTCCAACGCGCCCGGCGTCTGCCCGGAATGCCATTGCGCCAATCTTGAATCGGCGCACTTCTGCACGCATTGTCATCACACGTTGATTTATTCCTTCCCGAAGTGCTGGCACGAGCAGCGCTTCGGCGGCACTTGCGGCGTCTGCCACCTCGACCTCGAGAAATACAGGCGCGTCTACGGCGCCACCAAGCACTCTCCGCTGATCCACGAGGAAGAGACGAATCTGGAGAACTCGACGAAAGGAATCGAAGGCACGCTCCTGACGATCGCCTCGATTCCGCTGCAGTTCATCCCTTTTTTGAGTTTCCTCGGCTACGGCCTGCTGCTCAACTGACTGCACCGCCGCTTTTCGGATGTTCAGAAGCGTGAGGCTCCAGCCTTACAGTGGCACAGCCGTCCGCGGGCAGGCGGCTCGTGAAAATGACGTCTGTGCGCTTTTGCTACGCTGCAATGCTTCCGATCTTGGCTTCCGCATAGAATCGGACTCACTGAACGCAAGAGGACAGGCTGAAGCCTGTCCCACCAAAACCAAGTTCAAAAACGCCGCCGATACATGCATCACGGAAAGTCTCAGCTACTCCCACACGCCGAAATTGCGCCACGGCGGAAACAAACGCGCGCGCGCACTCGCGTCCAAGCGCGCGCTTCACTTCGTTAAGCCAGTATTCAAACGTGCTTTCCCCGACGCCCACCAGCGAAATTGCACGCTTGTACTCCACCGAATGCACAAAATAAATCTCGAAGAGCTTCAGCCGACCTTTCCACTCCGGACGCCCCAGCGCCTTGCGTCCGATGCGCTCATAGTCGGGGACGAACTCAGCGGCGCGCACCTGCGCCGGACGCCAGTGGTAGCAGTCGTAGTTCGATTCAGGATCGAGCGCGCGGATCTGCTCGGTAGATTCGGCCAGCCACTCGCGCAGGTTGCGATAGCGTCCGTGGCAGGAGTCGAATATTTTGCTAGCCTTCATTCACGCCTCCGGTAGCACATGGAACGACCATCTTGGTGGTTTGAATATTGTGGTGTCTGGTCGAATCCGGTAGTGGGGCTTATCGGGCGGACTTGCGCCAAATCGTTTGGTGGCTGGAGAGTTTTTGCGGCTTCGTAGGGGGAAGCGCGCGGCGATGTTTGCGCGTTCCAAGCGGCTTGAAGAAATCCTACAGGATGCCGAGGTTGAAAATGGGCTGGAACTGCGGGAGTCAGGAAGTTGGTGCTACGGAACGCAGCGGCCACGATTCGAGTAGTTGTTCTTTGCGGTAGATGAGGGCGTTGATGTCGTATGGAGCTAGCTCGATATTGTGGCCGTGGGTGATGGCATCGGTAGGGCACGCGTCAACGCAATAGCCGCAGAAGATGCAGCGCGAATAATCAATGTTGTAGACGCGCGCATAGCGCTCACCCGCGGAGATACGATTCGCTTCGTGGTTTTCGGCGGCTTCGATGTAAATGCAATTCGCGGGGCACGCGGCTGCGCAAAGAAAACAACCAACGCATTTCTCGAAGCCGTTTTCGTCGCGCTGGAGCACATGAATGCCGCGATAGCGAGGTGCAACGCTAGGAGGAACTTCCGGGTAGCGCTCGGTGGTCGTTTTGCGAAACATTGTGCGCAACGTGATACTAAAACCCTTATAGAGCGTTGAGAATGTTTCACCGACTTCGCGGATTATAGACGCCATCGCGGATATGCCTTAATCCTCACACTGTGGGAATCAGCCCGACGGGGCCATAGAGTTTCGCACTCCCCACAGCACGGGTTTCGAGATTCTACATGAAGCTTACCGCAAAGCGTTCACCAGAAAATTCGTCCATCAATGATGCTGAATGAGCTTCAAAATATCGCTGTACATAACAAATCCAAAAATGCCCAGAAGGAATACGAGGCCAACCTGGACAAAGCGTTCCTTCACCGTGACGCTGAGATCCCGGCGGATCGAGCCCTCGATTGCGAGCATCAATACGTGGCCGCCATCCAGAATCGGAATCGGGAGCAGGTTCAGCAAACCGAGATTCAGGCTAATGATAGCCATGAATTCGATCAGACGCATTGGACCGCCCTTGGCGGCGCGTCCCGACTCTCGCGCGATACCAACGACACTCTGAAGCTGGCGAATCGAAACCTTTCCAGTGAAAAGTCCGGCAAGGACGTCGAAGATCTGGCGTATGCCCCCAGCCGTGGCTAAGCCAGCGTCCGTTATCGATGTCACGAATCCTTGACGGTGATAGCTGTCGTTGGTACGCGGGGAGACGCCGATCTGCCATACCGATTCGCCATCGCTGCCCAGTCCATGCGTTGGAGTAATTTCAAGGGGAATTTCCTGCCCGTCACGCCGGATTACAAAGTTGATCGGGTGGCCTTCGGAAGCCCTTACGACCTCAACCAACTGTGGCCAAGTTACGACCGGCATGCCACCGATGGAAATGATGGTGTCACCCGGTCGCATGCCCGCTTTCTCAGCGGGAAAGCCGATGGCAATCTCATCTGCTACCGGAGGCATGGCTGGATATCCGAGAACATTCGAAGCGTCAGACTTGCCTGACGGAACAGGGACTGCAACGTCTTGATCGGCGTTATTGCGAGAGACGGTAATCAAAGCCGTGCTTCCCGGTTTCGCTTTCGCGATTTGCTCAAACACCTTGTCCCATGTTGCCGTTTTCACACCGTTCACAGCGATGATGCGATCACCCGCCAAAAGGTCAGTCCTGACGGACGGATTCTGCGGAATGGCAGCGACTTGCGGCGACTGCTGCAAATACTCCGGTTCAGGCACGCCCTTGAGCCAAAATATTCCCCAGAAAATCAGAAACGCTAGAAGAATGTTCATCGCGGGCCCAGCCACAGCAATGAGAACGCGCACCCAGCGAGGTTTGGAAAGAAACTCGTATGGCGCTCCCGTGCGTTCCTCCACCGGGTTGTCTCCTGCCATACGAACGTAGCCACCAAACGGCAGCGCACTCAAGCGATAGTCCGTGTCGCCGCGCTTGACGCCAAATATTCTGGCGCCAAATCCAAAGGAAAAAACTTCGACGCGAACTCCGGCCAATTTCGCGGCGATAAAATGTCCCCATTCGTGCACGAAGATCATTATGCCGAGCACGACTGTGACGGAGACCAGAGCTATCAGACCATTCTGCAAGTCAACCATGATTGCCTCATAAGGATTGTACAGCGTCACGCGAAAACAGGCGAATCAACTTGATCGCGGTCTCGCGCCCACCAAGAAAATTGCTTCCGCATGCCGCTTCTACTTCTTCTTTCGCTTTGATATTACTTCTCGCGCGAGGTGCCGGGCCTGGAGGTCCGCCGCAATTACATCGTCAATTTTATTCACCGGCGTCCGAGGCATTCGCGTGAGCACCTCTTCGATCACCGCTGCGATTCCGAGGAACGGCAGCTTGCGATCCAGGAATGCTGCGATTGCTATCTCGTCGGCAGCATTTAGCGCGCACGGCAAAAGCCCACCTGCACGGATTGCCGCTTTGGCGAGCTCAAGGCATGGAAACTTGCGAGGCGGAACATCCTCGAAGTCCAGTTTGCGCAAAGTCATCCAGTCGAGAGCACATCCGTTCGACGGAACGCGCTCCGGATAGGTTAGCGCATATTGAATCGGCATACGCATATCGGTTGGCCCAAGCTGTGCCAGGATTGAACCATCGACAAATTCCACCATCGAATGGATTGTCGACTGCGGATGAATGACGACCTTGATTTTGTCCAGGCCCATGCCGAAGAGCCAGCGGGCTTCGATCACTTCGAAGCCCTTGTTCATCAATGTGGCCGAGTCGATCGTGATTCGATGCCCCATTTTCCAATTGGGGTGTGCGAGCGCTTGCTTCGGGTTCACACTGCTCAGCTTTGAAATAGGAGTTTTTCTGAATGGGCCGCCGGAAGCGGTGAGCACAAGTCTCTTGACCTCGCGATTTTCGCCGGCTCTCAGGCACTGGTGAATCGCGTTGTGCTCGCTGTCAACCGGGAGCAACGCCACGCGGTGCCGCTGCACCGCCGTCATCACCACTTCCCCGGCTGCGACAAGGACCTCCTTATTGGCGAGAGCGATCTGCTTGCCGCATTCGATTGCTTTGTATGTTGCCGGCAGACCCACCACCCCTACCGCGGCCGACACTACAAGTTCGGCATCCGGGTGAGTGGCGACGCGTTCGATTCCCTCGGGGCCTAATAGAATCTCCGGTAGCGGTTGCTGATAGCCGCTCAGCATGTCCCGGAGTTCACGTCCGCCCGCTTCGTTACCCACCGACACGACCTTCGGTCTGTGGCGCCGAACCTGTTCTGCGACGAGGGCAGCATTTGATCCGGCCGCAAGAGCGACAACCTCAAATCGGCCTGGAAGCGATTCGACTACCTTCAAACATTGCGTGCCGATCGAGCCGGTTGAACCCAGAATCGAGATGCGTTTCATGTGCCAGCGATTTTATAGAGGATTGCGAGATTTTGCTAACAGCAAGCGAAGCGGACTGTTTACAATTGGTACGCGCAGCCTTGACATCCCGGGCAAAAGGTCGACGCGAGCGGTGTAGAATTTAGCTGTGGCCGCGGGTGTTCGCCTTCCAGGTGGCGCGTTTGGGGGCGCTTTCCCAAAAGAACTCAGGAGATGATCGATGGCTGAGATCAAGAGCTCTATGTCCGGCGTCGGCGAAGTCAGTTCGGAACGCCGGCGCACGCAACGAGTCCAGATCGCAATGCCGGTGATTGTGCGCGGGAAAGTGGGCGCGCAGAATTTCGAAGAAGAGACCTGCACGGTGGCGGTTAACGCCAATGGCTGCATGATCAGAATGACGAACCGCGTGACGCGCGCCCAGCAAGTGGCGATTGTGAATCCCAAAACGGCGGAAGAGCTCCCCTGCACAGTCTCTTTCATCGGCCAAAAAGATGCCGGCAAAATGGAAGTAGGAATCGAATTTTCCGAGCCTTCGCCCTTGTTCTGGCGCATCGCGTTTCCACCCGAAGATTGGGATCCGTCCGAGCGCAAGCGCGCCTCCAACGCTCCGCCTCCGAAGTTGCCGACGACGCCTCGGCGTTAGACCAGCCGGCTGCTCCACAGAGGCCTCACCCACTCCAATCCGTCCTTTGAGCATCGTCCGTGCTTGTTTTTTCATTTTGCAAGCCCCTTTTCATTTTGCAAACCATTGATAGGCTACCCAGACGATGGGGCTCGCAAGGATCAGACTATCGATGCGGTCGAGCACCCCTCCATGCCCCGGTAACAAATTACTCGAATCTTTCACGGCGGCGCCGCGCTTCCACGCTGACTCGATCAGGTCGCCCATTTGCCCCGCGATGTTCGCGAGCCCGGCGATCACAAGCATCTGCATAGCTTCCATCTGTAGCCACTTCGCAAAAAACACTCCCACCACCAGCGATGCGAGCAAGTTCCCAAGCGCGCCTTCCCATGTTTTATTAGGGCTCAGCGCAGGCGCCATAGGAACCCGGCCCAGTCCTTTGCCCACAAAGTAGGCAAGAATGTCCCCCGCCCAAACAAGGCACAGCGTGAAGAGCACCAGCTTCCGCCCGACGAGACTGACCTCATTAATTCGCACCAGATAGCTGAACGGCAAAATGACAAACAAAAGTCCAGCCGAACTCACCGCGATCGCCGGAAGCACTTCGTGGAGAGCCCAGCGTGTAGCAAGTCCGAGCACAACCGCACCGAAGACGAACACCAAAAGCACAGCTTCGATGGATAGCACGCCGCCAGCAGCGCTGCGCACGATGGAGTAACCTTCCGCGATGGAACGCGTCTCGACCAGCCCAAGCGAATATTGCGCGTAGAACAGTCCAGCCGCGCAGACAATCGTCCATTTGCAAAAAGGCCGCATGGCGATCCGTTCGCCAAGATCGAAAAATTCACGAAGCGCAAGGATTGCGATTAGCGCGGCGACTGCTGCCAGAACCCACGCCGGCCCCCACCATACCAGCGCCACAACAACCGGAATCAGTACGAGAGCCGTAAAAATGCGCCGGAGCATGCAGCGTCAGCCCTTTGCCGCCGCAGATAGCTTGCTGTGTGAACCACTCTGCCGTTCCGTACGCGTGACCCCGAGGCCGCCATAGCGGCGCTCGCGCTTCTGGTAATCAATCAAAGCTTCGAAAAGACACACCCGCGAAAAATCGGGCCACAGCGTCTCCGTGACGTAGATTTCCGCATAGGCAATCTGCCACAGAAGAAAATTGCTCACGCGCATCTCGCCGCTCGTGCGAATCAGCAGGTCGGGGTCGGGCAGGCCAGCGGTATAGAGGTGCGCGGCAATCGCTTCCTCATCGGCGCGAAGTTCCAGTTGGCCATTGGCACGCGCTTTTTCGAGCATCGCGTTGAATGCGTCCACAATTTCCGCCCGCGCGCCATAGTTCAGCGCCACCACCAGATTCATCCCGCTGTTGCCACCTGTTAGCTGTGTCGCGCGGTCCAGATCTTTGCGCACGGGCTCCGGAAGATCCGAGTCGCGGCCGATGATCGTCAGGCGGATGTTGTTTTTGTGAATCGTGGGCAGTTCTCTTTTCAGATATTCGCGCAGCAGGCGCATCAGAAATTCCACTTCCGCTTGCGGCCGGCTCCAGTTCTCGCGCGAAAAGGCGTAGAGCGTCAGGCACGGCAGTTTCAGGCGCGCGCATGCTTCGATAATTTCGCGGGCCGCTTTCACCCCGCGTTGGTGGCCTGCCACCCGCGGCAGGTGCCTTCGTTCGGCCCAACGGCCATTCCCATCCATGATGATGGCCACATGGTGCGGCAGGCGCTTGGAATCGAGCTTGTCGAGAAGCTCCGCCTCCTGGCGGCTGGCAGGCTTCCAAAGGTCGGGTGTTTTCACGGGGAGATCACTCGAGGCGCGTCCGCGACGCAAAGTAGCACACGCAGACTATGCGTGCAAGATTCGGACCTTCCGCGAGCGGACAATGTGAATCTTGCTACCGAATAAGACGTGGCAACGTCTACCTCTCTGATTCCGAAACAAACTTGAACCAGGCAATAAGTTAAGGCGCAGATGATGGTTCGCCTGGGAGTGGTTCGCGCGGTAGGTGTGCTTCTCCACGAAGCGGCGGCGCAAAGGATGAAAAGATATGCTCATGAGTTGTATGAAATGCGGCCTGCTTACGCTTCTCGCCGCCAGTTGCCTCTTTGCCCAGGCTCCGACGCGCGTGCAAACCTTTCCACTGCGCGATACCGCCGGCTTGATTGCGCCGAAAGTGAAAACCGAAGCGGTGAAGCATCTCGGGCGCAAGTCCGTGCGGATCACGATGGAAGGAGAAGATCACGAGGGTCTCGCGTTGCTCCCCGGAACCGACTTTCAGGATGGCGTGATTGAGGCAGATATCGCCCTGAAGACCACGGTGCCGCCGGGCGTCAGGCACCCGGGTTTTGTGGGGATTGCGTTTCGTGCGCGGCCCGACGCGTCGCACTACGAGTTGTTCTACCTACGGCCGGGAAACTCCGAGGCGCCAGATCAGGCCATGCGCAATCACTCTGTGCAGTATGTCTGCGAGCCCGGCTTCGGATGGTATCAGCTGCGCCGCGAATGGCCGTCGGTGTATGAGTCTCATGCGCAACTCGCGAAAGAGACCTGGACAAGAGTGCGCATCGAGGTAGCCGGTCGCAGCGCCAAACTTTACGTAAACGGTTCCACAAAGCCGAGCCTGGTGGTCGATGGGATGAAGGGCGAAGATTTGCACGGAGCCGTCGGCCTGTGGAGCTTTACGGGCGAAGAGTCATATTTTTCGAATGTGCGCATCACCCCCGCCGAACCGCAGAAGGTGGAGAACGGCTCAGATGTCGCGGGCGCGTGGGAGATGCACTATTCGAGCGACGCAGGAGCTATGGACGCGCGCATGGAATTGCATCGCGACGGAAACAAAGTGACGGGGACATGGTCTGGCCCCCTGGGTGACGGACGAGCGATCACGGGCACCTGGCGGAACGGTTACGTGGAGCTTAGCTTTGCCGGTGACTGGCCGAAAGAAAGCCCACGCGGAGCTCCTGGCCCGGTCAATGCATTCTTCGCAGGCTGGATTGACGGCAACTTAGGCAAAGGCCGGATGCGAGTCGAAGCCCGCTCCGACGGCTCCTGGGTCGCAAATCGCAAGCCCTAGCGCGCGTTCAAGCTGAATCCCAGCGGCTTAAATTATGCAAACCTGATTGGATCGTTTGTCAATCTCAACCGTTTGGATGAAGCGCGCGCCCTCATCGAAGAAGCACAGGCCAAGAAATTGGACGAATTACTTCAAGTTACAGAATGTTTTCGTTCGAATTTCTCAGATGATCTTCTGCACGCGAGAAAACCGTGAGCGAAGATAAAGCGAACAAAAAGCTGCTCTAACTGCAGCGAAGTAGGTTGCACTAAAAAGTTATCCTCACGCTATTCAGGGGCTGTCCGCAGCGGGCAACCGGGTCATGCCCACGAACCCAGGCCAGAACGCTTCAGCGAATTAGTGTGCTTTTCAGCACCTTAGCTGCCAGTCGGGACAACGCCTGCGCCTTCGATCATCAAGATGACGGTTTTTTCCGGCGCGCGCGTGCGATGAACCACTCCGCGCGGAACTGTGAATCCCTGCTGGGGCATCAGCTCGACGGTGCGGTCTTCCAGGTCGATCAGGAAGCGGCCGTCAACCACGTAGAAGAATTCGTCTTCGTTATCGTGTTTGTGCCAGTGAAATTCGCCCTGCATGATGCCTAGGCGAACCACGCAATCGTTCACCCGGCAGAGAGTCTGGTTGTACCACTTGTCCTGGCAGGCTTTCACCAGCGTCTCGAGATCAACGAGCTCGAGCGGGCCGAACTTTGTATCGAGATTGATGGAATACGGCGCTTGACTGGCCATCGCTTTCTCCCTTTCCTGCAACGTCTCCGCCATTTTATACGAGCGCAGCACGTCCGAGTAGCGTGGATTGAAGCACGGAAGGCGCTGCGAGAGACAAATCGGCTCTGGCAAACGTCTGCTCGAATGGACATTCGCTTTGGCGCGAATGCGGTAAATTATTGGTGGAACAGCTGCTGGAATGGGTGCAGGAGCGTGCCGGAAAGTCCGGCGGCACTTGGTTCAGCGAGTGTCGTGTAAACCAGAATCAGCGTGAGGATGATGACAACGATGCTGACCAGCCAAGACACGACGTTGAACACGCGCGTGTTTACGTAATCGCCCAGCAGCTCGCGGCGATTGATGAGCAGCAGAATGAAAATCAGCACCACCGGCAGCCAGAAGCCATTGGCTACCTGCGACATCACCAGTATTTTGAACAGCGGCGCTTTGGGAATCAGAATGATCCCGGCGCCGACAACGATCAAACCCGTGTAGAGAAAATAGAACGCGGGGGCTTCCTTGAATTTGTGATCAATTCCCGCTTCGAAGCCGAGGCCTTCGCAGATCACGTGCGCGGTAGAGAGAGGCAAAATGGAAGCGGCGAAAAGCGAGGCGTTGAGCAGGCCAAATGCGAACAGGCCGGCCGCCCACTTCCCTGCCAGCGGGACAAGAGCCTTCGCAGCCTCTCCTGCATCGTTGATGCTGGTGAGGCCCTTGGCGTTGAGCGTAGCTGCGCAGCAGATGATGATGAAGAAGACGATGGCCATGCAGGAGATGCTGCCGACCAGCACGTCCCACCGGGCGTGCTTGTACTGGCGGGGGCCGACTTTCTTTTCGACGTAGCCAGCCTGCAGATAAAAAAATTGCCAGGGCGCGATCGTGGTTCCGATCAAGGCGGTGAGCATCAGCAGGTAGTCCGAGCGGAAATGGAAGGAAGGCAAGACGGTTTCCTTGGCCGCCAGCAGCCAATCCGGCTTGGCCAGAAACGCGGACAGCACGTAAGACAAATAGAATGCACAAGCTACAAGAAATATTTTCTCCACCCCGCGATAGCTTCCGTACACCACCAGCAACCACACAGCAATCGCAGCAACAGGCACAGAAATATATTTGCTGACGTGCAAGGCCTCCCCCGCCGCGGCGACGCCGGCGAATTCGGCTACCGTGTTGCCCAAATCGACAGCAAGAGCGGCAATCATTACAAAGAAGGTGGAGCGGAAACCGAACTCTTCGCGGATGAGATCGGAGAGGCCTTTGCCGGTCACCACGCCCATGCGCGCGCACATTTCTTCGGAGACGTAGAGGGCGATGGTCATGGGGATGAGCGACCAGAGCAGGGTGTAACCGAACTGGGCGCCGGCGGTGGTGTAGACGGTGATGCCGCCGGCGTCATTGTCCACATTCGAGGTGATCAGACCGGGGCCGACGACGGCGAGGAATAGCGCGATGCGCCGGCGGTAGGGGCGCACACGGCGGTTGATCTCTTTGCCGCGGACTTTGATATCCGCGAAGGTGCGCTCGATTGTGACCCACATATTCATTCTTGACCGTAGATGACCGTGAAAAAACCGGGACGGGGCAAGCCCCGGTCCTCAGGAAGCGCGGACCGCCCAAGGCGCGTCCCATGAAAACGAGAGTAAGCTCTCGCACTCCAAATTTTGCTGCGGACCTTTCTGCCTGGCCTGACTTTCTGTTACAGGTTCGCGTTCATTCTGCTGACCACGTCGTCCACTGTGATGGCGCCGATCGGCCGGTTGTCTGAATCGACGACCGTAAGGCCGCGCAGATTATACTTATCGAACAGTTCAAACACTTCCTTTTCGTTTGCGTCCGGGTGCACTGAAACGATGGGCTCGAAACGCAATTCGTCCATGCGCTGTTCGGAATTTGCGATTACCAGGCGCGCGATGGGAACCGTGCCGGAAAGCGCGCCGTAGTGGTTGATGAGGACGATGTTGTCGAGCTGGTCGGGGACGATTTCATTGAAGCGGATGTAGTCAACCACCTCGCCTCTCGTGGCGTCCTCCCCCACAACGACCAGTTCGGTGTTCATCATGCCGCCAGCCGTTTTCTCCTCATAACGCATGAGGGCTTCGACTTCGGTTTTCTCCTGGCCTTCCATTTCCTCGACGACTTCTTTCGCCGTGTCGGGTGGCAGGCTGGCAATCAGGTCGGCGGCTTCGTCCGGATTCATTTCTTCCAGAATATCGGCGGCTTTTTCGGGGTCGAGTTTTTCGACCACTTGGGTTTGCAGGCGCTTGTCGAGTTCGGCGATGGCTTCGGCCGCGGTGTCTTCCGGCAGCGAATCGATGATGCCCTGGCGTTCGGCGGGCGAGAGCTCTTCCATGATTTCGGCGAGGTCCGCGGGGTGGAGTTCGGTGAGCTTCTGGCTGGACATGCGCAGCTTCACGCGGCGCAGCGGGTCGGGTTCGATCAAGTTGACAAATTCCCAACGAATGGAGCGCGGAGGAAGCTTTTGCTCGAGGCGGCGGATGGCCATGGGCGGAACAATGCCCTGGAGGAGGCGGCGAACCGCGCCCTTCACTCCCACGTCTACCTGCGTGATGCGTATCTCGACATTGCCATTGGTGCGCTGCTCGGCAAGGTCAATATCGTTGACGCGGACGACTTTTCGGCCATTGGTGTCGATGATCTGCTGGTCGAGGAGGTCTTTGCCGACAGCCAGCCAGGCTTCATTGGGGTGGAAAAGTTCGAGGGCGGACTCGTCGGTAGTGAGGTTCACGCGGCCGGGAGCAACGGATGCGACTTGATCGTAACGAGCGACGATGGGGCGGTATTGGCCGCGGCCCAGCAGGAGGCGGGCGACGCGATTGGGCTGGTCGGCTGGCTCGATGAACATCTCCTTGACGCGGCCGACGAAGTTGCCGGCCGAATCAAAGGTTTCGGCGCCGAGAATTTCAGTGGCGTGAAGCATGTTGACTCCTTACGAAATGCGACCGTGGAGGGATCAGCGGGCAATGCTCTGCCCGGCTGCGTCCGGGCAAAAAAAAAGCCCGGACCGGCGTAGCTCCGGCCGCGGGCAGATGCCACCGCCCTCTGTCTAGTGCAGGCCGGGTCTCGCCTCCCTGTCCCCACGTGTCAGATGGGAGCAGCGATTCGATGCGTACAAGAAGCAAGCCGTGTGCCAGTTGCAGCGGAAACTGCAGCCGGCGCGGCTACTTCCCGGTTCCCAATTAGACGAACGCTCTTCCATGGTGCTTGCGCTTGTCCCCGATTGAACTATTAAGGGCGCAGTAAAAATTTGTCAAGCGAAGAGTGAGGTTTTGGCGAGAATTCTGCTTATTTTTGCCTATCGAACACCATATTTCGCGGAGTGAGGCCCCGGCGGCGGCAGTTCGCTACGTAGACGTCCCAATAGGTGCCGCGATAGTAGTCGCGGGAGGAGTAGCCGAGAGCGCGGGCGGCGCGGTCAATGTCGGGTGGAAACCCTTCGAGTTCGAGGAATGTTCCAGCGGGAGTCTCGTCAAGCTCGATAGCGAGCCCGGGATGACGGCGGAGGCGGAAGGTGGACCGGATTTTGTCGTAGCGAAAACCAGGGCGAAGGCCTAAGGAACGGAGCTTGCGATCCCAATGGGTCCGAGAGCCGGGGACGACCAGTTCCCTTTCGAGTTTTTCCTTGTAGCGGCGGTCGCGTGAGGTGCGGGGGACAGCCGGGGCTTTGGAGGTGAGGATCGTGCGGCGGATGGGGCAGGCTCCGTGCGTCGTTTTCGGCAATTGAGCGCTGGCCCGCGGAGCGGGCGTTTCAACACGAATTCGAAGAAGGGTATTACGCCTGCGAAAGTCGGAGTCGGGAGTGTCGTAGAGGGTATTCCGTTCGAGAACGCGCCTCTCGCAACGGGCGCCTAGAGTGGCGAGTTTGCGAAGCATGGCCGCTGCATCCGGCACAAGGAGTTTGATCTCGACCTCGCGGTTCGTGCGCTGATGAATTAACATTTCGGGTGAGTATACAATCCATCTTACAAACGCCTCAGCAGGATCATCGACTGGCGTCTCTGAGAAGATCCGCCCGAACTGGGTTACAGAATATCCAAGGAAGAACCGAGGCCTGCGTAGACGTAGTACGCGCCAAAGACCTGTTTCAACTTAGCGAAGGCGGGCTCTCCCGTGCAGTGGCCCGGTCGATGCGGTCGATCTTCCATTTGTCATGCAGCGGGCTGGCGAGGCGGTCAATCTCAGCGTCGGGAATTTTCACCAGGTGGAGCCCGCCGAGCAGCATGTGGACGTGAGGGTTCAGCGGAGAAGCCGCGCTGAGAATCTCTTCCACTCCCGCATGGGAACACTCGACAACCAGAACCAGCCCGGAAGGAGTGTAAATCGCCAAGGTGAGCTCGCGGAGTTCCAGGGTTCCTTTTACGTTGGAGATTGTGGGAATGAGGGAAATGCCCGGCGCTACCTCCAAGATACTTTCGACTGGCACGAAGTTCGCTTCCGGCCAGGGGCTTCCCGAGGAAAATGCGCGTGGTTCCGCGCCATCAGAATCTTCTTGCCCGCACATTCGATTAAGACGGAGAAGGCCCAATCCTTCGAGAGGTTTTTTGAATTCCCAAAGGCGTCGTAGAGGATGGTGGCGCGGCCGTTGGGGCGAGAAGAATCGAAGCCGCCCAGGCCCAGCAGCAAGCAGCAGATCAAGCCCAGGCAATTCGTCGTCAAATGCATTTATAGAGATCCTGCCGGAGGCATGGTTCGCAACAAAATAGAAGTACAATCGCGGCCGCGCAAGCGGGATTCAGCGGCAGAGTGTACTTTGCCGCACTTTGCCGCGGTCACGAAAATGAGCAACGAGAGCATGTAGCAGCGACCCCTCGCGATCCCAATTCATTTGAGGCCCACTATTTTTACGGACGCGACGCATGCCTGGCGCAGGGAAAGCTTCGGGAGGCAATCGAGCCGTTTCAAGCTGCGGCGGAAGTTCGTCCGGAGGATTATCAGTCGCTGTGCTTTTTAGGGATGGCTTACACAGGACTCGGACTTAAGGTTGAGGCAACGGCCGCATATGCACGCGCCATAGAAGTTGCGAAACAGCAGCTGGTGGTGAATCCAGGCGATGTGCGCGCGCTCTACCTGGGCGCGATTTCGTGGGCGCGAATCGGCCGCAGAAAGGAAGCCCTCGCAGGGGCCGAAGGCACTGGCGCTCGATTCGCGGGATTCCGCGGTGCTTTATAACGTAGCCTGCCTCTATGCCGTATTGCGCCGCTCGGAAGAAGCCCTGAAGTGCCTGAGGAAAGTGGTGCGCTCCGGCTGGCGCAAAGAGTGGATCAACCACGATCCCGATTTAAGCTCGCTGCGCGGAAACGCTGAATTTCAGCGTTTGTTAGCCTAACGGCCCGACAACATCCACCCGTCAATTGGCCGTTTCAAGTCTAGCGGCATGCAACGGGAACGAGGTTGCCAGAGCGGACGCGACACAGCATAATCCGATTCCTACTGTGTTCATCACGCGAAAGAGCTACGTCCATTGGCGAAGACAACAACTGAGCCGACCACCCTCACGAACCGAAGTGTGCCGGAAAAATCGCCGCGAAAATGACTGAGCCGACGACTCCCTTGATGCAGCAGTATCACGCCGTGAAGCGACAGCATCCCGGGGCTTTGTTGCTTTTCCGGCTTGGGGATTTCTACGAGCTTTTCTATGAGGACGCGAAGGTGGCATCGAAAATTCTGCAGATCACGCTGACATCCCGCAATAAGGAGAAGGAAGGCGCTGTGCCGATGTGCGGGGTCCCTTACCACGCGGCGGAAAACTATATCGCGCGGTTAATCCGTGCCGGACACAAGGTGGCCATTTGCGAGCAGATGGAAGAGCCGGGAGCGGGCAAGAAGATTGTGCGGCGCGAAGTGATTCGAGTGCTGACGCCGGGTACGGCGACAGGCGCGGGCGTGATCGAGGCCAAGGAGAACAACTTTCTGGCAGCGGTGGCGCGGAGCGGGGCGGCTAGCGCGGCGATGAGCGCGGGAGGACGGGCGAGTTCGCGGACAGGCGCTGGAGCTGGGACGATTGGCTTGGCGTTTGTGGATTTATCTACGGGTGAATTTCGCGCTACGGAATTCTCGGGCGAAAGGGCCGAGGCGCGGTTGCGCGACGAACTCGGCATTTTGCGGCCCCGGGAAGTGCTGCTGCCGCAACCTGTGTCGCTCTTTCCTGCGACGGCGCCGGCTGCGAGCGAATTGAACGGGCTGGGGGCGGTTGAGACGCGGCTCGATGACTGGGTGTTCGAGACAAATCATGCGACGCGACTCGTCGAAGAGCATTTTCGAGTGGCCGGGCTGGAGGGCTTTGGCTTAAGCGAGCACCCGCAGGCTGCGGCGGCGGCGGGAGCGCTGGTTCATTATTTGCGCGAAACGTCGGCGATTGGCGCGCGGAAGCCGGAGGATGCGGCAGCGGTTCCGTCCATGCGGCCCGCGGGAACGGGGCTCGAGCATCTGGATCGGATCGCGTTTTACGAGCAGCAGGACGCGATGATCCTCGACCAGGTGACGGCGCGAAACCTGGAGCTGGTAGAGGCGACGAGTGGTGACGATGCGCGGGCGACGCTGCTCGCTGCGATCGACGAGACGGCGACGGGGATGGGAGCGCGGCTGCTGCGAAGCTGGGTGCTGCGGCCGGAAATTTCGATGAAGGAGATCGAAGCGCGGCTTGAGGCTGTGGCGCAGCTGAAAGCGCAGATGGTTGCGCGCGAGGAGATTCGGAGAGAGCTTGAGGGGATTCTCGATCTCGAACGGCTGACGAGCCGCGTGACGCTGGGTGTGGTGACGCCACGGGATTTGCTGGCGCTGCGCGGGTCGCTTGAAAAGATTCCGGTCGCTCGCGCTCATGTCGCCGCGATGGGAGGCGGAACTTCGCGGCTTGCGGCTCTGCGCAACGAGATGGACGAGCTTGCGGACGTGCGGGATTTGATTGCGCGCGGAATTTCGGAGGAGCCGCCGGCGGTGGTGAGCGAACCGGGAGTGATCCGCCGGGAATATCACGCCGAACTGGACGAATTGCGCGACATTACCAAGCAAGGGCGGCAAATCATTGCGGCGATGGAGGAGCGCGAGCGGAAACGCACGGGAATTGCATCGCTGAAGATTCGTTATAACCAGGTGTTCGGCTTCTATATCGAGATTTCGAAAGCGAATTTGCACCTGGCGCCCGACGATTACGAGCGGAAGCAGACTTTGGTGAATGCAGAGAGATTCACGTCGAGCGAGTTGAAGAAATATGAACGCAAAGTGCTGACGGCCGAAGAGCGCGTGCTCGAAATCGAGCGGAGGCTGTATGGCGAAATTCGCGAGGCCATTGCGCGCGAGGCGGCGCGGCTGCGTCGGGCGGCCGCGGCGATCGCGCAGCTGGACGTGCTGGTGAACTTTGCGCGGATTGCGGCATCGCGGAACTACTCGCGGCCGCAATTTACGGCGGGCACGGCGGTGGCTGAAGCGAGCGGAACGCGCGCGATGAGTGGGACGGACGTGGCAGCCGGGCGAGGAATGACTTCGCTGCTGATTGCGGGCGGACGGCATCCGGTGATTGAGAAGTTGCTCGCGGAGCGCGGCGAGCGGTTCGTGCCGAATGATTTGTATCTCGACGACGAATCGCAGTTCCTGCTGATCATTACCGGGCCGAACATGGGCGGCAAGTCGACTTACCTGCGGCAGGCGGCGCTGATTTCGATTCTGGCGCAGGTGGGATCGTTCGTGCCTGCGGCCGAGGCGAAATTGCCGGTGCTGGATCGAGTGTTTACACGCATCGGCGCGTCGGACAATCTGGCGCGAGGGCGTTCGACGTTTCTTGTGGAGATGAGCGAGGTGGCGGCGATTTTGAACACGGCGACATCGTCGAGCCTGGTGCTGCTGGATGAGGTCGGGCGGGGGACGTCAACATTTGATGGGCTTTCGATTGCGTGGGCGGTGGTGGAGGCGCTGCACGCAGGGGCGCGGCCGAAGACGCTTTTCGCGACGCACTATCACGAGCTGACAGAGCTCGAGCAATTGCTGCCGGGAGTGAAGAATGTGCACGTGGTCGTGCAGGAAGCGGGACGCGAGATTGTTTTCTTGCGGCGCGTGGAACCGGGGAGCGCGGACAAGAGTTATGGCATTGAAGTGGCGCGTCTCGCGGGCCTTCCGAACGCGGTGATCCGGCGCGCGCGCGAACTTTTGCGGAGGCATGAAGAGAGCGAAGACAAACTTACGGAACAGCTTTCGCCCGGGGCGAGTGCGCCGTCTGCGCAGCAGGTGAGTTTTGCGGCGATTGACGAGAAGGTGCTGGAAGCGCTGCGCGAGGCGGACGTGAACGCGTTGACGCCGCTTGAGGCATTGAATCTGCTGGCGGCGCTGCAGAAGCAGTTGAAATGAGGGGCGAGTGGCGGGCGATGCGATGCGGGTGATGGGGATGATGTCGGGGACGTCGGCGGACGGGATTGATGTAGCGCTGGCGCGGATTTCGGGGGCACCACCTGCGATTCGGGCGAAGTTCGAGGGGCACTATCACGTTCGATTCCCAGGGCGGGTGCGAGAGGCAATTTTGCGGCTGGCAAACGGGGGACCGACTACGACGGCGGAGATTAGCCAGCTTAATTTTGTGCTGGGCGAAGAGTTTGAGCGGGCGGCGATCGCGGCTTGTAAGAAGTGGCGCGTGGGGCTGCGGCAGATTTCGTTGATTGGGTCGCATGGACAGACGGTGTTTCATCAGGGCGCGGCGGCGCCATTTCTGGGGCGGCGCGTGGCGTCGACGCTGCAGATTGGCGAACCGAGCGTCATTGCTGAGCGAACGGGAGTGATGACGATTGGGGATTTTCGTCCGGCGGATATGGCTGCGGGCGGGCAGGGGGCGCCGCTTGTGCCGTTCGTGGATTATTTTTTGTATCGGGATGCACGAATCGGGCGCGTGGCGTTGAATATTGGCGGGATCGCGAACCTCACTGCTATTCCGGCGGCTGCGCGGCCTGGGCAACTAATTGCGTTCGATATTGGGCCCGGGAACATGGTGATTGATGCAGTTGTGGAGGCTTCGACAGGCGGGCGCGCGCATTATGACAGGGATGCACGGCTCGCGATCCGCGGGAAATTATTGCCGGCGTTGCTTTCAACCTTGCTAAAGGAGTCGTACCTGCGCAAGCGACCGCCCAAGACGGCGGGGCGCGAGCAATTCGGCCGCGAATATGCGCAGAAGATTCTGGCCTGGGGCAAGCGGCACCGCGCGCCGACCGAAGACCTGATCCGAACCGCAACCGTGTTCACTTCCCTTTCGATTGCGGATGCATTACGCAAATTTGTGCTGCCGCGCATGCGAGTGCATGAACTTATCGTGGCAGGCGGCGGCGCGCGGAATCCGCTGTTGATGGCGCAGCTCGCGGCTTCGCTGCCGGAAATTGAAATTGTGCCGGCCAGCAAGTTTGGAATTCCAGCCGAAGCGAAAGAAGCATTTGCTTTTGCCGTGCTCGCGTACGAGGCCTATCACGGCCGCGCGAATAACCTACCTTCCGCTACAGGGGCGCGGCATCCGGCCGTGATGGGCAAACTTGTCCGGGGACGAGAGCGCTAGGATGCGGCTGGCGGCAGCGGCGTTCGCCTGCTCGCTGATTATCGTGGGTTGCTCATCGAATCGCATCGCCGAGGAGCCTGGAACCGTTAATTTCCTGATCGAATCCATGCCGGCGAATCTTGATCCTCGCATTGGCACAGACGCTCAGTCCCAACATCTCGACGGCCTGATTTTCGATTCCCTCCTGGCGCACGACGCGCAGATGAACATCGTTGCGGATTTGGCCGAGCGCTGGGAAGCGCGCGATCCGGTGACGTACGTCTTCCACTTAAGGCAAGGGGTAAAATTCCAGGACGGGCGTGCGCTTACTTCGGCGGACGTAAAGTTCACGTTCGATTCGATTCTCGACGGCGCGGTGAAGACAACAAAGCGCGGGGCTTTTCGAATGGTGGCATCGGTTGAAGCTCCGGACGATTCAACCGTGGTGTTTCATTTGCGCGAACCGTACGCGTCATTTTTATGGAACCTGACGAAGCCGGGGGTGGGGATTGTGCCGCGTGGATCGGGGCCGGAGATCGCGCAGCGCCCGATCGGGACGGGGCCGTTTCAATTTGTGAACGCAATCACGGATCAGGAGATCGTACTCCAACGGAATCCAGCGTATTTCGGAGATGCAGGCGAGGCGGCGGGCGCGCGAGGCAACGTGGAGCGGGTGCGGTTCCGTATCGTGCCGGATGCGTTGGTACGTGCGCTCGAATTGCGAAAAGGCTCAGCGGACGTCGCGATTAATTCGCTGACTCCCGATATGGTGTTGACTCTGGCGAAGGAACGCGGAATCGCCGCCGATGAGCAGCCCGGGACGACAGTTGCCTATATCGGGTTCAATCTGGAGGATCCGATTCTGTCGCATCGCGAAGTACGGCAGGCGCTGGCGTATGCAACGGATCGCGCCACTCTAATTAAGTACTTACTGCGCGGGCAGGCGCGCGCGGCAGCGAGCTTGCTGCCGCCGAATCATTGGGCGTATGACCCGAACGTTCGGCAATATGATTTCGATCCGGGACGCGCGGAACAGTTGCTCGATGCGGAGGGATTCAAGCGCGGGGCGAACGGGGTCCGGTTTCGCCTCGAATTCAAGACATCGACAGAGGAATATTCGCGGCTTTTGAGCGAGGCGATTGCGGAGGAGTGGCAGCGCGTCGGCGTAGCCGTTGAGCTGCGACCTCTGGAGTTCGCGACGTTTTATGCGGATTTGCAGCGGGGGAGTTTTCAGATTTCGGCGCAGCGCTGGGTAGGCGGAAACAACGACCCGGATATTTTTGAGTTGGTATTCAGTTCGAAGAAAATTCCGCCGAGTGGATCCAACCGCGGCCATTATCGCAATCCAAAACTCGACGCGCTGCTCGACCAGGCGCGGATGGAAATGGATCGGGAGAAGCGGAAAGCGTTGCTCTGGGAGATTCAGAAGATCGTGGCCGAAGACGAGCCTTATATCAATTTGTGGTACCCCGATAATGTGTGCGTGCATCGCGAGCGCCTGACGGACATCGTGATTCCGCCGGCCGGTGATTACGATTTTATCGAAGGGGCGAGGTTGCGGTGAAAAGCCCTATTGCGCGCGAACGCGTTGCTCAGGATACGAAGAAAATCGGTTCGGCGATTGGGGCCAGCCCCGGCATAAGCGAGATGAATGATCGGAGTATTCTTGCGAGCCGGATCGGCTACGAACGGATAGGGGCTGATCGTGCCGATGGCCCAGAAGAAATCGGCGTGTAAACCCTGAGTCTCCGTGGGCAAATTGAAATAGTGAACCGCGTTGTCGCCGACCTGCTCGTGTGAGACGGCTTCGAACACAAAGAACGTCATTCCCCCAAAATCCACCTGCTCCATCGGCGGCATTTCGAGATTTTTAAAATCACCATAGGCGCGCGGGCCGTTGAGCGCCTGTCGAAAGGTAATGCCGTTGGTGAGTTGCTGCAAGTAAAAGTCCGAGAGCGTTGGCGCATAGCTGCAGGAATAGGTGACTTGCAGTTCCGATTTCGAAAACTCCCCACCGGTTGGATCCGGATCGGCGGGGCGGCTCGCAGCGGCGAGCTTGGCCAGGACATCGTCCATACAGGAGTGTGAGGGTGGCAGGAAAAGAAAGAACAAATAATCCGGCAGGCTTGAACCAGTACCGTTGGTTGCGTGCATTTGCGTATCGAGCCAGTACGCGTCGTGGCCGATCAGAGGATTGTCGGAGGTGGCAACTTGTACCAGCGTGAATTGATGCTCGTTCTTCAGAAAGAGGATCTGGTTGAAGCGAAACGGCGGGGCGTACGGGCCAAGACCCCCCGGAGGCGCTGCGTTGCTGGTGCCAGAAGGCTTCCAATTCGGACCGAGATCGATCGAGACACCATTTTCCAGAAAATAACGCCGGAGGTCGGAGGGGCGTTGATCTTGCTGTTGGTGCTGTTGCTGTACCGAATCGGGAGTGCGAAATGCAGCCCCGGAAACCAGCGCCACGAGAATTATTGCGGCCCCAGCGAACTGTTTTGTCGTAGTCATTGCCTAGCGCCAGTTTAGGGGCTAAGGCGGGAGTGCTCAAGACGAAAGGTAAGCCTGTTTTTTTTCGACAACGAAAGATTGCTCCATCGGGCGGCCGCCCGACGGAAATACAGCGAGGGAGGTTAGAAAGAGAGCTTGAGTCCAAACTCGATGGTGCGCGGTGCGCCCAGCGAGAAAACGCCCGAACCCACACCCACCCGAACGACGGCAGCATCCGGCCGGGTGGTGCCGTTCAGTGAACCTGGGCCGCCCGTTAGAATGCCGCTCAAGACGTTTCCCGGAATGTTGAAGTTCGAGAAATTAAACAGGTTGTAGAAGCTGACGCAAGGCTCGATGGCGATTGCGCGATCCTTCACCAAGACTCTCCCAGACCAAGTAAGGCTGGCATCGAACGTCCTGAGCCAAGTGAGCCCGACTTCGCCGGGCACAACAGGCTGCAGAGCGGGCGCTACACCTCCCAGCGCCTGCAACTGAGCCAGGGTAAACAAGTTGTTGCTGAGAAGTACGTTCCCGGCCGGAGTAGGATTGCCGGCAATCGTGTTGTTGTAGTTGTTTACAAGATTGGCCAGGCCGCCTACGGAGACTCCGCGCATGAACGTCCCTTGTTTCGTACCAGGAACCGGATCGCCCACCGAACCGTCGCCGGTGAAGTCGGTGCTGAAAATCTCTCCGGCGCCGTTTCCGGTCGTGGGAACGGCGACAGCGCTGGCCAGCGGACTATCGAAGTGGAAGATCGTGCCAACGCGGAAATGAAGCGGCAGATCGGCATAGCCGCCGAATGAAAATTGGTGCGTGCGGTCCAAAGACGAAGGCCCGCTGAGGCCGCACGGCCTGTTGTTGTCGACGGTCGGGTTGACAAAATCCTGATCGGCCGCAGCAGGAGACGTGCCCACGGACGTGGAGAGCGCGGCGCCACAATTTGTAAATCGGGAGAGAGCATAGGCAAACTGGAAGTTCAGGTAACGCACTCCGCGGAACGGCGCCTTCACGTTGTCCACAAGCTTTACGTCCAATGCGTTGTAGACGGAACGTCCGATGGGTTGCTGAAACACCGCGGGCCCCAACGCCGGATTCACGCCCTCGAAGGCGCATTGAAATCCGAGCGCTGTTTCACAGCTTCCCACACCCAAGTCCGCCGCGGAATCCAATCCGAAGCTTCCGAAGTCGGACATGCTCGCTCCGCCGGCAGGACTTCCGCCCGAGGGAGGATGCAGGCCGGGGCAGGAAGCAATGGCGGCGCCAATCGTCGCTGCACCGCACGCGTTGAGCGTTGATGCAATTGCCTGTTGGGCGGCCGTCTTGTTAAAGAACCGCACATCGCCGCTGTGATTCACGTCGACGCCAATTAGATAGTGGAGGTTTACGTTGCGTAGATAGTCCACGCTCAGAACCATTCCGGGTAAGAGCTGGCGTTGAATGCCGGCATTTATCTGTATCGAGTATGGAGTTCGATAGCCGGGCGCCAGCGCTCCGAGAGGAATCGCCGAGCTGGATGCGATCAGATTTGGAATGTAGTTGGGGTTTGGCGCACTGGTGCCCACGGTTGCAGTGGCGGCTTGGTACGTCGTTTGAAAATTGGCCACGCACGCTGCCGCTGTGAGTCCCGCACAGGTGCCGCCACCCGCGTCGATCGTTGACCCTATCAAGGAAGAGCAGATGTCGTTGGCGGTGTTCTGAGTTCCGCCTAGAAATGTGTTTCCCGCCGGAAACGGCACTGCGGACCCGCTACCGTTGAAACAGGCCGACGGGTTGGCAAGGAAAGCGCCATTGGGCAAACGCTCGGGGCGGTCGAATTCCGCGTTGTTCCAGATCGCGTTTTCGTAAAACATTCCGATGCCCGCCCGAATGACCGTCTTCTGGTCTCTTTTCGGGTCCCACGCAATTCCGAGTTGCGGCGCGAAGTTCAAGTTGGGCTGATGAACGCGATTGCCGAAACCGGGCAGCAGATCGTTGACGCCAGGGAGCGGCGGCAAGTCACTATCGCTGCGCCCCGTGTCGCGGACGTAGCGCAGGCCGTAGGTGACCATCAGATTGGGCTTCACTTTCCAGCTGTCGCCGACGTAAAGACCCAAGCGGTTGTCAGGGGGAGTGCCGCTGCAAGGTGCGTTGAACGCGGGAATCTCGGTGTCGCAGTTGTTGCCGTTGCCGAGGGTGACATTGTCGACCGGGTAGTTCAGCGGATTACCTGCGCCGCCCGGTTGCGCGGCTGCGAATGCCACTTCAGCCGCATTGGCGATGGGGCTCACGTTGGCAGTGATCGCGCTGAAGGAGAAGAGTCCTCCGCCGCGCAATCGGTTGTAGGAAACCCCATAACGCAGGATGTGAGAGCCGAGGACCTTGCTGCCGTCGTATTTTATCTGGCGGTCGGTCTGGAAGGTTTGTTGCGGCGCAAGAAAATTCGGGCCCGTGAAGAAATTCGACGCGAAGATGTTGATGCTGACGGGAAAATTGGCGAAGGGAAGGTCGGATCCGGCGACAATGTCGCGAAGGTTGTTGATGAATTTCAGATATTCAAAGCGGAAACTGTGAGTGAAGCCGGAGGAGGTGAAGTCGGCTCCCACAACGTGGGCCTTGGTGTAGTTCTTGTTCTCGTAGGGCTGAAAGCCGATTAAACCGCCGGCTGCGACGGCGATACTATCAAAGTAGGTGAAGCGATAGAACATCCGGACGCCATTTCCGAGCGTCCAGTCGAGGCGCGCGTCGTAGTCGGTTTCATGAAAAGGGGCACTGGTATTGCCGGTAAAGGAAGTAAAAGGATCGGACGGCACAACCGGAGCAGTGAGGTTCTGATTGATGTGCTCAGCGTCGACGAAAAAGAATAGCTTGTCTTTGATTATAGCTCCACCGAAATTGCCTCCGTCCTGATTACGAGCGTAGGGAGATTCGAGCGGCGGCGCAGGCGGAGGCGGCCCCGGTAGAGCCGCAGAGAAAGTGCTACTGCGAAAAAGGGCGAAGCCTTCGCCGTGGAAATCGTTGGTTCCGGAGCGTGTCGTGACGTTCACGGCACCTGAGGAGGTGAGCTCGTTGGAAAGGTCGAGCGAGGACTGGCTCACGCTGAATTCCTGGATGGCGCTTGCGGGAATATTTTCCGTGGTGGTGCCAACCGTTTCGTCGCTGACGTCCACACCGTCCACGGCAATTCGCGCCGTACGGCCAAAGCGGCCGCCGAATGAAATAGAAGAGAAGCCGACTTTCGTGGGATCGAAATCCGAGCCATCCTGCACCTGAACGCCGGGCTCGAGCTGCGCGAGGTCGAGGAAGTTTCGCCCGTTGACGGGCAGATTTTCGATTTGCTCTTTGCCGAGAACGCCCTGCACGCTGGCTTGCTCGGTGTTGACGGTGACAGCCTGTGCTTCAACCTCCACGACGGTGCTGCCTGCACCCACCGGCAGCGTGAGATTCGCACCGGCTGTTTCACCGACGCGAACAACGACAGCTTCTTCCACGGTCTTGAAGCCCTGGGCTTCGGCGCGAACCGCATAATTTCCCGGGACGATCGCGCCGGAGGTGTAGGCGCCGCTGGAAGATGCGGCGATTTGGAAAGTCTGGCCGGTATCTTTGTTGCGGATCGTAACTTTCGCGGACGGAATAGCGGCTCCGCTGGAATCGAGGATTGTGCCTTGAATGCTGCCTGTGGCAATCGTGCTTTGGGCCATCGCGGCGTTCGGCGTGAAGGCTTGTGCAACCAAGACGATTGCGAGTAGGAGAGAAACGACGGCCATTTTCGTTGCGCGTTTACGAATCATGTTGTTCCCCCGATTGCACCAGTCGAAAGGCGGCAGGGGCAATGCACGCCTGAATGCAAATGGGTTGCCATAATTTATGCTGCGTGCTGCTGCCACCGAACGAGTAAATCGCTGCAAATAGAAGCAATTATGCTGGGCTCAGCGCGAGCCCTGGTAATAGCGCGAATTGATTTCCGCGGCCATCCGAAAAGCGAGATTTTGCAACATGGGAATTCGGATGCTTGTGAGTGCGAAGCATCGGGGCGATAGATGGACGGCTTCCCGATGCGTTTGCGTTGACGGAGCAGCAAATGCGGCTTTCATAGGACTTGCATCGCGATATTGAGCGGGTACACTGTGGTGAGCCCGCCGAGAAGCGCCACTCAACAGACTTGCAGGGAAAAATTGTGATTGTGAGCCGATTTCAAATGCGCGCGCGATTATTGTGCGTTGCGGCGATCGTGGTGGCCGCTGGTTCGGCTAAGAGCGACGTCTTTGTGAATTATTCGGAGCCGGAAGATGCAGCGTTGAAGAACGGAGTTTTTGAGGATGATTATTTCGGGGTGCGCTATCGGCTTCCTTCAGGCTGGGTGGAGGATTTGAAGGGGCCGGAGCCGTCGGCATCGGGATTTTATTCGCTGGCCGCGCTGAAACCTGCGGGCGAGCTTGTGGCGACGATGCAGATTTCCGCGCAGGATAATTTTTTTTCGCCGGAGCCGGTAAAAGGCGCGACGGGTTTTCTGGACGCGATGAAAAAGGGACTCGATGCCAGTCTTTCGGCTCCCAATGCGGTGGCGAACGTGAAACTGGCAGGAGTGGATTTCGCGCGCCTGGACTATAGCGGGGCTGGGCTGAGCCACATTGTATTTGCGACGGAAATCCGTTGCCATACGATTATTTTTTCGATCACAGCGAGCCGGGAGGCGGCCGGTGGGATGCTGGTGGAGTCGCTGAGGAAATTGTCGATTGTGCAAAATGGGAGCACTTCGTCATCGAATGAGCGCGCGGCGCGACGAGGGTGGCCGCTGTGCATTTCCGAAGCGGCTTATCGCGATCACATTGCGCACAAGGTTGATTCGGCAATGACGGGACCCAGATATGGGAGCGTGCCGGTGCGGCTGATTATCGGTGCAGATGGGAAGCTTGAACATATTCACGCGATTGCGGGATTTCCGGAGCAGGTGAAGAGCGTCACGGATGCTTTAGGAAAGTGGGAGTTCAAGCCGTACATCGTGAAGGGGCAAGCTGTGGCAGTGGAAACTGGGCTACTGTTTGAATTCCCCGCAGCGCCACAGCGAAATTCCGGCGGCTAATTTCGGCCTAACAGAATCTAACGGATCGCCTAGAAGACTCATCCGAATGCTGCAAAGTGAACAGTAGAAGACCGCGGAACCCGCCGGTCTCCGCGGTCTCTCCCATCATGCTGCGTGCCAGGGCGTACTAAACCTGCAACTCTAAAGGGATCTGCGTGCGGCCCGAGAGTCAGCCAATCGGCGGGCGGGGCAGGCTCGAACCGAACGAAATAACTAACGGATGTTGGATACGCCTATTGCGTGCCGCGAGTAAACGACGGGAGCGTTAATTCGGCAAGACCAGAAAGAGAACAGGGACCGTCTGCTGTACCTGGGTACAAAGAACCTAAAACGTAATCTGCGGGTGTTCCTACCGGTACAGCGTTAAAAAGCGTCGCCTGCCGGAAACACTGTATAGCGACCCAGTACGCGAGAATTTACATTTCTTGTGCGTAGATGTAAACGCTGATTGTCGCTGGTCCCTCCCCCCCTCGGGCCACGAGGGGAGAAAGAAGTCTTGAGAATGAAGCTAAATATCAGGCGGCCTTGTCCAGACTGCAGCAGTAAAGAAGTGTTTCGCTCTCATCGTCGCGGCCCGATTGAGAAGTATCTCTTCAGCATAATCGGACTGCGTCCCTATCGGTGCATCAAGTGCGAGTCGCGATTCTACGGGTTCACGCCGACGGAACAAACTGCACCGGCACACCTCAAAACCGCGTAATCCTTATAGAAACCTAGCCTGGTTGTCTCGCGCAAAACCGTGCGTTATCGAAGCGCTGCGGTGATTTCGGATTCCGGAATCGCACCCTCGCGTACGATGGACCATTCGCTTCCGCTGATCCGCACGATGGTCGAAGCCATGATCGCACCGGTATCTCCAGAATCGAGAATCAGCGGCAGGCGCTCGCCGAGCTGTTTCACAATCTGACTTGCATTCGTGCACGAAGGGAATCCCGAGAGGTTCGCACTGGTGCCGGTGACCGGGCCGTGCACTGCTTCAATCAGCGCCGACGCGATCCGCGAGTCTGGCCAGCGCAACGCGACCCGTCCCGTATTTCCAGTAACCTTCAGCGGTAGCCTGTGCGTTGCCTCCACAACCAACGTCAGAGCACCGGGCCAGAACTTGTGCGCGAGCACGAGGAACGAATCGGGCAAGTCGCGGGCGAGTGTTACCGCCTGTTCGATGGAGCTCACGAGAATTGGCAAGGCTTTATTCTCAGCGCGGCCTTTTGCACGAAAGACGTGTTCGATGGACGAAAGATTGAAAGGATCGGCGGAGAGAGCGTAAAAAGTGTCGGTGGGCATTCCCACCACGCGGCCGCGACGGATGAAGTCGGCCGCATAGTCCACCACGCTCGGTTCGGGCGAATCCGGCGAAATTTTTAGGACTTCAACGGGCAAATTGTTCGCTCACGGCGGGTTACGCCCCCAAATCTGACCGCGCGGCAACGTACCACAGCCAACGCGGGCTATGCAAGGCGTCACACGACTGCCCAAAAGATTGCGTTCGATTCAGCGAGCCTACGAACGCTCGCGTTTACGATGCGCGCAACGTTTGTTAGGCTTGCGGCATGACGTACCATCCGCGAACGGCTCCCGACGAGAGCGGCCTAATCACCAGCCGGGAAAATCCCTGGCTGAAAAGGTTTCGTGCCGCGCTGCGCGGAACCGGCCCTGCGGAAAGCGAGGCAATCGGAGTCGAGGGGCCAAAGCTTGTGGAAGACGCGCTACGCGCCTGCCTGGAGCCAGAGGCGCTGTTGGTGAGCGAATCCGCTGAACCTGCGCTGGATACGATCTTGCGGGCCGCGAGTGCCAGTGAAGCCGGTATACCGCGTTCGCGGATTTTGCGAACGACCGACAAACTATTTGCGAATGTGGCCGGCACCGAAACGCCCCAAGGCATCGCCGCTCTCTTCCGCGCGCCACAGTGGAAATTTGAAGATATTTTGCGTGGGGCAGCTGACGAAACCGGCGCGCTTTCCGGGGCTTCCCCGCTCGTCGTGGTAATTGCCGGCGTGCAAGACCCGGGAAACGTGGGGACAATCGTCCGATCCGCCGAAGCGTTTGGGGCCACGGGTGTGATTGCGGCGCGCGGCACGGCCGATCCGTGGTCGCCGAAGGCCTTGCGCGCTTCGGCGGTATCGGCGCTGCGCTTGCCGCTGCTACGGGGAATCGCGATTCCCGTTTTGCTCGCGCAGTTGAAAATTGCCCAGGTAAAAATCATCGCGATGAGTGGACGCAGACTAGATTCTTCCCCGGCAGCATCGCGGGCATCGCCCGCCTATCCAGATCTTCGAGAACCATCGGCAATATTTGTCGGCAATGAAGGCGTGGGATTAGCACGGGAAGTGCTGCTTTCTGCTGACGGCACAATTTCGATTCCGATGCACGCATCCGTTGACTCGCTCAATGCGGGTGTTGCAGCTTCCATTGCGTTGTTTGAAGCTGCCCACCGACGCAGCAGCGCAAGTTGACGCCGTCTTAGCGCTGAATCGTGGTTGCGAAGAATGCCTCGGCAAAGTGGTCGCCTCACGCTTCCCGCACTTCGAGCGCGATCGCATACGGAAGATAGTCAACTTCAGCAGTAGGGTTTGACGCGGATTCATTCAGCCGGTGTAGCCGGTTTTGCTCCACGGATACCAGAAATTGGCGAAACCCCTCCAACGCGTCGAGAGTAGCGCGCCCCTCTTGGGTCACGCGCTTGAGAAGCGGCGCCCAGATGAGGTTGACCAATGCAAGCGCTGCCAACACCATAGCGAATGCAGGTGAGACGCCCTGCGGCAGCCGCTTGAGCAGTAACGCGAAGAAAAAAAACGGAGACGCCCGCCGCTGCGGTTTTGGACATGAGCTTGACCGATCCAGCCGTCCCACGAAAAACTGCCTTCCATGCGGGTATCAACGCAGTCTCAACGATGGCGCCCAAAATCAAAGCGCAAAAGAAGAATCAATACGGTCATGAAAAAGGCTGCGCCCGTGTCGCGGCTTTGCGCCGTGGCCGCCATAGAAAACGTCACGATGAAAGTGGCGAGCACGCCAAACGCTACATAGCCGATGTGCCGGGTAAAATAGACTGCGTCCAACCGTTTCGCCAAATCTTGCTGGATGTTCGCGACATAACGGCTGTTGCGCGCACTGTTTTCCTGGGACATGGACGGGCTGATCTTCGCGATCGGGCCGTCCACGAATAGATAGTTCAGGGCACCCGCTTCTTCGTGCGCAAGTTTGCGTTCCTCGCTGGGATTGGAAGCAAGACGAGTAAGTTTATACATACCGTCCTGCGGCTCAATGCTTAGACAGTTGCTCGCGGCGAGCGCCGCGATCACGGCGGCAAGTGTCCTTCGCTCGTCTCCGCAATCGCAGTTGGCGCTCCCCTATTGTTGGAAACTCCTCGCCCGCCCACGCGCGGTTCGCTGCTCACGTCGTATACCGCGATTCCGGCAGGTAAACGCACCGTCACGCGGGCCGTGTCAACAGGCAGGCTCCAGTAGTGGCCGATCGCGTTCCAATACAAGGTGTCGCGAGCGGGGCCAAACCCAACAGCTCCGTCTACGGTGTAGCGGATGATGTAGCGGTGATCGCCACGCGCGAGCGGGACATTCAAGGGCCCGATACGTAACTGCGGATAACCGAACCCGCCTCCCTCTTGATAGCTGACAGGCGCCCCGTTTTCAGTGAGTTCGAGAATTTTCACCCGAATCCCGTTGTCCGCCGTCCATTTGCCCGCGTACCGCTCGTCCCAACGAGCCTTATCATCGATCGGCAGGTTGCGGATAAAGCAGTACATGAAATACGACGCTTCGCTATGCACCACGAAATCTTCACGCACGATGAGCGTGGCATCCCTATTCACCAGGATATCGGCTTCGAACGAAGTGATCTGTTCCCCGGGCGCGGCGACCAGTTTTGCGCTGGCTACTTCGGCCACGCAGACCACAGCCAGCACAGTCAACAAAAGGGGAAATTCGTCGCATTGCGTTCAATTCTAACTTGCTGGGCCCTGTTGCTGCCGCGAAACTGTTGCCGCGGCGTTTCATACACCGGCCGCTTCGTGCTAGCCTAATTCGTTGATGGTAGAAGCTTTGAGCCGACTGTAGCAAGAGGCGCGCAGTGGGATTGTTTAGGGCAATCGAGCCGCAGGACGAGCCTCTGGCAGGCAGGCCGCTCGCCGACCGCATGCGCCCACAAACGCTTGACGAATTCATGGGCCAGGAAGACCTGTTTGGCCCCGGAAAACCACTCCGCACACAAATCGAGCGCGACGATTTCGGCTCGATGCTTTTCTGGGGGCCGCCAGGATGTGGGAAAACGACTCTCGCGCGCATCATCGCCCGTCTCACAAAATCCGAATACATTCCCTTTAGTGCGGTTCTTGCGGGCATCAAGGAAATCAAAGAGGTGATGGCGAAGGCTGAAGGCGTCCGCCGCTACGGCCGGCGAACGATTGTGTTCGTGGACGAGATGCACCGCTTCAATCGTGCGCAGCAAGACGCGTTTCTTCCCCACGTCGAAGTCGGCAACATCCTTCTGATCGGCGCAACCACCGAGAACCCGTCGTTCGAGGTGATTTCGCCGCTGCTTTCGCGCATGAAAGTCTACATTCTGAAAGCGCTTTCGGCCAAGCAGGTGGCGATGCTGCTCCGGCGTGCTCTAAAAGATTCCGCGCGCGGTCTTGGCAGCGAAAATATCGAGATTAGCGGCGAAATTGTCGAGCGAATTGCAATCCTTGCCAACGGCGACGCACGCTCGGCCTACAACACGCTCGAAACGCTTGTTTTTGGCACGGCGCCAGACGCGAACGGATGCCGCGTTATATCGGAAGCAGTTCTCGAAGAAGTGCTGCAGAAGAAGCTTCTGCCCTACGATAAATCCGGCGAAGAACACTTCAATCTCATCTCGGCCTTGCACAAGTCCGTGCGTAATTCCGATCCCGACGCGGCGCTGTATTGGCTCGCGCGCATGCTCGAATCGGGAGAAGATCCGTTGTACCTGGCCCGCCGGATGGTGCGCATGGCGAGCGAGGACATCGGTCTCGCCGAGCCGAACGCGCTTGCGGTGACTCTGGCGGCCAAGGATGCGTTTGAATTTCTCGGGCCGCCTGAAGGAAATCTCGTCCTGGCGCAGGCTGCGGTGTATTTGTCGCTCGCGCCCAAGTCGAATGCGGTCTATAAAGCCTATGGCGAGGTGCAGCAAGATCTGAAGAATACGATCGCGGAACCCGTTCCCTTGCATCTAAGGAACGCGGTGACAGGCTTGATGAGCAACGTGGGCTATGGCAAAGGCTACCAATACGCGCACAATGCGGAAGCGAAAGTCACGGACATGACCTGTTTACCTGAAAGTCTCATCGGCCGCACCTATTACACGCCCACCGATCAGGGCTTTGAGGCGCGCATTCAGCGGCGGCTTGAAGAGATCCGGCGAATTCAGAGAAAATCAACCGGACAAAGGTGAAAACTCCCCGAGATATGCGACTTCCTTTTCGTCTTGCCACTCTTGTAATTTTGGCCGGAATCTTCTCCCACTTCACCGCTGCTCAAGAGAAGCCCAAATTTATTATCGAAGAAGATTGCTCTCATTTCTCCGTCGCGCCGGATAACAAGATCGTTTTCGTCGTGCAACATCAGAAACGGATGAAGAAAATCGTGATTCAGCGCGACGACATATGGGTGGCGTCGGCAAACGGCGGCAAGCGCAGAATCGTCGAGGGCGAGAAATTTATGCCCACGCCGCCCCCGCTGAGTTTTCAGGTGGATTCGATTTCCTGGTCGCCCGATAGCCGTCTACTCGCCGCGGACATCACGTTTCAAAAGGCCGCCGTGGACGAAGATTCATCCCCGACCACGACGAAGGGGATCGCGCTTTTTGATGAGAACGGAGGCGAGATTCTGGTGGCGGGGTCGAAGGACCGTTTTATCGAAGAGGCTGGGAATGCAACATGGTTAGCCGATGGGCAGACAATCGTTTACGTGACGGGCAGCGGCCCATTTCAAATCGTTCGCATGAAGCCATCGCAAGGCAAGGCAGTGACCCTTTTCGAAGGGCACTCGTTCGATGGAGTTACATGGGACGCGAAGCACAACCAGGCCTACGCGATCGGACGAAATCTCAGCTTATCGGGCCGGGATGTGCTGGTGCAGCTCGATCTGCTGAATGAGGGAGTCCGCGAACTGACTCGAATTCCGGAGTTTCAAGGCAAGCTGACCATCGCTCCGTCCGGCAATAGGGTTGGATATTTCGTTGACGCCGATACGATCGAAGTGCGAGAACTGAATCATCCCAATCAACCGCTGAAAACCCGAGCCGGATTCGGCCGGTTTCAATTCGGCCTCGATGAAAACCGCGTGCTTTTGAAACGCGGTCCGGACGACAAGTCAGGCAACTTGGTGTGGATTGGCCTTAAGGATGGCAGCTTCCGTCCAATTCTGCACGATCTGCTCGTGAGCGCATTTCAAATCGCGCCCGATGGACTGTCCCTGGTGATTGCCGAGCCGGGAAAGCATATTTTGAAGGTCTATCCGCTTCAATAGGCCGCTTCATTAGGCCAAAGCCGGCGACGGCGCATGTGTTCTTTCAAAATACAGGAATCTTCGACCACAAATAAGCCCGCTTCGCGCGCCCGGGCTGCCGCCGCTGAGTGGAACACACCTTCCTGCATCCAAACCGCTCGCGCTCCAATTCGAATGGCAGACTCGACGATTTCCGGGACATATTCTGAACGGCGGAAAATATCGACGATGTCGACAGGCGTTGGAACGTCTTCTAGCCGCGCGTAGCTTTTCTCGCCGAGCACTTCACTTTCGTTTGGGTTTACGGGAATAATTCTGTAACCGGCGGACTGCATGTACTCGGAAACGCCGTAACTCGGGCGCATCCGGCGGCTTGAAAGCCCAACCACCGCTATTGTTTTGCTGGTTTTGAGAATTTCGAGAACAGGATCGTTTGAGCGCGGCGCTTCATTTGCCATGGGTGTTACTTCCGACGTTTGTGGCTGTTGTGATCCTGGGAAGCGCGCAGTTCGGTGAGAACTTGCAAGAATCTGTCGTTTTCCTCGCGAGTGCCTACCGATACACGAACGCAACTCGGGAAACCCATCCACCGCATGGGGCGCACGATTACTCCGCTTTTCAGCAGGTCAGCCGAAAGCGGCTCGGTCTCAAAGCCGAAGTCGACAAGCACAAAATTCGTGAACGATGGCACAAATTTTATGCTCAGGTTACTGAGGCCGGCGGAAAGCTGCGCGAGCCCAGCGCGATTCGATTCAATCGAGCGCTGGACGTGTTGCTTGTCGTCAATCGCTGCGAGCGCGGCAGCCTGGGCTACATTCGAAGTATTGAACGGGCCACGAATTTTGTTCATCTCATCCAGCAGTTCGGCTGGGCCAATTCCGTAGCCGATGCGCAGGCCGGCGAGGCCATATACCTTCGAAAATGTTCGCAACACAATCAGGTTGCGGCCTCCGCGAACAAGTTCTATCGAGCGCGTATAGTTCGAGACCTCAACGTAATCGCAGTACGCTTCGTCCAGGACGATCAGAACGTGCTCGGGAACCAGGGCCAGAAACCGATCGAGTTCGTCCGCATCGAACATAGTTCCTGTGGGGTTATTCGGATTGGCCAGAAAGATGAGTTTCGTTTCGGGGGGCAGGAACTCGGCCATGGAGTCGAGGTCGAAGTGGTAATCGCGCTGCGGCACCTCGACGTATCGCGCTCCTGTAGCACGAATCGCGATGTAATAAAGCGGAAAAGATCCGAATGAAGTGACGCCGCAGTCCGCCTGGCGCAGCACCATGCGCGCGCAAAGATCTATCAACTCGGTGGACCCTCCGCCGAGAATAATATTTTCTGCCGGAATGCGGTGCTTTTTGGCAAGGGCGTCGCGCAGAAACGTGCCGCTTCCGTCCGGATAGCGGTTTGAGCCGGCCAGCGCTTTCTTCGCGGCTTCGATCGCCAGCGGCGAAGGGCCCAGCGGATTCTCGTTGGACGCGAGTTTGATGGCGGTGGTTTTCAATTCCCGCTCGACCTCCTCGATCGGTCTTCCCGGAACGTAGGGTGCGAGTTCTCGGATATATTCCGGAACGAGTTCGCGAATCAGCGTGCTCATGCGCGGCGGGCTCTCAACGGGCTTTCCTCGGTTTTGTGCGCGAGCGCTTTGTTGCCTTGAGTCCCCGCCGGAGTTCGTCGCTGAATCCTGGCGGACGCTCCGAATTGCGGCCGCGGCGCCCTTCCCCACCCCGGCGCGTAAAGCCGCCAGTGGCCGAGCGCTGCTCCCGGGTTCGCCTGACAGGAGGCTCCGAAGCGGGCTCGAGCTTGCCCTCGATTGCTTGTGACAGCGCGGCTACCTCTTCTGACGAGAGCGTACGATGTTCACCCGGCGCAAGCGAGCCGAGCTCGAGGCTGCCGATGCGAACGCGTTTGATTTTCTCCACCGGATGGCCTGTTTGAAAGAGGCGGTTGCGCAGCGCATCGCGTCGAGCTTCCGTGAGCGTCACTTCGTACCACGGCGATTCCTTGCCGCGGACGCGCGTTATCCGCGCGCCGGTGGATCGCGCAAGTTGCTCGATCTCGTCGAAGGTAAGAAGGGATTTCAGTTTCAGGAGGTACGTTTGCCGAAGGCGATGCGCCTTCAGCATGCGATTAGCGAGTTCGCCGTCATTCGTCAGAAAAACCAATCCCATCGAATGGTATTCGAGCCGCCCGACGGGAAACGCACGCACCGGAACACCGTGAAGAAGATCCTGCAGCGAGCGGCGGCCTTCCGGGTCGCTCATCGTCGAAACCACTTCCGGCGGCTTATTCAGCACCAGGTAGATACGGTCGTGGCCGGGATGGAGCAGCTTGCCGGAAACTTTAATGTGGTCGGTTGCTTCGTCGGCTTTCGAACCCAGTTCCATGACGGTTCGGCCGTTTACGGTCACCATACCGGATCGAATGAGGTCTTCCGCATGCCGCCGCGAAGCGATTCCCGCGCGCGCGATGATTTTTTGCAGGCGCTCTTGCATCAGGTTTGTTGAATAGGCGTCGTAACTTCCATTTATGCCCTTCCAGAGTAGCGGAAAATTGCTGCGGACGCGAACGCTGAATCCATGAAATAAGATGAGTTACGAACAAAATGGACTGTCGACAAACCTCAATTATGCGGAAGTGCCTTTCGCCTGCGAATCCGAGTCTGATTCATCCGCCTCGGTGAACACCTCGGCGGCCAATTCCGCAGGGGAAGGAGCTAGTTCTGCCTCGGCAGCCCGTTCGCCGGATGCAATCGTCTCGCCTTCAACCAACGCCTCACGCGCATTCCCATCCAATTCGGCCTGAGTCAGTTTCTCCTCACCGGTTTGCGTGACATCATCGGGTTCCGTCGGCGCTACGCCCTCATCGGAGCCAAGCGCGGCTTGCGCCAGTTGCTCGAATTCCTTCAGGCTCGGCAGTTCTTCAAGGTCTGACAGTCCAAATCGCATCAGGAATTGTTTCGATGTTCGATACAGAATGGGCCTACCAATCACCGCCTTGCGGCCTGCCGTGGTGATGAGCCGCCTCTCCAGAAGCGTTTTGATCACGCCGCCCACATTGACGCCTCGAATTTCATTGATTTCCGGCACAGTCACTGGCTGCTTATAAGCAATCACAGCAAGGGTTTCAAGCGCAGGCATTGTCAGGCGAATGGGCGGCTGCAGGTTCTTGATGAATCGCCGCACCACGTCGTGATATTGCGGCTTGGTATAAAATTTCCAACCGCCTGCCACTTTGCGCACTTCGATCCCACGATCCTCGGTCGAATATGACGCGACGAGCAGGTCGAGCGCAGCTCGCGCCTCGGTCTTTTCAACCCCGAGCGCGCGACTGATTTGATCAATCGAAGCAGGCTCATCGGCGGCATAGATGATCGCTTCGAGCGCGGCTTGAATTTCCTGTGGCGTCATATTTGCCCTCTTAATCGCGCTGAGTGACTCGAACCACCCCATAGTCCCTTCCCTGCGACGGGGCTAAAAAGTGGCCACTACAAATAGTGTTCTTCGATCTGCGACATCGCGTCAGGCCCGGCAAACACTGCGTCAAACATCTTGTGTTTGCGCAGCCGGATGTCCGCAAAAAGCTCCGACTGCACGAGCACCACCGCCTGCATCCTAACCATCTCCAGCACAGCAAGCAGGGCCACAATCATGGCATTCCGCGTCGTGCAGGATTCGAAAAACTCGATCAGCGACACAGCCTCGTCCGTGCCAATCAATCGCCGCCGCAACCTGTCCATCATCTGCGCGATCGTCACCGTCTCATGGTGCAGCCCGAACTTCGGAACCTCTTTTCGCCGCTCGAGAACTTGCGAGAACACTTTCACCAGGTCCACGAGCGAGACCACCAGTTCCCCTTCCGTCTCCTCGCTTCCGTAAAGCGATTTATCCGGATGCGACCAAACGTGATCTTCAATCTGCTGCTTCTGATACAGCAGTTGCGCCGCGTTTTTGAATTTCTCGTGCTCGAGCAACCGGTGAACCAGTTCGTCGCGCGGGTCCTGCTCACCTTCAGGTCCAGCCAGCGGGTCGGTCGGCAAAAGCATCTTGGACTTGATGTGGATCAGCGTGGCGGCCATATAGATGAAGTCCGCCGAAACGTCGATATCGAATTTTTCGAGTTGGTGGAGATAACCGAGGTACTGTTCGGTGATTTTAGCGATGGGAATATTGTGGATGTCCATCTCCTGCTTGCGAATCAAATCGAGCAGAAGATCGAGCGGGCCTTCGTACGTCGGCAAATTAATTCGATAAGGTGACGCCATTCCTCAGGCTGTGCTCCTCTGTTTCATTCGTCAACCTCTCACTCCCGTGCTTCGTTCTCAGTCGAAAATCGCGTTCCGCACGCGCTTCATTGTCCGTCGCGCGGCCTTCTGCGCTTTCTTCGAGCCGGCGTCGAGAATATCCCAAACTCGTCCGGGTTGTGCCTCTAATTCTTTGCGACGTGTCTGAATAGGCTCGATCCACGTCATCAGGTTCTCGGCCATCAGTTTCTTGCAATCCACGCAGCCAATCTGCGCCGTACGGCAGTCATGGTCCACTTTGGCGATCGTTTCCGGCAGCGAGAATAGCTTGTGGTACGCAAACACCGGGCAGATCTCCGGACGCCCCGGATCGGTGCGCTTGATCCGCTGCGGGTCCGTCATCATGTTGCGAACCTTGGCGCGAATCTCATCGGGAGGATCCGATAGCCAGATCGCATTGCCGTAACTCTTGGCCATCCGGCGTCCATCAAGGCCGGGCAGTCGCGGCGTTTCAGTAGGCAGATACGCTGGCTCGCGCAGCACTTGGTCGACCGCAAAGAATTTCTTGTATTTACCGACGCTTTTGAAAAAGTTCTCCACGCCAATTTCCAATGCGCGCCTGCGAAACAATGCTGTCAAAGCAGCGCTGCGTTCCTTCCCGCGAAATGGAGTTTCAACGCGAGGCAAGGTGACTTTCGCGCTCTCGACGGCCGCCTCGAGAGCCGTCTGGTTCGCCGCGTCAAAAAGCGCGTCCTTCACCACAAATCCAAAGTGCGTATCGAATCGCCGCACAACCTCCCGCGTCAGCTCCACGTGTGGCGCCTGGTCTTCGCCTACTGGCACGAGCAATTCCTGCTTCGGCTCACCGTACATCACGATGTCCGCCGATTGCAGCAGCGGGTACCCCAAGAAGCCGTATGTTCCCAGGTCGCGATCCTTCAGATTCTCGATTTGTTCCTTATAGGTAGGCACTCGCTCGAGCCAACTGAGCGGCGTGATCATCGAGAGCAGCACGTGAAGTTCGGCGTGTTCCAGAATATTCGACTGCACGAAAAGCGTCGATTTTCCCGGATCGAGCCCCACCGAAAGCCAGTCAATCACTAGCTGTAGAGTATTCTCGGCAATCGATGAAGTGTCTTCGTAGTGCGTGGTGAGCGCGTGCCAATCCGCCACGAAGTAAAAGCACTCATATTCTTCCTGCAGCTTCACCCAATTCTGTAAAGCGCCGAAATAATGGCCAAGATGAAGCCGGCCCGTGGGCCGCATGCCGCTCAACACTCGTTTACGCTTCGCCACGCTCGATTAGGACTCCTATGTGGAGTGCGGCGGCTTGCCGCCGCTTTCCTTCCGCGAGGCTTGCCTCGCTGCGCCATCTACCGCCGCTTCATGCTCGACCAGCGCGCAAAAGGTCCCGCGCGATCACCAGCCGTTGCATCTCGCTCGTGCCTTCGTAAATCGTCAGCACGCGCGCGTCGCGATAGTAGCGTTCGACGTCACTTTCCCGCGAATAACCCAGGCTACCGTGTATCTGCACAGCTTTATAAGCCACGCGATTGGCCATTTCGCTCGCATACAATTTCGCGCGCGCCGAATAAGGCCCAAGCCGCGAAGGTCCTGGCGCGCCCGACGGTTTCTTGCGCGTCTCAAGATCGCGCACCCCGGCAGCCTGATACGTCAGCATTCTGGCCGCATCGATCTCGGTCTGCATATCGGCCAGCATCCACTGAATTGCCTGGTAATCCGCGATCGGATGTCCGAACGTGCGCCGCTGCTTCGCGTAGCGCGTCGCCGTCTCAAGCGCGCCCTGGGCCAGACCAACCGACTGCGCCGCAATTCCGATACGGCCGCCGTCCAGGGCTTCGAGCGCGATTCGCAATCCCTGTCCTTCTTCGCCCAGCCGGTTCTCTGCCGGCACTCTGCAATCCGACAGAACGATTTCCACGGTCGGCGAGAGATGCATGCCCATCTTTTCTTCAAATCGGCTCACGCGAAATCCGGGAAACGACCCTTCCACAAGAAACGCCGTAATGCCGTGCGCCACCGCCGCAGGGTCCGTCTTGGCAAACACGATATAGACGCCGGAGATATCGCCGTTCGAGACCCATATCTTCGTGCCGTTCAGAACGTAATGATCGCCGTCGCGCACCGCGCGCGCCTGAATTCCTCCGGCATCCGAGCCGGCCTGAGGCTCCGTCAGGCAGAACGCCCCGATAATTTCGCCCCGCGCCAAGCGCGAAAGATATTTCTTCTTCTGCGCATCGGTGCCGTGCTTCAATACCGGGCCAGCGGAAACCGTGTTCGTAACACTCACTACCACAGCTGTCGAAGCGTCCACGCGCGCCACTTCCTCGATCATTACGGCGTAGCTGATCGTATCCGTGCCGGCGCCGCCCCACTCTTCGGGAATCATCATCCCGCAGCAGCCGAGTTCGCCCAGCTTGCGCAGTTCCGCAGCCGGATACTTGTGTTCGCGCTCGTATTCGCGGATCACCAGGCGCATTTCCGTCTCCATAAACTGGCGCACGGTGTCGCGAATCAGAAGCTGATCACTTGTGAGAGAAAAATCCATTCCGAAAGGTGTACGAGGGATGCTAGCACAGCGACCGCGTTGCGCCAAAATGCGGGCCAGGCTGCTTCCTGCGGTTGCAACCGTAGCTCACGTCCCGCCCCGGCCCTTCAGCCAGGCTGACGTGAGGCCTTCCGCGCCCTTCACGCTCAAAGCGCTAAAGCTTCAACAACTCGCGAAGCCTCTTCGTCTGCGCGCGCGAAACCGGAATCTCCGATTGCCGCTTGTCATTCATCTTCAGCATGTAGCTCGACTTGAACCACGGCACAACTTCCTTGATGTGATTGATGTTGATCAGATAGCTTCTGTGTGCGCGCCAGAAAATATCCGCATCGAGCGCGGCTGCAAGCTCCTCAATCGTGCGGTAGTTCGAAACACCTTCCGCATCGCGCGCGTAAATCGTAATCGTGCCGTCTTGAATCGAGGCGTAGATCATCTCGTCCGCATCCACCAAGAACATGCGCGACTGCGACTTCACCAGCAGCTTGACGGGTTGCGCTGTCTTCGCACGCGGCGCCCCCAGCTGCCCCACCAAGTTCTCCAGCCGCTCGACCGGTGAAATCTGCGCTTCTACCATCTTCTTCGCTCGCTGGATGGCTTTCGCGATACGGGCCTTATCGAAAGGCTTCAGCACGTAATCAACCGCGTTCACCTCGAAAGCCTGGATCGCGTAGTTTTCGAAAGCCGTGGCAAAAACGATCGGCGGCACGCGCAGCTTGCGCTCCATCAGCTTCTGTATCACGCCGAAGCCGTCAAGCCCGGGCATCTGCACGTCCAGAAAGACGAGATCGGGATCGTGCTCCTTGATGAGTGTCAACGCTTCGATCCCGTTTTTGCCATGTGCAATCACCTCGATTTCCGGAAAGCTGCGCAGGAGAAACTGCAGCTCGTCGCGTGCGGGCCTCTCGTCATCGACGATCACTGTGCGTAAAGCCATGGAATTTTCTCATCCAGTATAGGATAAAATCGGCGGGCAAAGTGCAAAGGAGCACGGGTGGCCGAAAAGACTTCTAGAATAAAAGTTCTAAGCAGCGAAACGAAATATACAGGGCGCGTGTTCACCGTGCGCCGCGACGAGTTGATCGAGCCCACGGGAATGAAGGCTGTTCGCGAGATTATCACTCACCCGGGTTCCGTCGTTGTGCTTCCAGTGTTTGACGACGGCAGAATTCTGATCATCCGCCAATACCGGTACGCCACGCGGCAATTCATGTGGGAGCTCGTCGCCGGCCACCGCGAGCCTGGCGAAGACTTCCGCGTGGGCGCAGCGCGCGAATTGAAGGAAGAAACCGGCTACACCGCGCGACGCTATCGAAAGTTGCTTGAAATCTATCCGAGCCCGGGTTTCTTGGGTGAGCGGATGGTTATCTTCCTGGCCGAAGGTTTGACCAAAGGCAAAGCTCGTCCCGAAGATGACGAAAGGATCGAAGCGCGTATCCTCACGCTCAACGAAGCCGAACGATGGATTCGCAGCGGCAAGATTCGCGATGCGAAAACCGTCTCCGGCTTGCTCTACTATGCCGCCTTTGTTCGGGGGAAACGGAAGCGGTAGCGCTTCGAATCCAGAGCAATCGCTATAATTGGTACGCGAGAGAGGCAATATGGAGAACCGCGAAGTAGCGCTCATCCTGCGCGAAACAGCCCAGCTGCTCGAAATCGATGGCGCCATCATCGGGCGCTACCGCAGTTACGAAAAAGTTGCGGACTTGCTTTTCAGTTTGCATGAGCGAGTCGAAGACCTCGCCAAGGACATCAAGAAACTTCGCGAACTCCCCGGCATCGGCGAAAACATGGCTGAGCACATCTGCGAGATCCTCGAGACGGGCAACTACAAGTTACGCCAGAAGCTGCTCAAAAAATATCCGCCGACGCTGCTCGAACTGCTTGCTCTACAGTCGCTAGGTCCCAAGAAGGTCGCCTTCCTCTGGTCCAATTTCAAATGCGCCACCGTGGCGGACCTCGAGAAGCTGGCCCGCGAAGGAAAGCTACGCGAACTTCCCGGGTTCGGAGAAAAGAGCGAGCAAAATATCCTGAAAGCCGCCGAGTCTGCCAAACGCTCCTCGGGGCGTTTCCTCATGGATGCCGGAGATCGCGATGCGGAACGGCTCTCCGAGTTCATCAAGCAAGCGGGTGACTCCGTCGAGTCCGTCACGGAGGCAGGGTCGCTGCGCCGCCGCAGGGACACCGTCGGCGACCTCGACCTGCTTGTGACGATGCGACCCGGGCAGGATCGTCAGAAAAACATCGACGCTGTGGCCGAGCACATTTTGAAATATCCGCGAAATGTGCAGACTCTCGCTCACGGCGAAAATAAAGTCAGCATGCTGCTCGAAAGCGGGCTGCAAGTGGATGTTCGCCTTCTCAACAAAAACAGTTTCGGCGCCGCGCTGCTGTACTTCACCGGTTCCAAAGAACACAACGTCGCCTTGCGCGGCCGCGCGAACGACATGGGCTGGACGCTGAATGAATACGCTCTCACCACGATCAAGAGTGGCCGCAGCGTTGCCGGCAAGACCGAAGAAGAAATTTACGCCAAGCTCAAACTTCCCTACATCGAGCCGGAACTGCGCGAAATGCGCGGCGAAATCGAAGCAGCCGAGCAGGGAAAGCTTCCTTCCCTGATCAAGCTCGAAGACATGCGCGGCGACGTGCAGATGCACTCTACCGCGTCGGACGGGCGCAACACCGTCACGGAGATGGGAGAAGCGGCGCGCGCACTCGGCTATGAATATATCGCCATCACCGACCACTCGAAGGCCGTCTCGGTTGCAAATGGCATGGACGAGAAACGCACCCTCGAGAATATCCGCAGGATTCGCGAGGCACAGGAGCAAGTCCGCGGCATCCGGCTTCTCGCCGGAATCGAAGTCGACATCCTGAAAAATGGCAAACTCGATCTCGATAACGAAGTCCTCGCCCAGCTCGATGTGGTCGTGGCTTCGATCCACTCCTACATGAATCTCGATCGCACGGAAATGACGGAGCGCCTACTCGCAGGTATCGAGAATCCGTACGCACAAATCATCGCCCACCCCACGGGCCGCCTGCTTCTCCGCCGCGATCCCTACGCCTACGATATGGAGAAAATCCTCGATGCCGCGAAAAAGCATTCCGTCGCGATGGAATGCAATGCTTATCCTGACCGCCTCGATTTGAACGACGTGCATCTGCGCATGGCCAAGGAGCGCAGTGTAAAGATCACCATTTCAACCGACTCGCACTCCACCACCCATCTTCAATTCATGCGCTACGGCGTTGCCACGGCGCGCCGCGGCTGGATCGAAAAGAAAGACGTAATCAACGCGCTGCCTCTCGACCAGTTTCTTGCGGCCCTGCGTCCGAAGCCGGCTGCCGCGCCCGCGGAGCAACTAGGGGCAAAAGCCGCGAGGAAGAAGTCTGCTTAGCGATCGGGCGACGGAACATTTTCGGGCTTGCTTGCGTACCTCACAATGCAACCGATTAAAATGCCTGCTCATGCTCGGGCTCAACGGAGTGACACGAATGAGATCGACAACCTGGATGATGGCTGGAATTCTGCTAGCAGGCATTTCATGGGCGGCCGCGGCTCAGACTGTGCGCGCCGACGAATGGTCGAAGACCTATAAGGTGAGCGGCCACGCGAGTCTGCATGTCGATACCGACGACGGCGACGTCAACATCCTCTCAGGCAACCCCGGCCAAATCGAAGCTCGCGTCACCGCCGAAGGCCTCAAGATTGGCCCCGGCGATGTTCGCGTAGACGAACACCAGGACGGCGACAACGTCACCATCGGCGTCAAGATGCCCCATTTCAATTTCTCTTTCTTCGGCGGCCGCCACCGTTCTGTGCGCATCGACGTTCGGGTGCCAGCGGACCTCAACCTCGACGTCCACACGGGCGACGGCAACGTGAACTCTCAGCCTGTTTCGGGCGACATCCGCATCAACACGGGCGACGGCCACATCACGGTCAACGGGCTGAAAGGCTCCATCAACATGCGTTCCGGCGACGGCAACATTCAGGCCTCCGGCCTCGACGGCTCGCTTGAAGTCGATACGGGCGACGGGCATGTCTCCGTCGACGGCCGCTTCGACTCCCTGATTCTGAAAACGGGTGACGGCAACATCGAAGCGCGCGCGATGAATGGCTCAAAGGTCGCCAACAGCTGGCGGCTCCATTCCGGCGACGGCCATATCAACATGTGGCTCCCGGGCGATTTCAACGCCAATCTCGATGCGCACACCGGCGACGGCAAAATCACTCTCGATTTTCCAATCAAAGTTTCCGGCTCGCTGAGCCACTCCTCAATTCACGGCACTCTCAACAATGGAGGCGGCAACGTTTCGATCACCTCCGGCGACGGCTCCATTCACCTGCAGAAGCTCTAGAATCGCACGCCGCGCTATCTGTGTGGGAGACCCAACAAACAGGCTCGTAGGTCGCAACCCGATGTAAGCTTTTTCTTATTCGTGTGTCAGCCAAATCCTGCAAATGTCTGTGTAAACACATATCAGCGAACGCCGCCTTGGAGCTAGAGCGTTAAGAGTCAGCCACTTACGCCATGGCGGCCTTTTTGGCATTCCTCGTGCTTTCGTATCTTGTGTCTGGGCGTCGAAGGGTTTTCGAAAAATGATTGCCTTTGTGATGATGGGATTGATTGCAGTTCTCGGCTTCCTTTGCCTCTCAGGCGGTATCGCGGATTGCGCGCGACGCGCCCAGTCCACCTCGAAAAAATAGGCAGGAGGTTCACCTCTCGCGGTTCGCACCCGGCACTTTATGTTCCCAGCGCAACAGCACAACTTTCATTCCCTACCGCTCGGCGTACCAAGGTTGCAAATTGCCAAGCGATACTGCATCATGGCTTTTCTGCAAATCGCATAACTTCATTTCACAAACCACGGGGGATTCTGAATGCGCAGGCCGGTGAGTGTTGCTCCGCCAAAAGGAAAACTAGGAGTCCTGACGCCAGGAATGGGCGCTGTGGGCACTACCTTTATGGCTGGCGTCGAATTAGTTCGGCGAAAAGAGTCAGTGCCGGTAGGCTCGCTTACGCAGATGGGCACCATCCGCCTCGGAAAACGTACCGATAATCGCGTCCCCAAAATTAAAGACTTCGTGCCGCTGGCGGATCTCGACAACCTGGTCTTCGGTGGCTGGGACGTTTACCCCGACGACGCCAACGAAGCCGCCTCGAAAGCAGGCGTGCTCGACGCCAAGGATTTAGCCAAGGCCCAGAAATTCCTCAAAAATATCAAGCCGATGAAAGCCGCGTTTGACCAGACCTACGTAAAAAACCTTCACGGCACAAATATCAAAAAAGCCAAAACAAAATTCGATCTCGCCGAGCAGCTCCGCGAAGATATCCGCGATTTCAAGAAGAAAAACAAGCTCGACCGCCTCGTGATGGTCTGGTGCGCCTCCACGGAAGTATTCCTGAAGGCCGAAGACGTCCACAAGGACCTGGCTTCGTTCGAAAAGGCCATGAAAGCCAACCACCCCGCCATCGCGCCCTCCATGCTCTACTCCTACGCGGCCATCAGCGAAGGCGTGCCCTTCGCGAACGGCGCTCCGAACCTCACCGTGGACATTCCGGCTCTCGAAAATTTCGCGAAAGACCAGCATGTTCCAATCGGCGGCAAGGATTTCAAGACCGGCCAAACCTTGATGAAAACCGTCCTCGCCCCCGGCTTCAAAGCCCGCATGCTCGGCCTGAACGGCTGGTTTTCCACCAACATCCTAGGCAACCGCGACGGCGAAGTGCTCGAAGATCCAGGTTCCTTCAAAACAAAAGAGGAATCAAAGCTCGGCGCCTTGGAATACATTCTGCAGCCCAATCTTTACCCTGACTTATACGGCAAGATTCACCACAAAGTAAGGATCAACTATTACCCGCCGCGCGGTGACAACAAAGAAGGCTGGGACAACATCGACATCTTCGGCTGGCTTGGCTACCCCATGCAGATCAAAGTGGATTTCCTTTGCCGCGATTCGATTCTTGCCGCACCGATTGTTCTCGATCTCGCCCTATTCTTCGATTTGGCTCAGCGCGCCGGCATGCGCGGCATTCAGGAATGGCTCAGCTTCTATTTCAAATCGCCCATGTGCGCCAAGGAACTCTACCCTGAGCACGACCTCTTCATTCAACTCATGAAATTGAAGAACACGCTGCGGTGGATGATGGGCGAAGAGCTCATCACCCACCTCGGCGCTGAGTATTACGACTAGCCGCCAAGAATCATTCCAATGATCCCGCTCATGCGGCTTGACACTGTGGCGCTTGCAGAGTAGTGTCGCGCCGGTACGATTCCTGGTCGCACCAATTCAAAACGAAATGTTTATTCTTCGCATCAACGGTGCGGATACTTACGCTCGTTGTCCTTTAAGGAGGAATGCAGATGCCCAGCATGGTGCTGAAGTCGGTTGTGCTCGCCGTAGCGCTTCTGGCCACCGCCGCCGGTTCATTTTCCGCCCGCGCGCAGGGTGGCGCAGATGAAAAAGAAAAGCCGCCCATCTATACCTACGTGGCCCAGTGGGACGTAGCTCGTCCCGATTGGCCCGCATTCGAGAAGTATGACGCGTCGCAGAAGCCGGTTTTCGAGAAGCTCATGGCTGACGGAACAATCACGGGCTACGGCTTTTTCAAACTGGCTGCTCATACTGCAGAAGGTCCCAATCACGGCAACTGGTGGACCGCTACGTCCATGGCCAATTTAATGAAGGTTCTCTCGCTCGTTGCCACGGAGCCTGTTCCGACGGATATCCAGAAGATTGAGGCCGCCTCCAAGCACTCTGATTTGATTCTCACCAGCCGCCATTACGCGGCTCATGCCGGCAGCTTCGACAACGGGTATCTCCGCGTCGCAACCTATCGAAGCAAGCCGGGACAAGGTGAGCCAATGGAAAAGGTCATCGAGTCCTACATCATCCCCTTCCTCGACAAATTGATGGCAGATGGCGCACTTCACAGTTATTCGGTGGATCGCGAAGCAATTCACTCGGATGATCCCAGTGAAATCGACATCGCGATCGTCACCAACAACGCAGACGGGCTCGACAAATTCATGGCCGCACTGGAAGCCAACGGCAAAGCCAATCCAACCGGCGGTCCTGCATTCGGCGCCGCGACGGAGGGATCAGCACATCGCGATTTCCTCGCCGTGGCATCCGGTGCTTCGAAGTAACTCGAAAGAAAAATCACCTACAAAGAAAAACGCCCTGGCTGCCGTCGAGCGGCAAGGGCGTTTTTCATTTCGGCATTCGCGAGATCAGCTTAAAAAAGGTTCCAGAGGAGCTGGTTGTAGACTTCGTGGTGATACTGCACCTCGGGCGTCTTCACAAACGTGCCCAACAGGCGCGGGCAACGATCCGCTGACGCCTGCTTCAGCTCTGCGTAACGATTCTTCACGTCTTCGCCCAGCAGCTTCGTCGTCCACTCCGCCTTGCGAAAGTCCTGCAAAGCCGAATAAATGTTGTCCGGCAGATAACGCTCGGCCTGGCGCAGGTTCTTGATCTTGGCCGTTTCTCCGTCCAGCCCGGTCTTAAAAATCGAGAGCATCACCATATACGGACTCGCATCCGGGCTTACCGACCGCACCTCGACGCGCATGCTCTTCTCGTTCCCGATGGGAATTCGAATCATCGAGCCGCGATCCACCGGCGAAGCCTTGATCTGGTTGGGTGCTTCAAAGTGAGGATCGAGCCGCCGGTAAGCGTTCACACTCGCATTCAGCAGCAGGCAAAGGTCGTTTCCGTGCGTAAGAATCCGATCGACGAATGCCCATCCGAACTTACTGAGCTTCTCGTCGCCCTTCGGATCCCAGAACATATTTCTCGATCCCTTGCTGACGGAAACGTTCGTGTGCATGCCGCTCCCGTTTACTCCCACAACGGGCTTGGGAAGAAAACTTGCCGTTAAACCCATCTTCGTCGCCACCTGCCGGCAGATCAGCTTGTAGAGTTGGATTTGGTCCGCCGCCGCCACCACTTCACCGTACCCATAGTTGATTTCGAATTGTGACGGTGCCACTTCCGGGTGATCCTTTTCGTTCTGGAAACCCATCGCGCGCTGCACTTCCGCGCACGTATCGATGAAAGTGCGCAGCGGATCGCCCGGCAGCGAGTGATAATAGCCTCCCGTATTTACGTATTCGAATTTTCCGGTTTCGTTGTACCGGCTTTCCGCATCCTTGCCGTTGAAAAGAAATCCTTCGATCTCATTCGCGGCGTTCAGCGTGTACCCTTCCCGTTTGTGCAGCTCATCCGCATATCCCTTCAGTACTCCGCGAATGTCCGCGCTGTAGGAAGAACCGTCCTTGTCGATCACCTGCCCGAATATGAGAACTTTGCCGGAGCCAAATACGTCCGCTGGCGCCCAGTAAAACGCCCCCCAGTCCATTGCCAGGCGCAAATCGCTTTCCCGCTGCGCCGTGAAACCACGAATGGAGGAACCGTCAAAAGTGAGATTGTCCCAGCTCTTGATCAAGAATTTCTTGTCGTAATCGAGCATGTGCAAGCGGCCTTCCAGGTCGCTGAACAGAACAGTCACTGCCTTGATCCGCTTCTCGTCGGTGAGGTACTTCAGCCGCTCCTCCTGAATCTTGTGGGGCGCCACGCGGTTTTTCCGCTGGTCCTTCGCCTTCAGATTCAGTTCTTCCATCTCTGCATACGACAGCGCCAGAAATTCGCGAAGTTCGTTGGACATGATCCTCCTAAGATTAAAAAAACTTCAACTCAGTGCGAGAAACAAAGGGATGCCACACTGAGCGGTTTGCCGGGACAAGGGTATCGCGTCGCTCTGGAAGCGGTCAAATCCAAAAAATAAATGGCTCAACCCACAATTTTAGCGGCTGCGGCCGGTTTGATTTGCGCTCAGTGCGGAGCTATGTCGAGGGTGCTTCAACGAGCCCGAATCCAGGTTCGGGAGCGGCGGTAGGAGTTCTACGCCGGCGGGCGCTTACATTGACGGGGCTATGCCCGGCAGATCGTAGGCTCCGTCGCTTGGTCAATCTGCGCACCGGGCTGCTCAACAGTTCCTTCAAACGCATGCGGGCCTTGAAGCTGCGACTTGGAATTTCCCGTCGTGCACCCCACCATCTCGGCAATTTCTTCGTGACGGTAGCCCTCCACGTCGTGCAAAAGAAACATCATCTTGCAACCCGGCGCCAGCTGGGCGATCGCTCGTTCCAGATTCAAGCGATCGATGGTTCCGCTCAGTTGCAGGTCCCGCTCACCCAATTGCAGAGGCGTTTTTGAGCCACTTTCATCCCAGTCGTTCGGCTCGTCGAGCGAATGGGACGCGAGGTTCTTTTTTCTAAGACGCATTAGAACCGTGTTGACGGTCACCCGGTGCACCCAGGTGGCAAATGCCGATTCGCCTCGGAAGCTCTGAATCTTGCGGAAAATGGTCAAGAACGTCTCTTGCGACAGATCCTCCGCCTCGCTCTTATTCGCGGACATTCGCAGGCACACTCCGAACACCCTCCGGCTATATCGCCGGTAAAGAAGCTCAAATGCCGCCGGGTCGCCTTGCTGTGCAAGCCGGGTGGCCTCCAGGTCAGATAACTCGCTCCTAGCCGCTTGCGTGAGTACTTTCATCCTTGGGCTCCTCATAACGCGCAAAAAGTGCTGCTCTGGGCTGGGCGCTCATTGCTGACTACCGTCTGGGAGGAGTCTTTATTCCGTGAACGGCAAAAATATTCATGTCCGCACACCGTTATTCCGTCGCGCTGGCCCGTCTTTTTCTTGAACCCGATTTCGAAACCACGGGTACAATCACGCCTGCTCGCGGGAGGGCCTGTGAAAAAATTCTGCTACGCAATCGTCGTGTGGCTGTTATTCGCCTTTCCATCACCAGCCCAGTCTCTCGAGGGGGTCGGCGTTCCCTACGTCATCACCAACGTCACGGTCGTAGACACGGCGGGAGGCCCGTCCCGCCCAGGCTTCTCCGTCGCGATCGACGGCAACCGGATCACTTACGTTGGCAAGGGCCATCTGCACATTCCCAAGCAGGCGCACGTCATTGACGGAACCGGGAAATATCTGATTCCGGGGCTTTGGGATATGCACGTCCACACCTTTTTCGGAGACTGGATCCCAGGCGGAAAGGAAGTCACCCTGCCGCTGTTCATCGCCAACGGGGTCACCGGCGTGCGCGACATGGGAAGCGACCTCGACTTAATCCTTGCCGCGAGGCGCGACACAGCCTCGGGTTCTATGCTAGGCCCTCGTATTGTCGTCGCTGGCCCCATGCTCGATGGCCCGAAGACCCAATTCCCTGCTTCCATCGCCATCGCCACTCCCGATGACGGCCGCCGGGCCGTGGACATGTTGAAGAGCCGAGGCGTGGACTTCATCAAGATTCAGTCCTATGTTCCTCGCGACGCTTATTTCGCCATCGCGGATGAGTGCAAGAAACAGAACATCGTCTTTGTCGGCCACGTGCCGGATTCGATTCGTGGCTCTGAAGCCTCCGACGCCGGCCAAAAGAGCTTCGAACATCTGATCGGTATTTTTGAGGGCAGTTCTACCGTCGAAGACGAACTGTTGAAAGGCCCCAAAGGCCCCGGCCGCTTCCTTGAAACCTACGACCCCGCGCGTGAAACAGCTCTGATTCAGCTCCTCGCAAAAAATCAGACCTGGCAATGCCCCACTCTGTATTGGGAGCGCGGTCAGTGGCTCGTCGACGCCATTGACGTGACCAAAGATCCGGACGGCAAATATGCGCCCCTGTTCTGGCGCGAGAAAAGCTGGCCCAAATTCACCGCTGGAATCATTAAGGACCTCGATACCGATCCCTTGCCCGTGCGGCAAAAATTCGTGCAACACGAACTCGACATCGTCAAAAAACTCCACCAGGCCAACATTCCCTTTCTCGCCGGAACAGACACCGCCGCCGGAGTTGACGTGCTCCCCGGCTTCAGCCTCCATCTTGAATTGCAGCGTTTCGTCGCGGCTGGATTCACTCCTATCGAAGCGCTCCAGACGGCAACCATCAACCCGGCCAGATTTTTGGGTAAAGACGGCGACTGGGGAACGGTTGAAAAGGGCAAAATTGCCGACCTCATCCTGCTCGACGCGAATCCCCTCGACGATATCGGAAACACACAGAAGATCGCTGCGGTCTTTTCCAACGGCCGCTATTACTCTCGTACGCAACTCGACCGCATCTTGGCGGGCGTTCAAGCCTATTCTGCTGTTCACTAAGGCGGTCTTCAGTCAAAATCCGCTACAGCAAATCCCCTAAGTCCTTACAGACTTCCCGGCATGGAACGCCCACCCCTCCGTTCTTATACTGCGCCACATTGCTAGCGCTTGAAGTTGCGTCAGGCGCCTGACAAGCCAAGCGATTCCGTGGCAAGCAGCACGGAACTGAGTTCAGAACCTGGGCCGACTTAATGGAGAAATTGGAGGAAGTAGATGCGGACCATTCTGCTCATTCTGCTCGTGCTGCTGCTCATCGGCGCGCTTCCCACTTGGCCGTACAGCACAGGCTGGGGATATTACCCGAGCGGTGGGCTTGGGCTGATTCTGCTAATTCTGATTATCCTCGCAGTAATGGGTCGAATATAGGATTCGGCGAGCAACTCGATGCGGATACTTCTCACTCCCGTTCATCTCGCTCGCAACTTTCAAGCTTCAGAGCCGCCACCGATCAGCACGTAACCGCGCATTCAACCGCTCAGTTGCAACCTGCCGGGGCTGACCGCCGTCAGCCCCTTCCCTCCTTCTAATCCCGCTTCAACTATTTCCTCAGAAGCTCGGCAAACTGCTCCAGTTCGCCCCGATTCAAATCCGATACCGCGCAGTGGTACATGCCGTTCGCTTCCCACGCAACCATGTTGTAACCGTGCACCGACTTCATCCGCGCCGGCTGCCCACTTTCCTTCCCCTCGGGCCAAATGAAAACATTGATCAGGTGCTGACGCCTCTGATACACCAGCGCCGCTACAGCGCGGTGATCCACATAGTCGAGCCGGCCGCCTACCAGAGGGTAACCATCTTCCGCAAGATCGCGCACCGGAGGCGAAAAATCGAGCTTCCCGTTAAACCACGGTTTCACCGTGTGCTGATCCGTGGATTTCACATCGAACAAATGATCGGGCTGCAGCGAACGGATGTGGCTCGACACAATCTCCTCTGTGAGCAGATCGGAATTGCCGCGCCAGCTCAATCCCGGCACGATGCGCCAGGTCACCGTCAACATGAGCAGCACCGCGGCCGCAACGGCGAGCCAGTTCCAGGCAGCCCTTTTCGAACTGATCGGCGCCGGTGTCATCGAAACGATCATCGCCTTCTTCGCCGGAGCATTCTCCGCAGTCGGAGCCGCATTCGCAGCCGCATTGGTAGACGCACCGGCAGTAGCTTCGCGAGCAACCGAAGCACGGATCCGGTCCGCCAGCCGCGCGGGTGCCCGCTCGTACAAACTCGACGAACGAAACGCCTTTCGCAACGTCTGCTGGTTCCAAAGCTCCTGCGCGCAATCCGGACAAGTCTTCAAATGCTCTTCAATCTCGAGGCTGCGCACCAGATCCAGTTCCCCATCGAGATACCCTTGCAAAAATCGTGCATTGTCATCACAAACCACGTGTGCCCTCCTTCGCCCGCGCCCGCAAAAGCGCTTCGCGCAGCCGCTCACGGCCTCGTGCCAGGCTCGACATCACAGTGCCAATCGGAATGTCAGCCAATTCCGCAATCTCCTTGTAGGAAAGCCCTTCGAGTTCGCGCAACACCAGCACCTCGCGAAAACCCACCGGCAATTTTTCAAGCGCATCGCGCAACATGCGGCTCTCCACGTTCCGCACCATCGTCGCTTCCACATCAGGCGGCGGCGCGTCCTGCCCGTGCACGCGTTCGTCAAACTCTTCGCCGAGTGCCGCCGTCCGGTTCTTCTCCAGAAACGAATAGCTGGTGTTCCGCACGATTTTCAGTAGCCACGGCCGCGCATCCCCGCCCTGAAATCCGCCGAAAAATTTGAACGCCCGCAGGCATGCTTCCTGTACCACGTCTTCCGCATCGTGCGTGTTCCGCACGAGCCAGCGCGCCAGATTGTAAGCCGCATCCAAATGCGGCATCACAATCTGCTCAAACCGCCCTGCGTCTCCCGCGTTTCCCGCGTCTGGCGTCGCCATAGGCATCCGGCCACTCGAACTGTCTAATCTATAGACTGCAAGCGTGCTCATTTTATTCCCTCAACCTTCCCAGCGATACATTGAAGCGAGGACCGGGACAGGATGTGACCAGGGTGGTATCTCTGCCCGGGCATTTGCGGGGGTCCGCGCAAGCTTCCAATGCTCCGTAATTTCAGCTACTTAACAGCCCGGCCATCTTCGGCCGGTTCGAGCGATCGCCCGTCAGTCCAGCGTCGAATCCACCACCGCCAGCGTCTGCTTCCCGCGAACGAAGTTCACATCCGTCACGCCTAGCAGCCCGCGCAGTTTCTCCGCCGGCACCTTCATCGGCCCCGGCGATGGCGCCGTCCCCGGCTGCGGCTGCGGAAACGCCGTGGACATTGCCGTGTGAAATGTCACACTCCCCTCCACCTTCTGCATCACCTGGTGAATGTGCCCGTTCAGCACGCTCACCGACCCAAACCGATTCAAGTATCCCAGCGCCTGCGCCCCGTCATCCGTTCCCCATCCCCACTCCGGATACACAGACCACAGTGGAATGTGCGCGAACACCACGATCGGCGTGCTCGACTTCAAATGCTTCACGTCATCCTCGATAAATTCCAGCTGTTCTTTCCCGAGATTCCCCAGCCCGCCAGCCTTCAGGTTCATCACGTTCACCAGGCCAATGAAATGCACGCCCTTCTGGTCAAAGCTGTACCAGCCCTGGCCTTTCGTGCCTTTTCCGTAGCGTTCGCGATACTGCGCCCCGTCGTCGTTCAACACGTCATGCTCGCCCGGCACATAAAAAATCTTGTCCGTGCGCAGGCTCTTCAGCCGCTGGTCCAGCGTGTCAAACTCGGAATCCTTCGAAAGGTGGCTCAAGTCGCCGGTATGCAGCACAAATGACGGCGGCGTCTCCAGCGCATTGATCTTCGCAATCGCCGCGTCCAGCGTCGCCGTCACGTCCGGATTCGCCGCCTTATCAAACCCAATATGGCTGTCGCTGATCTGGACGAAGCTCAGATCCGCCTTCGCCGTAGCCAGCGCCCGGTTCGCTATGTCGCTAAGCGCAAACGACTTGAGCACCCCGCCCCGCAGCACGCACAGCGTCCCCGTCCCCGCCCAGGCCATGCACTTCAGGAACCCGCGGCGATCCACGCCGTCGTTATTGAAGTTGTCCTTAATGAAGTCTCCCATCGCATCCCTCTCCGCCGGGTCGCCATCCATTCCAGCGCCTCGGATCCCCTTCACCCATCTATACAGCGCGCGCCCCGAAAATATTCCCGCGATATAACGCCGCCCGCGCAAATCTCACCTGCCCCGGGATTCGCACGTTCCAAATCCTCGCCTCCAGCGCGGTAGGTGCACCCTGTCATCCCGTAGTTTAGGCTTGCGGTTCGATTCACTCAGGTGTACAAGGAATTTTCCGGTTATTCATATGTCTTAAACCGTAGCGAGCCCATGCTATGACGTCGCCTATTCCTGCTTTCGACATCTTCAGCGGTCGTTATGGTGAAAAGGGTGTTCTCTGGCTCGGCGCAGTGGCCAGGCTGGACGATGCCCACACCCGCATGCTCAACCTGGCCGCCAAACAACCGGGCGCGTACTTTGTTTTTAACTCCGATACGAAAACTCTCGTGGCGTCCGTCGACACCAGTCCGCCGTTGAGTGCTTCAGAATCAGAAAAAGCGAAGGGCGCCGCCTGACTCGACTGATTGAAATTTTGCTGTCATTCTAAAATTTCAATTTGGAATGCGTCCTGAGCGAAGTCGAAGGTTTGGAGTGCGGCGGCTTGCCGGGCCGGCCATGAAGGCCCCGCTATCGCCATCCTCGGCGTCGCGGCACCCGTCCGAAAAAGCTCTGCGCTTCAGGGCCTCAGTCCTGAGCAGAGTCGAGAGGCATCGCCTGACCCGCCCCTCCTTTCAAATTTAGATTTGCGGTTTTTGCAGGTTGCTGCACGTTGTAGAAGTGTGATTTAAAGGAAACGCCCAGTCCCCCGCCGTCTAAGAACCCGCGGCCGCCGAAGAACTCGCCAGGAGTTGTTTCTCCTGATCAATCTTCTCCCTCGCCTCAACCAACAGGCGCATCGCCACTTCATGTTGTTCGTGTTCCTCGGCCTCAATCGACCGCACTACGATCTCTCTTACGCGATCGAGCAGCTCAATCACATTGGCGTTGTCCATAGTTAGTGGCCACCTCGAGCGTCAGCCGTTCAATACTCGTACGAGGATGAATATCCCGGACCCAATCCCCAGCAGCCCGAGAAATCCCGACATCATTCTTCCCGCCTTCAGCGATGACGCTCTTGTCCTTCCCTCTCCTTCCGCGCTCGCGCGAAACTCCGTACATGTCGCCGCTTTGTACAAGAAAATTGCCCCCACCGCACAACACGCCGCTCCCGCCAGGCAAATGAAAATCAGATTCCCTCCGCCGGTAGGATGAGTCGGGTGCATTCACTACGGTTTACGAGCCTGAAGCGCGAAAGAAAATACGGTTATAGTCTGATTTGGAGTTCAGAATGCACTTTAGCCCTGATCACTCTAGCCCTGATCCTACCTCACGCACGAGTCACATCTCTGTGCTTGGCGCCCCTATTTGGAGTGCGGTGGCTTGCCACCGTTTTCACGAGTCCCAGCTTTGCCGGGACGGCCATCGTTCGCGCACCCGAGAAGCAGCTCTGACCACCTCTGATCTCAAATTTCCGTTTCCAATCCACAATTCTTCCCGCGCCTCTTCGCCTTCATTTGAAATTTGAAATTTCCAATTTGAAATTCCTCGCTCCCCAGCGCCGTACGGTTTGCCCGCCGTGGCGGGCGCGACATACAACTAGCCCACGGCGGAAGCCGTGAATAACAATAACAGCGCGTAGCGCCACCGCTTGCGCTATCTCACCCGCACAAGCCTTCGGGCTGCTCCAATCCCCGCTATACACCAACCCGGAATGCGTCATACGCTAAAAAACTTGTTAAATATCGAGATGGGAAAATTAGATCCCTGATCTACAATGAAATTCATGGGCATACGCCATTTCGCCGAGGTTTTGTGGACGTACTCGGTTTGGAGTCTCGAATTTGTGTTTTTCATACCGCGCGCCCTACCTTTTTTCCGTCGTCCGCTGTTCCCACAATCAAAGCCTCGCTCGTTAGGTCGATGTTGCTCCATCGATTCACCTCGCATTCGAACCAGATTTTACGGTACCCCATCCTTCGCCGGTCTTGCGAAGGGTGGGTAACCTTTGACTTGAATGCCTCCGTGACGCACAAAAGGCCGTACATTTACACGAAACGTCCTCTCAAATCCCCTCTACTCCTCCCGCCACGCGGCCGATTCTTGCCACTTCCCTCCCTTCCTCCAATCTCCAACATCTAGCCTCCAGCCTCCAGAACTGTGTTAACGTATTTGGCTCCGCAGTGGCTCATTTTAACGTCGTACAACGACTCGACCCCTGCGAGGAGTCCCGAGGCGCATGAAAAATTCCTATAGCGGCGTGGCAGTTCCTTCCGAAGGCAAGCCTATAACCTACGAAGGCGGCAAATTTCAAATTCCCGACCGGCCCATCATTCCCTTCATCGAGGGTGACGGCACAGGGCGCGACATCTGGATTGCGTCACGCCGCGTGTTCGACGCGGCCGTCGAAAAGGCCTTTGACGGCAAGCGCAAAATCGCATGGATGGAAGTTTTCGCGGGGGAAAAGGCCTTCAAACAGTTCAAGGAATGGCTCCCGCAGGACACCGTCGACGCCTTCCGCGATTTTCGCGTCGGAATCAAAGGCCCGCTCACCACGCCCGTGGGCGGCGGCATTCGTTCGCTCAACGTCACTCTCCGCCAGGTGCTCGACCTCTACGCCTGTGTTCGCCCCGTGCGCTATTTCCACGGCGTGCCTTCGCCGGTCACCAATCCCGAGCGCATGAACGTAGTCATCTTTCGCGAAAACACAGAAGACGTCTACATTGGCATCGAATGGCGCTCCGGCACGCCGGAAGCAAAAAAGCTTATCGATTTCTTGAACAACGACATGCTCGCCGGCGCCAGCAAGAAAGTCCGCGAAGATTCCGGCGTCGGCATCAAGCCCATTTCGCCCACCGGCACCAAGCGCTTGGTCCGCCGCGCCATTCAGCATGCCATCGAAAATCAGCGCACCATCGTCACCCTGGTCCACAAAGGCAATATTCAAAAGTTTACCGAAGGAGCCTTCCGCGACTGGGGCTACGACCTTGCCACCACCGAGTTCCGCAATCAGATCGTCACCGAGCGCGAAAGCTGGATTCTCGATAACAAAGACCAGAATCCCAATCTCACCGTCGAGGAGATCGCCGCGATGATCGAGCCGGGTCTCGATCAGGCCAACGAAGCTTTCCAGAAAGCTGTGGCGCTCGAAGTGAAGCAGACCCTCGACGCGATCTATGCAACGCACGGCAAGGGCCAGTGGCAGAATAAGATTCTCGTCAACGACCGCATTGCCGATTCCGTCTTCCAGCAGGTGCTCACCCGCGCCGACGAGTATCAGGTCTTCGCCACGCCTAACTTGAACGGCGACTATCTCTCCGACGCCTGTGCCGCGCAGGTGGGCGGCCTCGGCATGGCTCCCGGCGCCAATATCGGCGACGGCTTCGGAGTTTTTGAAGCCACCCATGGAACCGCGCCGAAATATGCCGATAAGGATGTCATCAACCCGAGTTCCGTGATGCTTTCCGGCGCGATGATGCTCGATTTCATGGGCTGGAAAGAAGCGGGACGCCTGATCGAGGACGGCATCGCGCGCACCGTCCGCCAGAAGCGCGTCACCTACGATCTCGAGCGCATGATGCCCGGCGCGAAAAAACTGAAGACGTCCGAATACGCGTCCGCGATCGTCGAGAATATGCAGTCCGCCGTTGCAGTCGATTGAACTTCTAAAACTACTCAATCGAACGAGACGAAGGAGACGCGGCAATGCGCAAGAAAGTGACGGTAGTGGGTGGAGGGTTTGTCGGTTCCACAACGGCACAGCGGATTCATGATGCCGAGCTCGCCGACGTCGTACTCACCGACATTCTCGACGGGCCGCCGGCAGGCAAGGCCCTCGACATGGCCGAATCCGCGCCCATTCTCGGCACCGACGCCCGTACCGTGGGAATCTCGACCGCCGCTGGCGACTACCGCGAAACCGCGAATAGCGACATCGTCGTAATCACCGCAGGATTCCCGCGCAAGCCGGGAATGTCCCGTGACGATCTTCTGAAAGCCAACCATGACGTCGTGAAAGGCGTGGTCGACGCGATCGTCAAGCTTTCGCCCGGCGCGATCCTGATTATCGTCACCAATCCCCTCGACGCCATGGCGCAAGCCGCCTTCAAGATCAGCGGATTCTCGCGCAATCGCGTGATCGGCATGGCCGGCGTTCTCGATTCCGCGCGCATGAGCGCGTTCGTTTCCGTGGAACTCGGCGTGTCCGTTGAAAACGTGCACTCGTTCGTCCTCGGCGGCCACGGTGACGACATGGTGCCGCTTACCCGCTACTCCACCGTCGCCGGAATTCCCCTCCCCGAGCTGCTGCCGAAAGAAAAGCTCGAAGAAATCGTCAAGCGCACCCGTCGCGGCGGCGCTGAAATCGTCGAACTGCTGAAGACCGGCTCCGCCTACTACGCTCCCTCGGCCGCCGTCGCGGAAATGGTTGAGTCGATTTTGAAGGACAAGAAAAAAATCCTTCCTTGCGCCGCCTACCTCGAAGGCGAATACGGCATCACCGGCCTCTTCGTCGGTGTCCCGGTGAAATTGGGAGCCCGCGGCATCGAACAGATTATCGAAATCAAACTCACCGCCGAAGAAAAGGCCGCCCTCGACAAGTCCGCAGCCTCCGTCCGCGAACTAGTCACAGTCCTCGGCCTGTAGGCGTCCAAAACTGCTTTTTGCTGCAACCCGCTTGCTGCACTTACAGCGACAATTTTTGTCTAGCACGAGCCTTGCACGCCACAGGTTTTCTTTACGCACGACCTGTACTCAACCTGTCCCGCCAATCGCTTGCCGGCCCTGCTAGACTGGTACCCGGGCCATCTGTCACCAATGAAGCTCTTCAAACGCAAGCCGGCGGGCCCGCCAAGCTCGCGCCCTACCGTCTCGCCCCGCGTTGGCGACGGCGCCCCTCGCGCTACCCTGACCCATCGGCTCACCCGCGACCTCGTTCGCGCCGAACGCCTGGCCCAGATGCTCGCCAAGAGCCGCGCCGCCGCCGTTGTCGACGTTGCCGATTTTCTTGCCGGAATGTACATCTACGAATGGGACCGCCTCTCCCGCTTCTGGGAGGAGGAGGGGGAAGTTGAGGGGCTTTTGCAGAGGATTTGCCAGATCAGCCCGCAGCGGTGGCACCGGTGGATTGAGTTTTATGACGCTTCGCGGCAGGAGGCGGAGCCGAAGTCCCGGCTTTTTTTTCGTGATGCGAAGAAGACTGCGAAGAGAAATGGCAAACCTTTGCCGCGGTCGGCGGAACTTGAATTGGTGCTGAGGAATTCCGAGGCGATTGCGCCGCACCACGATACGGTGAATGGGCGTGAGATTCCGATTCTGACGAGCGAGTGCGTCTTGCTGTGCATCGCGTTCAATGATGGCTCGGAGCTTGGGCGGCGGTTGCGCGAGACTGGTCTCGATATCACGATGCTCGAGCGGGCGGCGCGGAATCCACGTCATGCGCCGCTGCGGTAGGCCGCGAACTTAGATGATGAATTTGAAGAAGGGCCAAAGTTCAGCTAGAGGCGCTTTCGGTTTTCTGCACACGTAAATCGGGAGGTTTTGCTCCGAGGGCATCGCCAGCGGAGTGGAAACTGTGGCTGCCTGCTGCACGTCGCTGAAGTAATTTTTGTGTTCTTCTGAATTTTCACCGAAGAGAATTACGCACTCGCCTGAATATTGGCGCGGCCCCCAATTAAAATAGCTGTTGTGGCCGCCGATCGTTTTCGGCAGGCCCAGCGCCGGGCCATAGTAATCAATTGCGCCCGCTTCGCCGTAGTTCCCTGCCAGGATCGCGCAACTACTTCGTTCGGCTTCCGGCAGGGCGTAATAGACGCTGGCGACGGTTCTAGCGAGTGTGTCCCAACCGAGCATGTCCGCGTAATTTTGCGGCAGGCGCGCCGTAGAATCGCGCTCGGTCTTCACTTCATGCGCGTAGGGGAAGGCATCAGCATACTTCAGGAACGTGTTCGCCGGCAGCACCGGTACGCCGAACGGCAGGGTCAACAAGCCTGCCAGCGCGATCAGCGCGGGATAGGCGATACGAACGGGCTTCCACCCTTGGCTTATTGAGATTTTTTCGAAGGCGACGCCGCCTGCTGCCATTAGCATCGGGTAGGCGGCCATCGGGTAGTAGGTCTTCCCGTCGGCGACCATGAAGATCGCCATCACAACCAGATAGGCACAGCCCAGAAAACGAAAACGCTTTCCGTCGCGCGCGGCGAGAAGCCAGGCAAGGCCTCCCAGCCACAGCGGCAATACAATCGGCGAATAGAACAGAACTTGCTCGCCCAGAAAACGCAACGGACCGACCGGCTCGTTTTTCAATAGCTGCGCGTTGCGAACGACGGTGATTTGCGGCCAGCCGTGCCGCGTTTCCCACACGAGATTCGGGGCAGTAATCGCCAGCGCGATCAGTCCACCCACCCAGATCCAGCGCGAACGGAAAGGACGCAAATCGCCCGACAAAAGAAATCCCACCACGAGACCAAAACCAAATACGGCCATGGTGTGTTTATTTTCGAGTCCAACTCCCGAGATAAGTCCGAACAGTAGCCACAACTTCGGCGACCCGCCATTCGCTATGCGCGCGGCGATCGCAGAGCAGGCCAGCCAGAAGACGGGCTCGAAAGCGTTCATCGTGAGAATGCTGTCAAATGCGAGGTAGAGCGGCGCGAAAAGTATCGCGAGAGCCGAGGTGCATTGCGCGAGCCTGCTGCCGCCGAGTTCTCTGGCCAGCCAGCCCGTCAAATAGACGCTTACCGCGCCGGCCAGAATCGGGAGGACTCGAAACGCGGCCAGCGAATTGCCGAGCACGTGGCGGGAAATCCACGCGATCAGCGCAATCAGGGGAGGCTGGTCTACGTAGCCCCAGGCGAGGTGTTCGCTGCAGGCGATGTAGTAAAGCTCGTCGCGAAAGAAGCCGTAGCGTGAAATGCCGGGCAAATGGAGAGCAATGGCGACGGCCGCGGCTGCGCACAGCAAGGTCGTCGAGCTGAGGGTGCCCTCTTGCGTGTGAGCTGGTGCTAGAGCCGGGGTGGCGGCGCTGGGGAAACTTCCGTCCATCATGGAATGAGACTCATTGAGAGTTTGATTGGCTGCTTGGAGATTTGGAGTGGTGGATTGGGGAATCTGATGCACAGGTGAAGTGGGGCCGATTGGGATGGTTGCTTGTGGATGCTGGGTGCTCGTCGGAGCACAGACCCTTCGTTCCTCTGGGTAAACAGGAACGTCTGTGCCACTGAAGGCTGGCGGTCTCATTTGCGTCCGAGGAGCGATGGTGGCTCTCCGGTGGCAGTGTGCTTCGGCGTTGCTTGTGGTGCCCTGAATCGCGCGCGGCGGCGGGAAGAACGATGCCGCGTTCGCGCTTGGCTAGCACGTTGTGTGCCGCTTTGTTGCTTGGGGCACAGGCAGGAATGCCTGTGCTACTCAAGGCTGAATTGTCGCAGACTTGATGCTGTCGAGATTCGGGAAATTCTTGTCCAGGTATTCCTTGCCCTGAGTGGTGATGGCGCCCTGGTCTGGGCCGCGGCCGTGCGGCGCTCCTTCGCCATAGCCGCTGTGCAGTTTCTTGACGACATCCAAGCCTTCCGTGATCTGGCCGAACGGAGAGAAACCCTGCGAGTCGAGGCCTCCGTTATTTCCGAGATTGATGAAGACCTGCGTAGTCCGGGTATCGCGTCCGGCCGTGGCAAACGTCACCGTTCCCGGCTTGTTGCTCTGGGTTACCGGGTCGTCCTTGATATTCGCGCTGCGCCAGACCCGGCTCACCTGCGGATCGGCATTCAAGCCGAACTGGACCACAAATCCCGGGAGCACACGGAAGAAATGCGCGTCGTTATAGAAGCCGTGCTTCACGAGGTTGTAAAAGCGATCGGCGCCCAGAGGAGCCCAGGCACGCGTGACGTGGATCGTGAAGTCGCCTTTCGTGGTGACAAATTTGACGTCGTACTCGGCCGGAGCCCGTTCTTTGGCATTGTCTGGCTGATGCAATGACGAAGCTGCGCTCATAGAAGTTCCTCAGTGAAATTTGGATTAGCGGCTTGCTTTCCCAAGGAGCCGCAGGTTTATTGTGGTTTCGCGGCCGCCGCTGGGCTGGGCTTCTTCGCGGGCACCGCAGATCCACTCGCTGCGCCGGCCGCAGGAACAATCGTAGCAGTCTTGATGCTGTCGAGCTTGGGGAAATTCTTGTCCAGATAAGCTTTCCCTTCGTTGGTGATTTCGCCTTGATGGCTGGTGGGTGCGTCGGCATAACCGCTGTAAAAGCTCTTGATGACGTCCATGCCGGAAGTGACTTCGCCAAAGGCTGAAAATCCCATGCTGTCCAAGCGCGAATTGTCGCCGAGATTGATGAACACCTGCGTGGTGCGCGTGTTGGGGCCTGCCATGGCGAACGTGACGGTGCCGGGTTTGTTGCTGCCCTTTACTGGATCATCTTTGATGTTGGCGTCTGTCCAAGCCTTATTGACTGCGGGGTTGCCGGTGAGGCCGAACTGGACGACGAACCCATCGACATACCGGAAGAAGCTGGCGCCGTTGTAAAAACCGTGCTTCACGAGATTGTAGAAGCGATCCGCTCCGAGCGGCGCCAGGGCACGCGTGACGTGAACGACGAAGTCGCCCTTGGTTGTAACGAATCTCACGTCGTATTCGGCCGGAGCTTGCGCTTTCAAAGTGGACGGATGGAGCAGAGCGGGATCTGTGCCGGTGTGCGCCGCCGCCGCAGTTTTTGGTTTTGTGGCCTGCGCGGCGGGCTTGGAATCGGCATCCTGAGCCCAGGCAGACACCGGCACGCACGCCAGAATGGTCACCGCGCACAATTTCGAAATCATCTTCAGGGCATCGCCTTTCACGGTTGTCCTCCCAATCGTTTTGAGGTGGCTTCCACTTGCTCCATCACACGCAGCGTATTGCCGCCCAGGATTTTCTGAACATCACCCGCTGAATATCCCTTGGCGAGAAGCGCGTTCGTAATCTTCGGCAAATCCGCAGCGCTTTCCATTCCGTACGGCATGTTCGCGCCATCAAAATCCGAACCTAGGCCTACGTGATCCGCGCCGGCGAGTTTCACCGCGTGATCGATGTGTTCAATGATCTTGGTCCATTCGACGCGCGGCAGCTTCCCTTGCGCAACATACTCCCTTGTAAGTCTATCGCCTTCGGTGAGCTGACAGCCTTCATTTTCTCCGCAACGCTTTTTCAGTTCTTCCTGCATGGCTTTGCCCATGTCCGGGTTGGCCTTCTCAGCGTTGCGAAATTCCTGGCTGAGGAAGCCGACGTGATAGTTGATTTGTACTACGCCGCCTTTGGCCGCGAGCGCTTTGATCATGTCGTCCGTCATATTGCGCGGGGCGTCGCAAATGGAACGGCAGGACGAATGCGAGGCGATCATGGGCGCTTCGCTGATGGCCAGCGCGTCGTAGAAAGTCTTGTCGGAGACGTGGGAGATATCCACCGTGATGCCCATGCGGTTCATTTCGTGGACAACCTGCTTGCCGAAGTCGGTGAGGCCGTTGTGCGTGGTCTTCCCCGTGGATGAATCGGCCCAGTCCGTGTCCAGCATGTGCGTGAGGGTCATGTAGCGGACACCGAGGCGGGCGACGTCGCGAAGGACTCCGAGATCGTTGTCAATCATGTGGCCGCCCTCGACGCCCATGAGCGCTGCGATTTTTCCTTCCGCGTGGATGTGGCGAACGTCGTCTGCGGTGCGAGCCAGGGCGATATCCTTCGGATAGCGGACCGGCAGTTCGCGCACCGCGTCAATTTGATCCATGGCGCGCTTTACGGCTTCGGAGTCGGTGATCGTGCCGGAAATCCAGATGGAGAAGAAAATCGCGCTCAAGTTGCCTTCGCGCAAGCGGGGGATGTCGATCGAGCCGTCCTTGTGGCGGATGCTGAGATCGAATTTGGGGTCGAGGAGGCGCTGCGTGGTGTCGTCGTGGGTATCCACGACGATGGAGCTGAAATGCAGGTCGTGAGCTTTTTGGGAGATGTCGCTTTGGGCGGCCACGGTGAGAAATGGGAGGATGGCGCCGAGCGCGAGGCAGAGCAGAAGAAGTTCTGTGCGAGTGAGCATCCGAAATGAATTCCCTCAGCGGCTAAAGCCGCATTCCTTTTTGCAGCGCTAACTTCAGGGGGCTAAAGCCCCAGGTGCTTGGCTTTGTTTTATGTCGCCCCTGAAGGGGCGACCCCACAAACATTTTCGGCACGGCCGAAGCCGTGCTCATTCGACCGCCGGCGCATTCGTCGACCCTAAACCGCCGCAGCGAGCCGGAGCTTATGAAAGCGGCGGCTAGCCGCCCTTCGGCTTCACTCAGGACAGGCCGCACTCCAAACGGCGGTGCTTAGGTTCAGCCCAGGAGAAGTTGCACGACAAATTCTAGTCGTGGCCCTGGACCCAGCTTTTGATTGCGTGCACGATGACCTGGCCATTTACGGCGGCTAGGGATTCGGTGAGCGGAATTCCCTTGGGGCAGATCTTCACGCAATTCTGCGCGTTGTCGCAATCTTCGATGCCTCCCGGTCCCATGAGAGCTTCGAGGCGTCCGGCGGCGTGCATCGCGCCGGTGGGATGCAAATTGAACAGGCGCACCTGGCTGACGATTGCGGCGCCGACGAAATGAGAGTGCTCGTTAACGCGCGGGCAGATTTCGAGGCAGTTGCCGCAGGTGATGCAGCGCGAGAGGGGGTAGCCGACTTCCTGGGTGGCCGGCGACATGCGCGGGCCTTCACCGAGCGCGTAGGTGCCGTCAATCGGAATCCAGCACTGTGTGCGCTTGAGGCTCTCGAACATCACGTCGCGATCGACGACGAGATCGCGCACCAGCGGGAATTTTGTGAGCGGTTCGAGGCGGATGGGCTTTGCGAGATTATCCACGAGGGCGGAGCAGGCCTGGCGGGGCTCGCCGTTGATCAGCATGGCGCATGCGCCGCAGACTTCTTCGAGGCAATTCGCGTCGTAGCTTACGGGCGTGGATTCTTTCCCTTCGCGGGTGTGGGGCTTTTCGGCGATGTCGCGGAGGCATTGAATCACGTTCATGTGCGGGCGGTAGCGCAGCTCGTATTCTTCCCAGCGCACGGCTTCGTCGGGGCGCTGCTGACGTCTGATTCTGACGATGAAGGTGCTGCCCGTTTGCGTATCAGCCATCGTTCCTCTGCGGAGGTTGCTTCATTTTGTCGCTGTGTACTTGCGCTCGCGGAGCGGTAGGAGCGATGTGTCTACCGGCTCGTAGCCGAGTTTGATTTCGCCGCACACGTACGATGCTTTCGTCGTCTTCAGCCAATTTGCGTCGTCGCGGTTTGGGAATTCTGGTTTGTAATGCGCGCCGCGGGTTTCGTTGCGAGCTAGCGCGCCCAGAGTGATCACTTTCGCCAGCACGAGCATATTGCCAAGTTCGCGGACGAAATTCAGCGTTTGATTCGCCCACTGTGTGCGGTCCTGCAAATTGATGCGGCGGAAGCGGTCGCTCAACTCGTCGAGCTTCGCGAGCGTCTTCTGAAGATTCGCGTTGTAGCGGATTACGGTGACGTTCTCCGTCATCACGTCGCCCATTTCGCGCCAGATGGTCAAAGGATTCTCAGTGCCCTGGTGCTGATTGAGAAGCGCGTCGTTGATGTCCTGCTGGCGGACGCGCTCGTGTTCGAAAACGCTGGACAACGTGTTCTCGACTCCCTGCTCGAGATTGTGCGCGTATTTCACGGCAGCGGGTCCGGCAAGCATTCCGCCGTAGATGCAGGAGACGAGCGAATTCGCGCCGAGCCGATTCGCGCCGTGATATTGATACTCGCACTCGCCGGCCGCATAAATTCCGGGAACGTTGGTGGCCTGATTTTCGTTATCGACCCAGAGGCCGCCCATCGTGTAGTGCATGGCCGGGAAAACTTTCATGGGTTCTTTGCGCGGATCGACGCCTACAAATTTCTCGTAAATTTCGAGAATGCCCTCGAGTTTTTTATCGAGTATGTGGGCGGGAATCTGCGAAACGTCGAGGTAGACGGCGGGATCCCCTGGCAGGCCCATTTTCATCTCGAAGACGACTTTGTGAATGGCGCGGGTGGCGACATCGCGAGGAACGAGGTTGCCGTATTTCGGATACCACTCTTCGAGAAAATAAAAACGCTGGGATTCGGGAATATCTTTTCCGGCGCGCTTGTCGCCCGGTTGTTTGGGCACCCAGACGCGTCCGCCTTCGCCGCGCGCGGATTCGCTCATCAGGCGGCATTTATCTTCGCCGGGAATCGCGGTGGGATGGACTTGGATGAATTCGCCGTTGGCGTACCAGACGCCCTGCTGGAAGAGCGCGGACTGTGCGGAGCCGGTGCAGACAACTGAATTCGTCGAGCGGCCGAAGATCGCGCCGTTGCCGCCGCTGGCAAAAATTACGGCGTCGGCGGGGAAGGTTTTGATCTCCATCGTCTTCAAATTCATCGCGCAGATGCCGCGGGTGATGCCCTGCTCGTCGATGACGGCGGAGAGGAACGTCCAGCCCTCGTATTTTTTTACTTTCTCTTCGGATTCGGCGCGGCGGACTTGTTCGTCGAGCGCGTAGAGGAGCTGCTGGCCCGTGGTAGCGCCGGCGAAGGCGGTGCGGTGATAGAGAGTGCCGCCGAAGCGGCGGAAATCGAGCAAGCCTTCGGGAGTGCGATTGAACATCACGCCCATGCGGTCGAGAAGATCGATGATGGCGGGCGCGGCTTCGCACATTCCTTTTACGAGCGACTGGTTGGCGAGGAAATCGCCGCCGTAAATCGTGTCGTCAAAATGTTTCCAGGTGGAATCGCCTTCACCTTTGAGATTTTTGGCGGCGTTGATTCCGCCCTGGGCGCAGACCGAATGCGAGCGCTTGACGGGCACGATGGAAAAAAGTTCCGTGTGCACGCCATGTTCAGCGACGCGAATTGTGGCCATCAGGCCGGCGAGTCCACCGCCCACGACGATGATTTTCGGGTGTCTCATTGAACGTAAGTACCCAGCGGAAACCAGTGACTGTGGAATCCGATCGCGATGGCGATGCCGACAAACGTGAGCGCTACCGTCACCGCGGCGCCGAACCAACCTGCGGCTCGTTGCGCTCTGGCTGAAACTGCGATGCCCCATTTACAGGCGAAATTCCAGAGGCCGTTGCCGAGGTGGAACGAAGCAGCGGTGATGCCCACGATGTAGAACGCGAAATATCCCGGGTGCGACATCGCGGCGGCGAGGTCGCTATAGCTGGTGCGGCCGTGGCCGACGAAGCGCTCGAGGTAGACGTGCCAGAAAATGAAAACAAGCGCGATGATGCCGGTCCAGCGCTGGAGGACCCAGAGCCAGTTGGCCATCCAGGGGTGGCCGATCGCGTTGGATTTGCCCATCCACCAGATGTAAAGGCCGTAAAAAGCATGGAAAAGAATCGGGAGCCAGAGCACGCAGGCTTCCACGATGACGCGCCAGGGGATGCTTTGGAGTTCGACGGAGACGTCGTTGTATTTCTGCACGCTGACGAGGGCGTAGCTATTGGACCAGAAATGCTCGAGTAGAAATGCGCCAATTGGAATTACGCCGCTGAGGGACTGCAGTTTGTCGAGGAAATAACTTGTTTTGGAATCAGCCGCGGTGGCCGACATGCACTCTCCGAATCAATTTTCTACCGTGTGCAACACGAAAGTATAGCATCCGAATCGAGGTTTGCAAGATGGTGTCAGGCGGCCGAGAAATGGGAGGAAGCGAGCGGATTGGCTGTTAAGATTTTTGTAGCTGGAAATTTTCTGGCAAGAACGCGGTAGGCAAATTCTGGTTCAGGGCGAAACTCGGGAAAAATGGCCGGCGAATTTATCAACGAGTTTAAAAAATGGGCTGCCGAACTGGCGCGCCGGCGTGGCGAAGGCGATGAAATCGGTTTGAACCGGGCGGTGGAGCTGATCAGCCGCAATTTTTCCGTGAGGCCGCATGACGTGGCGATCTTCGCGCTCACTCCCGACGAGCGTTTTCTGCAGTTTCTTACGCCCGAAAAATTGCGCGAGGTGGGTCAAATCCCCACCACCAGCACGCACTCGCTGGCTGCCCGCACCGTTCGCGAGAAACGCGCGGAAGTGATCAACCACTTCTCCGTGATTCCGCATTCCTCGGTGTTTGAAGCGGTTCGCATCGCGGAGGACCAGCCGACCGAAGCCATCCAGAAAATCATGAGCGCGCCGCTCGTGGTGGACCGCAGGGTGGTGGGCGTGATTCAAATCTCACGAAAAGCCAATTCGGCGCCCGATGCGGGCCCAGATTTTACGCACCAGCAGTTGCGCGAGCTCAAGATCATTGCCGAAGCGCTTGCTCCCTGCATCAGCGTTGGCGTGAAGGCTCACGTTTAACGGACGTTTCCTTCCCGGCGGCGTTTTGTAATACCGTTGTAACAACTTCCAACATGAATAGTGATTGACTTCGCAGTACGCGCTTGTTAATTTCCCCAAAGGAGAAAATTTCCGGCTCAAACGAGAAGAGGTACTCCTAACCAGTCCATGGCGTTCGTCGCGAAGAAAATATTCCTCACCAAGGGAGTCGGAAAACATCGCGAGCGCCTTTCGAGCTTCGAACTGGCTCTGCGCAACGCCGGAATCGCCGCCTGTAACATTGTTCGCGTCTCTTCGATTTTTCCGCCCTATTGCAAATTGATCTCGCGCAGCGAAGGCCTGAAGCATTTGAAGGCGGGTCAAGTGGCGTTCACCGTGATCAGCGAGAATCAGACGCGCGAACCACACCGGCTGATTGCCGCTGGCGTTGGACTCGCTCTCCCCTCCGATAAATCCATGTTCGGCTACCTCTCCGAGCATCACTCCTTCGGCGAGCCGGAAGAAGTGGCCGGCGATTACACGGAAGAGCTCGCAGCCGAAATGCTCGCGACCACTCTGAACGTGGAATTCGATCCGGATCTTTCGTGGGACGAGAAAAAAGAGGTCTACCGGATTTCCAACAAGATCGTGCGCACCATGAACATCACACAGTCCGCCGTGGGCGATAAGCGCGGATTGTGGAGCACGGTTCTCGCCGCCGCCATCCTTCTGGGCGAAGACGACTAGTCCTGTATTTTTTTGCCGAGCTTTTTGCTGAATCGCATCCCGTTTCGAAATCTATCCCGCCAAGGCCATTTTGTTTTAGTAGCACGGGCATTCCTGCCCGTGCCTGCGTTGCCAGCTGCTTCGTGTTGCGAAACAAGGGAACCAAAGAACGCGCTCTTTGATCTTGCATGCCTAGAGCAGCGGTGCCGCGTTTTCACGGTGGCACAGGCAGGAATGCCTGTGCTACTGAGCTTGCGACGCAGCGTCTTCGATTATTGCCGCGACTTCCTTGGGATGCGAAACGTAGGCCACGTGGCTCGCTCCGGCGACTTCCACCTTGTGGCTCTTTGCGCGCTCTGCATACCAGCGCTCAAGGTCCGGATTGATCGTACGGTCCGCGCCGGCCACAAGCATCCAGCTTGGCTTCGTTCGCCACGCCGTGTTGATCGTGGCTTTAAAATTGTCGGCGAAATTGAATACCTGCGAGCGCGCCATGAAGGTGGCCTGTTCTTCGGAAAGGTCGGCTGCGAACAATTCGTGAAACCGGGCAGCGTCCAGGTAAGTGAATCCGTCCCGTGTCTTCTTGATAGCGCCAGACTTGCTGAGGTCGCTCGGGAATTTTTTTTCCGTCATCCGCTTCATTCTCGCCGGCATCCGGCATGTGAGCTGCGATATACCCGAGGCCAACAACCGACGAATCATTTCCCGCTTCGGTGATCACCGCACCGCCGTAGCTGTGGGCCACAAGGACGCACGGGCCATCCTGCAGCGCAAGAACGCGCTTCGTGGCGGCGACATCTTCTTTGAAGGATGTTTCCGGTTCCTGCACCATGCTGACTTTGAAGCCTTCTTTTACGAGAATGTCATAGACGCCCTTCCATCCGGAGCCATCCGCCCAAGCTCCGTGAACCAGAACAATATTGCGAATGCGATGCTCGTTTTTTTGTGCCGACTTTTCTTCGGACGGATTTAGGGCCGAGAGCGCCGAGCCCGCCACAAGCAACAATACGACGCTTAAAAACGGGACTATCCTGGAGACCATTCGCATGCTTTTCTCCTACGAATCAGGCAGGGCTTATTCCGAATTCCGGGCTTCCTTGATTCTTCTGCCAGCGCGCGGAAATCAGCGCTTTTTCAAATATCCGATCCGCTCCAGCACCGCGCCCACAACCAGAGGCAGCGCCACCGTGGCGTCGTCCAACACCTCCGCAAATCGCCCGCCTTCCTCCGGCGGCACAAACTTTCCCCACGAAACGGCCTCTGTGTACGTGCTTCCCGAAAGGCCGCCCCAATTCACCGGCTCGGGGCAAATTCGCACGCCATAGTTGTAGCGCTTCAGCGGCAGATTCTCGTAACCGCGCCGGGCCAGCAATTCCGCATACACGCCAAACTGTTGCGCCCAGTTGCGCGGCACGCCGCCACCGATGGTGAAGATTCCCATGCGCTTGGTGGCGAGCATCGTGGAAGCATAGAACTCGAAATCCTCGTACGGATCAAATCGCAGCAACTTCTGCCCGGCCTTCTTGCGCAGCCGTTGATGCAACGCAACGTCAATACCCAACTCGGAATCCGTAAACGCGGGAACAAACACCGGCACCTTGTGCTCGTAGCAGGTCTTCAGAATTCCCCGCCCCTTCGTATGCTTCGATAGATACTCGCCAATCTTGCGATTGATCTTCCAGCTGCACAGCACATCGTCCGGACCCCAGTGCTCCAGAATGTGCTGCATCGTTTCTTCCACGTGATCGAGATTCGTTTCCGGCTCAATCGAGTCGTACACGCGGTTGTAACCGGCGGCGAAAAGCTCGCGGTCGTTCATCTTCTCGTCGTAGCGATAGTGGTGCAGTCCCTCCGCTTCCACGAGGCCGTGAGCCATCAGCGCGCCCGTTGAAACGATGGCCTTAATCACGCCCGCTTCGACCAAGTCGCAAAATACCAGCGCCATTTTCGCCACGGTCATGGCGCCCGAGAGCGTCATCACGCCAAAACAATCGTTGTCGCGGGCCATGGCTTCGAGAACGTCCGCCGCATCGCCGATCTGGCGCGCCGTAAAAGCCGTCTGCCCCATGGCTCGCACGAGATCGTCAATGGTGCGAATGCGAGAGAGGTCCAGCGGATAAATGGGAACGAGCTTGTCTTTGATCGGGTCGTGAAGGATTCGTCCTGTGGCGCCCTTTTTCTTTGCCATTCCGCGTCCTCGCAGGTAATGTAGTGGCGTCTAGCCCGTCTCGCGCGCAATTTTTGTTCTCGCGCACCTCATTGATAGTACAAATGAGGCATTCGTTGAAAGATAAATCTGTTCAATAATCTTCCACGCAAATGGTGAATGTGAATTGGGTGTGAACGCCAACCAAGAGCGAGCCTAAACCGACGATGACCCGATACACTCCGATGCCGCCCGAAAACTTCGGCGGCCTTCCTGAGGAACACTCGCAATATGCCACTTCACGCGCCGTGATTTTTCCGGTGCCACTCGAACGCACCACTTCCTACGAGCACGGTACTCGCAATGGCCCTGCCGCCATTCTGGCCGCGAGCCGCAACATGGAGCTGTACGACGAGGAACTCGAGACCGAGCCTTACAAGGAGATCGGGATCCACACCCTTCCGGCCATTGACACGGCCGACGGCACGCTGAATGAAGTGATCACTGAAATTTTCACGGCTCAGCTAGGATTGCTCGAGGACGATAAATTCACCGTCTCCCTTGGCGGCGAACATTCGCTCACGCCTCCGCTTGTGTCCGCGACCGCGAAGAAATTCAAGAATCTGAGCGTGCTTCAAATTGACGCGCACGCCGATCTGCGCGACGAGTACCAGGGAAATCCCGCGAGCCACGCCTGCGCGATGCGCCGCGTGGTGGAAGTCTGCCCGGCCGTTCAAGTGGGCATCCGCTCGCTCTCCGTGGAAGAGGCGCAAGCGATTCCCCACCTGCGCACCAGCGTCTACTGGGCCAAAGATATCGCCCGCGCGCCCATGAAGAGCTGGATCGCAAAAGTTCTCGCCGACCTCAGCCCGAATGTGTACCTCACGATTGATCTCGACGGCTTCGATCCCGCATTCGTTCCGGCGACAGGCACGCCCGAACCTGGTGGGCTCGACTGGATGCAGGTGACTTCCCTGATTCGCGCCGTTGCCGACCACAAGAAAATTGTGGGCATGGACGTCGTGGAGCTTCTGCCTCAACCTGGCGACCATGCGTCCGATTTCCTGGCCGCGAAACTCGTCTATAAGTGTCTCGCATATATTTTCTGCCAGCAGTAGCCTGTTCGCCTGCATCCGGCTATCCTATAGAGGAACAGGCTTTACCACGCCAACCGGCAGCGGAATCATCTGTATAGAAGATCTCTCAGAGGAGTTTCATGACAAGCTTCGCATTCGCCTCATTTGCCTCCACTACCTTGGGCGCCGCAATCGTCACGCTTGCGAATCAAATTGACGAGCACACCGTGTACGTGCAGGTGACTTCGCCCGGCTTTATTGCCACGATCATCATTGGTCTTCTGGCGGGCTGGATCGCCGGGCACATTACGCGCGGCCGTGGCTTCGGCTGTATCGTGGACGTAATTCTCGGCCTTATCGGAGCAGTAATCGGCCGTTGGATTTTCATGAAACTTGGAATCGCGACTGCACCCTGGGGGTTTTGGGGCACACTCGCTGCGGCCACCGTCGGCGCCGTGCTGCTTGTGGCCGTCGCTCGCCTCTTCGCCGGCAGCAGAGATTGAACTGCCGCTGCATACGTGTCATTCTGGTCTGCCAAGCATGCATTTCTGCAGTAGGGCACGGCAAGCCGTGCGCGCATGACGCGAAGCTATTCGCCGCCGATGAAGCAAGAATGCCGGCCGCACTCGAAAGAAAGATAAATTGAGCGAATCCTCGGTATGGGCCATCCCGCTCGGCGGGCTGGGCGAGTTCGGAATGAACATGCTCGTCCTGCGCACGGGCGACGACATCATCATTATCGACGCCGGCTTGATGTTCCCCGAGCAGGAGCTTCTCGGCGTAGACATCGTCATTCCCGACATCACCTATCTGAAGCAAAACAAGCGGTTGATTCGGAGTATCGTTCTAACCCACGCGCACGAGGACCATATCGGTGCGATTCCCTACATCATCGCCGACCTTGACGTTCCTGTTTACGGCACCAAGTTCACCCTCGCTCTGGTGCGCAAGAAACTGGAAGAGCACGGCCTTCTCGACAAGGTAAAGCTGCACGAAGTGGGCCCGGGACAGTCGACAACTCTCGGCGCGTTTCAAATTGAATATCTGCACGTGACGCACAGCACGATCGATTGCGTGGCGCTCGCGATTCGCACTCCACTCGGCGTGATCATCCACACTGGCGATTTCAAAATTGATCCCACGCCGGTGGACGGCAAACCTTTCGACCTGCACGCCTTCGCGCGTTACGGGCAGGAAGGTGTGCTGGCGCTGTTTAGTGACAGCACCAACGTTGAGCGACCTGGATTCACGCCATCGGAGCGCTCGGTGGTCGTGCGGCTGGAAGAATTATTCCGCGCTGCGCCGCAGCGCATTTTCGTTTCCTGTTTTTCGAGCTCGATTCATCGCATTCAACAGGTGATCGATCTCGCGCGTGTGGTTGGACGAAAAGTGGGCTTCGTGGGCCGCAGCATGGTGGACAACATCGAAATCGCGCACGGTCTCGACAAGTTGCGCATTCCTGACGGCAGCGTGGTTCGCCCGCAGGATATCAAGGGCTTCGATCCCAAACGGATTGTGGTACTGGCGAGCGGCACGCAGGCCGAGCCGCTTTCGGCCATGTCACGAATCTCTGTGGATAATCACCGGCTGATGAGCATCGCCGAAAATGACACTGTGATTCTTTCCGCGCGCCAGATTCCTGGAAACGAAAAAGCCATTTTTCGCATGATCGATCACCTTTTCCGGCGCCGAGTGCTTGTTTATTACGAAGGCGGGCGCTCCGCCCCGATTCACGTTTCCGGCCACGCCAGCCAGGAAGAACAGAAAATCCTGCTGCAACTCTGCAAGCCGAAATATTTTATTCCGCTGCACGGAGAATACCGGCATTTGTTCCGGCACGCCGCGCTCGCCGAGCAGATGAATGCCGTCTCCGGCGAAATTTTTCTGCTGGAAAGCGGCCAGCCAATCGAATTCACGCCGGATGGCAGTGCCTATCGCCGCGAACCCGTCACGGCCGGGCGTGTTTGCGTGGATTCCGGCTCGCTCGAGGAAATCGAAGAAGTGGTGATTCGCGATCGCCGCCACCTGGCCGAAGATGGCGTGGTGGTTCCCATCATCGCGATCGACAAGCACACGGGGCATCTCGAAGGCCCGCCTGAAATCGTCACGCGCGGTTTTCTTTCCGAGGATGGCCAGGAAATTCTGGGCAAAGCGCGCGACGTGATTCTTCGCACCGTGGAGCAATCGACCGCTGAGGAAAAAACCGACTGGGGCGTAATCAAGGAAAAAATTCGCGCCGATTTGAAGCGCTACCTGAATAAGCAGACCTCGAAGCGTCCGCTGATCCTGCCGGTGATTCTGGAAGTGTGATCGTTGTGCCGGCGCCGAAAGCAGCACGCCACGCCACGAAAATCGCGTTGCGTCCGTACACGCCCGAAGATTTCGAATCGCTCTACGAAATTGACCAGGCCTGTTACGCTCCGGGCATCGCGTATTCCCGTCCTGAATTGCACGCTTATTTGCGCCTGCCGGGCGCCGATTGCGTGATCGCTGCGATCCGCCGCAAACCTGTGGGCTTCTGCCTCACCGCGCACCGCGAAACGCGCGGGCACATCATCACCATTGACGTGCTGGAAGTGTATCGCCGCCACAAAATCGGCTCGAGCCTGCTCGAAGCGGTGGAATCGCGCCTGGCGGAATACGGCGTCAATGAAGTAATTCTCGAAACAGCAACCGAAAACTATTCCGCAATTGCCTTCTGGGACAAGCATGGCTATCGTACTCGCGGCATCTGGAAAGGCTATTATCCAGGCGGGCGCGACGCCTACGCGATGAGCAAATCGCTCGGCTGATTTCTTCGCAGCAGGGTTATCGGGGGCATCTTGAACGATTATTTACTCTCTCTCATTCTGGGCATCGTCGAAGGACTCACCGAATTTATTCCCGTCAGCTCCACCGCTCATCTGCGCATCGCGGAATTTCTTCTCCACATCAATCTGAGCGACGGCTATTGGAAGATGTACACGATTGTCATCCAGCTCGGCGCCATTTTCACCTTGCCAATCTATTTTCGCGAGCGCATCGCGAAATTTTTTTCCGCGTTTCCGCGCGGCGAACGCGGCAACCGGAACATCTTCACGCACCCACTCAGCCTGGTCCTCATCGCCTTCGTCGTTACCGCGATTCCGGCGTTTTTGCTGACGAAAGTGATTGGCGAGCACCTGGAAAATCTTTACATCATCGGCATGAGCCTGCTAGTCGGCGGAATCGTGATGTGGTTTATTGACGCGATGAACTCGCCCTCTGAAAAAGCCGGGCCGGAAGCCCCGTACAGCCGCATACGCACCTGGCATATGGAAGATATGTCGCTGGGGCAAGCGATTTGGATCGGCGCGTGCCAGATTCTCTCCGCGGTTTTTCCGGGGACGTCGCGGTCGATGTCCACGATCGCGGGCGGGCAGGTGGCCGGAATGTCGCGGGCGGCTGCGCTTGAATTTTCTTTTTTTCTTTCGATTCCTACGATGTTCGTCGCCACTGCCTATGCTGCGCTGAAATCTTTGCGCGGCAAGGGCGTCGAAAATCCCATCGGCGTCAGTCAAATTGACGCGCACGGCTGGATCGTGCTCGCCATTGGCTTCGTCGTTTCCTTCATCGTCGCTTACGCCAGCGTCGCGTGGTTCATGAATTGGGTTCGCACACGCGGCTTCGTGCCCTTCGCGATATATCGCATCATTCTCGGCGCCGCCGTCCTCTACTGGGCCGCCCACGTCGCAATGTAATAATCTCCACAAGGGAGATTTAACTTGGCTACCGGGATGCCCCATTTGAATCCGCAGGCGACCGACTCGGAATTGCTCCACAATTTGCGCCTCGCGATTGTTGATTACTATCTCAAAGAGTCGAACCCCCAGAACGGTTTAGTCGCGGATAAGAACGAACCTGGGTCAGCAGCAAGCATCGCGGCCGTGGGCATGGGACTCAGCGTTTATGTCGTCGCGGTAGAGCGCCGAGTAGTTTCGCGAACGGACGCCGTGGATAGAATTCTTGCGCTCTTGCGGTTCCTTCACTCCGCGCCTCAAGGTCCCGAACCCACCGCCACAGGCTACAAAGGCTTTTACTACCACTTCCTCGACATGCAAACCGGCCTCCGCGTCTTCGAATGCGAACTCTCTACGGTGGACACCGCGATCATGATGGCGGGCATTCTCACGGCGGCGACCTACTTCACCGCGCATAACGAAAAGGAAATCGAACTACGAAAACTCGCGGACATTCTCTACCGCCGCGTTGACTGGCAATGGGCGCTCCACGGGGACATGACGATCACTCACGGTTGGAAGCCGGAATCCGGCTTTCTTCCCTACCGCTGGGCTACAGGTTACAGCGAGGCAATCATTCTTTACGTGCTGGCTCTCGGATCGCCGGCGTTCCCCATCAATCCGCAAGGTTACAAGGAATGGATCGCAACCTTCGAATGGAAAAAAATCTACAACATCGAGTATCTCTATGCTGGGCCGCTGTTCATTCACCAGATGTCTCATCTCTGGCTCGACTTCCGCGGCATCCGCGACGACTTCAACAGAAAAGTGGGAATCGATTATTTCGAGAATAGCCGGCGAGCTACCCTCGTTCACCGGCAATATGGAATCGAGAATCCACTAAGATTTGCGCACTACGGCGAATACGGATGGGGATTCACCGCGAGCGACGGGCCTGGGCCGGCAATGGTCAAAGTGAACGGCGTCAACAGGACATTTTTCGGCTACGAGGCGCGCGGCGCCCCGTTTGGCCCTGATGACGGCACGATTTCACCCTGGGCGGTAGCCACATCCGTTCCGTTCGCGCCTGAGCTTGTGATTAAGACGATACGCCGCATCGTCGAACGCTTGACGTCATTGGGATGCAATCCCTATGGAGGGTTTGTTGCCAGTTTCAATCCCACGTATCCCGACGACAGCAAACTGCATGCCTGGATGTCGCCTTGGGTCTTCGGCCTGAACGAAGGGCCCATTCTGATGATGATCGAAAATTATCACTCAGAGCTCATCTGGAAGACGATCAAACGGTGCCCCTATATCGTAAACGGCCTCCACCGCGCAGGTTTTCGTGGCGGCTGGGTCGGCTCGTAATTCCTACAAAGCTTTTGTTGCAGATGACTGACCCGCCCGATTGGCTCTCGCGGCGACGAGCAAGCCTCTCTGGACGTTCGTCCCGCCGCGGTGGTAACCTTTCGCGCGCGACCTTCGCGCGCGAGGCTTTTTCAGTCCGCTAGGATTCAATCCCATGGACCCTGACCAAAACACGACAATCAGCGCAACGCACGGTCTGCGCACCCTGGCGCAGCCCGTTGCGGCGCCGCTGAGCCGCGCGGCAATATTCCTGGTGGTGGCTCTGAAGCCTGCGCCGCAGACTCGCGCCGCCGTGCGTTCATTCTGCGGCGATCTCGCCGGGCTCACGCGTGCCGTGGAGGCCCGCGACTTCGATGCCGGGCTTTCCTGCATCATGGGCATAGGTTCCGGCGCGTGGGACCAGATGTTTGGCCAGCCACGGCCGGCCTTGCTGCATCCTTTCCGGGAAATTCGGGGCGAAAAGCATTATACAGTTTCGACCCCGGGCGATCTGCTCTTTCACATTCGCGCGAAACGCATGGATTTGTGCTTTGAATTAGCAACGCAATTCATGATGCGTCTCGGAGACGCTGTCACGCCGGTGGATGAGGTCCAAGCCTTCCGCTACTTCGACGACCGCGATCTTATCGGCTTCGTTGACGGCACGGAGAATCCGCGTGGGCAGGCAGCGGTCGACGCTGTGATGGTTGGCGATGAAGATCCGGCATTCGCCGGCGGGAGTTACGTGATCGTGCAGAAATATTTGCACGATCTCTCCAGCTGGAACGAACTACCCACCGAAGCCCAGGAACACATCATCGGCCGCAAAAAACTATCCGACATCGAATTGGACGATTCCATAAAGCCAACCTCAGCGCACAACGCGCTCACCACGATCACCGAGGATGGCAAAGAAGTGAAAATTCTGCGCGACAACATGCCCTTCGGCCGCCCGGCGCAGGGAGAATTTGGCACCTATTTCATCGGCTACACCCGCTCGCCTCGTACGATCGAGCAGATGCTCGAAAATATGTTCGTAGGACGCCCGCCGGGCAACTACGACCGCCTTCTCGACTTCAGCCGTGTCGTCACCGGCAACCTGTTTTTCGTTCCGTCCGCCACATTTCTCGAGTCGATGGACTCAGACTGAGCTCGTTGCAAAAATAACGCTGGCATATTCGATGCTTTCAAGGAAACTGTGCGCTCCAGTCGCAGCGAAATGCAGCGGCAAGCGCCTTGACTTATCAATGCGTGGCTCGCTATAAGATAGCGCCAGACAGACGCCGGTTACCGGGCGTGTTCCCGCAATTCCCCAATTTTGGATTCACATGAATCGACTCGGCATTGCATTGCTGCTCTCATCGCTGCTGCCGATCCCAGCCGCTGCTCCGGACGCAGGCACCGTCACCTTCATCGAAGGCTCGCTGCGAGTGATTCGCGGCACAACGGTGCTTCAGGCTGCCGAAGGAATGCGCCTGCGCCAGGGCGATATTCTCGAAAGCTCCGACAAGGGATTCGCGCAATTGGAATTTACAGGCAGCGCGATTGTTGCCCTCGGCCCTTCGAGCCGCATGTATGTCTTCCGGCACGGAGAGGGCGGAAAGGCCAGGAGCGTCGCTCCTGGAACGGAACTCGTTCTGTTGAGCGGCTGGCTGAAGGGCCAGTCGGACGTCCACGCGGGCTCGTATCAGTACGAGAGCCCCTCGCTCGCAGCCACCACGTCAAACGGCACAGTCGTTGTTCACAGCAACGATAATGGGTGCGAAATTTTTGTGGAAGCCGGCTCGGCCGCAATCGCTGACGTAAGCCCAGGTGGAAGCGTCGGGAAGCCGGTAACCGGCAACACCGGCCAGTTCTTCTCGCGCCACCAGGGCAAAGCCATCACCAGTGCCTCGCGCCCCAGCTCCACTTTCATCGAATCTCTGCCGGCGTCGTTTCGAGACACTCTTCCTTCACGCCTCACTCACTTCACCGGCAAGCCCGTCGAGCCAAAGGTTCAACACTCAGTCTCGTACACTGAAATCCAAGCGTGGCTCACTATGCCTGCAGCCTGGCGGCGTGGTTTTGTGGAGCGGTTCGAATCACGCTTGAAAGACGCTGAGTTCCGCAAGCAGCTGGAAAGCCACGAGGCCGAGTACCCGGAATGGCGGCCGATACTGCATCCGGAGCCGAAACCAGAGGAAAATCCGGCGCCCGCAGCTTCCAGTTCCGAGTCACCACATTCGAGGATCTAAACATGAAACTTCTGCTGAAATTCAATTTGGTCCTGTGCGCCGTGTTCGCGATTGGTTTCGTCACTGCCGGTTATGTTTGCAATCGCCTTTTGCAGCAAAACGCCAAGGCTGAAATCATGGAGAACGCGCGCATCATGATCGAAGCCGCGATTGCCGTGCGGACCTACACCGCCACCCAGATCAAGCCGCTGCTCGAAACGCAAATCAAGTACAGCTTTCTGCCGCAGAGTGTTCCGGCTTATTCGGCCAATTCCTATTTCAGTCAGCTGCAAAAAAAATTTCCTGATTACTCTTACAAAGAGGCGACGCTGAACCCCACCAATCCCGTGAATCGCGCCACCGACTGGGAAGCGGATCTTGTCGAGGAATTTCGCAAATCGCATGACAAGAAAGAAATCGTGGGTGAGCGTGAGACGCCCAACGGCAGAACGCTGTTTATTGCGCGCCCCATGGCCGTCTCCAGCATGGCTTGTCTCTCCTGCCACGATACGGCGGAAGACGCTCCTCGAACGATGGTCGATCGCTATGGCAGCGCGAACGGATTTGGCTGGAAGCTGAACGATATCGTCACGGCGCAGATTGTATCCGTGCCCACGCAAGTGGTTCTCCAGCGAGCCAAGTACGTATTCAAGACATTCATGCTCTCTCTGGCGGCCGTCTTCGTGATTCTGCTTCTCGCCATTAATGGGCTACTGATCTTTATCGTCATCCGGCCGGTGAACCGTTTGTCCGGCATGGCCAGTAGCGTGAGTTTGGGCAACTCGGAAATAAGCGAGTTTCCTGTAACGGGCAAGGATGAGATCTCGGAGCTGGCGCAATCCTTCAATCGCATGGCGAGAAGCCTGCTTGAGGCGATGAAGTTGCTCAAGGCGTGAGTGTGATTGCTTCTGTTGCTCGACGGGAGCGAACGCAGATCACACAGCGCAGCAGAGTGCCGGAGGAGTCTCGCTCGATTACGATTCCGGGAAGCCTGCGTCCGCAAGAAACCGGGCCCGCTCGGACGCATCTTTCAAATGTTCCCCGAGAATACGGTAGAGCGACCGCAGATTATCGGCGCGCGCCACTGCTCGTTCGGTCAGGACCCGCGAAATTGGGCCCATGTATCGTGCCAGCGATTCAGCCGCGCGGCGGATCGAGTCAGGGGTAAGTCCCTCTTCACGCGCAACAGCCGGCGCGCTGCCTGCTCCTGAACCCTCATCTCGTACCTGAATCTGCGCAAAGCTTTTCAGCAGCTCATCCCGTCGCGCAAGGAACGCGTCTCGATCTTTCTTCAACGCAAGCTTCGCGGCGAGCAGCGTGAATATCTCTTTGGGATCCTGCGTTTCGGCCGCCGTCCGTTGCACGATAATTCCCGCCATCGGACCCAGAAAAGTGGCCAGATATTTTTCGATGGGCTTCAGCGCATCGCTTTGCTTCGCTTGCGTATCTAGTTGTACTTTGGAACTCGAAGATATCGGCTTCGAGGGAGCCGGAGTTCTCGATGCGGAGTCGCTCGAGACAGCCGGCGAAATTGCCGGCAATTCCGGCATTGGTGTCTCTGGCGGGTCAGGGTCGGAGCTGGTCACGACCATTGACGTGATGTCGCGCAGTACCCGCTGCAATTCCGCGCGCATGTCCGCCGCGTGCTGGAAACGCAGCTTGCGGTCCTTCTCCAGCGCCCGGTTGATGATGTGTTCGAGTTGCGGCGGCAAGTCCGGATTCAGCCGCACGGGTGCCACCGGCGCACGATGGAGGATCGCATCGGTGACGAGCCCGGAAGTCTCGCCCCGAAACGGCAAGGTACCGGTGGCCATTTCGTATATCACCACGCCAAAACTGAATAGATCGCTGCGCGCGTCCAGGTCTTTCCCGCGCACCTGTTCAGGAGACATATATGCAACGGTGCCGAGCGTAGTCCCCGGGCTCGTCAAATCTTCGGGCGCAACGCTTGCGGTGGCGAGCGTCGAGATCCTCGAAGCATCCACCACTTTGGGCGAACCGGCCGGCGTGAGCTTGGCCAATCCAAAATCCAAGATCTTGGCGTGGCCGCGTTTGGTTACAAAAATATTTGCCGGCTTTATGTCCCGGTGCGTGATGCCTTCGGAATGCGCCGCGTCAAGACCCTCCGCCACTTCGATGGCCACCTCGAGCAGAAATTCGAGCGGCATCGGCTTGCAAGTCACTGTGTGTTTCAGCGTCACTCCATCCAGGAATTCCATGGCGATGAACGGCTGGCACTGGTGTTGCCCGATTTCGTAGATCGTGCAGATGTTGGCGTGATTCAGCGCCGAAGCGGCGCGCGCCTCACGGCGGAAACGTTCAAGTGCCTGGGGATCGCTGGCTACGTCATCAGGAAGAAATTTCAATGCGACGAAGCGTCCGAGTTCCGTGTCTTCCGCTTTGTACACCACGCCCATGCCACCGCCGCCGAGCTTTTCTAGGACGCGGTAATGCGAAATGGTCTGCCCACTAAGCGGGTGAGATTCTGCCATTTGGCGCCATCTTAGGTGCGCTGCGAACCTGAAGTCAATGGAATGTGCGGAGGGATGAGAACGGAACGAATCCAACCACACGGGTCCGGGCCGCATGCGCCGCGCTCGGAATCTCCTTCGATTCTTGAAGTAGCGAAAGAATCGTGACGCCCTCTGCGAACATCCTATTCAAACAGCAGAAATCTCCGGCTCTCATCATCAAGGAACCTTCATCAAGGAGGAGCTTATGTACGTCGTTACTGGCGCCACGGGAAATACGGGAAGCGTCGTAGCTGAGAAGCTGTTAGCGAAGGGAGAGAAAGTGCGCGTCATTGGCCGTGACGCGAAGCGGCTGGAAAGATTCGCAAAGAAGGGCGCCGAACCATTCGTTGCTGACGCAACCAGCGCGGATGCGCTCACGAAAGCATTCTCCGGTGCAAAGGCGGTGTACGCAATAATTCCCCCGAACACCTCTGCCGCAGATGTGCGCGCCTACCAGGAGCAGGTGATCGCCGACCTGGCCGCCGCGATCACCAAGAGCGGAGTGAAACACGCCGTCGTCTTAAGCAGCTTCGGCACCGACAAACCCGACAAGACTGGCCCCGTGCTGGCCCTAAATCATCTCGAGAAAAAACTCGAGGCGATTGCCGGACTGGACGTTCTCTACCTTCGCGCCGGCTACTTCATGGAGAGTCTTCTGCCGCAAGTCGGCGTGATTCAGTCCTTCGGGATCATGGCTGGGCCGGTGCGCCCAGATGTGGCATTGCCCATGATCGCCACGCGCGACGTTGGCGCCGTTGCCGCGGACGCCTTGCTCAACCTCGATTTCAACGGCAAGCAACGCCGTGAGCTGCAAGGGCCTCGTGATGTCACCTACGACCAGGCGGCGAAAATAGTCGGCGCGGCCATAGGCAAGCCGGATTTGAAATATCAACAGATGCCCGCGGCGCAATTGAAGCCTGCTTTGACGCAGATGGGAATGTCCCCGAACATGGTGGACCTGCTGTTCGAAATGACGGCGTCGCTCGATGCAGGCTATATGAAGATGCTCGAGCCTCGTTCAGCAGCGAACTCCACTCCCACGACGCTTGAAACCTTCGTGGCCGAAGTGCTTGCCCCGGCCTATAAGGGAAAATCGGCTGGCGTTTAATTCGGGATCCTGGCAGGAGTGAAGTAGCGGCTCCGAACTGACCGGCGCTCTCTGTTCGCCTGCGGACCTGCGCGCGCTGCGGCGTACGCGGCTGTGTGCGCCCGCTATCTGCGAGTGCCCGCCCCAGTCCGTTGACTTACTTTTCCCCTCGATCTAAACTGCATCCCCAATGCCCGAACCCACTCCCCCAGAAGGCCGTAATTTCTCCCACTACCGCATCCTTGAAAAGCTCGGCGGCGGCGGCATGGGTGTTGTCTTCCGCGCCGAAGATGCGAAACTGAAGCGCTTCGTCGCCCTGAAATTTCTTCCCGACGACGTCACCAAAGATCCGGCTGCGCTCGAGCGCTTCCGCCGCGAAGCCCAAGCCGCCTCCGCGCTGAATCATCCCAATATCTGCACGATCCACGATATTTACGAGGACAACGGCATCCCCTACATCGCGATGGAGCTGCTCGAAGGCGTCACGCTCAAGCATCGCATTAATGGCCAGCCTGTCCCGCTCGACCAGCTTCTCGAAATCGGCATTGGCGTCCTCGACGCGCTCGAAGCCGCGCACGAACGCGGCATCGTTCATCGCGATATCAAGCCCGCAAATCTTTTCGTCACCTCCCGCGGCCGGGCCAAAGTGCTCGATTTCGGCCTTGCCAAACAAGTTGCCGGGCGCGCCGTCGCTGAAAGCGTCACTGCCGGTGGAGTCCTCGACACCGATCCGAATCTCACCAGCCCTGGCATGGCGCTTGGTACCGTTGCTTACATGTCGCCCGAGCAAGTTCGCGGCGAAAAGCTCGACGCGCGCTCCGATCTTTTTTCCTTCGGCCTCGTTCTCTACGAGATGGCCACCGGCCAGCAGGCTTTCTCTGGAAATACCACCGGCGTAATTTTTGCCGCGATTCTCGAACGCGAACCTGTTCCCCCCGCGCGCCTCAATCCGGCAGTCCCGCAGGAACTCGATCGCATCATCGGCAAGGCCCTCGAAAAAAATCCGCGTTTGCGTTACCAGACCGCGCGCGACATGGCTTCCGACCTCGAGCGCCTCAAACGCGACACCAGCTCCGGTCGCTCCGCGCAGGTGAAATACGTTGACCAGCCCGGCTCAGGTTCCACGCCTGCCGTTGGCGCAGCATCTCCCGTACCGCAATCGAGCGCGCAATCGGCAGTCATGCCCAGTGTCGCCACATCTGCAAGCCACGCCGCTGCCTCGGCCGTTGCGCGCGATGCGAGCGGCTCGGGCTCCGTCGCCGTGCAGGCGGCTCGCGAGCACAAGGGAAAATTGATGGTCGGCGGCGTCATTGCCCTGGTTCTTCTCGCCGCCGCAGGTTACGGTGTTTTCTCGCTGCTACGCGGCAAAGCCGCAATGCCCTTCCAGAATTTTTCCATCACGCAAATCACCAACACTGGAAAATCCGTCAACGCCTCGATCTCCCCCGACGGCAAATACGTCGTCAGCGGCATCGTCGATAACGGCCTCGAGAGCGTCTGGCTGCGCAATATTCCCACTTCCAGCGATACGCAGGTTCTTCCTCCCGAGTCGCGCAACTACAACGGTTTCACCTTTTCTCCCGACGGAAACTACATCTACTTCAGCCGCTCGGAGAACACCGTCGAAACCGTTCGCTTCATCTATCGCATCCCGGTTCTGGGCGGAGCGCCGCAAGTCGTGGCGAAGGATGTGGACTCCAATGTTTCCTTCTCTTCCGACGGCCGCCTGATTACCTATGTCCGCCAGAACGATCCGGAAATCGGCAAATATCATTTGCTCATCGCCAACGCCGATGGCTCCGCCGAGCATTCACTCGTGATTGGTTCCACCGACGACGCGCCCACCACCGTGGTCTGGTCTCCCGATGGAAAACTGATTGCCGGCGCGGTGTTTCACAACGACCGCGGCCTCACTTCACTCGAATCCGTTGAGGTGGCGTCCAACGTGGGCGAAGCCCACTGGCAGCCGCTTGCCTCGGTGAAAGCCAGTGTCGTTACCGATCTCGCTTGGCTCCCCGACATGCACGGCTTGCTCATTTCCAATCTCGGCCGTGAGTCCGGCTACAGTCGCAATCAGATTGCTTACGTCGCGCTGCCTTCCGGCGAAACCACCGCCATCACCAAGGACACCAACAACTATTCCAACCTGAGCCTCTCCGCCGACGGCAAGATCATCGCCACCTCGCAGCAGAAAGCGTCTCGCACTTTTTACCTTCTGCCTGCCGACGGCGGCGGCGCGAATGCCTCTCCGCGCCCCATTTTCGAGCAGGAGCGCGACATCGCCAATTTTGCCTGGGCCGGCAACGAACAAATTGTCGTCTCGGAAGCTGACAAGCTCGTGCGTTTTTCGCTCGACGGAAAATCTCGCGCCGTCCTGGCCAGCGATCCCAACGCATTTCTCAATGCGCCGGAGACCTGCTCCCCCGCTGCAGCGGCCGGGTCCAGCGTCCCCGAATCGCACCGCATCGTCTTTGCTTGGGCCGGACATGCCGAGAATGCCACCGGGCGCAGCATCTGGCGCGTCGATCTCGACGGCTCGAATCTCAAGCAGCTCACCACCGGCCACGGCGATCAGGATCCCAGCTGCTCGCCCGACGGCAAGTGGGTCTATTTCATCAACAACAATCCCGACCGCATTCGCCGCGTCTCGATTGATGGCGGCACCGGGGAAGATGTTCCCGGCACCAGCATCCCCAATTCCATCTACGGCGGATTCGCCGCCCACATTTCGCCCGATGGCTCGAGGCTCGCCTTCGTCCTCACCGAAGCCTCCCAGGCCATGATTGCCCCCGGATCTCCGAACGACGAGAAAATCGCGCTCGTCAGCCTCGATCCCGCTTCCAAAGGCACGCACCAATTGCTCACGCCCAATCCGCATATCACCGGCAGCGTCCACTTCACTCCCGACGGCAAATCCCTCGCCTACGCCGTCCGCGAAAACGGCATCGACAACGTCTGGGTCCAGCCCATCGACGGCGGTCCCGGCCACTACATCACCAAGTTCCCCTCCGACCAAAGCCGCGGCGGCTTCGCCTGGTCCCCCGACGGCAAAACGCTCGCCATCCTCCGCGGCCGCCTCGATTCCGACGTGGTCCTCCTCCGCGACACGAGCTCCTCCCGCTAGGCCCAGTAGGGGCACGGCATGCCGTGCCCGAACGCGCCACAAGCTAGCAATCGCCATCCATCAGCCGATGCGCCACCAGTCTTACGCAGTTGTGAAGTCATGCCCTACTCTGCAATCTCCGCGAAACACGCACCGCCTCAAGTGGCACAGGCACTCTTGTTTGTGCGCTTTTCGCCGCGCCCCGCGCCAGGTCTATCGGGTTCCGCGATATCGCTCGCGTGCGTTCGCCAGCGGAAGCCATATCCCACACGATTTTGCGTTGTCTCTCATCATCCACTTTATTCCCGGAAAGCAGCACAGCCGTCGCTTCCCGCACGCAAGCATGTCGCACGCTTTCTCAATCCGCCGCCTGCGCGTCTCCACTTGCTTCGCCGAGCTGATCGAGAAGATCCAGTCCCGCCGCGCTAAGGGTGTGATGCCCTCCCATCCTGCTTTCGCCACCGGATTGGCTTCGAGAGCTTTGCGCAGATCGATTGGCACTCTCACCTCCGGTTCTTCCCCGGCCCGCGTAATCTCAACCGTCACTGCGTCACCGTCCACGCCCGCCGCGTCGCGCATCGTCTTGTGAACCCTGAGCGAGTGGCTTCCTTTGCCGTTCGGTTCGAGCGCGGCTCGAAACGGGAAACTATTGATCGTTCCCTCCACCATCGTCTTGCCTTGGGACGGAAGCTTCGCACTCGCGCCTTTGGGCAGCGTCAGAATCCACGGCCCCGCCTTTTCGTTCGCCTTAGGCGCGAGCAATTTGGTATGGAAGCGAATCGTTGACTTGGTTTTTTGCAGCTTCGTCAGTTGTATCCTGAATTTCCCCATTCCTTTCCCCCGCCCCGCCCCGCCGCGCGGACTTTGTTCCGATTTTCTTCCTGCTCGACGAGTTTGCAAACCTTAATCGGATCATCCGCGATTATTGATCCGGCTGGGCCTATATCCGTGCTCCAGCCAAGTAATTCTTATATATTGTGCCGATGGAGAACGAACATGCAACTCGCAGCCATCGTCAGCAAAAGGCGCCGTCACAAACCCTCACCTTCCCTTCTGTGCCATCAGCGTAAATGTCGCATTTGCAATCACAAAGACCGTCAGCTCATCGAGTTCGATTTTCTGGTCTGGAAGAGCGCCCAGAGTATCGTCGACGAGTACCGCCTCGGCCATCGCTGCCTCCTCTACCGCCATGCGCATGCGACCGGTTCCTTGCAGCTTCGCAAAGAGAACTTCCGCTCCGCCCTGGATGCCATTATTGAACAAGCTGAAAGCGCGCCGGTTACCGGCGCCACGATCATTCGCGCGATGCGCGCATACAGTTGCCTCCGCGACGACGGTAGTTGGGTTGATCTCCACACGCAGCACACCGTCAGCCGGATCAATCAGCCCTCGAACGCCTCGCGAAATCCCAATCGAGACACCGCGATTAAAAATCCCCGCAAGCCCCTGAAAACAAATGCAGCTCGCCATTCCTAATCGAGACAAAACGGGCACTTTCAAGATCCAAATTCACAGCCAAAGTGATTCCGGGCGCGATAGCGTTTGGACACACCTCCGTGAATTACCTGATTTGCTTTCCCTCGTGCTTTGTTATAGTTCGCGGGTCACTCGCGAGGCTCGCCATTCGTGGCGGGCGTTTTGGGGCTTCCGCGCGACAGCGCCCGCGCCGCCCAGATTCGAGCGAGCGCCTTCCCCTTTGCTTTGTCTTCCCGGTTCCGTTGTATCCAAACACGGGAGTATCCTTGTGTGGGGCAAAGGAGAAGTAAGTGCGCATCCTTACACCGACCGAAAATAAGCGCATCAACGAG
>DATFSH010000008.1:0-55637 GCA_035262725.1 Candidatus Acidiferrales bacterium | reverse complement strand
TTCACACCGGGCATTTTGAAATTGTGTCGATCACCGGAACGGTGGAGGAAGGCGGCGAGCATATTCATCTTTCGGTTGCGACGGGCCAGGGGACGATGATTGGCGGGCACTTGATGACGGGGTGCAAGATTTATACCACTTCGGAGGTGACGTTGGCTGAATTGGTGGGTGTGAGGTTTGCGAGGGAGACGGATAAGGAAGGGAGCGGGTGGGATGAATTGAAGATTTATCCTTCGAAACCTTAGCGATAGGACGGTGGTGCATCGGGTTAGAGCTCTCTCGCGAAGAGAAGCGCACAGGCCCTTCGTTCCTCAGGGTAAACAGGAATGCCTCTGCTTCAAGTCGCTGGGTGTGCTGCGTTGCAGATCGAGGAAACCAAACGACGCGGTCTTTGATGGTGCATGTCTAGCGCACCACTGTGCTGTTTGAACGGGGGCACAGGTAGGAATGCGTGTGCTACTTGGGGGGATGCTCGACGGCTGGGTAGCGGATGCCTTTGGCGGAGGCGCTCCCTTCTTCTATGCGCACAAAGATATCCGCGGGAAGATTCGTCACCTTTTCTTTCAGGCCGCTGGGCCACCAGATTTCCAGGGAATCGACGCGGGTGTGTTTGCCGAGGCCGAAGAAGATGCGCGGGTCCTGGGCTGAGCAGTAGCTCATTCCGCCTTTAGTCTGATCGTAACTGGTGAAATCGCCGGCGACGAGTTTCAGATGGGTGCCGTTGCCGTCGCGATTGCTTTTGGTGCCGACCAGCTGGACGGCGAGCCAGTGATTATCTTTCGCGGCGGGCGCGGTGGCGCCGTCGTTGTGAAAGAGCTGCGCATCTTCGCCATTATTGCTGACGAGAAAATCCTGCCAGCCGTCGTTGTCGTAGTCGCCGACGGCGAGGCCGCGACCGACGCGCGGGGCGCGAAAATCCGGGCCTTGCGATTTTGTAGCGTCCACGAAACTTCCCTGCCCAGTGTTGCGGTAAAGCTTCTTCTCTTCGTCGTAGGTCACTTCGGGATGGTACAGCGCAATATTGTCGAGGATGTGCCCGTTGATGATGAGCAGATCGCGCCAGCCATCGTTGTCGAAATCGAAAAATCGCGCGCCGAAGGCGCTGTTTAGAAGATTCGACTGGCCGATGCCGGATGCGATGGTGTAGTCGGTGAATGTGCCGTCGCCATTATTGCGATAGAGGCGATCGAGTTCGTAATCGAGATGGCTGACGAAAAGGTAGGGCAGGCTGTTGTTGGTGATGTCCGCAGCGTCGGCGCTCATGCCTGCTTCGGGGCGGCCTTCTTCGCTGAAACCTGCGCCGGAGGAGAATGAGACGTCTTTGAAGGTACCGTCGCCTTTGTTGATGTAGACAAAATTTCGCTGCGTGTCGTTGGCGATGAAGATGTCCGGCCAGCCGTCGTTATTGAGATCGACGGTGACTACGGCGAGGCTTTTGCCGTCTTTGTTGGTGAGGCCGGCTTTTTCCGTTACGTCGGTAAAGGTGCCGTCGCCATTATTGTGGTAGAGGCGCGGCGACGTGCCGGGAAAATTGTCGGGGTGGCAATAGGAGCTCACCTGCAGCATATCTTTGTAGCCCGGGCGAAAATCGCCGCAAGTGACGGGATTGTCCACATCGTACTTCACGTAGTTGACGACGAGGAGATCAAGCCTGCCGTCGTGATCGTAGTCGAACCATGCGGCGGCGGTGGCCCAGTTGCCATCGTCGCCGACTCCTGCTTTTTCGGTGACGTCGGTAAAAGTGCCGTCGCCGTTGTTGTGCCAGAGGACGGAGTGGCGATAGCCAGTCATATAGATGTCTGGGAATCCGTCATTGTCGTAGTCGCCGACCGCTACGCCGAAAAAGAAGGTGCCGTCGGACTGAATTTTGCTTTGCGCGGTTACGTCCGTAAATGTGCCATCGCGATTATTGCGGTAGAGCGCGGGTTGCGGCGCCTGTGCCTGATGAAAGAGCGGAGTAAAGCCGCTATTGACGAAAATCGCGTCGAGGTAGCCATCCTGGTTGTAGTCGATCCAGCCGACGCCGGGGCCCATCGTTTCCGGGTACATGCGCTTGGGCGATTGAGCGCGCTCATGATGGAAATGGATGCCTGCGTGAGCTGTTACATCGTGAAACTGCACACCGTAAGGGTTTGCGAGGTTCGGACGATGGCGGAGAGGCTCTCTTGGCGTCTCCTGTTGCTGTTGGCTAGCGCGCAAGCCATCTCGAATCAGGCTGGCGGAGAGATCGCAGTTTCCAAGAAGCAGCACTACTACGGATGCCAGGAGCCGAAACCGGGGCCGGGAGCGAAATTGAGTCATTACGGAACGGATTCTATCACGCGCGTAAGTCTTGCTGGGTTATGGTCCGAATCGCAGAACAATTCTTGAGAGCGTTTACGGAAACGGGCTGGGAAAATTACTTGAACAGCATATATACGTAAATCAGAGGTACGTATTAAATCTCACACGGCAATGAATTCTTATATGACATGCCTGTGGAAATTTTCCCCGCAACCTTAGTTTTATCTTGACATTACACGGACAGCGGCTTAGCCTTGCGTCCGATTCGGCACCAGGGGTGGGAAGCCGATAGTGATAGAAGATCATCGAAGCGGCGCGTTGCGCTATTTCTGTTTCATATTCAGGTTTCTCCCCTCCGATCATTTCCAGGAAGCAAAGTTGAATTCCGTGTTGCAAATGAAACCGAGGCGAATCGCATTGCGCGCACTGGCGATTGGCGCGATTACTGTACTCGTTTGCTTCGCTGCGGGGGCTGCGCAGGCCAGCTTTGCTGTTGCGCCCATTGCACCGAAGAAAGTGATCATCGATACCGATCCGGGAACGGACGATGCAGTGGCCATCATGCTGGCGCTGAATTCGCCGGAGCTGGATGTGCAGGCGCTGACGGTGGTTCCGGGAAATGTGGTTGTCGAGCAGGGAGTGGAGAATGCGCTGCGCATGGTTTCGTTGGCGAATCGTTGCGATGTTCCCGTAGCGCGCGGGGCGCAGCATCCGCTGTTTCAAAAGCTGATCACCGCGGAATTCTGGCACGGAAAGAACGGGCTCGCGAACGTGGAATTGCCGGCGAGCAAGTGCAAGGTGGATGCGCGATTTGGACCGGATTTGATTATTCAGATGGTTCACCAGCATCCGCACGAAATCACGCTGCTGCCGATCGGACCGGAAACCAATATCGCGCTGGCGGTGATGAAGGATCCATCGATAGTGCCGCTGGTGAAAGAAGTGATCGTGATGGGCGGTTCGATTTCGGGCGGCAACGTGAACGCCGCGGCGGAAGCGAATATTTACAACGATCCTGAGGCGGCGCAGATCGTTTTTCAGGCGGGCTGGCCCCTCACGATGGCGGGGCTCGACGTTGGGAATATGACGCTGTTTACGCGCAAGCATCTCACGCAGCTGGTGAAAACACACGGGCCCGAAAATGACTTCATGGTGCAGGTGAATACTTTTCTCGTGGATCTGTCGGAGAAGTTCGGGTCGCCGGGCTCGCCCATGTACGATTCGCTGGCGATTGGAACGGCGATCGATCCTACGATCATGAAGACGGAAGCGATGCGCGTGGAAGTGGAAACGAGGGGCGAATTTTCGCGGGGCGAGACAGTGGTGAACCGTCGGAACGAGTTCGAAAAGAACGTGCTGCACGGCGATCATTACGTGATCGAAGGTCTAGAGAAGGTGACGCCGAACGTCCAAGTTTGTACCGGAGTGGATTCAGAACGATTCATACAGCTCTTTATTTCGCGAGTTCAAGGGAAGTAGAAGCAGCTTCAGGTTTTGAAGACAAGCTTGGCCGAGTAATAGGAAAAGACGAAACGGGGGACTGACGATGAAGATTTTCAAGGTTGCGTTTTTGGCGTTTGTGCTGGCCATCTCGCTTTGCGTGGTAAGCAACGCGAACGCGCAGAACCTGCAGCGCGGCGAGGTACACGGCTTCGTGTACGATTCGTCGCATGCGCTGGTTCCCGGCGCAAAAGTAACGATCTCGAATAGTTCGACGGGCTACCAGCACGAACAGACGACGGATCAGTCGGGCACCTACGACTTCGCCAATTTGATCCCTGGGACCTTCGAAATTAAGGCCGAAGCGGCGGGCTTTGCCAGCATCACGTTGACCGATATCAACGTCCAAATCGGCGGAAGCTTGGGCCTCGACATCACACTACCCGTTAAGGGACAGACTCAGTCTGTGACGGTAACCGCCTCCGCTGCCGGCGCCGTCGATACCAGCACCGCTGGGATCAATCAGGTTATCAATACAATGAACCTCGAGACTCTGCCTCTCTCAGGCCGCGACTATCGCGACTTGGCCGAATTGAGCTCGTCTGCCCAGGTTGTCCCCGGCCTGCGCGGCGGCATTCGCCTTGGCGGACAGCAGAGCGACTATGCCGGCCTCGTAATTGACGGCCAGGACAGCTTCAACAACTTTTTCGGTGAATTTTTCGGCTCGCTTGAGACGAAGAACTTCACCATCCCCCTCGAATCTGTGCAGGAATTCCAAGTTGTGACCAACGGCTTCGCTCCCGAGTTCGGTCGCGCCACTGGCGGGTTGATCAACGTCATTAGCAAATCCGGCACGAACGAATGGCACGGCGAAGCGCACGAATACTATCGCGGCGGCAGCCTCACGGCGTCCGACGCAATAGGGAACCCGCCAAACATCGACAACCAAAATCAACTTGGCGGTTCGATCGGCTTCCCCATCGTAAAGGATAAGCAGTTCCTCTTTATCTCGGGCGACGTGCAGCGCGAAAACGGTCCACTCGTGACAAACCTTTGCGGCACGGGTACTGCTGCGGATTGCGCCTCGACCCTAACGACCATAACCGGGCCTGTATTTGCGAACTGCACTGGACCAGCGGGCGCCACACCGTGCGGAGTGGGTCAGGTACCGATTCCGGGCCCAGCTACAGCAGGATTTGCCCTTCCTGCGTCATGCACCGCCACTCCGACCCTGGGGCAATCGTTCCTCAACGCTTGTTACGGAGTGAACAACCTGGGAGAATTCAATGGGTCGCACAATCAATTCCAAAACCTATTGACGGTGCTGGGGCACTACGATTGGCAGATCAGCCAGGCCAATCACTTCAGCGCCCGCATCTACGGAACGAGGAATAACACGAGCGGGTTTACCGGTGGTCTCGGCCAAAACGAAACTCCGATCGCCTTCGGTAGCACTGAGATTTTTGTCAATCAAGGCTTAAGCGGCGCGTTTGCGGTGAATACCGTAAAGGGCCGGAAGGTGAACGAATTCCGTGTCAATCTTGCTCGCGAAACCCGCACTCGCAATCCGAATGGCCCCGGCCAGCAAACAAACTTGATCGGACCGGCCATTATTGGACAGCGATACTACCTTCCGATTACGGGTACCAACGCCAAACTTCAGGTCGGCGACAGTTTTGCTTATTCCTTCGGAAAACACGACATCAAGTTCGGCGGTGACGTAGATACCTTTCGGGATAGCAATGACCGGTTCCTCGGATGGACTGCGGGCCAATACGAGTTCGCCGTGTTTCAAGATCTCAACAACGTCAACGGACCCAACGGGGCCGGAGGTACAGTACAACCGTTCGGATTCATTCAAAACTTCGGGCTCGATAATGTCCCTTTGACCAAGGCAGGGTTGCTAAATCCGGCATGGCAAACTGGTATCGGCCTCTATATACAGGATAAGTGGCAGGTGACGCCGCGCCTTACGGTCACTTATGGGCTGCGCTGGGACGGAACAAGGAACCCAGCGCCGCAAACACCGTTTCCTGGCATGGAGACTTATGTTGGAACTGGGGCTAGCACTCACACCATACCAATCCCGCAAAAGACACCAAATGATTGGAAACAGTGGGGACCGCGCGTAGGCTTCGCCTGGAATGTTGGATCGACTGACTCTCCTACTGTCATCCGTGGAGCTTGGGGTTTATACTACGCTCAGCTCCCGACAATCTTTTTGCCGACGGCCGGTGGTGGAAAGACGACTGGATTGTTCTGTTTCACGGGCTTAAGCTGTATACCACCTCCGGGATTCCCTTATTTGTTCCCGGCAACCACTCCCTTGGGCATCAATCAACTTTGTAGTACTCCTGATCCCAACAACGGTGTTATCTACGGTTGCCCTGGCCCCAATATCGTTGATCCGAACTTCCAGAATCCGCGCATTTCGAACTTGACCGGTAGCATAGAACACACTTTTGCACGCAGCTGGACTGCAACGGTTACTTTTGCCTGGGCGAATTCCCAACATCTACGGACTGGAGGCTATGGCACAGAAGAAGCCTGGTATCGGAATTTTACTTCCGATGGTGTTGACCAATTCGGGCGCGCCATTCTTACCGGCTTGCTTGATCCCACCCTGGCTTTCAGCACAAACATCACCGCGAGTTACGCACACGGCAACTATGAATCTGCCGTGTTCAACTTGACCAAACGTTTTTCGAATCACTTCCAGCTATTCACAAACTACATCTGGTCGCAGAATAAGGATAACGGTGCGAGTGAGCGCGATACCGATACTTACTTTGGGCAACAAGATCCATTCAATATCGCGTTGGACTACGGTCGTAACGGCTTGGATATCAAGCACCAGTTCAAGCTGGGCGGTGTTTACGAGCTCCCGTTGGGCTTCACCGTCAGCGCCACAGTAATCGCTCACACGGGAGTTCCGTTTCCTCTGTATCTCACAGGAACGCCAGGCGCTCCTTTTGGGTCCTTCAACGGAGACATCAACGGAGATGGCGTGGCCAATTCTGGATTCTTGCACAATAACGATCGGCCGTCGTTTATGACCCCAGGCGGTAAGACGATTCTCCTCGGTCGTTATGTAACCGATCAGCCCGGATTCGCGGAATTGGATGCTCGCCTCCAGAAGGATTTCAAGCTGACCGACCGGTATCACATTCTGCTGTCAGGCGATTTTTATAACCTGACGAACCGTGGCAATGTGTACTCGAATCCCGATACCAACGCGAATGTCGACTATTCGCCCAACTGTACCGCGCGCGTAGCCCCAGAGATCGGATGGAGTTGCACTCCGTTTACACCATCCGAGCTAGCTGCGGCAAAGACGGCGGCGAACTTCCGTGTTGTCAACCAAATCGCTCCGGGCAGCACACCCTTTGCGTTCCAGGCGGGAGTCAAATTCATCTTCTGATGACTTTAGGTCCCGTTGAACGCAGGCGGTTTCTGCAAGGACTTGGTAGTTCAATGATCCTAGCGGCTGCCGGAGGGAATCCCCTCCGGCACGCTGCCGGCGAAATTCCCTCGGGTAGTCGCTTTCCTTCAATGAAATCAAACGAGTTTCTGCGCTGGCCCAAGCCAATCGGCAGCCCCGTTCTCGATAGCCTTCGCCCCGTCATTGAAAACTCGCGCGACGTGCACACGCACGTCGATAAAATCGTCGAAGTAGCCGGATGGATGGCGTACGAAGAGCTGCCCATGCCGGAATATCACGTGCCGGCTGGCGTGGGCGTGAACAATCCGGATGAGACGATCGATTTCATCATGGTCGCGGATGTGATCGACACGGCGTTCACGGATTTCAAAACGCACGTGAAGTTCACAACGAAATATGCCGGGCAACACTGGTCAGATTCCGAGGCGGAGTTTGCATGCTTGAAGCGGGCGATGGACAGCGGAATTCCGATTCTGGACGGGAATTTCCTGGCCAAGGTGACGCGCGAGCAGCTCAATGAGATTTTCAAGGGCAACATTGAAATGCCCATGCTCGACGAAAAGCTTGCCGTGCTGCATCAGGTGGGACCGGTGCTCGCGGAAAAATATAACGGGCGCTTTTCGAATTTCATCCATTCCTGCCCACCGAGACTTTACGACAACGGAAAAGGCATCGTCGACCGGCTGGTGGTGGAGTTCCCACGCTTCAATGATGTGAGCATGTACGACGGCCACGAAATCAAGATCTACAAGCTGCCACAGCTCGGCATCTGGTTCGTGTATGCGGCGTTGCGTCCACAGGGAAAATTCCAGCTGGACGATATCGGCGCGATGACTGCTTTCGCTGACTACATTGTGCCTGTCGCGCTGCGCTTGCTGGGTATCACAAGTTATTCGCCTGAGCTCGAGAATGCGATCAATACCTATCAACTGATTCCGCGAGACAGTCCGCAAGAAGTGGAAATCCGCGCTCACTGCATCTACTCGACAGCCCTGCTACGCGAAGAAATTAACAAGATCCGTCCCGCCGATAAGCAGATTATCATCCCGCAGGTCGACGCCCGGCTCTGGATGCCGTATCACACCACTTTCTGGCCGCACCATTTGACCAAGACGATCATGTACTAGATTTCCCGCGGGGGTTTCTCGATGGTCACAAGCAGGCGTGCATTCGTCAAGGCTCTGTGTGCACTTCCCGTTGAAATCCAGGCGAGTCGAAGGCTTCTGTTATCGTCGCCGCGCGCGGTAACGGACCGGAGGGCGGACTCTTCGACGGAGATTCGATGGCCGAAACCCATCGGGAGCCCGGTGCTCGAAAGCATTCGGCCCGCGATTGCAAACTCACGCGACGTCTTCACCCACGTGGACAAGATTGTCGAAGTCGCAAGCTGGATGGGATACGAAGACCTGGCCATGCCGACCTATCCGGTTCCCAGCGGCGTCAAGTCAACGGATCCGAACGACGTGGTCGATTTGATACTGGTGGCCAATTCAATCGACACTGCCTTCACCGACTTCAAAAGCCATGTGAAGTTCCAAGTGGACTACGAAGGCCAGCATACGTCTGACTCAGACGCCATGTTCGCCTGCTTGAACCGAGCGATGCATAACGGCCTGCCGATGCTCGACGGCGGATTTCTCGCCAAGATCACGCGCCAGCAGCTGAACGAAATTTTCTCGGGTAACATTGAAATGCCGATGCTCGATGAAAAACTGCAGGTGCTGCACCAAATCGGTTCGGTCCTGGCCGACAAATACGATGGGCGCTTTCACAATTTCATCAAGTCATGTCCGCCCCTGCTCTATGACAGCGGCAAAGGACTCGTCGAGCGCATGGCCAAGGAATTCCCTCGATTCAACGATGTAAGCCCGTACGACGGTCATGAAATCAAGTTCTACAAGCTCGCTCAGCTGGGACTGTGGTTCGCATGGGCAACCTATCCCAAGAACGGGCCTGCACAGCTAAACGACGTGGGAAAGATGACTACGTTTCCCGATTACATCGTTCCTGTCGCGCTTCGGCTGCTAGGTATCAATAGTTACTCGCCGGGCCTCGAGCAGGCTATCGACAGCTACCAATTGATCCCGCGCGATTGTACCCAGGAAGTGGAGATTCGAGCGCACAGCATCTATGCAACGGCGCTATTGCGAGAGGAAATCAACAAGGTGCGCCCGGCGGATCTCCAGGTGATCATTCCGCAGGTGAACGAGCGGCTCTGGACGCACTATCACACCACGTTCTGGCCGCACCACCTGACCAAAACAATCATGTATTAATTTCTCACTCGCATCACAAACAGACGGGCCTTAGCGAACGGCGTTTCTGCTCTATCAGCTCGCAATCCCCATTGTGGCTATGGGTTTCATCAAAGTTTCGATTTCACCGATTTCAAACCTCAGGTGACCAAACTGTGGGCACTGCTTCGTGATTGCGAGGTGGATCTTCCGGTCGGGAGTAAACAAGACATTCCCAGATTTCAAGCACTCATGCGTTATGAGCAAAATCTAACATCGGAATACGAATGGAAGGCACATAGAATCTTTTAGAAGACACAATCGGAATCGGCTATTCGCCCTTGCTGGCGATGTAGGAGTCCCCACGAAGTACCTGAGCGTTCGTTTGTCCTGGTGCGTAATTCTCGGTCCGAGCGAATAGCCATCCTCGCGTCTACGCATAAAGATGGAGATGAAGTTGGCAATGGCAACCAGCGCAAAGAGTAATCAGGTTTTCGGCTGCGTCATCGCCAAGGGCACTGCGCGAACGAATATGATGCACCTGGAGGCTTTCCGAAGTTCCGCAACTTTGGCATATCCAACCATCTCGCTCTAGCACATTCATGCGAAGCTTGCGGTAGGCATCCGGGTCTAGCCGCAGCCTTGGCTTTCGCTGCCGAATCGATTTCATGCTGTGTTTTCAACTTGCCGCAGAAATTCCATTTTCTGAGGGCCTGGAAGCAACGAATAGAGCCGGTCGAGTGCCAGAAGCAGCGCGCTCGAACCGCAGCCTTCTACCTGGGCTCCCGCCAGAAAATCGGCACAAATCATCTCTAAGCAGTAACCGCTGGACTTCTGAGAGCCAAGCATCAGTGACGCGGTTTCTAGAGCCTTCTCGATCACCTGCAGTTGGCTCTTGTAGATCTTGAAATACAGCATCTCCCACGGTTCTTGTTCCTGTCCCGTCAGATGTCGTTCCACCTCTCGCCTGAATTCTTCCTTGGGTAGCTCCTGCGCTTTGTGCAACCAGGTTGCACAATCGAATTTCTTCCCGTCCCGCCGTGCGACCTTGGCCAATTCCGACGCCTTCGCCCAGCCCACATCTCTGAGGTCGCGGTGGGCTTGCCGTGGCAGTTGTTCGTGAATCGCCATCAGGTAGTAGGCCTTGCGGCGAGACTCAGGGAATTTCTTCTCCAGGAACTCGTCAAAGGATGTCAGATTGTCGACCCGCCAGTACTGCCCTGCCCGTACTTCGCAGAGATAGCGGCCCAGTTCCACAAATCGAGTGTCCCGCTCCTGCTCTGTCGTCCGTTCCCAAGACAAAATCTCATCGATCCGCCCCAATACGAACAGAGCCCGGCGGCGGTTCAGTTTGGGTGCCATTAGGGGCGGCCCGCTAGTCCTCAAATTGGTCAATCCAATCAAGATCGCTCGCTCCTGGCCGGCGAATCAGTCTTGAACCCACGAGCTGCTGATCCCCCAAGCACATCCCCAAATGGGAGCAGCTCAGACATCCGTTCTGAGGGAATCGAATGCCGCTGTGCGGGAGGAATTGTCCTGCCTCGATCTGACTGACAGTAGTCTCAACCAGCTGGCCAAAGTCCCTGCGCTGACCTTCGTCGATAGTGGTCGTCAGATACTGAACTTCGGGTGCGTTCTTTCGCACAAAGACGACCAAAGCAACCTCAGAAATGCCAGCCATCCAGGAATAACAAACGAGCTGCGGATCGAGGGCCAAAAGACCCTCCGGCTGTTCCGGATATCGGGAGGTGGTCGTTTTCCAGTCGATGATGCATTTCGTCCCGTCCACCTCGCCAATCGCATCAACGTACGACACGAAATCACCGCCACAATGGAGCGAGCGTGTCAGCTTCACTTGAAGATTCTGTTTGGGACTTCGGATCTGAACGCGATCATCCTGAGCGAAGCGCTCGAGCAGGTGAATCGCCTGGTGATAGAGCCGGTCCCAGGAGTCATTCTTCGTATAGGCGAGAGGAGTGTCCTGCTGTTGTTGCCAATCCTTGAAGAATGTGGCAGTTGGGTCTTCTCTTCTGAAGTAAGCCGCAAGGGCATTCTCGAAGCAACGGCCGAAGATCATGGATGCTCGATCTTCCCGCTCCCGCCAGCCGTCGAGATATCGGTATCGATATTGCCGCGGGCAGCGGAGATACTGGCTAATCTGCGTGAAGCTGTAGGTCATTGGAGCCTCCCGTCAAAACACTTTCGCGAGCATCCTTGGAGATGAAATCCCATTCGGATGATGGTGCAAACGCGTCGAGGTTGAGGAACATGCGACCCGCGAGTGATTTGCGGCTGGTACGAAGGACACCTGTTAGGCCGAGGAGAGCCTTTTCATCCACTTCGTCACGTCCAAGCAGGTCTGGGTCATAGCCAAAATCCCGCAGGAACCGACGAAACCGCGAGAGCGAGACGACTTGAACACAGCTGCCTTGAAGACCCAGCGGCGGGCAGCGACGTCACAGAATTCGCGGACTTGCTGAACACAAATCCCGGCGCAGTGCGTCCGCTGCGCTAGTCTGAGGAGACCAGCATGGGTGACATGCCATTTTCCTTCTACGAACAACAGATCTCCTAGCGCAATCGAAAATCCGTACTGCTTCGACAGAGAAACTAAGGTTTCGAGGCGCCTATCTCTTAACTGGCCACGCCACCTCCGCCTTGCGAGCGACCGATTCGTCTTTGTCAACGTATCTTTGCTGAGCATCGTCAGCCTCCTTCGAATACCGCTAGTGTAACGCTAATAGCGTTACGTGTCAAGGACGCGCACTTTTCTTGACGGTTCTGGCGAGCTCGGATAGCATCGCGTTCGGTTTCTTGTTGAGGGGCTATGCGAAAAACCGAGACGCTGAATCTCCGCGTATCGACGGAGTTCAAACGAAAGTTAGAGGATGAAGCCAAGAAGGAGAAACGGTCTGTCACAAATTATCTTGAGGCGACATTAGCGAAGCTTTGGGAGTACGAGTCGACCCCAATAGGGCCAAGGAAGAGAAAGCATTCGCGGAGCGGCGCCTAGCGTGGATTTTTTGATCTCGCCACATATTCGGCAACTGGCCCGTATTGGAGAGTTCTGCCCCCACTACACTTCGTCTTATCCACGCTCACTGTACCGGTATTGCGACCGAAACTTGCGATGACGAGCTGCTGATTGAACCGCGGACGCTCGTTTGCATTTTTTGTATTTTGGGCGAGGGCATGATACAATAACCTCGTAATACACGATATCCGACGGTGGATTCGGCCGTTGGGCTCTCGAGGACGCCGGTTTGAAGGTAAAAACTGCGCTCCTCGATTTTTTTAGGTGGGCGCACATAGCGAGGCACTCCGTGCGCTCAAAGAAACCGATCGAAGTTTCGAAGCCTGCGAATTTTGTAGACCCGTCTGAAGTACCGCCCCAGCCTTTTGCAGCCCCACATTCCGCTCCGGAAAATAATGTAACTGCAGTTTTCTCCGAAAGTCGGCTGCCAGAGCACCACGTTGATTTCATCGAACTCGCGGATGGAACCTTAATCGAAATGATCGAGGATCCCAATAATGCTGCGAATTCCCTCTTCGCTGTATACAAAAACGGAAGCGTACAGATCCGAGCAACGGTGGAGTGCGAGGACCAGGTCCTGGTGCCCGTTCCTCGGGGGGTGGAGATTTTCAAGCACGTGCGCCTTCCTCGGGGAACTCAACCGTACCGGTCCACTGTTTGGCTCTTGGTCGGAATTGCGACGCTTATCCTCGCTTGTGTAGACGTCAGCCTGGGCGACGCGGTTCTGGTTGCAGCATTTGTAGTGAGCACTTGGTTCATCGAAAGCATGCTGGTTGCCCGCTACCTTGCGCTGGTTGGTCCGCCTCATTCCGGGAAAACCACTTTGCTCCAAGTCCTGAATTTGGTGTGTCGGCGTCCCCTTCTTACGGCGGACATCACTTCAGCAGCATTTTACGAGGTGTATGAAAAGCTGAGTCCAACCCTCCTTGTGGACGAGACGCTCACCGCCTCGAATAGGCGCGGACTTTTTCATCTGTTGAAAACCGGAACCACCCGTGGATCAGTGGCTTTCCGCAAGGGCCGTTCGCTCAAGGCCTTCGGTCCAAAGGTTATTAGCTGTACCGAGCTGCCGAACGATGCAGCTCTGAACAGTCGCTGCGTGATAATTTCGATGCAAGAAACAAATCGGAATAATCTGGCTAAGCCGACCGACAAGAAAATACTGGATATTGCGGATGTCCTGCGCAACGAACTCCTACAGCATCGCCTGGAAAACTACCATTCACTACGCTTGCCAAAAGTTGAAGGGGATGAGCGCCTGCACTCGCGCATGCGTGACCTCTATGAGGCGCTCGCTCTTCCGATTGGTGACAACGCGGACTGTTGCAAATACTTGATTCAACTTTTCGAAATGCAGCAGGAAATCAATCGGGAACCCCTGTCGCCGGATCTTATCGCTGTTCTGCGAATGTTGTACCAGTACATTCATTTATATCCGAATGACGGAAAATGCGCCCAGAAGGAACTGACTTTAGGAGCGAATTTGAATTGTGAACGTCTGCAGGAGACTTTTCGCATCAATGCACATGATGTCGGGAGGGCATTAACATCTCTCGGGTTCACAAATCGGAAGCGTACGAATGCCGGATTCATTCTTTGGCTAGACCTCAGGACGCGAACACGAATTCACCAACTGGCCCACGATCACGGGATCGATCAGGAAAACCAGTTCCACACAGAGGGCTTCGGCAACAACTGCGCACTTTGCAAGAGCTCAGCCTCAAATCCGGCTGCCGCTGAAACAAAAGAAGATATCGGAATCGACTGAAAACAGAGGTGAACTTCGTGAACATGAATGTGACGTGAGCGTGGCATCCGCTCACCTTTGCGCCGGTTCACCCGCGCAATGTCTCAGGAGGGTCCACCCTTTGCGCAGATTCATCCGCGCAATGTACTGTTGCCGGATTGGCTGTGTATCTCACCGATTGCGCTGGTTCATCCGCGCAACTGTGGCGTCGACGGCCTGTAGCCGGCGGTACAGGAGCCAGAATTCTAATCGCAAATCCGCGATTAGAATTCGAGCTGAGTCCTCGCAGAACCACGTTCTGCAAATTCCTAATCGCAAAAAAATCGCTTTTTGCCGTCCGATGTGGCGAAGCGCCCGCTTTGCGGGTATGCTTTGCGGCCGTAACTCAGGCCATAACTCAGGAGTGCCATGGCTGACAATATGCGGCCGGAAGTGGACTCCCCGCGCGGCTGGCTCGTGGTGGCCGGTGCGTTCGTGGGAGCCTTCGTCAGCTTCGGCGTTACCTACACATTCGGCGTGTTTCTGAAACCCATGTCCGTGGAGTTTCACGTGGACCACGCCACGATGTCGGTGCTGTTCTCGGTGATTTCCGGGATCACATTTTTTCTGGCGCCGTTCACGGGAGAATTGGCGGACCGTCACGGGCCGCGTCCGGTGATTGCCGCCGGAGCGGTGCTGATGGGTGTGGCGCTGATCGTTACGGCGCACGTGCACAGGTTCCCGCTGGTGGTGCTCGTTTATGGCGGCGGATTGGGTGGCGCGGCGGCATGCATTTATGTCCCGGGCGTGGCTGCGGTGGGCGAATGGTTCAAGAAGCGGCGCGACCTGGCACTGGGACTGGCGATCAGCGGCATCGGGTGCGGGACGCTGGTGGCGGCGCCCGTGTCGGCGATTCTGATTGAGCGCTACGGCTGGCGCGGGGCGTTCGTGATTTTCGGGTGGGCCAGCGGCGCGCTGCTGCTGATGTCGGCGGCGTTGATGGCGCGGCCGCCGGAAATGGGCGAGAGGGTGAAGCCGGAAATCGGGCACAAGGTGCGCACGTCCGAGTTCGCCTTGCTGTATGCGAGTTTGCTGTGCGCCGGCATCGCGATTTACTTGGCGTTTGTGTTCATTCCGGATTACGCGGCCGACATTGGCGTGGGGCGCGTGGCGGGCGCTGCGCTAATCGGGTACATCGGGGCGGCGAGCGTGGTGGGGCGGCTGGGGCTGGACGCGCTGGCGGCGCGGTTTGGGCTGCTGCGGATGTATCACGCGGCGTTTTTTATTTTGCTGCTGGGGAACGTGGTGTGGTTTGCTGCGCATAGCTATGCGGTGCTGCTGGTGTTTGGGGTGGTGATGGGAGTGGGCTACGGCGGGATTGCGGCGATGGCACCCGCGGTGGCAGCGGATTTGTTTGGCGTGGAGGGGCTGGGGGAGTTGTTGGGGATATTGTTTACCGGGTTCGGGGTGGCGTGCCTGGTGGGGCCGCCGTTGGGCGGGACGTTGATTGACTACACGCATGATTTCAAGTGGCCGGTGTTTTTGGCTGTGGCGGCTTCGCTGCTGGGGGTGGGGTTGGTGTTGCGGTTGTCGGGGGGGAAGGCGGCGGAGTAGTAGTGGCGGTGGTGTTGACACCGGCGAAAGCAATTTCAAATTTCAAATGAGGCGAAGCAACTGCAAAGGCGCCCGCCTCGGCGGGCAGGCCGGCGAGACGCCCTTCGCTTAGCTCAGGACAAGCCGGCCGTAAGAGAAGCAACTGCAAGGGCGGCGCGAGGAATGCTAGAGGGATGAAGATCTGGGAAATTCGAGGGCGAATCTGCGTGGCGCGTTCGAGCAGGGCGCGTTTTTGCTGGGCGACGGCGCGATTTCTTCGGCCAACTCGGCGCCTTCCGAGAAGCTGTTTCCGCCATTCTGCAAGGTGCTGGAAGGAGCGCCCAGGCTGCCGCATTGAGCCCGATTGCCTCGCGCCAAGCAGCATGCGTTGCATGTATCCTCCCAAGAAGATGGTCACAAACGCTGGCCGGGGCGTACGCATATAAGGCAAGCGAATGGCGCGAGCGTATCGGTAACACTATGTATCGCCACTTTGTCAAAAAGCTCCGAGAGGGAGCAGAACTGTCACGGTATATTGCCAACTAGTGTCCGGCAAGCCGTAAGTATTGTTCGAGATGTCCAGAGAACTACGAGAAACAAGACGAAAGACGAAAGGTCTACGACCAAGGTAGGAGGATATGGGGAGTCTCGGCGTGGGCCTAGGCTTGGCGGCGCCGGGTGGCGACCCAGTCGAGGAAGCGCTCCATACGGGCGCGTTCGCGCCACATCAGGGCGAAGAATTTGCGGGCGTCGAGGTTCGCAGCTTCGTGGCCGAAGAAGGTCTCCATGCGCCATTGGATGTAGGGGGAGGCCCAGGGGCGGAGACGGTAGCCTTTGGAGATGATCCAGTAGTAGCGGAGGGCGTTCAGCATGGGAGAGGCGAGGCGGGTGATGGAATCGGCGCAGAGATGTGCCGAGCGCTTAACCTGAATCGAGATGAACGCTGAGGCCTGTGAGACAGACGGAGAGAGATCCTTCGACTCCGAGTCGGCCGTGCCGATGAATCGGCACGAAATGCAAAGAAGCCGACTCTCCGCTCAGGATGACAGCAAAAAGTGCGTTGAGGCCAAGTCGAATGGTGGATAAAGGTAGTGGCGAACCGATGGACCGGCAGTCGGCCGAGGATCATTACTACGCCGGGGTCGATTTTTTCGGCGAAGGGGAGCTGGACGAAGCGATTGCGGAGTATGAGCGCGCGATTGCGCTTGATCCGAAATTTGCGGACGCGTTGCATGGTCTGGCGCAAGCATACTACGCCAAAGAAGATTTTGACCGGACGATCAAAACGGCACGGCGGATTCTGGAGATTGAGCCGGAGGATATTTTGGCGTGGACGACGGTGTCGCGCGCGTACCAACGCAAGGGGATGGTGCCGGAGGCGGAGGAGGCCGGAAACAAGGCGCGGGTGTTGGGATGGAAGAAGGAGTTGAGGGAGCAGAAGGCGAAGGGCGGGCCGATGGCGAATTGAGTTTTGCTTGTTACTGCTCGGGCGGGTCTTAGACCCGCCCCTACTGTGCATATGTTGCAGGGAGTTTAGCCGGATTTTACTTGGGATAAGAGAAAAAGGGCCGAGTCGGGTTGGCTCGGCCCTGGTGAACATGCTGCGCGGGCGGGTCCGCCGCAGCGGACGTAAAATGCGCTAGACCCGCCCCTACTGTGCTTATAGGGCGCTGCAAACGGATTTTACTTCGGTATAGTTCTTCAGGACTTCGTGGCCCATTTCGCGGCCCCAGCCGGATTGCTTGTAGCCGCCGAATGGAAGAGCGGCGTCGAAGACGTTGTAGCAATTGATCCAGACGGTGCCGGCCTTCAGCTTCGAGGCGATGGCGTGCGCTTTCTTCACGTCGCGGGTCCAGACGCCTGCAGCCAGACCATAGACTGTGTCGTTGGCGCGCGTGATGATCTCGCTCATTTCGCTGAACGGAGTGGCGGTGACGACGGGTCCGAAGATTTCTTCCTGCACCACTTTCATTTTGTCGTTGGTGTTGACCAGGACGGTGGGCTTGACGAAGTAGCCCTTGTCGCCTTCGCGTGAACCGCCGACGACGGCTTTCGCGCCTTCCTTCACGCCTGATTCGAGATAGCCGCAGACGCGATTCAGTTGCTCTTCGGAAACGAGCGGACCGAGATCGCTCTCGGGATCGAGGCCTGGACGCACGCGGATTTTCGTTGCGGCCTGGGAGATGCCGTCGACGACCTTGTCGAAAACTTTCTTTTCGACGAAAAGGCGCGAGCCGGCGCAGCAGCACTGGCCTTGGTTGAAGAAGATGGCCATGGAGGCGCCGGGGATGGCGGATTCGAGATCGGCGTCGTCCATCACGATGTTGGGAGACTTGCCGCCCAGTTCGAGCGAGACTTTCTTCAGATTGCCGGCCGCGGCGTGGATGATGAGCTTGCCGACTTCGGTAGAGCCGGTGAAGGCGATTTTATCAACGTCCATGTGCGCGGCGAGAGCGGCGCCGGCCGTCTCACCGTAACCAGGGACGATATTGACGACGCCATCCGGGAAGCCGGCTTCCTGAATCAGTTCGCCAAGACGGAGAGCGGTGAGCGGCGTCTGCTCAGCAGGTTTGAGGACGACGCAGCAACCGGTGGCAAGCGCGGGACCGAGTTTCCAAGCGGCCATGAGCAAAGGGAAATTCCAGGGAATGATCTGTCCGACGACGCCGACCGGTTCGCGGACGGTGTAGGCGTGGAAGCTGCCCTGCTTGGCGAGGCCCATGGGAATCGTGTTGCCTTCGATCTTGGTGGACCAGCCAGCGTAATAGCGGAAATTGTCGACGGTAAGCGGGATGTCCGCGATGCGGGCGATTTTTAGCGGCTTGCCGTTGTCAAGCGATTCGAGCTGCGCGAATTCTTCGGTGTGCTTTTCGATCAGGTCGGCGAGGCGCCAAATCATGCGGCCGCGTTCGGATGGAGAAATTTTCGCCCACGGGCCGGTTTCGAAAGCGGCGCGGGCCGCTTTTACGGCGCGGTCGATATCTTCGCTATCACCTTCGGCGACATTGGAGAGGACTTCGCCGGTCGCGGGATTGTAGGTGGGGAAGGTTTTGCCGGAAGCGGAATCGACCCATTTGCCGTTGATGAGCATCTTCTGTTTTTTGCCGACGAATGTTGTAACCTTATCGTCAAGCTGAACTGCATGCGTGGCTGTCGCCATTTCTATTCCTCCTCGTGGGATCTTTCTAATATTTCGGGAAATTGTGAGCCTAGGGTGCGGCTCGAAGTGCTTTCTGCGGGTTGGAAGTGAACGAGCATTCTGCGCAGTAGCGATTTGACTCGGCCGGAGCGTACTTTCGTCCGGCCAGATTCTGTTCGGTGCAAGGCCTATGATAGGCGTGTCTGGTGGTGAATGGCAATAGGCTGAAATTGCTTCGCGTTTGAAGACTATTTGCTCCGCTTTGCGCGCGATTTCTTTTTCGGGCGGCTCGCGGAGCGGGTTCGATTCTTTTTCGCTGTGGGCCAGGGCGGGGCGAGCGGGTGCTTGGGCTGGTAGAGGCCGAGTTCGGCGCCGCCGGGCAGCGTGAGAGAAGTGACGAAACCGAAGCGGGCGTCGGTGATCGGACTGCCGAATTTTACGCCGCGCTTTTCGAGATCGGCGACAGTGGAATTGATGTCGTCGCACATCAGGTAGAGCTCATAGCGGCTTCCCTTCTCAGCCGGGTGCATGCCGATTTCGGCCGGCGGGAGGCTGAAGATGAGCCAGGCGTGACCGGCGTCCACGGAGCGAATTTCAGGATGTCGCGGAAGAAGGCGCGTATTTCTTCGGCATGATCGGAATGGATCAAGGCGTGGGTGCCGGTGATCATGATTTGGTCTCCTTATTCGAATTCCAAAGAGCCCTCAGCGGCTAAAGACGACGTTATCTGTATGGCGTGGCGGCACGGCTGAAGCCGTGCCCCGACGTAAAGCGCAAACAAGATTGACCGCGCTGTCAAATCGGGTAATGGGTAGGAGTGCGGCGGATGGTGATCCAGCGCAGCTCGGTGAATTCTTCCAGGGCGGCTTTGCCGCCGAAAGGCATGTGGGGCTCGTCGTGAACTGTAGAGCCGTTGATGTGGCAGATGCCGGTTTGCATCCGCTCGGCGAAGCGCATGGCTTTGTTGACGTCGCGGCTGAAGATAGCGCTGGAGAGGCCATACTCGGTGTCGTTGGCAATGCGCAGGGCCTCTTCGTCCGTATCTGCGACCACCACCGACACGACCGGGCCGAAAGATTCCTCGCCATAGATTCGCATTTTGGGCGTGACGCCAAAAAGAACAGTGGGTGAATAACAGTTGCCATCGGATCTTCCGCCGCAGAGAACTTTGGCGCCTTTGGCTACCGCGTCGTCAATCAATTCTTGGACTCGGGAGGCTGCGCCTTTATTTATGACGGAGCCGATCTGCGTGTCGGGTTGCAGCGGGTCGCCTACTTTGAGCGAGCCGGCTTTGGCAGCGAGTTTTTTGGCGAACGCGTCGGCGATCGGTTTTTCGGCGACGATGCGTTCCGTGGACATGCAGATTTGACCGGCGTTCATGAAGGCGCCGAAATTGGCGGCGGCGACGGCGGCGTCAACGTCAGCGTCGGCGAGGACAATCATGGGGGCCTTGCCGCCCAATTCGAGCAGGATGCGCTTGAGGTACTTCCCTGCTTTCTCGGCGATGATACGGCCGACTTTTGTCGAGCCGGTGAAATTCACGCGGCGCGTCTGGGGGTGGGCGATGAGTTCGTCCACTACTTCGGCGGCATCGGCGGGGGCATTGGTGATTACGTTGAGCACGCCCTTGGGGAAGCCTGCTTCTTCAAATACTTTCGCGATCGCGAGATGCGTGCCCGGAAATTCTTCCGATGCTTTGAGCACGACCGTGTTGCCATAGGCGATCGGGATTGCGACGGCGCGCATGCCGAGAATCATGGGCGCGTTCCGGGCGATACCGACTACAACTCCGACTGCTTGACGCGTGGCCATGGCTACGGTATCGGGCAGATCCGAGGGGATTATTTCGCCGATAAGGCCATGGGCTTGGGCGGCGGCTTCGCGGAGAAGTCCTGCGGCAAAGATGCAGTTGAACATGCCCCAACCGAAGGTTTCGCCGGTTTCTTCGGCGGTGGTGCGGGCGATCTCGGCCTGGTGCCTGTCGAGAATATCTGCGGCTTTGAGTAGTAGGTTGCGGCGGGCGGCTGGAGCGGTGCTACTCCAAGCCGGGAATGCTGCAGCGGCAGCTTCGATCGCGCGCTTCGCATCTTCCCGCTTCCCGGCGGCAACAGTAGAGGCAGGCTTGCCGTTGAACGGATTGGTTTTCTCGTAGGTACCATTCGCGATGGCGTCCGTCCATTCTCCGTTGATGAAAAGTTGATGTTTCGTGGCCGTGTGCTGGTTGGCGTGCTGATCGGTTTGACGGTCCATGGAACCTCCGCGCGGTGAAAGAGTATATTTCAGAAGAAGAGGAATCGGGCGGTTTTCCAGCCGTGGCGGGTGGAACCGTCGGGTGCGCAAAGTCATCTCACATACATGGGTGATCCGGCTTGCGGAGGCAAGTTTCGATGAATAAGAGAAAGATATATTTCAAGGGGCGCCTTGGGGTGGCCTCCATAGCAGTGCTTTTGGCGCTCGCCGCCACGGCCTTGAAACGAGATGACAGTCGCAGAGAAGCCGCATCCGGAGAAACTGCAACGAGCACAACTGAAGGCAGAGGATCGGAAATGGGCGCTGTGCCGGCGGACGGAGACAAACTCCTAAAGGGCCAGGGCGCCTATGGCGACTGGCGCGAAGATGCGCCGGGCGTACGACGATTGATTACGCCCGCGGATTTGCCGCAGCCCTATGCGACGAAATCTGCGAACAACGACGCGCGAGGGGTCCCGCGGCCGAATAATGCATGGCCGCAGGTGCCGGCGGGATTCAAGGTGGATCAGATCGCGACCGGACTGAGCGAGCCGCGGTTGATCCGAACGGCGCCCAATGGCGATCTTTTCATTGCTGAGAGTCACAAAGGGCAGATCCGTGTGCTGCGTGGAATCGGAGCGGATGGGCGGGCGCAGACGGTAGAAGTGTTCGCGACGGGGCTTAACAAGCCGTTCGGAATTGCGTTCTATCCGACTGGGGCGAATCCTCAGTTCGTGTATGTGGCAAATACCGGTAGCGTGGTGAAGTTTCCTTACCAGAATGGCGATTTGAAAGCTCGCGGCAGAGCCCAAACGGTTGTAGGGACGATTCCTGGCGGCGGCTTGCTGCATGGTGGCGGGCATTGGACGCGGGACATTGCGTTTACGGCGGACGGGCGGAAGATGCTTGTGTCGGTGGGCTCGCATTCGAACGTGGACGACGACGCGGAAGAAGATCACCGCGCGGATATCCTGGAATTTAATCCAGACGGCTCGGGCGAGAGGATTTATGCAGCGGGAATCCGGAATCCGGTGGGGATCGCGTTCGATCCTTCTACGGGCGTGCTGTGGACCTCAGTAAATGAACGCGACGATCTGGGAGATGATCTCGTGCCCGATTACATCACGACGGTGAAGGACGGCGGATTTTATGGCTGGCCCTGGTATTACATCGGGCCGAATCAGGATCCGCGTCATGCGGGGAAGCATCCGGAGTTGAAAGACAAGGTGATCGTTCCGGATGTGCTGCTGCAGTCGCACTCGGCTTCGCTGGAGATGACGTTCTACGAAGGCAAAATGTTCCCCCCAGAATATTCGGGCTATGCGTTTGCGGCCGAGCACGGATCCTGGAACCGGGCGAAAAGGACGGGGTACAAAATTATTTGCGTCCCGGTGCACAATGGGAAAGCCACCGGCGAGTATATGGACTTCGTGACGGGATTCGTGACACCGAACGGAGAGGTTTGGGGACGGCCGGTGGGAGTTACGGTGGCGTCGGACGGCGCACTGATTTTTACGGATGATGGATCGGACAGCGTCTGGCGCGTGACCTATACCGGGAGCAAGTAACTGAGAACCTCGAGAGCGCGGCGGTTGCGATGGGTGGTGACGGTGGCTTGGTTATTCGCGTGCGCGCCACGCGTAGCGGCCCAGGCAAAGGCAGCGGCCAGCGGTAACGCTCACGATTGCGGCGGCGACGTCACTGTGCGCTTTTTTCCGCAGCGAGCAGTGCAAGGCGGCTTGCTGCGGCTTGAGGTACATGGCCAGACGGCGATTGCCCAGGTGAGCGGAGAATGGACTGCTCGCGAAGCCGTACGCTCAGTTCCCTTCTGGCGCGATGCAAGGTACAAGGGCCTCTTCCACGGCTTCCTTGGCGTCGATCTCGCACAACCCTCCGGAAAATATGAGTTGAAACTCAACGTGCAGCCGGAATCGAGTGAGGCGGTAAGTTGCGAGATTTCCGTTTCTGTAACCGCTGGTAAATTTCCAGAGGAGAGGCTGACGGTAGCGCCGAAGTTTGTCGAGCCGAATCCGGAAGACACCAAGCGGGCCGAAGAAGAGGGGGCGCGGCTGCGGGCAATCTTCGCGACGATGACACCTGAGAAATTATGGACTGGGGCTTTTCGCCTGCCGCTACCGGGCATTCACACAGCGCGCAATTTTGGGCGGAGGCGCGTGCTGAACGGCACGCCAGGCTCTCCGCACAGCGGCGTGGATATACCTGCTGTGGAAGGGACGCCGATACATGCGTCGCAGCGGGGACGGGTGGTGCTGGCCGCGAATTTATATTTTGCCGGGAATACTGTGGTGATTGATCACGGGTTGGGCGTGTATACGTTGTACGGGCATATGAAAGTGCTAGGCGTGCAGGAAGGCGAAACGGTCGCTGCGGGCGCCGTGATTGGCCGCGTAGGAGCGACCGGGCGCGTGACCGGGCCGCACCTGCACTGGGGTCTTACGTTGGACGATTCCCGGGTGAACGCGCTCGATATTGTGGGGCTGCCCGGAAGCTAGTTGTTGTGCAACGCACCCACCGGAGTGCGAATCGTCGGCGGGCCCGAGACAGCTGCTTTCAAATCATGTTCGCCGTTTACCGCTTCTAGAACTCGTTGCGTGATTTCGTCATCGATCGATGAGGCTTTCCGCAATTCCACCGGGTAACGGACTCTGAATTCGAGGCCCTTGTCCGTGAAGCGGAGCTGCGGCTCGGCATTCGGGGCTTGCATGTAGATGTCAATGCGGCGCTCGACGTCTGTGTGCTGGCGCTCGATGTCTTTGCGATAACCGTCGTACACGGAATTCACGGCTTGCAGAATTTTTTCCTCCACGGATTTGTAATTGCTGCCGGCGACGATCGGAACCGCCACTTCATGCCAGGTGTAGTCCGTGCCGGGAATCTGCTTGTAAAACGGCATGCCCGCCTGGAAAAAGACGGAGTTCGAGAACACGGCGATGCGTCCCGTGGGGTAGAGATCTCCGCCGCTTGCCGCGAGTTCCATGATGTAGAGGCGCACCAGGCCGATATCCACCACATCGCCCGTGACGCCTGCAACGCTGACGCGTTCGCCCACGCGGATTCCGTAACGCCCCATGAGAAAAAAATAGGCGGCGATGGATAGCAAGACGGCTTGCAAGCCGACGGCGATACCGGCCGTGACCAATCCAGCGAACGTGGCGAGCGAGCTGAACTCGCTGACGAATCCGAGAACAAGCACGATACCCATCAGGAAGCCGACCACGAAGCGCCGGATGGAGAGGAATTGGCGGCGGCGGCGAACATCCTGGATGTAGCGGAATGTCGCCCTGCGCCAGACTTCCGAAAGCACCAAAACGAGTCCCAGAGCGATGACGATTGTTCCCACGTGCAATACCAATGCGCGCAGCACGTTACCCGATTGGCGCGTGATGGACCGGCGCCATTCGAGAAGATTCGCCTTACTCTGATCGAGCACCACCACTTCCTGGCTCAATGGAACGAGTGCGGCAGACAGCGATTTAAACTTCGTTGCGAGAGCGTCGTATTGCGGTTTCAAATTTGCGGTTGGGGCGGCATTTGAGCCGGTTGCTTGAGCCTGCTTTTCAAGGTCGCTGCTCTGCTGGATGATGGCCTTCATCGCGCTGCGAAGCGGCTGGCGCAGTGCATCCGCGATATCGCGCAGGCTTTGTGTTTCGCTGGCAAGCTGATCAATCTCGCGGATGCTGGTCATTTCGGTATAGAGCGCGCCCGCTTCCCCGATGAGGCCGCTTGACTTGGGAGCGGCTGCTTGCGTTTGGTTCGCGGCGGGAGTGACCTGCGCGGCCGGCTTGTTTTCGGTTTTTTGATTCGTGGGGGCAATGCTGAAAACTTCGGGCACTGAGCGAGCCAGCGCGTCAATGCTTCCCTGCAGGCCTTCCGTCGGCGTGTCGTTGCCGTTCTCAATGAAGGTGAGGAGCTTTCCGACGGAGTCGAGGATGGCGGAGCTTACTTCGATCTGGCCTTGGAGGTTGTCGCGCTGATTTTGGAGCGCGGCTCTAGCGCGAGGCGGTGCAGTGGCTAATTGTTTATTGACGGAGTCGAGTTGCGCCTGGAGATCGGCGAGATGCGCGCTGGTTTTGGCTTTGAACTGCGCGAGGTTCTGGCTTTGTGTGGCGCCTTGCGCGGGCTGGCCATCGTCATCGCTGGCGGGCTGCTGGCCTTGTGCGTTTACGATCGGCACCGCGGCGCGAGCGGAATCAAATGCGAGACGAAGAGCTTGCTCGGCGAGAGTACGCGCGTCGCCCTGGTATATAGCGTCGCTGGCAAAACCGGGGGGCTGCACCTTGGTCGTCGAGTCGCGATACCAGGAAATGAGGGCGCTCAGGTGATGGACGATGGCGTCGCTGCTGATGGCGGCCTGATCATCGGCATTCACCAAAGCGGCGGAAGTGAGGCTCACGCAGAAAATCAGGGATGCTAAGATGATGCGCGCTGGGGTGGTCAGCCTGCGGGCGAGGTGCGGGTCGTGGAGTCGAGTTCGAGTTGGAGTTGGCATCGTGATCGTATCCGTCGATGAGATTCTGGTGCTTCTTTTATTGTTTGCTGGGTGGGCGGAGAAGAATCGCGGCTGCGATTCTGTCTCAGAGATTATTGTACGCTGTCCGACGCGAGGTGTGTCGCGGCTTTTCTGGAAGTTGGTTTTGGAGTGGAGGGCGCGGACGAGACACTACGAGAGACGGTGGACCCAGATCCGTTCGGTGGCTGGTTTGCTTAGGTGGATACGCGGGGGACGATGGCCGGTGACGGAGAGGGTCATTGTTTCGTCGTATTCGCGTTGATGGACGCGGAGGCGGGCGCCGGGCCTGAGGCTGAAGTTCACCAGAAATTCGAGGAAGTCCGGATCCTTTTCGTAGACGCGCATTACTTCGTAGGAATGGCCGATTTCGGCTTCGGAGAGGCGGACTGCGCCATGTTTGCGGCGCAGCTTCTGCATGCCGCCGAAGAGCGGCACGCCGTGGGGACAGCGACTGTCGCGGCCGAAGCGTTCGAGCAGCAGGTTGGCAACTTCCGGCGAGATTCCGTGCTCGAGGCGCTCGGCTTCTTCGTGAGCGCGCGTCCATTCGAGGCCGATTACGTCAGTGAGCAATTTTTCTGCGAGACGATGGCGCAGGACGAGATGCCCGGCGATTTGCTGGCCTTTAGGGGAGAGCTCGATCTGGCCGTTGCGGCGGACGCGGAGATAGCCGCCGCGGGTCATGCGTTTGAGTGCGGCGGTGACGGCGGGCGGCGTGACGCCCAAGTCCTCTGCGAGCCGGGCGCTGATGGGCGTCTGCTCTTCCTGGACGAGTTCCCAGATAGCTTTAAGATAATCTTCCTGGGAGACGCTGGTTTTTTCGCGGCGCAAGTTGCCTCGTGCTTAGACGCGCTGGCGAGCAGGATTTCCTCAGCGGCTAAAGCCGCGTTCATACGCTGCGGTTTCGGCGTGGCTGAAGCCGTGCCCTGATGCGCTCAACTCCGATTCCATGAACAAAACGAATCAAGAAGCGGAGCCGCCACCGGCGCGAAGGCGCTGGGCCAAATCCTTTACGCGACGCTCGATATCATCGCAGATGCGGCGGTGGAGTTCCACGTCTTCGCCGAAAGGATCCTCAATTCGCCAGTCCTCGTAGCGGTGACCGTGAAAGAGCGAATCGCTGGGGGCGCCGGACATGTTGATGACAAGGTCGGGCTTGGAGAGCGCGTGGTCGCGCAGGCCTTTGGAGTGCTGGCCGGCCACTGAGATTCCGCGCTCGGCCAGGACGGCGATGGCGGTCTTGTCGATGAAGCCGAGCGGGTGAAGACCGGCGCTCTCCGGGCTGATTACATCCGAGGCGTCGCGACGCGCAATTGCTTCCGCCATCTGGCTGCGCACGCAATTCCCTACGCATACGAAGAGTACTTTCCAGTGGCGGGCGGCGGAATCGTCCATCGGTCAGGAACCGTTGCGGCTGTTGGCGACAAGCTTCAGGAAATATTCGTGGACGGCCGGGTCGTGGGTCAGCTCCGGATGAAACGTGGATGCCAGCACCTTGCCTTCGCGGACGAGGACGGGATGGCCGGCATCTTCGGCGAGGATTTCGACGCCCTTACCCACCGATTCAATGATGGGCGCGCGGATGAAAACCATTTCGAGCGGCGCTGATGTGAGTTTTGTCTGAGCGGCGTGAACGTCGCTGGCGAGTTGGCGGCCGTAGCCGTTGCGGAGGATAGAGATATCGAGGAGGGCGAGCGAATCTTGCGCGGGGCCGTGCACTTCTCTGGCGAGGAGAATTGCGCCGGCGCAGGTGCCGAAAAATGCGCCGCCATCGCGGGCGAATTTTTTGAGCGCGTCGAAGAGGCCTTCTTCCTGCATTACTTTTAGGTGCGTGGTGCTTTCGCCGCCGGGGAGGATGACGCCTTTGACGCCGTCGAGATCTTCTGGGCGGCGAACGAGGGTGTGTTCAGCGCCGAGGCGGTCGAGGACTTTGGCGTGGGCGTCGTAGTCGCCTTGGATGGCGAGGATTCCGATTTTTGAGGAATTAGGCATTGATTGAGAAACTGTAATTTGCTCGCGACCGGAAAAAGCTCGGTGATTTGTTTCTGTGCCTGGCCGAAACTTTGGTTTCGGATTCGCGATTTGAGACTTTTGCCCGTCTTAGACCCGCCCCTACTTACCAGCCGCGGGTTTGCAGCAGGTCTTTTTCTTCCATTTGGCGGACGTCGAGACCTTTCATTGCTTCACCGAGCTCTTCGGAAGCTTCGAGAACCGCTTTGGGATCCTTGTAGTGCGTCGTGGCTTTCACGATGGCGCGTGCGCGCTGGGCTGGATCGTTGGATTTGAAGATGCCAGAACCGACAAAGACTGCTTCCGCGCCGAGTTGCATGACAAGTGCCGCGTCGGCAGGCGTGGCGATTCCGCCGGCGGAGAAATTCGGGACCGGCAGCTTGCCATGCTTCGCTACCCAGGAGACAAGCTCGAAAGGAGCGCCCAGTTCTTTCGATTCGTGCACCAGCTCTTCTTCGCCGAGCGTGGTGAGCTTTTTCATTTGGCCGACGATGGCGCGGATGTGGCGTACAGCTTCGACGATATTTCCCGAGCCCGCTTCGCCTTTGGTGCGAATCATTGCTGCGCCTTCGGCGATGCGGCGGAGCGCTTCGCCAAGATTGCGCGCGCCGCAGACGAAAGGTACCTTGAAGCCGTGCTTCCAGACGTGATGCTCTTCGTCGGCCGGAGTGAGGACTTCGCTTTCGTCAATGTAGTCCACTTCGAGCGCTTCGAGGACCTGCGCTTCGGCGAAATGGCCGATGCGGACCTTGGCCATCACCGGGATGGAAACCACGTCCATGATTTCGCGAATGATGCGCGGAGCGGCCATGCGCGCGACGCCGCCTTCTTTGCGAATGTCCGCCGGGACGCGTTCGAGCGCCATCACGGCGCAGGCGCCGGCGTCTTCCGCGATTTTGGCCTGTGCCGCGGTGGTGACGTCCATAATCACGCCTCCTTTCAGCATTTCGGCGAGGCCCACTTTCACGCGCCACAGGTTATTGCTCATCAGATCCATTATTCGTCTCCCTTTTCATGACGATTGCATTATTTCGAAAGTCTTAGAACAAACTCTTAAAGTCTGCCGGGTGAGTTCTTTGCACGGCACGGCATGCCGTGCCCCTACTGTCAAACTCTAGGTCGAATCGTTGCCCGGTGCCGAAACTTCCGCGCGTTCGATCTTGAATTTGTCCGGGTCGATTTCTACAAAGCGGCCTTTGCCGCGCGCCAGTAATTTGCCGGCGCGGTTCGCAATTTCGCCCACGTAGTGCAGATTGCGGCCATCCTTCTCAACTTCATAAGCTTGGATGACCAGATCCTCGTCCACGGGAACCGGGCGGATGTATTCGATCGTGAGCTCGGCAGTGACGGCGCGAACGCCGCGGAAGCGATTCACTTTGCCCATGGCCTCGTCGAGAACCAGCGCGATGACGCCGCCATGGATGAATCCTCCGCCGCCTTGGTATTCGGCGCCGAGTTTAAATGCGCCACGGATGCGGCGGGTGGCGTCGTCCTGCTCGTAAGTGAGCTGCATGCCGCGCGGATTTCCGCCGCCGCAGCCGAAGCAGGTGTGGGTCGGGTTGGGTGTGAGCAGCATCGGAGTTACACCAAAGCCACGCGCGAAGTGGATTCGCTGCGGGCGCCGCGCTGGCGTTTGCGCAACTCGATTTTCAGCAGCTCGCTGAGCGTTTGCACGCCGCGAAAGATTTTCTTTTCGTCGAGGCCTGCGAAGCCGAGGCGGAGCGTGTTCATCTGCGGGCTCTGTTGATAGAAATAGCGGCCAGGGACAAACAGCACGCCGCGCTCGCGAACATGGATCAGCAGTTCGCCCGCATCGAAGCCGGGTGGAAGCGTGACCCAGATGGACATCCCGCCTTCGGGCTTGGTCCAGGTGGTTTCGTCGGGCATGTGCTTTTCGAGAGCGGCTTCGAGCGCTTCGACGCGCTTGAGATAGATTTTCTTGATCCTCGCGAGATGGCGCGCGAGGTAGCCGCGGCGGACAAATTCAGCGAGCGTTGCTTGCGCGAGCTGGTCGGTGTGCAGGTCAGTGGATTGCTTTACCAGGCGCAAACGCTCGATGGCGCTTTCGGCAGCGATACACCACCCTACGCGCAATCCCGGGAACGCAATTTTCGAAAAGCTGTCGATTTGGATCACGTTGCCGGTGCGGTCGAGCGATTTGAGCGATGGAACAGCCGTGCCTCGCACGCGCAAGCGAGCGTAAATGTAGTCCTCGATGATGGGAACCTGATAATGCGCGGCCAGCTCGAGCAGGCGGCGACGGGCGGCGATCGGCAGCGTGGTGCCCGTGGGGTTGTGGAAGTCGCCGGTGACGAAAATAAATTTGACCCGATTCTGCAGCAGCACGGATTCGAGAGAATCGAGATCAAGGCCCACGTGACCAGTGCGGCGCGAATCGGTGTCAACTCCCACGGCCAGCGTACGCACACGCGCGCCGGTAAAAATGGCGATCGCGCCGGGGTACGCCGGGTTTTCCATCGCAACGGAATCGCCCGGACGCAGAAACGCCTTGCACAGGAGATCGATGGCCTGCTGGCAGCCGTCGGTGATAAGCAGCTGCTCGTTGCGGACCGCCATTCCCTCCGCACTGAACATCGCGATGAGTTCTTTTTTCAGCGGCTCGTAACCGTCGGTCGATCCCAGCTGCAGGATGCGATGGCCTTCGTTCTTCAGCACCGAATTGCAGCAACGGCGGAACTCTTCCACCGGGAAAAATTCCTCTGACGGACGCGCGGTGACAAAAGCAATCGAGTCCGGCGGAACTTCCGGCATCAGGCGGCTCAGGCCCTCTTCCCCGCGCTCATCGGCGAAGAGCGATTCCCAGCGCATGCCTCCTCCGTTGCCATTGGTGCGCGGCGCCGGAGTAAAGTGGCGTACGGCGGAGCCGCAAATATATGTGCCGCGGCCGACGTGCCCTTGAATCAAGCCTTCGGATTCGAGTTCGGCGTAGGCGTTGGCGACGGTGGTGCGATGGACGCCGAGTTGCGTGGCAAGCTCGCGGCTGGCGGGAATGCGGTCGCCATCGCGGAGTTCGCCGCAGTGGACAAGGGCGCGCAACTGGTCGCGCAACTGGACGTAAAGCGGAATGTGGCTTTCGGGCTGTAAATGGAGCGGCAACATTGGATCGATCCTGTAGGCCAATATACGGGAACAATTATAGCAGTAAAGAGCCAATTTGTCTTTGCGCTGGGTGCTGCCTTTTAGAAGCACAGGCGTCCGAGGGTGGGGGGGAGGTGAAAATGTCTCCTGTACTACAAGTTGCGACATCTCAGGGGAGCGCGAAGTACAAGAAAGCTTCTGCTGCGTTGGGTGGGTGCCGGTTTGGGGTTGCACACGCCGATAACAAAAAGAACACATCGGACGATGCAGCCACGGATCAGCGGGACGAGGTGCGTTGTTCCGGTGGCGCAGGCGAAAGCCTGCCTGCGGTAGGCAGGCCTACGCTACTGGGTGGCGGATTTTTCGCCCAGACGGCGCATGCGCTCCTGCAGTTTTTTGCGCAGAGGGCCGGGGGCGTTGGGATTAAAGGCTACGAGATACCAGAGCGGTTGCGTGCGATCGCGACTGAGCCGTGACAGTGTGGATGCGTCGCTATTCGGATGGCGCGCGATATTTTCGCGGATCGCGGAATAGGGATGATGCGAGAGGCGGCCGAGCGTCTTCGCCGTCACCTTCGGATGTTCGCTGATGAGGCGCAGCAGATAAAAATCTTCCTTGGGGGCCTGGCGCGAGAGTTGGTCGAGCAGCTCGGGCTTCACTTCGGCGCTCAGCACGGTGCCCACTTTTTCATCCCAGCTGGGATTGATGTGATTGAGCTCCTGCGTGCGCGCGTGAATGAGCCCTTCGATCACGCGGCGCTCCTGTTCGAGGCGCGGTGCAGGCAGCGCGCTGCGTTCCACCGAATCGAGTACGCGAAGGAGATGCTGGCGTTCGCCAAAGACAATTTGCGATGTTCGCACCGACTTGCCTTTCCCAGGATTGCGAACCAGATCAGAACGTCTCATGTTTCAATCACCCCAATTGTCTCGTGAATCTCCGGAGACAGGCGCCTGCTGATATTGCGAGCGGCAAGGCTCGCACCCAAGCAGCGTGGCCGTCCATCGCCTTCTGGCACTGCGACAGGATAGCGTCCGGCAAAATTATGCTGTGAGTAATACAACTGAGTAAAGCGGAGCGGGACCGTAGTGTTCCATAGCGCGCAACATATAGTCCTAGGACTAAGACTATTGTGCGAGATTCTTGCGCGTTACCATATCCGATTGTGATCGGCTTTGGCGATAGTAAGTTGCGAATTCGAAAGAGCCAAGCTAACTTCGAAGGGAGAAAAGCGAAAGAAACACGTGGAGGATTTCGAGCGATGACGGCTTTCGACGACCACCGCGACGAGCTGGAGCACTACGAGACGATGATGGGACCCAACTGCGGCAGGCTGGCCGTAACGCTCGACCTGCTGACGAATGCGCTGGTACTCGTTGGGCAGCATGGCGTGTATTGCCACAGCAACTGGAACCCGGAGCAGCCGGTGATGGATATTCGCATCGTTACGCAGGAGATCAGCAAGGCCAAACAGTTGATTCAGAGCGTGATGGAGGGCCTGAAGGCGGAGCGGGAGGCGCAGGGATCGTAGAAAAAGAAACCTCCCGGGGATGGTCCCCGGGAGTTGGAAACTTCGAGCAGCGAGTCACTCTTGGCTACACTACTAAGCAGCCAGTCAGGTCAGGCTTAGACGCTGAACGAGCTGCCGCAGCCGCAGGTGCTCTTCACGTTGGGGTTGTTGAATTTGAACCCTGAGCCTTCAATGGTCTCGATGTAGTCGATGGAAATGCCATCGAGATACATTTCGCTCATCTGGTCGACAAGCACCTTCAGGCCTTCGAACTCGTACACATTGTCGCTGTTCTCGTTGATCTGATTCTCGAAAGCCATGTGGTAGCTGAAACCCGAGCAACCGCCACCCACTACGGCTACGCGCAACCCCGCCGGGATTGGGTTCTGCGATTGGATGATCTCTTTGACCTTCGTGACTGCCACCGGCGTTAGCTGAACCATTCTGTCACCCTCCGAATTCGCGCTACGTGTGCGCGTCTTAACATCGGTATTATACCAGAACCGCGGGCATTTGAGGCCCGGCGCGAGCCGAGAGGCGTAACTTATAGGCACAGCAACGCCTCGCCTCCCTGTAAGTTAGATACGAAAGGAAAACCTTAGATTCAGTCCAAGGTTGAATGGCCTATATATCGAGAATCCGGCTGGAACCTGAGCGCGAGGAGCCGGTATACAGAGCCGAGCAAATCCCTTAAAATGCTTCGCTTACATGACACGCACCATCACACTCATTCCCGGTGACGGGATCGGACTGGAAGTATCGAAAGCGGTAAAAGAGATCCTCGCGGCGACGGGCGTCGCGATTACCTGGGACGAGATCCCGGCGCGCGCGGAGATCGAGCGGCGTGGCACGACGTTTATGCAATCGGGCGTGCTCGATTCGATCCGCAAGAACCGCGTGGCGCTGAAAGGACCGATGACGACTGCGGTGGCGGGTGGCGCGCCAAGCATCAACGTGGGGTTGCGACAGGCGCTCGATTTGTATGCGAATCTGCGCCCGGTGAGAAATCTCGAAGGCGTGCAGGCGCGCTTTCAGGGTGTGGACCTCGTGATTATCCGCGAGAACACCGAGGATTTGTATGCGGGGCTCGAGCACACGGTGGTGCCGGGGGTGGTCGAGAGCCTGAAGATTATCACCGAGCGCGCTTCCACGCGCATCGCCAAGTTCGCGTTTGAATATGCGCGCAAGCACAGCCGCAAAAAAATTCACGCCATTCACAAAGCGAACATCATGAAGCTGTCCGACGGGCTTTTCCTCACGTCCACGCGCAAAGTGGCGGAGCAGTATCCCGATGTCGAATACAAAGAGCTCATTATTGACAACGCCTGCTTGCAGATCGTGCTCGATCCGAAGCAATTCGATATGCTGCTGCTCACCAATCTCTACGGCGACATCATGAGCGACCTCGCAGCGGGGCTGGTGGGCGGGCTGGGCGTGGTGCCCAGTGGAAACATCGGCGAGAATTGCGCGATCTTCGAAGCGGTTCACGGAACCGCGCCGGATATCGCGGGCAAAGGCATCGCGAACCCCACAGCGCTGCTGATGAGCGGCATCATGATGCTCGACCACATCAGCGAAATGGGAGCGGCGCGGCGAGTAGAAAAGGCACTCCATCGAGTCTATCGCGAAGGCAAATCGCTCACGCGCGATGTGCGTGGAACCGCCACGACCGCGGAGTTCACAGCCGCCGTGATTGCGGCCCTGAACTAAAACCCGCACTCTGTAACTCCGCCTCACCCGCCCTCATCTCATAAGCAGCCGTTGGGAGGTTCGCATATGCCCCTCGTTCGAATTGATTTGCTTCAAGGGAAGCCTAAGGAGTACGTCGCAGCCATCGGCGAATCGGTCCACCGCGCGATGGTGGAAACGATTGGCGTACCAGCGCGAGACCATTTTCAAGTGATCACGGAACACGCGCCCGGAAATCTGGTCTATGACGCCCGCTATTTGGAAGTAAATCGCTCGGACAACGTGGTGTTCATTCAGATTTTTACCTGCATGCCGCAGCCGGGAAGAAAAACAGGGGTTCTTCAAGCGCGTGGTCGAATACCTGCGCGAGAAGCCGGGGTTGCGGCCGGAAGACGTCACAATCGTTCTCGTCGATAATTCGCGCGAAGATTGGTCCTTCGGAAACGGCGACGCGCACTATGTGATCTTGCCCAAGGAGCAATGGAAGTGAGTCGTTTAGGGGCATTGACTTCCCTGCTCCGCCTGTGAAGAATGAAGGTGTCAGCAGCCAAACTAGCCGGAGGATTTGGTGCCCGAAGAAGCCACATTGGACGTAACGCGGTTCGTTGACGGCGATATCGAGAAGTTCTATCCCATCTCCGAGGGCGATACCAAGCAACGCAAACGCAAGCCGCACATCGTTGCAGTGATCAATGAAATGTGCACGGGATGTTCGGGATCGCCTGCGTGCGTTGACTATTGCCCCGTGGCCGCTTGCATGTTCTGGGTGCCGGATTCCGAGCACCAGCCGTTTGGCCGCATCATGGTGGACCCATTGTTGTGCATTGGCTGCAAACTCTGCACCAGTAAAGGTCCCGACGGCGCGTTTCTCGAAGGCTGCCCGTGGGACGCGATTGACATGGTTCCCCTAGCGGAGTTCGAAGCGAAATACGGGACCATGCCGTACTGAATCTGTTTCATTTTCTCTACACCTGTTTTTTTCGGCAACTCGCCCAGCTGAAATCCGCCATGTTGAAATACCGCTGCCAAGGCCTGTCCGTTTGTCCAGGTGCGATTTGTATACGCAAAGCTGCCGCGACTCTGCGCTCCAGCTTGTCTCTGCTACGCTTGAAGTGGTGAATCCATGCCGCTGCCTGAACAATTCAAGAAGGCGTACCAGATTTTGAGCTGGGTGAGCCTCGCCGGGCTTGTCGTGGTGATTGTGCTTGTGCTGCGAAAATCGCCTGCGCCCGATGTTCCCAACGACCCAAGCGCCGCCGCACGAGCGGAGCAAAAACTTCAGGCTGCCGACCTGGCGAGAGCTGCGGGCCGGCCTGCGCAGGTTGCGCTGGATCGCACCGAATTGAATTCCTACCTCGCGGAAAATCTGCAAGTCGAAGGCGCGCGACTGCCCGTGGGAGTGGATGCTGTTGGCAGCGGGAAGCCGCGCCCTGCCAGCGCTCCGGCGGGCGGCGCTGCTGCAACCGAGCCCGAGCCCACGCTGGAGGACGTGCAGTCGTCCGTGAAAGATGTGAAAGTGGATATGGAAGGCGACGTTGTGAAAGCCTACGTGCTATTCGACTTTCACGGCAAAGAGATGACGCTCGAGCTCGACGGGCATTTGAGCTCCGAAGGCGGCTACATCAAGTTCGAACCCATCAGCGGGATGCTGGGATCGATGCCCTTGCCGCAATCCATGTTGAACTCGGCGGTGGAGAAGATGATGGCGTCGCCCGAGAATCGCGAGAAGCTGCGGCTGCCACCGGACGTGAACGCTATCAAGATTGAAGACGGCCACGCGGTGATGACTTATAAGTGAAACCGGATAATTGATTGCACATTGCGTGACTCCGCCAGCAAGCCCCCATTTGCAAGAAGCTTTCAGGAAGACGATCGGTCGCGGATCGCGCGGGCTGTAGATTGGGCTTGCTGACCGATTTGAGGCGATGAACCGTAGGCGGCACGCGCCGCCTGTTCCACATCTGGCAAATCTTCGGAACGCCCGACGATGTAAAGCGCCCGCAGCGCTTCCCACACCATGCCCTCGCTCGGAGCGAGGGCAACCAGCGGCTCGCCTGAGCTGACATTCGCGTGGTCATTCGCCAACCATCGAATTAGCGTGCCTGGAACAGTGGCGCGGACTTCGTTCTTTTTACCACTCACTTCGATATGCGCGATCATCGTGCCGGGATTCACGATGTCGCCGGGCTTCAATCGCGTGTCGAGCGCGCCCGTAAGGGGCGACATCATCTCGAAAGGCCGCAGCATCGCGAGAATTTGTGGATGACCTGCGTCGTCATTGAAGCGCACGAGCGAAAGCGCCGCATTGCGCTGCACCATCACGTTCGGGTCGTTGAGCATCTCTCGCAGCGCGCGATGGAATTCTTCGGAGGTATTGTCCTGCCCCATCACCCATGCATCGGTGACGCGAATCTCGTCCACAGGATCGGCGGCGAGCGCGATGATTTGCGGATACCACTGCTTCACGCGAGGATCGCGCGCTTCGATACGCGTCTCCAGCTGCGCCAGCGCGTGTTGAATCTCGCGGGCATGCTTGCGGTCGGCAAGCGCTTTCGCGATTTGCGCGTCGTTCATCGGACGGCCAAACCAGGTGGCATTCCAGAATAAGAACGGCATCAGTACAAAGAGGAACGCGACGATCAAGATGCCGTAGGTCCAGCGCCCGCCAAACGAAGCGCGCGGTTTCGATTCGGTTGTCATGCGTTCAGTAGATTACTTGGGGCAGTGGCGAGTGGCAAGTGACAGGCGATGAGTGAGCGGCCTTACAGCGCGAGAGAAACTTGTCCGGATCAAGCAGGCGCACCAATCGGCATATAAGCGATATACAGCAGCCAGTAAATGATCACGCCGGTGACGGAGACGTATAGCCACAACGGAAGCGTCCAGCGCGCAATCTTCATGTGGCTGCCGAATTTCTCCCGCAGCGCATAGTTCAGCGTGATCAGAGCAAGCGGGACGATCGTCACAGCTAGAATCGTGTGCGAAATCAGCAACGTGAAATATACCGGCCGAATCCATCCCTGGCCGCCGAAGCGGATAAGCCCGGCGTGAAAATGAAAATAGAGGTAGCAGCCAAGAAACACCACCGAGCACGTAAAGGCACTCAGCATGCAGATCTTATGCTGCACAATTCGGCGGCTGCGAATGAAAAAGTAGCCAACAAACAAGAAAACCGCCGATGCCCCGTTCAAGCCGGCGTTGATGGCAGGAAACTCTCTGAGCGGAATCAGGGTCATGAGAAAACGTAGCGGCCGAGGTGCTACTTCTTCTCGGGGACCGTTGGCGCAGGCGGCTCGGCCGGAGAGGCTGCCGCTGGCTTCGCGGGCGCGGGCGTCGCAGCGGAAGCAGGAGCAGCAGGACGTGGCGGAGCGGGAGGAGCGCTCGGCGTGGCGGCGGCAGCGGGACTTACTGGCTTCGGCGTAGCAGCGACCGGCGCACCGGGGGCTGGCGCGCTTGATTTCGGCGCTGCAGGAGTGCCGGCTGCAGGGGCTTTCGTCGCAGGAGCAGCCGTAGCCGGTTTCGCAGCAGCTGCCGGCTTAGGCGCCGGACGCAGAAACGCGGGCGTCGGGACAATTCCCGATTTCGTCAGCTCCATCAGCATAATCAGAAAGAAAATCCCTGCCATCATCGCGCAGACAAAAACCAGCATGATTCCGTCAACGCCGCTCGTCAGCAGTCCGCTGGTGATGTCCCAGACGATCCCCCAGAGAGCCAGCAGTATGAAGAGACCGCAAATCGCACTAATCTCCATTGCGGTGCCCTTAGAAAGCATTGCGAGTTCCCTCCCCGTCGCTTCGGCGGTCATCGACTGACCTTGTCAAATATCATCCATGCTAAAAGAATTGGAATATGCGCCACGGTAGCGTGCATCAACCACTTCGCGCGAACATTCGCGCGGTGCCGGTTCGCCCAAAGCGCTACTTGCAGCAGAATCATCCCCAGCACGAGCGCTCCAAAGAAATAATGTATTCCCGCCATGCCCATCACCGCTGGCAGCAGGCTCATGGGTACGAGCATCGCCGAAGCGCCAACGATCTGGGCAAATGTCGCGTCCCCCGAAGGATCAACCACCGGCAGCATCCTGATTCCCGCGCGAGCGTAGTCTTCGCGATACATCCAGGCAATCGCCATGAAATGCGGAAATTGCCAGAGAAAGAGAATTCCAAACAGCACCCAGGCACCCGCTGAAAGCGAGCCTCGCGCGGCCGCCCAGCCAATCAGCGGAGGCAGTGCGCCGGGAAACGCGCCAATTGCCGTCGCCCAGGTGGTGCGAGTTTTGAGGGGCGTATAGAGTCCGAGATACAGGATGCTGGTAGAGAACGCGAGGAGAGATGCCAGCCAGTTCACCGCAAGCGCAAGCCACGCGCCGCCTACAACGATCGTCGTGATGCCGAAGATCAGCGCATCGCGTGGTTGCAGAATCCCCGTGGGAAGCGGCCTGGCTGCGGTGCGGCGCATGTGCGCGTCCATTTCGCGCTCGAAATATTGATTCAGCGCCGCGGTGCCGGCGCCGACGAGCATGGTGCCGAAAAGTGTATGTATCAGCAGTGCCCAATCCAGATGATCGGGCGACGCGAGATAAAAACCGGCAACCGTGGTGATGACTACAAGAAATGTAACGTCGGGCTTGGTAAGCACAACGTAGGCCCACGGTTTATCGTGCGAGCTGTAGGCGGCTGTGCGCGTAGTGTTCATCGCTTTGCGGCTTACGCCCTCGATCCCTGCGCCTGCGAGCGCGTCGTGCGAGATTCTACCGCCACCGCATCCGCGGAACGAATCAACCGGTTGCAAGTGAGGGCGAGCAGGGCGCCCGACGCAAGCACCAGCGCTCCCATCACTACATGCGCCACTTCGATAACCGTGTAGAGCAGCACCGGCTGCGCCGCAAGTCGGGCCTGGCTCACCGCCCAATACGCGAGAAATCCGAGAATCACTTGCGTGCCGTAAGTCGAATGCAGAATCACCACCCAGCGGCGGATATCCCCAACGTTGCCAAAGCGCTTGTTCGCGATTCGTGCCGTCCAGATCACCATGCACGTGACGACGAGAAAACCAATCAAATGCGGAAGAATGCCAAGAGCGCCATGCCGGAATCCTGCGCCGAGAACGAGCTGCACGAGAATCACGGCCGTAAGCCAGACACTGAGTGACCGGAGCTTCGGGCTACCCGTGTCGTCCAGTTGCGGAAGATCGCGCTGCCACCAGCCGCTGGTAAACATCGTGAGGCTAATGACCGTGATGAAAAATATCTGCGCGACCGTGGCATGAATCGTGGCCACGAAAGCGGCGTGGCCCAGCAACACGCGAGCGGCGCCCAGCAGGGCCTGCGCAACAACCAACGCGAACGCAATCCAGGCCCAACGCCGCGCCGAGCCGCGCAGCTTACTGAAGGAAATCCAGATTGCCAGAACCACGGTGAGAACAGCAACGAGCCCGGCCACCACGCGGTGCGCAAATTCGTAGCGAATGCCACCGATGAGCGGCGGGATGATGCGGCCATAGGCCAACGGCCAATCGGGCACAGAATCCGCGGCGTCGTTGCTCGTAACTAGCGCGCCCGCAACCAACAGCAATATAGTGCTGCACGCCGTCAGGATGGCGAAATTATGAATGCCCCGAGTACTGGAGTTTTCAGCCAAGTTCCATTTCGTCCCAATCGCGAGCCTGAACGCGAGCTTACGGAAGAAAACGTCTGCTGGAGCGGAAGACGCCCCGCTCCAGCAGCGCAAAGCCCAGCCCCTGCAGAAGCTCAAGAAAAACTAGTCGCCCGACCCCGGCTTGAAGGTAAACGCAGCCGTCGCATTACCCTTAGCGGGAACAGTGACTGTCTGATCCTGTGTGCCGTACTTTTCCTGCCACGCCTCGATGGTGTACGTCCCCGGTGGCAAACCCTTCAGCTCAAACTTGCCGTCCTTGGTCGTCACCGCGTAGTAGGGATTCTTGAAAACGAAGATGTAGCTCTTCATCCACGGGTGCACGTTGCACTTAACAGGAATGGCGTTCTCGGCGCGCGCAAAGCTGTCGGAAATCGGTGCCGCACCGGGAGGCTGCGATTTGTTCCACTCGCGGTTGTCCTTCGGCATCGGGTGGATGTTGTGAGTGGTCTGGTCGTCGTTCTTCACTTCGATGTTCTGGCCTGTCATCACTGCAATTACGTGCGGATCGTACATGCAGCCTTTCTGGTCGAGCGGAATGGCCGTGGAAGGCGGCGTAAATGTGTAATCCGCGGAGAGGCCGTCCTTCACGTAGATGACAACATCCGCAAGCGCGCCCTTATCGCCTGTCACCACTTCCGGCGGGACTACGGGGCTCGTGTGCGACTTCTGACAGTAAGGCTCGGCGCTCATATTAATCGGCTTCGCTGCAGGCGCCGTGCCGGCAAGAGTTACCGTGCCGGAAACCGATCCGGCAGTGGATTGATCTACGGTCTTGCCCGCCGTGGGAGCAGGAGCGGCAGGCTGCGCTGTGGATTCATCTTTCTTGCCGCCGCAACCGGCGACAGATGCGGCCAAGGCCGCTGCGAGCGTGAGATTCAAGAGCTTCATATTCATGTGGGGGACTTTCTCCTTAACAAATTAGAGATAGTGTAACAAGACCTACCAGCGCCAGCGCCGTTTTTATTAAACTTCCGGCTGCGAAGCGCCTCGCCATCTAAACCCGGATACCCAAGCTAATTGCCACCAGCGGGTTTTGCGCCGCCACCGCTTGGCGTTCGACCAAGCAGTTGGGCTTGCTCCTGTGGCGTGAGCGAAAACATGTAGCGCACCAGAAGATTCGCTTCGTCGCCCGTGTAATGCTCCATAGATCCGGGAACAGGCCCCGCAAACACCCAACGGTCGCCCTCTTTTCGGAACAGGCCCGAAGGCATCGCCGTGCCGGGGATAATTTTTGCCGGGTCGGTGATCCAGCGTTCGGTCCAAGCCGGTTGCAAGCGTTCGTGGGCGAGCAGGAAGTTCGGCGCGGAGGCGTTCTTGTCGTGCTCGGCGTTGCCAGTCATATGGCACTTCAAACACGGAGCGGCCGGACTGGTGAACAAGCTCCGCGCCATCGCCGTTTCCGTAGAATCGAGCGGCTTCACAGTAGGCGGAATAAACGGTGTTGGCTGCGACGACAGCGCCTGGAAGAACAGCACGATTTTGCGAATCTCGTCGTCCGATAGATAGAACGTCGGCATGCGCACCTGCAGATACTGGCGCACGCCGTTGCGATTCGTGTCCGTCGAGCTGAGCGACGGGTTCGCAAGGAACTGCCGCAGCCATTCCGGGTTCACGCGCGCGCCTTCCGTGGTAAGCACAGGCGGCAAATTCGCCTTGTTCTCACCCTGGTAGAACGGAAGCGTCTGCAGCACCGTCTTCTGCCCCACGTCTATCTGGTGGCAGCCGATACAGTTGTATTTTGTGACGACCCACCAGCCGTCTTCGATGTAGCGGCGGCGATCGAAGGGCTTGAACATATATTCCGGCGGCAGAGTGGGATCGGTGCTGCCGAGAAGCATGGTTACGAGCGCTTCGAGTTCCCCGTTCGATTGCAGATTCGGCTTGGGCATGCGCAGGGCATCCATCGGGTTCGCATGATACTTGCCCTGATCGTAGAGGCCTGGGTTGCGGAGCTTTTCTTCGAAGAAGCCCTTTGAATCGAACCACGGACCGCGCTCGCTCTTCTTTCCGTCCGGCAAAATGCCGCGCTTGGCGTCTTCCGTATAAAGCGCGAAATCCAGGCGCTCGATTGGCTTCGAGCCTTCGTTCGTCAGCTCTGTGCCGATGCGGCCTTCGTCTTCGAAGCCGCCGATTTCATGGCAGCCTGCGCAGCCATAGTGGCGGACCAGCTCTTTGCCCTTGGCAGCTTGTGCGGGGTCGTCCATGAAGTTCGCATCGGCGTACTTCGCATCGGCGTGCTTCAGGGTAATCAAGTAGCTGGCCACGTCGCGCGCATCCTCGGGAGATAGGCGCAGGCTTGGCATCACTGTCATCTGCTGCACAACAAGTTCGTGATTGTCATTCGGGCAGCGCGAGCGCTGCTCATCGAAGACAAAAGGCAAATTGTGCTTCGCGTAATCTTCGGGGCCCAGGTCGCGTTTCTCATACGGGCAATAGGGACGCGTGCGCTGGCGCGGGTTGTGCACCCAGCGAACAAGATAGTCGTAGTTGTCCTTCTCGCCCACGCGGCTTAGATTCGCAGCAAACGTGCCTCCGACCGAGTTCGACCCCTCGCCGACTGAGTGGCAGGCGAGACAGCCCCTAGATTCGAGGAGCTGTTTTCCGTGTTCAGAGTTTCCCGGCTGCTGATGGTCGAGCGCGGGACCGGTGAGCGCATTCTGCCAAACGAACGCGGAGATGGCTTCCACGTCTCCGGCGCCAAACCGGAATTGCGGCATCTTTGTCGTGGGACGAAATTCGTTGGTATGCGCGATCCAGTACGGAATCCATTCCTTGTGCAGCTTCTGGCGCGCTTCCTTCAGGTCCGGACCGACCTTCTTGATTTCTTGAATCAGGTTGTGGCTTCGGCCTTCGAGCGTTTCACGCTCCGCATCCATGCGGCTGATCTCAACGATCAGATTCGTCGCCTGTCCGTAGAACTTCTCAGCAGCGGTATTATCAGGAGCGTTGTCGCCCAATTTTTGGAGCCGTGGAATCTCCTGCTCATCGTCAGCTTTCGTCTTCTCGATCGCCATGATGCGCTGGCGGGCTGTGACGAGCTGTTCGTCCTGGTTATCGAAGCCGTTGAAGCGATGGCAGCCGATGCAGCCCTTGGCGCGGTAAAGCTGCTTGCCTTCGTTCAAGACCGGAGCGTGCTCGGTGACCATGTCTCCCGCGTGACATTGCTGGCATCCGGCCTCGAAATTCTCCGGATAATAGAGCGGCCAGAGCCAGTGCTCGTAGCGGCCGTGTCCACGCCGGATGGAATCAATCGCGCGGCCGTTGCCGCCATGGCAGGGCGAGCACCCGAATTTCTCAAGGGGATGCCATTTGAGCAGATCAACATCGGGATGGCTCGTGAACGGAGCGTCGCTGCTCTTGGCCATGCCGAGATCGGCCTTCGTCAATGTGATCTGCGGAGGTACGTAGCGGGGATCGGTTCCCACGTGGCACGATTGGCAACGGTCGACGAGTCCGGCTCCACCGAGGTTGTTGAGCGAAGCTCCAGGAGGATTCACGTTGATCTGGATGATGCGCTCGTCAAAATCCTTCATGCTGCGGCGCAGACTATCGAGAGACGTGGAGCTTAATCCCGGCAACTTCTCGGCGACAAAAAGCGCCAGCGTGTCGCTAGCCTCCTTCGCGGGCTTATCGATTTCCGCGCGTTTGCCGACCAAGGCGGCGCGCTGGGCCATGATGCTGGTGAAAGTGTCGTTCAATTCGTCGCCGGTGAATGGCTTGTCCCGATGAATTTTGCCGTCGCCCAGGGGCCAATCCACTTTCCAGATTTCCTTGCGGCCGTCGGTTACTTCTTTCAGGGCTTTGGCTTTTGCATTCTTGTCTTCCGGCGGAACAATTTCATATTGGTAGACGAGGTGACCGATTTTGCCACGGGCATCTTTGAAGGCGTCGCCGAGCGCTGCGCGCTGGTCGTCGAGAAGAGCGATTTGCTTGGCGATATCCTCGTCCTGAGCCTTCGTGGATTTCTGCAGATCGTCAACCTGCGCAGAAAGTTTCTTGTACTCAGGCGAGGAATAGACGGCGTCTTCCTGCTTTTTCTGATTCTCGACAGCTTTATCCAGATATTTGGAATAGGCCGAAGCAAAACGGCTCTGATAGCTGCGCCATGGACGAAGTCCGTACACTTCGTCCCAGAAGGACCACGCCACGGTGACGATCAGCAGCAGTGAGGCTATCAGCAGCGGGAACGTGAACGAATAGCTTGTGATCGGATCATCCGGCGGAGTTGCTGGCGGCGGTGACGCCGGTGGCTGTGCGGCGGGAGGAATCTCAGGCACCCAGAGTCTCCTTCGACTTAGTCACTTCCCGGGACAACGATCCTCGATGGAACATCAGATGCTGAACCAAGGGGTCACCCAGACATACTTAATCGTGAAGACGAGCCTCAGCAGAATCTTGATCGGCAGCGAAATCATGAGAATCAAGAACGTATACATCATGATCAGCTGCACCAGGCTCATGCGCTTGTACATCTTCCGCGCAAACTCCGTTTGCATGCAGATCCAGTGCACAAGGAATCCGGCGGCGATGAAAAAGATCACCGTCGGGAACACTCCGAAAATCACGCGCGCCCAGATCGCAGCCTGATCTTTGGACATATGCGTCATGGCCGCGAGCCACGAGCCGTCAATCCCGAATACCTGGTCGAGGTTGCGGTTCACAGCGTAATCCACGCGCTCCGCATCCCAGGTTTGGCCCGGCCAGAACCACATCCAGCCGGGGCCGCGGATGAACGTCCCGATCACAATCATCAAAACCCAAAGGCCGATGAAGCCCACAAGGAAAGTCCAAATTGAAAACTTGCGCTGCTTATATGTGTAGTAGCCGTTGCCGAGGGGATTCACGTCGATGTACGGGATCACCATCAGCCCGACGATAATCAGCGTCGGCATCACCACGCCCGCCATCCATGGGTCAAAGTAGACGAGCATTTCCTGCAAACCGAGGAAATACCATGGCGCTTTCGCCGGGTTCATAGTGACGTTCGGGTTCGAGGGCTCTTCGAGCGGCGCATTCAGAGTGAGCGACCACACCATCAACAAGATGGTGAGGATGATCGCCACCAGAAATTCCATGCGCATCAGGTACGGCCAGGTATGAACTTCACGGTCCCACTTCGGATCCCAGGGCTGCGTCTTACGGTATTTCGTTTTAGCGGCTTGCGTGTCGCCTTCGAGGATGGTGATCAGCTTGTCGTTCTCAATTCCCTGCTTCAGCGCATACCAGACGTAAAACGGAATGAGAAACAGCAGTGCCACGATCGGCACGTTGTCCGGCGACGATGCAATTTCCCAAATTTGGCGCCAGTCGAAACCCATCGCGATTAGCCGCCTTGTCCCATGCCGCTGGGCCGCAGCACCACCGGCCGCGGGCTGCGCTCTTCCTTGATTTCCGATTCCAACATGACCGGTGCAGGCCCTGATATGCCGCCATCTTTCCGCACGCGCCAGAAATGGACGCCCATGAAAATCGCCGCGATCAACGGAATCGCGATGCAATGCCAGATGTATGCGCGCAGAAGCGCATTCGCGTCCACGATCGACCCGCCCAGGAGCGCAAAGCGCACGTCGTTATATGGCGTCATTCCTAACTGCGCGCCGAGCGGTCCTTCGTGCCCCAACAACGGAGTCGCCCGCGCCATATTCGTGCCCACCGTCACCGCCCAGAATCCCAACTGATCGTCCGGCAGTAGGTAGCCCGTGAACGACAGCAACATCGTGAGCACCATCAGCAGCACGCCCACGCACCAGTTAAATTCCCGCGGGCGCTTGTACGAGCCCGTCATAAACACCCGGAACATGTGCAGCCATACCGCGATAATCATCAAGTGCGCGGCCCACCGGTGCATGTTCCGCAGCAGTTTGCCAAACGGTACATCGTTCTCGAGATAGAGAATGTCGCGAAACGCCTGCACCTTCGTGGGGTGGTAATAAAACATTAGCAGCACGCCCGTGAAGGTCAGCACGATAAACAAATAGAACGTGATGCCGCCCATGCCCCAGGTGAAATTGTATTTCGTGGCGTCGCGATTAACCTTGGCAGGATGCAGGTGAAAGAAAACGTTCGACAGCACGCTCAGCGCCCGGTTCCGCGGCTCGTCATCGTGCTTCACGCGGAACATCGAGCGATACAGCTGCGTCTTCTCAGGCTGCTTCAGCTCTTCAACTTGCTGCTTGGCCTTCTCTTCCAGCGTCTTGCGAAGAGCGGCAGCGTCCTCTTTCACTTTGTCGAGAACGCCTGTCTTGTTCTTGTCGCCGTTCCCTTCCGCCATCTGCCTGACCCCTTCCCAGCTTCAAAATCTGCCCAAGCTCAGCCAGCGAGCCACGATGCGCCAGCGCCTAAGGCGCTAAACGTTCAAGAACGCTCCCGGATCATTGAAATGATTTACGCCTGCCCGCGGATCATCCACAAACAACCGGCTCGTATCCACCACGATCTGCCCGGTGGGATCCAATTTGAGCAGGGCGCGATCCATCGGACGCGGCGCCGGCCCCTCGAAATTCACACCCTCGCTGTCATAACCGCTGCCGTGGCACGGGCACTTGAATTTATTTTCAGCCGACTTCCACTCCGGCGTGCAGCCAAGATGCGTACAGCGCGCGAAAATTGCAAAAATACGGTCCGGCTCGCGTACGATCCACACTCGATTCGTCATCAGATAGCTCTGATCGATCCCTAGGCTGAAATCAGAAGGGTAACCGACAGTGAAGACGGTATTCGGCTCATATAGCGCGCGAGGAAAGAAAAACCGCAGGAACATCAAGAAGTTCACGCCAAGATAGCCCCAGATACACGCCCACACGAGCCTGCGCCTGCTCGTGTTCACCTCTTTCGCGGCCGCTTTAGCGTCTGCCGCTGGGGATGCTTTCGCCCCCTGCGATGCGGCGGGCGCAGGGGACTTTCCGGCTACCTTTTCTTCGGGAGTATCTGGCATAGGCCCGTTTGAAAGCTAGGCTGCACCTCAACTTCTTATGAAGTTCACAACAACTCGAATCGAATTTACGAACACGCGGTTATATGACGCGGGAAAGAAAGTGTCAAGGAAAAGTGACAAATCGGGACAAAAAGAATATGGACGCGCCAGAGAACCGTCACGCAAAAGACGCTACTCCAGACCGCATTCCCACTGCTCGCAATACCAGGTCGGCAAGCGCGCGAATCAGCAAGGGCGAATCGTTTAATGCGGGCATCATGTAGAACTCGGTGACGCCCAAAGCCTCCGCTTCCTCGCGGGCCTCGATATTGATTTCGTGCAGTGTTTCGATGTGCTCGGTGAGGAAGGATATCGGGCTCACCAACATGCGCTTGATTCCGCTGCGCGCCATTTTCTCGATCGTGCTCGTTAGAGAGGGCTGCAGCCACTTCTGGGGACCCACCCTGCTCTGAAAGCACAGAACGTGCGGATTGGGCCACGCTCCCAGCTGGCGAATCATCTGCACTGTCTGCTCAATTTGCCGGGGATACGGGTCTCCCTTTTCAACAAGCGTCATCGGGAGGCCGTGAGCGCTGAAAAGCAACTGCACCTCGTCCGGCCGCGGCACTTTGCGGAGCACGCTGTTGATCCGCTCCACGATTCCCGCAATGTAGTCAGGATGGTCGAAAAAATGATCGATTAAATGTACCGGCACCTTCGCCGAGTAGTTTCGGTTCCACTCCTTCAGGCTGCTGCCCGTTGTCGCAAAGGAATAATGTGGATACAGCGGAAGCAGAATTAGCTCATCGTAGGGAACGCGCTCGAGCGCTTCGATCGCTTCATTCGTGTCAGGGTGCCAGTAGCGCATCGCAATCAGGGCACGCACGTTCAGGTGAGGGCGCAAAGCGGCTTCGAGCGCTCGCCCCTGCTGCTCAGTGAGGCGGCGAATCGGCGAGCCTCCACCGATTTCGGCGTAATGTTGTCCCACCACTTTCGAGCGCCGCGTGGAAATCAGTTTTGCGAGCGCCTTGCGGGCCAGAAACGCGCCGGGAAAATTGATAATGTCGGGGTCGCAGAAAAGGTTATAGAGAAACGGTTCGACGGCAGCCTGCGAATCGGGACCGCCCAGCTGAAACAGGATGATCGCGATTCTCTTTGGACCGCCCATGAGGACCCTCACCAAAGCCAGCCTGGCACCGCCCGCACTATTCGTAACGATACCAGAATCGCATTGTGCTTGTCAGGTCTCGTTGTGGGTAAAAATCGCGACGGCACAAACCGAAAACGATCAGCCCCCACGCAACTGCCGCTTCAATTGCTCGATCTCGTCCTGCAACTTCGACATACGCTGCGCCACCGTCACCTCGTACAAAAAGAACACCGCCCACACCACCATCCACGCCGCGAAAAGGCTTTCGAAATTCTTCATTCCACCCTCGCTTCCCTTGTGTTTTGCGCAATCGAGCGCACAGCCTGGGGCGCTCGCGATTCAGCCCGAAATCGCAACTCCTCAAATTCCGAGCGCAACCGCTCAAGGCGGTACCGGTCGGCTATCAACACAGCCGTGATGCACAGCACAGCCACGAATGAAATCAAGAGTACCTTGCCCATCATCGGATCGAGTCCTGAATTCGATCCGCCCAGGATCACGGGCTGGGGATGCTGCGTTCTCCACATTCGGTTTGAGAAGTAAACAAGCGGCACGTCCAAAAATGCAAAAATTCCGAAAATCGCCGAGAACATCGCCTTGCGCTGCGGGTCATCCAGAAATCCTCGGAGAAGCAGATACGCCATGTACAGCAGCCACATCACGAATGTCGACGTCAGTCGCGCATCCCAAGTCCACCAGATGCCCCACACCGGATGCGCCCAGATCGGTCCTGTGATCAGCACAATCGTGCTGCACACCACGCCCACCTCCGCGCCCGCCACGCCCAGCCAGTCCCATTTCGGCTGTCGCGTGCCAAGGTAGGCGAAATTTGCGAAAAAGACGGCGAAGAACGCCACGAACGAGCAGATGGCGCTCGGCACGTGAAAATAAAAAATGCGCTGGATCGCGTGCATCGTCTTTTCGTCCGGCGCGATATAGAGCGCCGAGTAGCCGGCCAACACCATGAGCGCGGTAGCGACAAGCACGAGCGCAATTCGGCCCTTCATGAGTGCTTCACTCCTCCAGCAGGTAATCGCACATCAGCCATGACGCGGTCAGAAACACAATATCAAATCCCGCCAGAAATGCGACCCACGTGCGGTCAAGCTCCGGCTGTTCCGCTAGCAATGACGCTGTTGCCTCCACCGACGCGATCAGCAGCGGCGTCAGAATCGGCAGCAGAAGCAGAGGCAAAAGCAGTTCGCGCAACCGCGCGTGTGCCGAAATTGCAGAGAAAACCGTTCCAGTGATCACCAGCCCCAGCGTGCCAAGCGCCAGCACCAGAATCAGCTGCGCCGCCACTCCGTTGAACGACACGTTGTACAGCACGGCGAAAACAGGAATGAGAATCGCCTCCGCCACAGCCAGAAAAATAAAGTTCGCCAAAATCTTGCCTAACAAGATCGCAAACGGCGCAATCGGCGCCATTCGCAGCGCGTCCAGTGCATCGTTCGCTTGCTCCCTCGCGAACGAAGGATTCAGCATCAGCGACCCGGCGAAGAGAAAAGCAATCCACAGCAGACCAGAGCCGTAGCGCCGCGATTCGGCGGCCGTTGGCTCAAACGCAAAGCTGAAAAGCACCACAACCACAAGCGCGAAAATCACAGTCGTGGTCAGCAGCTCCCGCGTGCGGAATTCGAGCCGGAGTTCCTTGGCCAGCAGGATCGTAGCGGCTCGCGAGGTCGTCATTTACGCCTCGGCGCCTTGAGCGGAGCGGAGTTCGGCGAGCATCTTCGCCGGGTTCCCCTCTGTGTTGCTGTCGCGCTCGATTCGGCCGCCCGCCAGCGAGACGGCACGCGTCGCGAGATCGAGCGATTCGTTACGGGCATGCGTGCTCATCACAATCGTGCAACCCTCGTTTCGCAGCCGTTCCAGAACCGACCCGAACCATTCCAATCCCTGCCGGTCGAGCCCGGCAGCGGGTTCGTCGAGCAAAAGCAGCCTCGGCCCGTGCAGCAGCGCTCGCGCAATCGCCAGGCGCTGGCGCATCCCGCGCGAGAATGTGCGCACCAGGCTTCCCGCCCGCGAAGAGAGTCCGCAGGCATTCAGCGCATTTGCTACGCGAGTGCGCAGATGGTCGAGCCCATACAGCTGCGCAAACAGATTGAGATTTTCCTCGGCCGACATCTCATCGTAGAGAAACGTGCTGTGGCCCACGAAGCCGATGAATCGCGCCGCCTCTTCAGATTTGGTGGCGCCGGTGAGAACCACGTTGCCGCTCGTGGGTTTCATCAATTGCGCCGCCATTCGCAGCAGAGTCGTCTTCCCTGCTCCGTTGGCTCCGAGAAGGGCCACAAACTCTCCGCCACGAATCTCCAAAGATATATTTCGCAACGCGACGAGCGAGCCAAAGCGCTTCTCGACATTATCAAAAGCAATTCCAATTGAATTTCCGGCAGGCGCGCGTCCGGAGAGTTGAGAGTTCACGCGTGGCTCGCCCAAGGCGATCTGCTCAGCCTCGGACGAGATTGCGGAGCGTTGCGTCGATGCGCTCCCGCTCGCGGGCATAATCCTCTTCGCTGATGGTCCCAGCTTGGCGCCGCAGTTCGAGACGGAACAGGCTATCCTTCAACTCATCCAGGCTGCCGCGCACCTCGCGGTCAACCTCCGCAGCTACCGTTGCAGCAGATCCCGACGCGGTCGAAGATGACTTTGCCGGTCTCTTGAGCGCCGGCGCCTCATAGGCACCGGCAGCCACGCCGCCGCTGGAAGTCGCCGCCACCTGCGGCCGCCGCAGGAGATACACGAAACCCAGAGCGAATATTGCAGCGAACCCGCCCATCAGGATCCATTTCAAGCTGTCGAGCCGCGCCGGAATTGTCGTTGCCGTCGCAGTTGCCGCATCTCCGCCAGACTCTGCGCGAGAATTCACTGACGGATCTTGTAATCCACGACTCGCCACCCCGCCTGACTCTCGTCCACCCGCTCCGCCGCCTTGCGAGGAAGATTGCATGGGAGCTGTTCCGGAAACATTAACGATCAGGGGCGTATTCGCAGCCACGGATTCACGCATGTAAGCGTTGAAACCCTGCTCTTGGCCGGCGGGCGCAAATCCATCGCCGGTTACGGTTACTCCAGGCGGTGCAAAAACCGCCAGCCGAGCGACGGGATAAGGGGACGCGATGCGCAATTTCGTTTGATTCCCGCCGTACGGAACTTTATACGACACGCGCACATTGCTTTCACCGGGACGAAAAGGAAAATCGATCGCTTCGAGGCCTTTCCCTTTGTCAATCGTTCCTTGCACCACGGGCATTCCCGACGCACCCGACGCGGATACCTGGCTCAATTCTGCGCCGTCGGGAAGCGCAAAAACAAACGAGCCGTTCTGGTGAAAATACGCCATCGGAGGCTGCGTCTTGTTTTCGATACTATATTCTTCGCCTACCAGAAGATCCGTCGCATTGGGTTGCAAGATCACGGCTCGGGCCGCAATCGCGAATGCGCCGGCCTTTTCCGTCGGCTCGAAAACTTGTATATCGGCGCTGGTCTTTCCCGGCGGAATGGGTTCGTGGTAGTTCACTCCGCGATAAACGGCCCTCACCAGCATGGGCGACGCGCCGATTTGCGCGTTCGTAAATTCGAAGTGCCCCTGCGCGTCCGTCTTCGTGTTTCCGACCGGCTGCATCCCCCCTTGCAGTTGAATTAAGATTACGTCCACGCCGGCAGCTGCCTGCCCTGTGGTGCCGTTGCGCACGCTTCCCTGCAGTGTCCCAGCCGAAACAGCCAACGCGGCACAGCAGGCCAAAATCGCGAGCGCCCCTAAACGGGCTGCGATAGCTCTTACTGCTACGGCGGAAGGACTACCAGCGCCGCAAAACCCTTTCATGAATGCCGCCTTTCCGTCGCTGCCTGCCGTGTCGCCGCTGTAGGAGTGCCGCCCGTCAATTCGTCCATCTCCGCCAGCACCTTCGCCGCTTCCACTTCGAGCAAATGCTTCGTCTCTTCGTAGTCGGCTTCGGAGAATTTTCCCGCGCGGTACTCGAAGCGCAGGTCGCGAAGGTTCTCGTAGATTGCGTCGCGGCGCTCCATTAATTGATCGAGTTTCGTGCGGTGCGGCACTGAGTCGGACTCATCCGCACGAACGTTGAAAATGAAATAAAGGCTCGCAACGGCGAGAAGAACGCAAGCGACCACAATGTCAATGTTGCTCATGCGTCTTTAGGACCCGTTATCCTTATCCGACTCGCGTTGAGCGCGCGCAATAAGCTCCGCCGAAACGCCCGGCCCCGAGGCCGTCGCGACGGCGCTTTTCCGCTTCCATCGCCGCACAACGTCCAATAAAAGCGCCAGCGCTATCAGCGGGACCACAACTGGAGCAATCCACGCGATTCGGTTGAATCCCTTCGCCGGCGGCGAGGAAAGCACCGTCGGCCCGTATTCCTGCACGAACGCCTGCAGCGTCAGATCGTCGGGCTCGTTGCGCGCGATACGATCTTCCAGCTCTTTCATCATGTCGTGCGAATACGTGCAGCCCACGTGATTGCACGAGCCGAGAATCTGGTTGCAGCCGCACACGCACCTCAGTTTCTGGCCCAGTTCTTTCGTGTGCGCGGATTCCTGCGCCCTGGCGATCGGAGCGAGCGGTGCGATCAAGGCCAATGTAAAGATACCGAGCGCGCATACCCCCGATCGGGTTCGTAGGCGCCTCTCAGTCATGAGCATCCGATCGGGCAATTGCACCTACGGCAGATGTGCGCGGCTCGTTCCACGCGGGCTCGCGTGTTTCAGCGGGACGAAGCACCAGCGCCGTCCGCTTGTTCGGCAGCATCGCGAGCATCGTTCCGAGCACTAGCACCACTCCTCCGAACCAGATCCATTTCACCAGCGGATTCAAATACGCGTGAATCACAGGTTTCCCGGTTTCAGGGCTGCGTCCCGCGTAGACAACGTATAAGTCCCAAACCGGAGAAGTCTGTACCGCCACCATCGTCTCCGTCACCTGGCTCGCCAGGAAAAAACGGCGCTCGGGATAGAACATCATCTCGGATTTCCCGTTGCGGAAGACTTCCAGGGTTGCGCGCTCCGATTCAAAATTATTATTCGCTATGCGATCGAAGTTCTGGCACAGCACCGTGTACGGCCCGATCTGGATCGATTGTCCGGCGCCCATTTCCATCTGCACGTCACGATTGAAAGCCGAACCCGCCACGCCGATAAAAATCAGCACCATCGCGAAATGCACGATGTAGCCGCCATATCGCCGCGTGTTGCGCATCGTCAGTTCCCCGATGGCCGTCAGCAGGTTCGTGTGGTCGCGCGACGCGATCACTCGCGCGCCCCGATAGAATTCCGACGCAATCGTCAGCGTGACAAATACAGAAAGGATCAGGCAAATCAGAGCGTAGAACTCACGGAATCCAAACATTACCGCAATCACGCCCGCCGCCAGCCCGCCAGTCAGAGGCCACGCAAAATTCCGCTTCAGCGCGTCGAGCGAAGTCCTGCGCCACGCCAGCAAGGGCCCCACGCCGGTGAGAAAGAGCAGAAAGAGGGCAATCGGAATATTCACTTTGTTGAAAAACGGCGGCCCCACGCTGATCTTGCTCCCCTGAACCCATTCAGAAAGCACCGGAAACAACGTCCCCCATAGAACCGAAAAGCAGGCTGCAAGCAGGATGAGGTTGTTGAACAAAAAGCTCGACTCGCGCGACACCAGCGAATCCAGCTGGTTGTCGCTACGCAAATAATCCCGGTTCAGCCAATAAGCCCAGAAGCAAACAATAAACACGAGCGCCAGAAAACCCACAAACCAATTCCCAATCGATGACTGCGCAAACGCGTGCACCGAACTCACCACGCCCGAGCGCGTAAGCAATGTCCCCAAGATGCAAAGCATGAACGTGGTGAACACCAGCCAAACGTTCCACACCTTCATCATCCCGCGCTTTTCCTGCATCATCACCGAGTGCAAAAATGCAGTCCCGGTAATCCACGGCAGCAGCGACGCATTCTCCACCGGATCCCAGGCCCAATATCCGCCCCACCCCAACACCGCATAAGCCCAGTGCGCCCCCAAAAGTATTCCCACGCTCTGAAATCCCCACGCCACCATCGTCCAGCGGCGAGTGATATGAATCCATTTCTCACCGGGGTAGCGTCCCAGCAACGCGGCGAGCGCGAAAGCGAATGGAATCGTGAAACCGGTATAACCGAGATAGAGGATCGGCGGATGAATCACCATTTCGGGATATTGCAGAAGCGGGTTCAAGCCGCGGCCGTCGCTCAATGTGGCGATGCGCATGACCCCGGAGGCGTCAGTGCCGCCGAGGACGTTGAACGGGCTCGCCACGAAATTATTCAGCGTCAAAAAGAAAATCTGCACGCCCGCGCAAATCACCGCAACATACGGCATCAACTCCGGATGCTTTTTGCGGTTCAGGAACAGCGCGAAGAACACATACGTGGAGAGCAGAAAGCTCCACCACAGCAGCGAACCCTCCTGCCCCGCCCACAACGCGGCAAATTTGTAGTAGACAGGAAGCGCTCGGTTACTATGCGCTGCCACATACTCCATCGAAAAATTGTCGGTAAGAAAGAAATATTCGAGCGACGCAACAGCGAGGGTCACAAGCCCGAACACCGCCATTCCCGCGTTTTGGGCGCTTTTGGATAGCAGGGTGCGGCGTGTGACGATTCCCACGATTCCCGCGGCAAAAGCGTACACGGCTGCAAGAAATGCCAGCAGCAACGCAAAAGCGCCGAAGATATCCACTACATCGTCTCCATTGGGCGAAGGTTGGGCTCGGGACTCGTGTGGGAGTTTAAATCGATGCTAAAATTGGGGCTCAGAATCGACATTAAAACCGGCAACTACCTTACCTATTTCTCAGCTCTTACCATCCCGGCCGGGCACGTTATTTGGCGTTTGCCCGGGCGGCGAAACGCCGGGCCCCTGGGTCGGGGCGGCTTCATACTTCGATGCGCATTTTGCCTGAATCTGCTCCGCTTCGAAACGGCCGTCCGGCTTCATACGCCCCTCTACGAGGGCTTGCGCTCCGTCCTTAAATGTGTCTGGGAGCGGATCGCGGCCCGCATAGCTGACCGGAATGGTCCTTCCCTGCTCTTCGAGGACGAAGTCTACCCGTCCGGCCGCCTGCAAAATCGAACCGTTGCGCACGTTGCCGGAAACGCGCATGCGCTGGTGAAGCGCAGCGCCCTGCAGCGTCGAAAGCTCGGTGATGGTGTGGTAGTACGTCTTGCTCTGTGTGAAACCGACATAGGCGAGCGAGGCAAGCGTCACCACAATGACCCCCGAGCCAATTAAGAACTTGCCGCGGGCTTTCATCCCCAGCTCCTCTTTCTCCTCTTAATAAGCGGAAATCGACGTGATTTTAGCACTCCGGGGGAAAGGCTGAAAGCGATTCCTCGCGAAAAACCGTATCTCGTCACAGTGTGGCTTTCTGAAGCGAAGACTTGGTTTTGCCGGCACGCAGAGGCATCGTGAATCTGGCTGGTGCCGCACGTTTCGGAGTGAATTACGGTCGACCGCATAGCTTTCCTTAGTAACTAGAGTGTGACGGCCATCACAATCTTTAGTGACCGGCGTCATATTGCTAGACCCGCCGCGACACCCATTATGCGCCGACAAACCACCGAACGATGAACGGTACGTACCTCAAATGGTTCAGGTGGCGGAGGGAATCGCAATGGAAAGACGGGGAGAACACGTTGCTTTCGCCTTGAGTATCACCCTGCTGGCATCACTCATTTACTCCATCGCCAGCGCGCCGCGAGCGAATGCAATTCCGGCGTTCTCGCGTAAGTACCAGACCTCTTGCACCACGTGCCACAACAATTTTCCTGAGCTCAACGATTTCGGAGTGGCGTTCAAAAAGAATGGGTTCAAGTTCCCGAAGGATGACGAGTCCTTTGTGAAGGAGCCTCCTGTTCTTCTCGGTGCCAAGGCACAGAAGGAGGCTTTTCCTAACGCACTGTATCCAGGTGAGATACCGGGCAACCTC
>DATFSH010000007.1:0-62818 GCA_035262725.1 Candidatus Acidiferrales bacterium | reverse complement strand
AGCGCGGACGCAGCTCGCGCCTCGCGCTGGAACCGCTCGAGCGAAATAGGATCGGCTGCCACGCCCGCCGGCAAAAATTTCAGCGCCACCTGTCGCCGCAGCTTCGTATCCTCAGCACGGTACACCACGCCCATCCCGCCGCCGCCCACCTGCTCGACGATGCGGTAATGCGTCACCACGCGCCCGATGAACGGATCGCCCTCAGCCATGCTGCCTAATATACGCGAAGAAGCGCGCCCAACGTAACGCGCGAACGCTGTTCCGTAGGGTAGGCTTCAGCCTGCGCCCCAAGAAACGACGCGGCACCCGAGGTCAATTCTTGCCCCGTTCGCGCTCGCGTTCTTGGCTCTGCCCGGCTGCCAATCTCCTCTGCTGCTTGTTCTTCCGATCTTGGCTTCCGCACGAAATCGCGCAGATGAACTCAAGGGGACAGGCTGAAGCCTGATATCGTTCCTTTGGCCGGCTCCGACGGAGCAAGCTTCGCCGCCGCACTCCGCACCTGCAAGCCCCAGCTTTGCAACCAATGCGTGCGCACCCGCGTCGAATGGTATAGAATCCTCGAATTGTGGTGGGTTCTCCTTCGCTCCTCCAGCGGGCGAGGAGGGTGAAATGACCAACGGGCCAGGCAGTTCGGATCACAGCGCAGTCGATGGCAGTCGCCTCCGCATAAATCACGGCAATCATCCCTTTTCGCGTTTTCTGGCCGCTTTTTTCGCCGCGCTTCTCGCTCTCGCTCCGCATCCAGCCTTCGCTCAACACGGCGGCGGGGGCGGTGGCCATGCCGGCGGAGGCTTCGGCGGAAGTCACGGTGGCGGATTCGGCGGCGGTGGCCACGCCAGCGGCGGGTCAGCGTCTCGCGGCGGTGGCGCATCGGCGCCGCGTGGAAGTTACGGCGGGTCGTCTTCAGGTAATTCTGCCAGCGGCGGCGCAACAAATTCCGCCGCGCATTCGGCCCCGTCCTCCCGCTTCATCGGCGGCAGCACGTGGCAGGCTCCTCCGAGCACTGCGATGCGCGGCGGCGCCCAGCCCACCACTCATTCCATTTCCATCGACGAAGCCGCCGCATCCGGCGCGCGCGTAGCAAGGCCGCCCGTTGAGCCTCGGGGGATCGGCAACCCGCTCGGCGCCTCCACCACCCTGCGCGGATCGTCATTTGCCACCAGCAACGCGATGCGCACGCGCCCCTTCGTGGCGCAGTTCGTCGGCGCGCCGCCTCACGTGCCGCCATTTCGGCAGCGGATTTTCTTCCCTGGCTTCGGTTTCGGCGGCTGCTTCGGTCCATTCTTCTTCGGCTGCGGCGGATTTTTCGTCCCCGGCTTCGGTTTCGGCCTGGGCTTCTGGGGACCCGGCTACTACTGCGATGCCTTCTGGGGCTGCCCGGCAGGCTTCTACGGCAGCTACTACAACGGTGGCTACTACGGCGATCAGATCTACAACCAGTCAACCGACGAGAGCAGCGTCTCGAACGAATTCAATCCCAGCCGCTACTGGGTATCCGCGCCACCCGAAGAAACCGGCGGTGGCGGAGGCGCTAGCGCCGCGTCGAGCGACACCGAAGTGGTGCTATTCCTGAAAGACGGCACCGTCTACGCCATCACCGACTACTGGGTTGCTGACAACAAGCTCCACTACGTCACCAACTACGGCGGCGAAAATTCCATCCCCCTCGACCAGCTCGACATGCAGCGCACCGTAGATGTTAACACCAAACGCGGTATCAACATCACCCTGCGCCCATCGCCGCAACAGGCCGCGCCTGAGGCACCTCCAGACACACCGCTGGCTCCGCCAAACCCGCCAGCTCGGCAACGGTAATCCGCTAGTAGAAATCGCGATAACTGGAATTTGCGGCAACAATATGTTTGCATGGTGCCACTCCCGCACCCCGTGGGAGACCCTGCGTGTCGGCCATTGTCATACGTATTCTTGAAAGGCTCCAGGTCTGTCCTGCGGCGATACACGATTTTGTGATCGCGCCTACATCTGTAACCGAATCGGGGGGGCGCGTATACTTTCATGTGCAATCGGCGCACGTCGCGCCGCGCGCCGCAACATCACATGACCTACCGTTTCTCCGATTCACCTAGCAGACGCGTGCGCCGCTGGGAACACCGCCGCAGCCGATCCAGCGCGCCCTGGTTCGTGCGCCCGCTTATCATTTTGTTCGCTTTCGCTCTGCTCGCGGTGCTCACATTTCGCGGCGTCGAATATGCCTGGCGCACCCGCCGTGGCAGCGCGCGCACCAATCCGGCGGTGTACGAAAGCGCGCCCTCCGGCAGCCTTGCCGCAACGAATCCTGCCACCGGCATCATCCCCGGCTGGCAGCGCGATGTGATCGTCGCGTTCGACGAAGCCCAGCGCCACGCCTCGGAAAGCGACGTCACCGAGACGAATGTCGCCATCGATCGCGCCGCCTCCATCGTGATTGTGGCGCGCCTTCGCTCACAGCCCGCGCCGCCCGATTTTTTCGACGACGCTCTCGCCAAGCTTGACCAGATCCTGGCCGCCTATCACACCAGCTCGCGGCTCACCGCGCACGTCACCGACGCGCGCATCCAACTGGCCGAACTGCGCTCCTCGATTGAGCCCGTCCCGGCCGGCACTCCGCACTCGCTCGATATCGACGAGCTGCTCGTCGCCACCGCCACGGGCGCCACAGCGCCGTCAATGAGCACCGAGTCTAAATCAAGCCCATCATCGAGCGCGAATCAACCTCCACCGGCTAATTCCAAATCCGCGAATGATTCTGCGCGCGTCAACGCCGCCGCCTCCGGCCAGGTCTTCATCGGCGCGCCGCGAATCCTCGCCATCGGCGCGCTGCTCAATCCCGCGTCGCTCGGCGGTAATCTTCTCGACGCGACCAGCATGCCCTCCGGTGCAGAAATTCTCGAGCCGCCTATGTCCCGCGTCTTCGCCGACAACGTGCGCGTCGAAAATCTCATCATCGCCGGCGCCGCGCAGACCCTCGATGGCATCCACTGGAAGAACGTCACCTTCATCGGTACACATCTGCGCTACGAGGGCGGGGAACTCGACCTCCACGACGTCCGCTTCATCCATTGCATGTTCGGTTTCCCCTCTGACGATCGCGGCGGCCGCCTGGCAACTGCCATCGCTCGCGGCCAAACCGCAGTCGTCATCGAGTAGCCGTCGTTCGTACCGCTGGCCTTTGGCCGGCATTCTTGAATTTGGTTTTGAATTGTGTGTAACGCGGCGGAAAACAACTACAAAACCAACTACAAAAGACAGCGCGCTCTACAGCGTGCGCTCGACCGCGCTCCCCGCCAGCCGCGCGCCGTACACGCTGCGGTGCGACGACGGAGGCGCTACCAAACGCACCACGTGCAGCAGCCGTTCGGGCTTGAACGGCTTGGCCATGCAGACCACCGCGCCCAGCTGATGGCTCGCGGAATAATCGGCGGGCTGCGCCGAACGGGTCAGCAGAATCACCGGCACGCGCCGCAAGCGATCGTTGCGCTTGATGATCAGGCACAGGTCGTGCCCGGTCATCTCGTCACCTTCCACTTCCGCCAGAAACACAGCCGGCACCGTGGTGCGCAAAATCTCGAGCGCTTGCTGCGCATCCGGCACCACGATCACCGTATAACCGTCCGCCTGCAAAATATTTCGCATGATGTCGGCCGTGCGTGAATCCGATTCCACCGCGAGCACCACCGATTGCTCCTTCTCCGCAGAGCTCGCCGGCGCGGGCGTTGCCGTTCCCTTCGCAGCTTCCACCACTGGTGAAAACGCGTTGGCGTACCCGCGATCCGCAAACGCATCCGTAGCCTTCGCGCCATACGGCGTTTTCTTCTCGCTCCTCGCATCCGCTTTCGCCGCGCTGAACTGCACCGCTACTCCGTGTCGCGCACCGGCCGACGATTCCACGCGCACTACTTCCGCCTGCTGCGCCGTGTTCAACGCAGCCGCCGCGGTCGAGTAGGGAAATGTGACTTCAAGCAGCTGCCCTTTCCAGTAGCCGGCCCGCGCGCTGGTGAAAAGCAAGCCGTCGCGCGAGACGTCCACGCTCTTGCACACTTCCTCAAACGGCTCCGGCGAATTGATCACCCGCACGTGCACCTGCGCGGAAATTTTCGCGCGTTTGCGCCGGCGGCGCTCGATGCCCGACAAATTACTTTTCTGATTATTCGGCTTGGAGGTTGAATTGGAGCCGGAACTGGCGGACTTGCTTCGAGCTTCTGCGGAGCTCGTCGGGATCGTGCTCATTTCCACACCTCAGAAATCGCGGGTCGCTTCCTCAGGAATGGCAGCTTGTCTTGCTCCCCGTTGATATAGATGTACAGAAAAGCGAAAGCCAGCGAAATGGTACCTTGGTTTCAAACTAGAACTGGCCCGTACCATTTTGCACGGTACCTCGTAAGTCTCGCATTTGCCGCGCCGCAGACGAGCAGTTTTCCACAGCCAGTGCAAAAGTACAGGTGCGCGTCTGGAACACCACCTGTACCTCCGGCCCAGGACTAAGCTCTCGCCTACAGGCGAAACCGTCGTTGCCGCTGAGCCGCGCACCAACGCGCCATCGTCTCGCTGCTCACCGGACGCGCCCGCCACCGCACCGCCGAACGCCGCATCGATATCGCCGGCTCCATCGGGGCAGGGAACGACGGCCGCCGCTCGATATCCCCCCCGCGACCTTGACTACGCCCGCCTCAGCGACGCCGACATCCTGAATCTGTAGCTCAGTAGCACAGGCATTCCTGCCTGTGCCACCGTAAGAACGCGGCACCGGGCAACCTAGACGTGCAACACCAAACAACGCTTTCTTTGCTCTCGCACGTACGGCGCACGCTGTGGCGTGGCATTACGCAGGCACAGGCAGGAATGCCCGTGCTACCTAGTACACTCGCTTCAGCTTCGGCGTATAAAACGTCTCGTACTCCACCGGCGTCACTCCACAATTCTGAATCGGAAAGCGCGCTGTCTTGATCCACGCCGCAATTTTCTGCTCGCCATCCGCATCCGCCGCCGCGCGCACCGGCTCCGCCTGCATCACGCGCCCATCGGCGCCCACCAGTACGAAAAATTCGCTCAGGTCCTTCAGCTCCGCCTGCGGAAACGAAGGCTGATCGTAATCTTCGAGCGACGGCGCGGCAGCGAGCGTCGAGCACCAATCGCGCACAGCCGCACTCGGCGGCGGCGTGAAGGGATCGCCGTCAAACTTCGTCACATTCTCGAGCGTCTCCACATCCGCCTCGATATTTGCGGCCGGCATATTTTCCGACGCCACCGTCGTGGTCATGTGCATCGGGTAGCGCTTCACGCCCAGCGTCTCGAAGGCCGCCAGCTTTACATCCGACGGCACGTTCAGAAAATTTCCCTGCGCGCTGATCGAAGCGATCTGCTTCGAATCCAGCTCGAAACAGATTTGCGCAATGCCTTGCTGATTCGTATTCGCGTCGCGCTTGCTGATGTGAATGCACGAGCGCGCCTGCCCCTCCACCTGCTCGTCCGCCACGCTGGCCACGTCGTAGTCCACCATCAGGTATTCGGGCATGGGCGACTTCACCATGTCGCGCACATTGTGCAACGGCATCGTCAAGCTCACGCCCTTGCGAGTCGTGTACATTTTGTCGCCCACCGCCACATCAATCTCCTGTTCGCTGCCCAGCTTGAACACCTCGCGGAAGTGCAGCGTCCCCGCCCAGAAAATTTCGTACGTGCCGTACTGCGCCTGCCCGCCCACTTCGTAGTGAAAGCGCACCAGCATGTGAAATGGCGGGCTATCCGACTTGCGCAAATTCATCGCGATGAACGTCCGCTCGAGCGTCGCGTTCACGCCAGGGTAAGACGGCGCGAGCGCGTTAGCATCCCCTGATTGGCCGGCACCCAGCGTTCCGCCAGGCGACGACGTGTTGCTTCCAGGCGACCCAGCCGGAACCGGCGGCCGCCGGTTCCGATCAGGCTGCTGCCCCACCTGCGCCCCAGCAGGCGCAGCCAACAGCGCGGCGAGCAATAGCAGCCGCAGAGCTGTAAGTGGCACAGGCACTCTTGCCTGTGAGCCTCTGCGATGCCACACCCCACCCGATCTTGGCTCGCATTCGCAATCGCACTCATCAATCGCACAAAAACCGCCCAAAACTTGTCCTAGCAGCATCTGAAATCCAGCCATACCGCAACGTCGCATCATAAGAAAAGACTACCACGCCTTTCACTAGCGTAGTCTTCAGCCTGCGCCCCGGTAGGAGCGCATCTCGATCGCAATACTTGGCTCATTGCATGACGTCGTTCTTTTCGCCGCTGTCGTTTCCTCAGTAGGGGCTTCAAGACCTGCACGTCGGCAGGCTTACTCCTCCCTTAGTCAGTAGTGTGAGTAACCTCAAGGTTCGCTATGAGAATCGCCAAACAAATACGAAGGACGCACAACTTGAGTTTCATGATGTTCGCCCCAGCTACTGCCCCACGTCACCCGCCCGGTCAGAACTTCAGCAGCACGATGCCGCCAAAGACCGTCGCGATCAAACTCAGCAGCGTGCCAATCAGAAAATATTCCGCGAAGCGCTCCGATTGTCGCGAAATCGCGTGATCAACTTCTGGGGAAGATGGCGCGTGAGCGGCCGGGTGAGAAAGCTGATTGCGTAGCCCGCAAACACTACCGCGAAGTAGATCACTAGCACCGCGAGAATTCGATCGCGCTGCGGGGCTTGCGGCGGCGCTGCTCTGCACGGGCACGAAGCGGTGGCAACGTGCGCCGCCTGGTCTGCTAAAAATGCAACAAATCGCCTGGAAGCGAATCCGCTTGAGCAGCGCCGGATCCGCGAAGATCGTCACCACCACGATCGCGACGTAGTGAATCAGCGTGCTTCCAGTAAGCCGCGCCGCTGTGCTTTTTGGCCTTCACCATCGCATCGGGCTGCAGCAGAAAATCCGATGACCCAGGCTCAGGATCAAGGGGAATGTCACTTGTTGGGATTTCGCAGCGGCTACCACACAAAAGCTAATTAACGCCACGCGCTGCTCATCAGCTCAGCACTGCATATGCCGCATTCGGGCACGGCATGCCGTGCCCCTACTGAAACACATGTCGCCGATCTACGGCGCCGTGGCAATCCCTTGAATCTCAAAATGCGCGCCAAACAACAGCGGCCCCGAACCAATAAACGCGCGCGCCGGCAACGGCTCGGTGAAATACGTGCGATACACCGCGTTGAACCGGTCAAATAAGGACACATCCGAACAGAAAATCTGTACGTAGACCAGATCCTGCATCGACAGATCGGCCTTCGCCAGCGTCGCGCGAAACCCGTCCATCATCAGCCGCGCTTCTTCCTCGACGCTCGCCGGAACTTTCCGCGTCGTCAAATCAAGTCCCAAATGCCCGGCCAGATAAAACGTGCCGCCCACCAGCACGCCCATGCTGAACGGCAGCGCCCCATATCCCCCCGGCGGCGGGAAGTGCGTGCGAGTCTCCGATGCGTCCATGTCTTCTCCTGAATGATCGCTATTAATGCAAGCCCGCCGTATGGTAACGCATTGCCCTTCGGTGGCACAGGCACTCCTGTTTACCCTGAGAACCGACGGGCCTGTCCGTCTTTGTTACATCGCTATCCTTGCTACCTTGGCAATCGCACGCTACTGCACCTGATCATCGCAAGAGGACAGTAGAGTCACGGCATGCCGTGCCCCTACTGAAGAAAAGAGACCGATGTCGCCTTGCGAGCAAAGTAGGGCGATGATGCTGGAGCTCTACTCTGGCACAGGCTCCCCGCCCCTGAGGACAAGCTGTAGCCTGCCTGCGGTAGGCAGGCCTACGCTACTGAAAACCTACTCAACGTCAAGGGTCACTGTGATCCCGCGCGGCGCCGCCTGCGCCGTGGCCTGCACCGTCATTTTGTATATGCCCGCCGGCGTGCCGGTGGGTCCCTGGTTCTTGTAGCTTTTGCATCCTACGAGAACTGTCGCGACGCCGAGCGCCAGCGCCAGCACGCACGCCACCGGCGCCAAGAGCGCGAACCGCTTTCGTCGCGCGAGGCCGAACGCCGCCACTACCATCATGAACGCGACAATCGCGCCGCTCGAATTTACTCCAGGCGTTCCTGGGCCGTTGGCGCGATTCGCCGGTGCCAACGTCGGCGCGACGCCCTTCTTCACCGGCGTGCGCGACGTGGTCTGAAACGCCACGCTGAACGGCACCGCCGTCCCCGGCGTCGTCACGTCCACGCTCGCAGGCGAAAACGTGCAGGTGGTCTCCATTGGCAAATTGCCCGGGCAAATCAGCGTCACGGTACCGGTAAAAGTATTGTCGGGCACGACTTGCAGCATGTACGTGCCGGTGTCGCCCGCATTGATGGAAATTTCCTCGAGTTGGCCGCTCGCCAACGTGATCTGGTAATCGTCGCCCGTACCAGCCACCGACGACGCCAGCGGAGTGGTCGCACCTGTGTAGTTCACCACGAGCGTCGCCGTGCGCGGCGCCGCAGCGGTTGGCGCGAAGGCGAGATTGATCAGACAGCTCGCGCCGGCGTTCAGCGTCGTGGTGCATGAATTCGACGACACCACGAAATCCGCGGGCGCCAGGCCAATCGTTGAAATCGCGATGCCGCTGATGGCGGCGTTCGAATTATTCGTCAGCGTAAACGCGGACGTCGGCGTGGTGCCGGCCAATGGCTCGGTGCAGAAATTCGTATTCGACGCGAACGGCGGCGGCGGCGCGATCGCAGGGCAGGGAACTCCCATAGGCGGCACGGGCGCGGGAGGCGGCGTGAGCGTCACGCTGGCCACCGGCTGGCCGAGTCCTTTGATCTCGACGATGCGATTACGCCCTTCCTCGGCGACAAATAAATTTCCATCCGCATCGAACGCGATCTCACCCGGCATGCTGATGTTGCTAGCGCCGGTTGTCAGCTTCTGCGAGGCCGCATCGACGCGCAAAAGGCGGCTGCCGGCTGAATCCGCGATGAAAATATTCCCGCCACCATCGAGCGCGATCCCATCAGGACAGAAACTTTGCGCGCCGTCAACAGTGGCTCCCATGGGCGCACGGCCTGCCACCGCAGCCACGCTAGACGGTGCGCCCCCGGCAACAGTTTCAGTAGGGGCGCGGCATGCCGTGCCCGAAGACGCTACAAGCGTCGTCAAGCCATGCGTTGCCGCATCCAATCGCAGCACGGTCCCGATTTCTGTCGCAGCAATAAACACGCTGCTACCGTCATCGGCCACCGAAACACCAGCAGCCTGCGCAACGTGCGCCAACACTTCCATTTTTCCGGGGTTCGAAGCCGTCGCATCATGCAATTCGATCACAGCATTCGCGCCATGGTCAGCAATATAGAGGTTGCCGGCGCGATCGAGCGCTAGCCCCATCGGCCCTGAAAGCTTTACATTTTGGGTCGGTCCCCATTTTCCCGCGACGCTTCGAATTACCCCGGGCTCGGTCGAGGACGGGGATGAAATTCGCCGAATCGTCGCATTCTTTGTATCCGCGATGAAAATGGTACCGTCGGCCGCGACCGCGACGCCGCTGCGCATGTACGGCGAATCGAATTTCAGATTCAGCTGCGCCGCGGGGCCCGCGCCGCCATCGCCGAGCGAGCCTGCCATGCCGTCCCCGGCAATCGCCACGAAACTGCCATTCGCGCTCGCGCCACTCGCCACGTTTGCATTCAGCTTCGAACTCACCGCAGCACCAAGCGACATCACGCGATTCGGCATTTGCACAGCGGTGAAATAAATCGGAGGTAGCTGCGAGGCTTCGCCATTCGCCGCAGCAGAATCAGCAGCGGCGGAATTAGCTGCGACACCCAGCGCCAGCGCCCGCGCTGAAATTCCCTGCGCGATCACGACCGGCGTATGGGAAGCGGTGGCTGCGCCGCTCGTCGAAGAATTTTGCGCCCGAACCCGAGGCAAAGAATACGCCAACGCGGCAGCCCCTATCACTGCCGCCACTGCCACCACTCTCATTCGCCGCAAATCATTCTCCGTTCCTGTGCCCGGTTTCTTGCAAAGCCCAGCGCCGCCCCGTGCAGTTTCCCGGCGGTGTCTTCAAGGGTCCGTCGCTTGGATTCGCCTGCAAGCGTTCGGGTTGCGCAACAAATTCGCGCAACAAAACCGAAATCATAGCACGTCGCGTTTCGCTTCACGCCTTTAACTAGCACAGGCATTCTTGCCTGTGCCAACGTAACGCCGCGCCGCCATCGCAATTGCTTTGGCGAACACGCGACATCTCCTTCCGTGATCGCGCGACGTCCGCGACGAGCGCCGTCGACCTCTCCGCCGCGGCGAGGGCCCGCCACGAAGTGCGCGACGCGGATACCTATTCTCCCAACGCCGAATCGCTCGACGTCCCTCCACACCGCATCTGATGCCGACGTTGCTTCCGCTAATGAATATTATGTTTATTGAGGATTGGAAAGCTTACTGGATCGGACAAGCGCGGCGGGCGCACATCCCGCTCGCGTTCTTCTGGGTTCGGGGTTGGGTTGTGGGTAGTAATACCGCCAGTGCGGATATTTCAGCGCTGAGTCTTGCTAAGATAGGGTAATGGCACCAGAATGCAACAGCTTCAGCGACAATTCGCCCAGTCCCGTGACGCGACGAGTGTTTCTGACGCTGGCGGTGAGCGGGCTGATGGGGCTTGCGAGTCTGCGGCTTCGCCGGCGCAGCGCAATCGCCGCCCAAGTGGCTGCGGCAGGTCCGCCTGCGATTGTGACAATCGTGGAGTTCTCGAAGGACGGCCGACGAATTGGCACGGTGCAAATTCCGAAGATTGTGAAGACGGAAGACGAATGGCGGGCGCAGGTAAGAAATCGCAGTGTTTACGAAATCACCAGGAACGCGGACACGGAGATCGCGTTCTCAGGTGAATATTGGAACCTTCACGACCATGGACTGTTTCGGTGCGTGTGCTGTGAGACGGCCCTATTCAGTTCTGAAACGAAGTTTGATTCAGGGACGGGCTGGCCGAGTTTCTGGGCGCCGATCGCGCAAGAAAATATCGAAACGATCGAGGACCGCAGCTTTAGGATGAAACGGAATGCGGTAGCGTGCGGCCTGTGCGGCGCCCATCTGGGACACGTATTCGACGATGGGCCGCCGCCAACCGGTTTGCGCTACTGCATCAATTCGGCTTCGCTGGTGTTTGTCAAAACCGCCTGATTCGACGACAACGGCGAGCAAGGCGGCTTCCCTTGCCTCTTTCCTGCGATCTTCTCAGACCCTGTTTCTCTCTAGCAGGCCGGAGATGAGCGTAATAAGAGAGAGAATCAGGAACAGATAAGACGGCAGCTTCGCAATCCCACCGCTGCGATCATGCGTCCGGGCGAACCCCAAGACACCAGCCACGATCGCAATCACAAGAAAAATCACAGCCCAACGCAGCACTGTACCTCCGTCCGGCAAAATCCGGATCGTGGTCACGAAAGCTAGTTAAGCTGAGGCAGAACGCGCTTCGGTATGGCCGGCGCAGTTGGGATGCGGGCAGACGCAATCGACATCCGGAGTTTCTTCCATGGCTTCGCACTCGGCGCTGCAATAGTTGCCGTCGGTCACCTGACAGCTACAGATTGGGTGTTCGCATTTCTTCGTTGCCATATTTGTTTTCTCCTCGATTGAGATACCCGCGCCGCTCGACGTCGGTCCGCGCTCAAGGGAACCAGTCTATAGCGGATGATTTCGGACGCCATACAGTAGAAACCGGACTAAAGGCGGTGCATTATGGGCAGAATCACAAGTACGAGCAGCACCAGACCCAGGCCGACGCTTGGAAAGTAACCTCAACCCTTGCTGTGGGACCATTTCGGGATGCTGCCGACGAGCGCGATGATGAGAACAGCGGTCAGGACAAAGAACATCGCTGCGTGCTCCTCGGAGTCACCCTCGATCGGGTAGGGTGTTGGACCGTACGTCAGCGGGAGTGTAACACACGATTGTGGACGAATATGAGTGGGCGCGCGGTCGAGATTTTGGGTAGCGCGGATTCTTTCGTACCTATAGGCGGCTGATGTACGCGATGAAACAGCCTGCCTCACCGTGGCGAACGTGAATGTACTCGACGCCAGGCTCATCGAAAAGTTTTGCGATGGAAGCCTCGGCCGCTCCGTCATTTACCCTTTCGCGAGCGGCGACCCAACGATCTTTCCCGTAGCCTTCGAACACGAGCGGCAGAAGACGAAGGCTGTCTGGGAATTTGTTTTCTGGAGAGTAAGTGGCGCACGGGGTCTCGTGGACGAAGATCGGACCTGGTGACGGATATGGATCAAGCCCGTCGAACGGGTTGTAAGTGAACAGGATGCGCTTCTCCTTGCCCACGTCGAAGGTGCGCAGGCATTGGCGGCATGGGCCCGTGCCGCTGGCGAGTTCGGTGTGTGCGGGATGGCCATACTGCGGAGATTTGCGTGTGTTGCGCGCGGCGGTGGAGATTTCATCCGGAACCGCATGGACGCTGAACATCGCTTCTTTCGCGCCGCCCTCTTTCACGTTGGCGTCTTTTACAGTGGTCTCATTCATGTCGGCCTCCTGATTCGCTTGGCAACGGCAGATTAGTCGAAGCGCGTTCGGGGGTTCTATCCGCTTCTTGCGTTCAATGTTGCGAGCGGTGTGGGCTGCCGGTGCAATGGAATGTAGGACGCTTGACTCGTGGCGGAAGATAGTTGGGCTTTGCTATCACAATGCCGACCTGGAACTCAGAGCAATACCTGAAATTTGGAGACGAGCGAACCCGACCCTGTCGTGATCTCGCCGCGCGCATTGCGGTGCCGGATGCGCGGCGAGTGATCGATCTCGGCTGCGGCCCCGGAAACAGCACAGAGGTGCTGGCATTGCGGTGGCCTGATGCTGAAATCACCGGACTCGACAGCTCGGGGGCCATGCTCGAAACGGCTCGGAAATCGCAACCCGAGCGTGAATGGCTGCAAGGCGACATTGTCGAATGGGCAGGCGAAAGCGGTGGTCCGCGGTACGACGTGGTGTTTGCGAATGCTTCCCTGCAATGGATTCCCGGTCACGCAGCGAATTTTCCGCGGATATTGGCTCGCGTGGCGCCGGCGGGTGCCTTTGCGGCACAACTTCCGGGCAATCACGAAGGGCCGACGCACCGATTGATGCGAGATATCGCGGCGTCGCCGGCATGGCGCCAGTGGTTCCCCACGGGAAAAGTACCCGAATGGCACAGCAGCAACCTGGCGCATTACTACGATGTGCTTGCGCCGCATGCCGCCCGGCTCGATATTTGGGAGACAACGTATCTGCATATCTTTTCAGCCGCGGAAGATATTGTGGAGTGGTACAAAGGCTCAGGGATGCGGCCGTATCTGGAAGCGATCGATTCAGAGGAGGAGCGTCAGCGTTTCATGGTTGAGTATCTGGAAGCGATTCGGCCGTTATACCGGCCACAGTCGGACGGGCGCGTGCTGTTTCCGTTTCGCAGGCTTTTCATGATTGCTTATCGCGAAGCGAAGTGAGTGAGCGCGACGAAGCTCATTCCGGCACCCACGCGTAGTTGTCTTCTCCAAGCGGCACCTGCAACATTCCTTCGACCGGCAAGACATCCAGCGGCAAGCCGCCTTCCCAAAGTGCGACGCTGAGCAATAGTTCGCGGCGGTTCTTCAGATTGAATAGCTCGCGCGCGAGGCTTACTTCGAGGATCTTTCCATACGCCGCCGATACGACGGGAGCGGGGTGCAACAAGCAGGCGCCTTCCTGCTCAACGACACATTGGACTACTTTTCGATCAGCAACACGCAGAGTGATGCGGGTTTCGCGCGAATCCCACAGAGTGAAACGCATCTGGAAATCCTGAATCTCGGACATCGCATCGGCCACGAAGTCGACGCGAATATAGAAGCGCTGGGGTCCGAACCCGTAATACAGATTGCCGAGGACGTAACTTCGTCCGTGCATTGCGCCGCTGTGCTGATCGGTGGAGTACATACCCGCGCCCATCCACTCGAAGTAGCTGGTTTCGCGGCCGTCCACCGTCACGTCGAGGTAGGAGGTAGCCGGTTCGCGCTGGCCTCGTTCGGCGGCACGCTTGATGGGCAATGCGAGCGAGTCCGGAACCGATTCGCCGAGCTCGGTATAGACTTCAGTGAGATGTTTGCGATATAGCTGATCGAACTCCGCGTCATTCGACGACCCGTGTTCTGGGCCGAACCACCAGCACCAGTCGCTGCCTTCGGCGACGAGCAAAGCTTCGTAAGCGCTGGCGAGGCGTTCGCGCGGAAGCGCGTTGCTTGCGGCACGCTGAAGCGCCCGCTCATAGGTTTCTCGCGCGTCGCGCAGGAGATCCCACGCACGCACATCCTCGCCGTGGCCGATCCAGACGTCGAAATTCGCGTTGATCCAGGAAGCCGGAAAAATTCCTTCGAGTTTGGGTATATCGGACGCGGCCTGGATCGCCTCAGTCATGGTGAGGGCGCAAATCTCGGGATCTTTATCAATCAGCGCGTACACCTTGCGCAGAAAATCGCGCCCATTGCCTGCGTAATATTCCCAGGCATTTTCGCCGTCAAGAATCAGGCTGACTGTTGCAGTCTTCCCAGCGGGCTGGCGTTCGGCGATGAGCCGAATGCGGCGGTGCAAATCATCCGCGGCGGCATCTGCGTTCATGCGGCTGTAAACGAAGCCGACCAGGTCCGACAAATAATGGTCGCGGAAAAAGCCGATGATGGAGCCGCCGGGCCTTTCGAGCCGCCACGGCGAATAGAGATCGCCGCCATTCTCCGGATAACCGGAGGCATCGCGCCAGAAACCGACGTTGCGAGTACGGCCAAGCACACCTTCGTCGGTGGCGAACCATTTGAAACCGAGGTCCATGGCGATTTCGAGCGACTGGTCGGAAACCGAGCCCTCCGAAGGCCACAGGCCGCCCGGCGCTTTGCCAAAGATTTTCTCGTGATAATTCCGCGCGCGAACCAATTGCTCACGGGTGTCTTCCGGATAACGAAACGCCGGGTGCGGAAGCGGTGTGTGCGGATTTGAAACCCGCGCAATGTCCGTGTCGCAAACGAGAGGAAGGATTGGATGGTAGAACGGCGTCGTTGAAACCTCGATTTGCCCACGTTCGGAGGCGAGCCGATATTCCGGAAGCACCGCAGCGAGCAATTCGAACTGCTTGGCGCGAAGCGCTTCCTTGTCGTCCTCGGTGAATTCCCTTCCCTTACGTGCGAGCTCGGAAATCACAGGGTCCTTCGCGAGATATTCCTCGTCCATCCAGGCGAGCTGTGAGAGCACTTGCAAGTCGCGCCAGTCCTGCAGAACGAACTGCGCGATGCACGCTTCCGAGCCAGCGGAAAGAACCTGCGCACGCAATTCCTGGAACCTGGGCCAGCGGTGAAGGAAGTTATCGTTGAGCTGGAATGCGCGGAGGAGCGCCTCGCGCTTTTGTTCCGAAGAGAGCGAACCGGCATGCGCGAATGCAATCTCAAACCACGATTCGCGGAACTGGCCGCCGGCATATTCCTCGATTTGCGCAGCGAGCGAGGGAACAAAATTGAACGTCGCATGCACGCCCGGAAATTCGCCCAGCACCTTTACCATGCCCCAGTAGTCCTTCAGCGCGTGCAGGCGCGTCCACGGAAGCAAATATTGACGGTCGGAAGGATCGCGGTACTGCGGCTGGTGCATGTGCCAAAGAATGACGAGATTGACGCGGCTCATCCGCCCAACCCGCCCGCGCCCGCCCGCGCCAAAGGAAGGCCCGTGCTAGAATGACGGGGCGCGAACATGCGCCTGCTCGATCGATATATCACTCGCGAAGTTGCGTCGCACGCCATCCTTGGCCTCGCCGTATTTACATTCGTTTTTTTCGTTCCACAACTTGTCCGGCTAATGGATTTGATCGTCCGCCATTCGGGTGGCACGTGGACGGTGGCCAAGCTCTTTCTGTGCTCGCTGCCGCCCGTACTTACGTTCACGCTTCCTATGGCCGTCCTGGTTGGAGTGCTGATTGGGCTCGGACGCCTTTCTGCCGATAGCGAAATCGTCGCGCTGCACGCTTGCGGAATCAGCTTGCGGCGTCTCTTGTTGCCTGTCGGTTTCGTAGCCGCTGCTTCTGCGTTAATCACTCTGGTGATGACCTTCTGGCTGAGCCCTGTGGCTCTTCGCACCTTGCGCAGCCTGGAGGACCAACTGCGTTCATCGCAAGCGCCTTTTGCCGTGCCGCCGCGCGTGTTCGATGAACGCTTTCCGCATTTCGTATTATACGTTCAGGACGTGGAAGCTGCGGCGACTCACTGGCAGGGAGTTTTCCTGGCGGCCTCTGGCGGGCAGGCCGGACCGACGATCACGATCGCCGAACACGCGACGATTATTCAGGGTGACACTTCGTCCGGTAATGCGGAGGTGGAACTCCACCTCGGAGCCGGCAGCACGCATGAATTCGATCCAGACGATCCCGCGCGTTACAACGTCACAACGTTTGGCGAGAGCGCGATTCCCATTGATCTCTCTGGTTCTCCCGGTGCCGTGGCGGGACCGAAAAAGGCAGCTGTCTCCAATGCCGAATCGCCGGTGATGGCCCTGTTGCGAGCGCGAGGAGCCGCATGGCGGGACGCGCACGTGGAACTCCACCGGCGAATCGCCTTTCCTGCGGCTTGCCTGGTGTTCGCCCTCCTGGGCATCCCGGTAGGGGTGCGTCCCAGGCGCGGCGGGCGGGCAACCGGGCTGATCCTCACGCTCATCCTGATCGGCGGCTACTATTTCCTGTTTGTGACCGGCGCGCATATGGCGCAGCAGGGGTCAATCTCGCCCTGGCTGGGAATCTGGATCGCCAATATCGTCGCGCTGGTGATCGGCCTGTACCTTCTGCGCCTGATTGAAACCGTACGCAAACCCAATCCGCTAGTCGCGTGGTTTGAAGCCCGCTGGTCGCGATTCCGTAAGACGCAACGACTTGAGTCCGAGGCGGCGCCGATGCCATCCGCAAACGGACGCCTCCTGAACGGCCCGGTAAAAAAGGCTGTGGTGGCCGCCGAAGGCCCGATCGTACGGATGCAAAATGTTGCGGGGATTCGCCGCTTGGCGGGCGCGGGAACCGCAGCCGGATTCCCGATGATGATCGACTTCTATCTGCTCCAGGGATTTTTCTATTATTTTGGCGTGTTGCTGGCCGGTTTCGTCGTGATATTCGATGCCTTCACTTTGTTCGACATGCTGAGCGATATTTCACGCAATCATATTCCAATTTCGATGGTCCTTGAGTTTTTCCGTTATCTTGTGCCGTACTTCGTTTATCAGCTCGCACCGCTAGCTACTCTGGTGGCAACACTGGTGACACTGGCTATCCTGGCGAAAAATAATGAGGTGATTGCTTTCAAGGCAAGCGGCATCAGTCTTTACCGGCTGATCCTGCCGCTTACGCTCGCCGGCGGCATCATCGCCGGCGGCATGTTCCTTCTGGACGACACGATTCTTCCGTACGCAAACCAGCGTCAAGATGCGCTTCGCAACCAGATCAAAGGCCGTCCGGCACAGACCTATTTTCAGCCCGCGCGGCAATGGATCATGGGCGAGGGTAACAAGATCTATAACTATGAGCTGTTCGATCCGGATAACCAGCTCTTTGGCGGCTTGAATGTGTTTGAGATTGATCCCGCCACATTTCAGATTCGCCGCAGGGTTTTCGCGGCGCGCGCCACCTGGGAGCCCAGTGAAAGCACCTGGGCACTTGCCGGTGGCTGGGTGCGCGATTTCAGCGACGGCCGGATTACGCGTTATGCGCCGTTTAAAGTTTCATCGCTTGCCGAATTGACAGAACCTCCCAGTTATTTTCGACGTGAGGTGCGCCAGTCGTACCAGATGAACTGGCGGCAACTGGGAAATTACATCGAGAGCTTGCAAAAGGCAGGGTTTGATACAGCGCGGCTCTCGGTTCAATGGCAGAAGAAATTTGCGTTTCCTCTGATTGCGGCGATTATTGTGTTTCTCGGCGCGCCGTTTGCGTTTCTGGTGGGGACACGGGGCGCGATCGGGGGCCTCGCGCTCGCCGTGGGAGTAGGAATTGTCTATTGGGCTACCGCCGCTCTGTTTGAGGCGCTCGGTTCTGCCGGCCAACTGCCGCCGGTGCTAGCCGCGTGGGCGCCCGATGCAATTTTTGGTTTTCTTGCCGTCTATTTCTTCCTGAAGATGCCGACCTGAGAAGAAAATCCGCTTTCATTTCAGAACAAGAGATAGTGTCGGGCGTCGCAGCTCTCGGATCTTTGATCGCACTATTCACGGCGTGGGCTGAACTGTACACTGGCTAGCCGTGATTCCCTTTCTGCACATCGGCTGGCTTACGATTCCCACGTTCGGCCTCATGGTCGCGCTGGCGATGCTCGTGTCATTTTTCGTGCTGCGTGCGGACCTGCGGCGGCGCGGGATCGGAGCGGACGCGGAGCTTTTCATCGCGATTCCCTGCCTGGCGGGCATTGTGGGAGCAAAGCTGTACCACGCACTCGAATCGCCCTCGGAGCTCTTCGCCCATCCAGGGAGTGAACTGTTCAGCCAGTTCGGATTTGCATGGTTTGGCGGCCTGCTGGCGGGAGTCGGCGCATTTGTCTGGTTGGCGCGCCAGGAGAAAATCCCGTTACTGACTATGATGGATGCGGGTTCGCCCGCAGCGGCGCTGGGTTATGGCGTCGGTCGCATCGGCTGTTTTCTATCGGGCGACGGTGACTATGGCGTGCCCACTTCGCTTCCCTGGGGCATGAGTTTTCCCAATGGTTTAGTACCGACCACTGAGCGCGTACATCCCACGCCGATATATGAATTGATTGTGGCTTGCGCGATCGCCTGGGTCCTTTGGCGCGTAGGCGCGAAGCAGATCGCGGCGGCAGGAAAGATACCGGCGGGTAAAGTGTTCGTCGCTTATTTGCTGCTGACGGGCGCCGCTCGGTTTCTCGTAGAGTTTATTCGCATCAATCCTAGATCATTCTTGGGGATGACCAATGCGCAGGCAGCGAGCCTTGCATCGATTGTAGCCGGAGGATTGCTTTGGTTGCGGATGCGAGGCGGGAATACCAGAAGCCTCGCTGAGAGGGATTAGTCCTGTCGGCGCTCGCCACCCTGCCGGGCCACGCGCTGCAGGTTATCTGGGCGTGCGGAGGCAGGCCGAGAGTCTTGCGAATTTAGGCAGCTGGGAGCTGGACTTGAAAACGGGCGAGATGACCTGGTCTTTGCAGCTTTACCGTACCTTGGGATACGACCCCGTCGAGACCAAGTCGACGTTTGGGGATTTGCCCGGCTCATCCAGCTGGATCTCAATGACGAAATGTTGCACGATCCGCCCTCAACCGGATGTCATCGTTACCCGATCGAGTCGGTAGTTCGCTGGGAGATGCTCGACGGTAAGGAGCGAATTCTTCACACACGCGCTTGGCCTTCACGTAGGGCCGAGGAGAACCGCTGCGGATGATTGGGGTGACGGAAGGCGTCACCGAGCGCACGGAAAGAGAAACCGAACTGCGTCGGGTTTCCCGCCAGTTACTCCACGCGCGCGATGCCGAGCAGCGCCACATTGCACGCGACCTTCATGAGACGGCCGTGCAGAGCATGGCCACGCTCAAAATGATGCTGGGCCGCATACGTCCTTCCCAATCGAACAAACGAACGCGCGATCTGGTGCGCTCGACCACCAAGGTTGTCGACGAAATCATCCGCGAGGTGCGCACCATATCGCATCTCATTCACTGGTATGCGAGAGGGTTTTCCGAGCGCAGTGGAATCGCGGTGAATTTAGAGATGGATGAGGGGTTTGGCGGGCTGCCGCGAGACACGGAAATCGCTATCTTTCGAATCGTGCAAGAGGCATTCACGAACGTACACCGGCATTCATGGAGCGAGGACGTAATTATTCGCGCGGTGCGCAGCGACGCAGACGTCCGCGTCGAAATAGAGGACCATGGCAAAGGAATGCCCTTGCTTTCCGGTCCTGCCGGAGGAAATGTGCAGCTTGGCGTCGGAACCGCCGGGATGCGCGAGCGGCAGCGCAACTTAACGGGAACTTTGAGATCAGGAGCGTGCCGGCGAAGGATACGGTGGTGAGCGCAATCTTCCCGGCGGGAGGCGGGCGAGAAAATCAGATGAGCAATAGCGAGTTCTGAATGAGCGTAGTGCAGAAGTCATAGCGAGTGCTGGTAGCGGACGATCACGCGGTGGTCCGCAGCGGACTGAAGCATCTGATCGAGGAGCAACCGGGCGTGGAGGTTTGCTGCGAAGCGACGACAGGGTGGAAGGGTTGAAAACGTCAAAAAAATAAAGCCGGACATGGTCCTGCTGGACCTGACCATGACGGATATCAACGGCTTGGATGCAGCGCGGCAGATACGCGACATCGCACCAAACAAAAATCTCGTTGAACTGTAAGCATGTCAACGAACCGAGTGAGCGGACCACTGCCTCGAGGCCGAATTTCCGGCCTGAGGTAGTGGCATTAATTTTTCGTCGGGATACCGGAAGCGCGTGCTATGCGGATGCCTTCTTGGCTTTGCGGCGGCCACGGCGGCGTGCAGGCGGCTGAGCGGGGGGCTCTCCAATCAGTTCCGCGGTCCAAATGGAGGTAACGAACTTCTTCACACCGTGATTATCAAAATCGATCGTCGTCCGCTCGTTGTTGGATTCGGTGACGACGCCAGTCCCGTACTGCTCGTGCTTAATCGCCTGCCCTTCAACCAATGTCTGCACTTTGCCTCCTCGTGAATTAGACCGTGAACCCGAATTAATTAGGACCCCCAACGACCTGTGAGCTTCTAGTATTCGTTTCTCAAATTCCTCGAAAGGGCGGCGCTGGCCGCCCCATCGAAGCCTGCGTTGAACCTGGATCAAAAACGACTGCGCGTTCTGACGGGATTAGAGGGCGGTAACGCTCTCTGCCTGCAGACCCTTCGGGCCTTGCTTGACTTCGAATTCAACCGCCTGCCCTTCGTTGAGGGACTTGTACCCATCGGCCTGAATCGCCGAAAAGTGCACAAAAACGTCCTCGCCCGACTGGCGCTGGATGAACCCGTAGCCCTTGGCTGCGTTAAACCATTTGACTGTACCTTGCTCTCTAGCCACTTTCCCCGCTCCTAATTCATTCATAGGAAGGCCCTTAAGGACTTCCGGAAAGCTATTTGGTGCTTTGGTTCCCTCGCCCGTCACAAAAAAAGGCCGCAGGGCGGTTGCCCGGCAGCCTTCTCGAACGCGTCAAAAGGAGTCTCAAGAGCAACAAACGCAGATTAATCCTAGCATAAAGCAGGCGCCAGCAGCAACCACCCCGCCCTCAATACTTAGGACCCGGTGAACGGAGCTTAGAGGTGAGTGGCATGCACGACAGGCGCCATTGGCGAAACCAGGGCGAAGCTCTTAGCCAGCAATTCGTAGCTGTGGCGGCGGTCGGCATGGTCATAGATCAAAGAAGTGACCATAATTTCGTCCAGGCCAGCACGCTCTGCAAGTTCGATCAGCCGGTCGCCTACCGTGCCTAGAGACCCTATAAACATCCGATCGCGATTGAGCTCGATGAGCTGGCGCTCTTCCGCCGAATACCGATAATCAGTCGCTTCGGCGATGCTGGGAAGTTGTCCCAGTCTTCCCTGACGCAATCGTAAGAGGCTTAGCTCCAAGGGGCGTGCGATCTCCGCGGCGCGTTCCTCAGTCTCCGCGCATACCGCGGAAACGGCCGCAAGCGCCTTTGGTTCGGCGAAATATTTCGAGGGCCGGAAATAGTCGCGGTACATGCGCAGAGCAGCAACAGCAGGTGAAGGCTGAATGTGATGCGCGAACGCAAAGCCGAGTCCCAGTTTAGCGGCTAGCTGCGCGCTGAAATCGCTGGAGCCGAGCAGCCAGATTTCGGGCGTGCCGACATCCGTGGGCATGGCCTTCACGTGGCGGAAGGGGTGCTCCTCAGCGAAGTCACCGGCGAGGAAGCCGAGGAGCTCGTCGAGTTGCTGGGGAAATTCGTCAGTGAAGACGGCCTGACGCGAGCGGCGTAATGCCAGCGCTGTGACAGTATCCGTGCCGGGTGCGCGGCCGAGACCAAGATCAATACGGCCGGGATGCAGGGCCTCGAGCACGCGAAACGCTTCGGCAACATGAAGCGGCGAGTGATTTGGCAGCATGACGCCGCCTGAGCCCACGCGGATATGTTTCGTGGCGTTCGCGACGTGACCGATCATCACTTCGGGCACTGAGCTGGCGATAAGACGCGTATTGTGGTGTTCTGCGAGCCAGTAGCGCGTATAGCCGAGTTCATCGGCAAGCTGCGCAAGATCGACGGTGTTCCGTAGCGCTTGAGCGCTGGTCGAACCGGTTGAGACGGGCGACAGATCCAACACTGAGATGGCATGACTTTTCTTAGCCAATTCCCGCCTCCAAGATTACGGACCTACCCAGCTGGTTTGCTGGGCGGCCCTCCAAAATTGGATGAGTCCGGAGCCCGAATGATTCGCAGGTCGCTAGCTCGAGAGCGCGGACAAAACGTCGGCAATGCTAGCGTTGTCGCCGAATGTTTCACTGATATGGCGGAAGCGGTCCACATTGCCAGGACCGAAAACGAAGCTTGCGCCGAGCTGGAAAGGATTTTCGCCAAATTTGTGCTGGCGGTGGCCTGCGCCTTGGCGCGTTAGCGCGCAGCGGCGTTCGCGCGACGCAGTAAGTGAAGCAGATTGGCGCTCTTCAATTCGGCGGCGCGATAGGCGCCGCGTTGCACATCGACGAGGAGAGGAAACAGAATACCCGTCTCTTCACGAAACAGGCGCGCATAGTGAAAATCGCCCATCCCAATGGCCGCGAGATTCGCTCCACGCGCCTTGATTTTCGGTTCATGCTCGCGCAACTGCGCGACGTGCTCGCGGCAGAACACTCAGCCGTAGTGACGCAGGAAAACGATAACGGCAGTTTGCGACTCCCACAGCGAGCCAAGGCGCACGGGCCGTTCGTCAAAATCGGGAAGAACGATTTCAGACAGCTTTGCGCTCAGGCTTTCTACGGTCATCTCTTTTGCCGGAATCAAGTCTAACGCACGATTGGGTGGCGCGCAGCCAAAGACGACCGGCCTAACGCGCGCAGACGGCTGCCGTGATATGTTTGCAAGCGAATACGAAAGGTGAGACATGGCTCCGGCGAAACCCAACCAGTCGTTCCACATGACGCCGAGCGAGTTTCGCCGGCGCGGCAAGGAAATGGTGGACTGGATCGCCGACTACTACGAGCGCGTTGAATCCTTTCCGGTACTCTCGAAGGCCAAGCCTGGCGAACTGCGGGCCGTCCTTCCCGCACAGGCGCCGGAGCGCGGGGAATCGTTCGATACAATGATGGCGGATGTCGAGCGGCTGATCCTGCCCGGCATTACGCACTGGCAATCGCCGAATTTTTTTGCCTATTTCCCTTCCAACAACTCTTTTCCGTCCATTCTGGGTGAGATGCTTTCGGCTGGGCTCGGCACACAGGGAATGCTATGGGCTACAAGTCCCGCGTGCACAGAGCTTGAGTCGCACGTGCTGGATTGGCTTGTTGACATGCTCGCCCTGCCCCCAGAGTTCGCGTCGAGCGGCCCGGGAGGGGGCGTAATTCAGGATACGGCGTCGAGTTCATCATTGTGCGCGATGATCGCAGCGCGCGAACGCGTGACGAATCTCGCAACAAATGAGCGGGGATGCGATGGGAAACTCGTCGCATACACTTCGACGCAAGCGCACTCGTCGCTCGAGAAGGCGGCGAAGATTGCCGGTATTGGGAGCAAGAATGTGCGCGCGATCGAGGTGGACGAGAATTTCGCGATGCGCCCGGACTCACTCGCCAAGCAAATCGCGGGCGATCGTGCCGCGGGCAAGACGCCCTTCTTTATCTGCGCGACGATCGGCACCACTTCATCGAACGCCATCGACCCTGTGCGCGAAATCGGCGCAGTTGCCCGGGAGCAAGGTCTGTGGCTGCACGTGGATGCGGCTATGTCCGGCACGGCCGCGCTGTGCCCTGAATTTCGCTGGACACACAAAGGGGTGGAGCTGGCCGATAGCTACTGCTTCAACCCTCACAAGTGGATGTTTACAAATTTCGATTGCGACTGCCTTTACGTGCGCGATCGCGGCGCGCTGATTCGCGCGTTGAGCGTGTTGCCGGAATACCTGCGCAACCGGGCAACAGAATCGGGCGCGGTGATTGATTACCGCGACTGGCAAATCCCACTGGGCCGGCGCTTTCGGGCACTGAAGTTATGGTTCGTGATTCGCCATTACGGAGTTGGGGGCTTGCGGCATCACCTGCGCCGGCATGTGGAGCTCGCGCAGCAGTTCGCACAATGGGTGCGCGCGGACGAGCGTTTCGAACTCGCCACGCCCGCGCCGCTAAATCTCATATGCTTCCGCCATCGGGCGGGCGATGAAGCAAACCAGCGCATTATGGACCGGCTAAATGCAAGCGGCGATCTGTATCTGACGCACACGCGACTCAACGACCGTCTCACGCTGCGAATGAGCATCGGTCAATCGCAAACGGAGTTGCACCACATCGAACGTGCCTGGCGGAAGGTTCGCGACGAGGCTGCCTTGATCGTCTAGCGTCGCAACTCGTTTCGCAGCAGCTCGAAACCGTGCATAATATCGGCTGCCCAATTGCCCCTGGAGCCATAAATGCTGCAACCCTTTCCCACGCAGACAAATCGCAAGGTGTTGCTCGCTGTCATAGGTTTAGTGGCTGTGTTTGCCGGGTATACTTTGACGCGTGGCGCCGATTCGAAAACTCCCGCCGTTGGCGCCGCGGCTCAGGATTTCACGCTTCTTCTCAGGATGGCACGCCCGTTAATCTGCACGACTTTAAGGGCAAGTGGGTCGTCCTTTACTTTTACCCGAAGGATTTCACCAGCGGCTGCACCACCGAAGCGCACAATTTCCAACGCGACCTGGCGCAGTATCAAGCGAAAAATGCGGTGATCCTGGGCGTGAGCGTGCAGGACGCTGATTCGCACAAGCAGTTCTGCGCGAAAGAGGGCCTGAACTTCAAGCTGCTCGCCGATACAGACAAGAGAGTGAGCGAAGCGTATGGGTCCGTGATGAATTTCGGCGTGGCGAAGCTTTCCGCACGGCGCACGTTCCTGATTAATCCTGATGGAGTGATCGTCAAGGAATACATGGACGTGAACCCAAGCAAGCACAGCGAAGAAGTGCTCGCCGCGCTGACAGAACTGCAAGCCAAGTAGTGGCGGCTGCCGGTACGCCAGACACGCAGGCCGCACCGCTACTTGCGCAAAGCCCGCTTGGCAGCTAAATGACCGCACATTCCGTGGACGCCACCGCCAGGGGGAGTTGACGCCGAACAGATATAGATACGCGGGTCCGTCGTAGAATAGCACCGCCATGTGGGCCGCATGAAGAGTTGAGAGAGAGTCACCGCGCCTCCTCCCACATCGCCTCCAACTAAATTCGCATTTTGCGCTTGTAGATCGCTCGGGCGCATCACGCTTCGCTGCAGAATACGTGAGCGAAAGCCCGGCGCGAAGCGTTCGATCTGGGCCTCGATCGCGCCTGACACGTCTTTGGTGCACCCGTTCGGCACATGACAGTACCCCCATGCCGTGTGCTTCCCTGCCGGGGCGCGCGAGGAATCGAAGAGCGTCGGCTGTGCGAGCAGCACAAACGGAGCGGAGGATTCGACTGCGTTCCACGCATCGCGTTCCGACCTGGCAATTTCTTCGAGCGTCCCGCCGACGTGAACTGTTCCCGCGCGGGCGCATTCCGGCGCTTTCCATGGGATCGGAGCGTCGAGCGCCCAATCCACTTTACAAACGCCCGGGGAGTAACGGTAGCGTTGAAGCGCGGCATGAAAACCGAGCGCGAATCGCGAGCCCGCAATCGCTGCCAGTGCGCGTGGCGAGACGTCACAAAAAACGGTGGAGTTGGGCGGGAGTTCGTCGATGCTTGCCACCGTTGAGCCGGTGCGGACTTCGCCGCCGAGCGAACGCAAATGCGCGGCCAAAGCATCAGCAAGCTTCTGGGTGCCGCCGCGAACGATTGGCCATCCAACGGCATGCGCCAGAATTCCGAGTGTTAGACCGAACGCTGCGCTCGGCGAATCTTCCAGCGGAAGAATCGAGTGAGCTGCCAGGCCTGCGAAAAGCGCGCGGGCAGGCACGCCACGAAATTTCGATTTCGCCAGAGACGAGGCTGAGCGTAAAGCGTCAAGGCCGAATCGCGCGGCGATCACAGGGTGCTCGGGAAATTTCAAGGTACCCAGCAGCAGCGGCTCGAGTTTCACCCAATCACGCGCGAGAGGGCCGAACAGCCGTGCATAGCTCCTGCCGTCGGGCCCGAGGCTTGCGGCCGTCTGTTCCACCGAGCGCTCGACAATTACAGCAGTGCCATCATCCAGAGGATGCGCGAGCGGAGCATCGGGCTGAATGAAGGCTAGGCCATGCTGGGCAAGCGGCAATGTGCGGAAAAAAGGCGACGCAAGAGCCAGCGGAACCACCGCGGCGCAAACATCATGGATAAATCCGGGCAGCGTGAGCTCCGCCGACCGCATCCCTCCGCCGGTAGCAGGCTCGGCCTCGAGGACCAGCACCGATTGCCCGCGTTGCGCGAGGGTTATCGCCGCCGCAAGCCCGTTGGGTCCCGAACCAACGACTACGGAATCGAATTGGCGTTCAGAAGCCGACACAGCTCACTAAATCGTAGTCTACTATGCGCAAGTGCGCTCGCGAATCGTCGCGGCGACCCGAAATCCGCTCTTTGTGAAAACAGTTGCGGAGTTGTGTAAGCGGAAGCGGAAATATCAATCGGCGGGGAGCAATTTTTTCGGGCAGCCCCCCAAATAAGTAATCCGAAGAGGCAAGTAAGCGCTCCGTTCTTCGCCGATCTGCCAATCATAGTTGGGGCTGCTCGCACGTGCCGTCATGGCGCGGAGATCCTCGAGCGAATGTGCCCGCAGGCAGGAATCAGACCGTCGATAAGAAGCACGGCCGGGACGATGGGAATTACATACGTCGACAGGATCAGCGACCAGCGAAACGGCCGGCGGGACGGCGTAAACGGCCAATCGAGCACTGGCATCGTGAAATTGACAGCAACGTGAAGCCATGGCGCGACGCAACCTCGAAGACGCCGACCCCCTCTTCCTTCGCCGCGCTATCTTGCAAAAAGCGGGCCCGCTTATTCCGGAGTTAGGTGGTGGAAAGACGAGAAGATTGTGCGAAATCCTTGCAGGCATTCCGGAATTACGGTGGCATCGACGGGATCGGCGATAAAGTGAATTCGCTTATCCCCAGCCGTATCGCCGTTGCCACACTTTGAAATGTTAAGAAATTTGTCGGTGAGGAAAACTTCTATGGGAGATGCGCCCTCGCTTTCAAAGAGCCGCACCAACGAGGGCCACGGGCCACCCGCACCCGAAAAAAGGTCATGTACTTCTCGAGTGCCGGAGCGACTCAGCGCTAGGCGCAAGCGTCCAGCGATCGGTCTATAAGCGTTCGTACGTTCCAGGATCATCTGCAGCGCGTGACTACTTCGCGCCGCAAGAAATCCGGAAACCAAGGCCGGTCGTGAATCTCGAAAAGCTCGAGTCGCATCTGCCGTCGTGCGAACCCTCGCCGCGACCTGAGAATTCGGCTCCGCCAAGATTTTTGAGCCTACGCGCCGGCGACCATCGCCTGGGTGGCACCCTGCTGCTTGTCCTCTGGTGTACTGAACGCGTGGCTGGCCAGTTCCACCACCTGCTTCAAGTGCCACCATTCACGCGCGTTCATCTGCCTGCCTTCGTGATTCGAGAAATAGATTGATGCGTAGCTTTCCTCGGAGAGTGGCACGCGAATCACCAGCGTGCTTTTCTGCTCGGAATAGTTGTCGACCACGGTTGTCCCCCTCAGTTGAACTGCTGCGAGCAAAGTGTGCTCGCGGGGCCATTCTCTCTCGCTGGCTCGTTTCGGGCAAGCATAACTAGCGTGAGAGCGCTAGATCATGGGGCAATCACCTGCGTGCCCCACCCGTGTTCCAATCTGACGCGACTTGATATCATGCCAACGGCGTGGTGGTCCAAAACCAAACATGAGCAAAGGGCGGCTAGAAGCTTTTAGCGACGGCGTCATCGCCATCATCATTACGATCATGGTGCTCGACCTGCACGCCCCGCGCGATACATCATTGGTGGGTCTGCGACCTGCCATACCGACATTCCTCAGTTATGCACTGAGCTTTGTTTTCGTCGGGATCTACTGGAACAACCACCATCACCTGCTCCACGCAACTCAGAAAGTGAACGGCGCTGTCCTATGGGCGAACCTCCACCTTCTTTTCTGGCTGTCGCTCGTGCCCTTCGTTACTGGTTGGATGGGCCAGAATCATTTTGCCGCTGTGCCAGTGGGGGTATACGGCGTGTTGCTATTGCTGGCAGCGATAGCTTTTACAATTCTTGCGAAGACGCTGATCGCATGTAACGGGGCAGATTCGCCGATTGCGGTGGCGATCGGCGACGACCGCAAAGGCAAGACGTCGCTGGCTATTTATGTGTTGGCGATTCTGTGTGCGCGCTTGAATCCATGGCTTTCGATGGCGATGTATGTGCTGGTGGCGGTGATTTGGTTTGTGCCGGATCGCCGTATCGAGCGGCTTATAGCGCAATAGGGTTGGACAATGTCCGGCCGTGCGCTCAAGAGCAGCGGGACCAATTCGATGTTACGCGTTTTGCGTACATCTCCACGAAGGTTTTGCTAAACTGGCCTGCATAGCATTTTAGGAGTGCTGAATGATTTTTTCGAAGCGCGCTTGCGCGCTTATGATTCTAACGTTCGCAGTACTGGGCGGAGTCTATTCCGCCGCGCAACCCGCAGCACACAGCAAGAAGCCGAAGCCCACGCCCGAAGAAATCGCGAAGGCGGATCGCCTCTTCCATTACGGCAGTTTCGCTCAAGCCCAGCAAGCCTACGCAGAGATCGCCGCGCAAGATCCGAAAGATTTTCACGCCGCATCGCAGCTTGGTTACATCGCTCTTCTCTCGAACAAACTCGACGATGCCGAATCATTGCTGCGCAGGGCGCTGGATCTGAAGCACGGCGACTCCGACGCAAAGATCATGCTGGCAGAAGTGCTCTACCGAAAAAATGACTTCTTCCATGCAGCCCGGGCATTGCAGGGGCTTGGCCCCGGCGATGCCTCGAAGCTGCAAAATTATGCGACCTTGAACGAAGCCAAGCTCGAAAGCTTTCGCGACGAGGATCCGTATAGATTCGAGCGTGACGCGGGCGAAAGCACGCGCCTGCCATTTATCGCGTCAGATCCGCTGCCGGTGGTGAACGTGCGGGTAAATGGCGGTGCCGAAGTTGCCTTTTTTATCGACACGGGCGGCGCCGAACTTCTGCTCGATTCTGAATTCGCTCGCGAGCTTAATGTGAAGCCGATGGGCTCAGTGCAGGGCACGTTCAGCGGAGGCCAGCACGCGCAAGTTGAAAACGGGCGCGTCGATTCGCTGACGCTCGGATCATGGACGGTGCGGAACATTCCAGTCGGCATGATGCCACTGCGCTCCATGTCCAGCGGCTTTGGGGTGAAGCAGATCAATGGCTGCATCGGCACTAATGTGCTCTATCAATTCCTGTCCACCATCGACTACCGAACAGGCGAACTGATTCTGCGCAAGAAGAACGCGGCGACTCTCAAACGGTTCGACGCGGCTGGCGGGCCGCCAAATCCCCCCGCGGCCAGCCGGCGATCGGGTGGCCGCAACGCGCAGCCGAAGGATTCAACCGGCACGAAAAACACGGCAGCTACGAATGGAATCGTTGTGCCTATGTGGATGGCCGGCGATCATTTCATGGTCGCGTGGGGGCGCGTCAACACGCAACCAATGTCGCTGTTCTTTGTGGATAGCGGATTAGCCGGCGCTGGGGTGAAACTGGCCGAATCCGGCATTCAGCAAGCCAGCATCCATCTCGATGAATCAAAAGCGACCGAGGGAGAGGGCGGCGGGGGCGCGTTGAAAATAGTTCCCTACACGGTGACTCAATTTACGGTCGGCGAAATTACGGAGCAAGACGTGCCAGGCCTGTATGACGGCCCATTTCCGTGGGAAAACGTATTTGGCTTTCATATCACAGGAATGTTTGGCAGCGACTTTTTGAAACACTACTCCGTGACTTTTGATTTCACCAATATGCGGATCATTTTCAGGTAGGGACAGGCCTCTCCGTCCGGAGACGTAACGTCCCAAGCGCGGCGGCTCAAGGGAATCGTCTACCGACTCCTACTGCTAGAGATCAGTCATCGAGACCGAGAGCGCTGTACGCTATTTCGTGACTCGCAAGGCAATGCGGCGATTAGCTTGGCGCCCATCGATCGTGCTGTTGTCCCCCACCTCCCAACTCTTCTGCGGTAAAGCAAGCCGCACGGCTTGCTGTAGCGTGAGTGTGTGATCAAGATAGGGCATAACCGGCAGCGCAGTATCTCCTCTCGAACATCGACAAATCTGAATTTGGTGATAGACTCGTCCGTTTTCTGGGACCTGGCCCAGGAGGCTGCGTTGGACGAGCGCACTAAGGAGTTACTGACGTTCACCGAAGAAGACGCCAAGCGTTGGGACGATGCCGCGAATCACTGCGAGAGGATTGCCGCTAACCTTCCGCAGGAACATCGCGCGGCTCTCGAGCTGCAGTGCGCCGTCTATCGCGAGCGCGCCAAGATGCACCGCGATCTTTTTGCGAAATTGAAAGCCTGACGCTGACCAAACGTGACAGTGTCGCAAAAATAGCGCGAAACGACTCTCCGCGTTACGCATCCAACCTTTAGTGCCTCTGGCCCTGTAGAATGGTGTGTGCAGGGTGCTGCGAGCCGGACTCGGACGTGCGGCGGAGGGAAACTTGAAGTATTCGCGGCCAATTGGCGTCTACTATGAGCATCCGCGCTGGTTTGAGCCGGTGTTCGCGGAAATGGACCGCCGCGGGGTGCCATACGTTCGTCTCGACGCAGCGCGTCACCACTTTGACGTCTCGCCTAATGGCGTGCAGCAGTTCGGCCTGATTTTCAACCGCATGAGCCCCTCGGCTTGGACGCGCGGCAACGCCCACGCCATCTTTTATACCCTCAGCTACCTCGCGCATCTCGAACGCATGGGCGTGCGGGTGATTAACGGCAGCGAAGGATTTCGCAATGAGACGTCAAAGGCGTTGCAGCTCTCGCTCCTCGAAACGCTTGGCCTTCGCTACCCCCGCTCAGCTGTAATCAATCATCCGAGCCAGGCTGCCGATGCCGCGCGTGGAATGCGTTTCCCAGTGGTGATCAAGCCGAATATCGGCGGAAGTGGCGTGGGCATCGTGCGCTTCGATTCGCCCGAGCAGATCGAGGCGGCAGCACGCGAAGATAAATTGCAGTTCGGGCTCGACGGCACGGGAATCGTGCAGGAATTCATTCCCGCACGGGGTGGCCACATCACGCGCGTCGAGACACTTGGCTACAAGTATCTGTACGGCATCAAGGTTTTCACAGCGGGCGACACATTTGACTTGTGCCCGATGGACATTTGCAAGACAACCGACGGCGCGAAGATCGAAACCGCCTGCGTGGTGGAAGGGCCGAAGACCGGTTTACGTGTGGAAGGCTACCGCCCGCCGGACGAAGTGATGAGGGCAGTCCAGCGGATCTTCAGCGCTGCAAAGGTGGAAGTGGGCGGCGTCGAGTACATCATTGACGATCGCGACGGCAAGCTCTACTACTATGACATCAACGCGCTCTCGAATTTCGTTTCCGATGGCCCGCGTGTCGTCGGCTTCAATCCATTTGAACGCCTCGTCGATTATCTGGTGAAGGAGGCGAGGTGATGCGCTACGGATACTGGATGCCCGTCTTCGGCGGCTGGCTGCGCAATGTCGAAGACGAGCAGATGGCCGCTTCATGGGAGTATGTTTCACGCCTGGCGCGCAGCAGCGAAAAAATCGGCTTCGACCTCTCGCTGATCGCCGAGCTGAACCTCAACGACATAAAAGGAGTCGACGCGCCGTCGCTCGATGCATGGTCCACATCCGCCGCCCTCGCCGCTGTCACGGAACGGCTCGAGTTGATGATCGCCGTGCGGCCTACCTTTCATCTGCCTGCACTGCTGGCCAAACAAGCCGCGAATATCGACAACATCTCTGGCGGCCGCGTCTCGCTCAACGTGGTTTCTTCGTGGTGGGCCGAGGAAGCCAAGAAATACGGTGTGCAGTTTGATCAGCATGATGACCGCTACGCGCGCACATCGGAATGGCTCGATGTCGTGGACCAGGCCTGGAAGCAGGACCATTTCTCCTACAGGGGAAAATATTATTCGGTTACCGATCTCGTGCTGCAGCCAAAACCGGTGGCCAAGCCGCGTCCCGTGATCTATGCGGGCGGCGAATCAGAAACCGCGAAGGAATTAATCGCCACGAAATGCGACGCCTACGTGATGCACGGCGACCCGCCTAATCGTATCGCGCCAAAAATTCGCGATATGGCCGAGCGCCGCGAGCGCAAAGGCTTGCCGCCGATGAAATACGGCGTAGCGGGCTACGCCGTGGTGCGCGAAACGGAAGCCGCAGCGAAGAAGGAAGTGGAACGCATCACCGATGTAAAGCAGAACGCCGCCGGCTACAAGAATTATGAGCAGTGGCTTGCAAATACGCAGCTCGAACAGCGCGTCTCACTTGAAGATTACTCGGTATCGAATCGCGGCCTGCGCTCGGGACTTGTCGGGACAGCGCAACAGGTGGCCGATCGCATCGGCGAATTCGAACGAGCGGGCGTCGACCTGCTGCTGCTGCAATTCAGCCCGCAGCTCGAAGAGATGGAGCGTTTCGCGGACAGCGTCATCAAGCCCAGCGGGGTAGCTGCCCGCGCATGAGTAGCTCTCTCATGGCTCTGTGAATTATTGCGACGGTCGCCGATATCTACCAGGCAGCAACTCTTGTATCTGAACGGTCGCCACGCCGTCGTCGTGCGGCACTATCACCTTCGCGCTTGGTCCATAGTCCGAAATGAGTTCACGACACATCCCGCATGGCGCCACCACACGAATTTCCTGATACACGAACACCGGTCGCGGGTGATAAACCGCAACAAGCGTGTCGATCTCCTCGTCGCCCTCGGAAATCGCTTTTCCGAGAGCAATCGCTTCGGCGCAAACAGCAATGCGTCCGACGTTCGCTTCAAGATGAACACCGGTGTAAACACGGCCCGAGGTCATCCGGACGGCCGCACCAACCGTATGCCAGTCTTGCCGATAGCGCCGCCGGATAGCGTCTTTCGCCGCCTCGATCAGTTCCTTGTCAACAAGATCAGGCATTGCTAACCAGGCACCAACGACCGGATCTTCTGAATGACCAAATCGATGCCCACTTCGTTGTGGCCGCCTTCCGGAATGATCACATCCGCGTAGCGTTTGGACGGTTCCACAAATTCCATGTGCATCGGCCGCACCGTCGCCATGTATTGATCCACTACCATTTCCATCGTGCGCCCGCGCTCGCGAATGTCGCGTACCAGGCGGCGAATAAATCGCAAATCCGCGTCCGTATCCACGAAAATCTTGATGTCCATCAGGTCGCGCAGCGCCTTGTTCTCGAAAATCAGAATGCCCTCGATGATGATCGCCGAGCGCGGCGCGAGCCTCACAGTTGTATCGGCGCGGCGAAAATTCGCAAAATCGTAAGTGGGCCGCTCGATCGTTTGGCCTTCTCGCAGCCGTCGGACGTGCTCGGCCAATAGTGGCGTGTCCATCGAATCGGGATGGTCGAAGTTCTGCTTCACCCGCTCTTCGAACGGCATCCCCGGATAGTCTTTGTAATAGCTGTCCTGCTCGAGAACGATAACGTTCGTTTCAGAGAGGGTTTCGAAAATCCTTGCTGTAATGGTGGTCTTGCCGGAACCGGTCCCGCCGCAAATTCCGATAATCAGAGGACGGCTATCGAGGGGACGGATGGCGGTGTATCTCCTTAATGTGAATGTGATCCGTGAGCTCTTCTGCGTGCGGATTTCTTGCCGCTCTTCTTTTCTTCGATCACGGCTTGAGCCGCGGTGAGACGCGCAACAGGAACCCGGAATGGCGAGGCGCTGACGTAGTCCATCCCGACCCGGTGGCAGAATTTCACGCTGGGCCCGTCGCCTCCATGCTCGCCGCAGATTCCAACCTCCAAGTCCGGGCGGACGGAGCGCCCGCGCTGGATGCCCCACTCGACCAGCATTCCCACGCCGGGAACGTCGAGTGATTGGAAAGGGTCGCTAACGAAGATTCCGGCTTTGCGTTCGTCCACATATTCCGGAAGGAATCGGCCCGCATCATCACGGGAGAGCCCCATCACGGTCTGCGTTAGATCATTGGTCCCGAAAGAGAAGAACTCAGCGACTTCCGCAATCTGGTCGGCAAGCAGCGCAGCGCGCGGAAGCTCGATCATGGTGCCCACGAGATAGTGAAGCTTTACTTTAGCCTGCTGGATAATCGGATCGGCCACGCGGCGGGTAGCCTCTTCGAGAATTTTCATTTCTTTCTTGTCCAGAGTAAGCGGATGCATGATCTCAGGTATCACTTTAATGCCCCGCTTCTGGCAATCAATTGCTGCTTCGATGATCGCGCGCACTTGCATCTCGAGAATTTCAGGGTACGTGATGCACAGACGGCAACCCCGATGGCCCAGCATCGGGTTTGCTTCGTGCAATTGTTCCACACGACGTTCGATGGCCTCTCGCGTTGTCCCTAGTTCCCTCGCCAGTTCTTCTTGCTTCTCCGGATCGTGCGGCACGAATTCGTGCAGCGGCGGATCGATCAGACGAATGGTTACGGGAAGTCCGTCCATCGCTTCGAACAGCCCGATGAAATCGCGCCTCTGGAACGGAAGTAACTTGTCGAGTGCCTTGCGGCGCGCTCCCTGCGACTCCGCGAGGATCATTTCCTGAATCGCGCGCTGCCGCTCGATGCTCTTCTCCGGATGCTCGAAATCCTTGAAGAACATGTGCTCGGTGCGTGTAAGCCCAATGCCTTCGGCGCCCATTTCTCGGGCCACCCGTGCATCCCTGGGCGTATCGGCATTCGCGCGAACGCCAATTTGCCGCACCGAATCGGCCCATTTCATGATGGTTTCGTAAGCCTTCGGCGGTTCTGGGCGCACCAGCGCGATCTCACCCGAGTAGACCGAGCCGTCGCCGCCGTCGAGCGTGATCCACTCGCCTTCTTTCACAACGCGGCCATTGGAACTCATCCTTTTCTGCTCGGAATCGATATCGAGTTTCTCCGCCCCGACGATGCAACACTTGCCCCACCCGCGCGCGACTACGGCTGCGTGACTTGTCTTCCCGCCCGTCGCCGTCAGAATTCCCTGCGCCACATACATGCCGCCGACGTCCTCGGGGCTAGTCTCGCGGCGCACCAAAATCACCTTCTCGCCTTTCGACGCCCACTCCTCCGCTTCTGCGGCCGTAAAGACGGCTTTGCCCACCGCAGCACCCGGCACAGCGTTGATGCCCTCCGCAATTTTGCGCGTCTGAAATTCCTTGCGTGGCAGCGAGGGATCGAGCACAGGATAGAAGAGCCGCTCGACATCTTCATCCTTGATGCGTTCAAGTGCTTCTTCAAGTTTGATCAAGCCCTCGCTTTTCATGTCTACTGCCATTCGGAAAGCTGCCGCCGGAGAACGTTTACCCGTCCGGGTCTGCAACATGTAGAGCGTTCCGTTCTCTACTGTGAATTCCATGTCCTGCATATCGCGGTAATGCTTTTCAAGTTTTGCTCGAACACGCTCGAGCTGCTGATAGACCTTCGGCATGCGCGATTTCAGTTCTTTCAAGTGCATCGGCGTGCGAATGCCCGCGACGACATCTTCACCCTGGGCGTTCAGCAGGAAATCTCCGAAGAAAACCTTCTCGCCCGTTGAGGGATCGCGCGTGAAGCAAACCCCCGTGCCAGAATTTTCGCCCGTATTGCCGAATACCATTTGAACCACGTTCACGGCTGTGCCTAAGAGTCCGGTGATTTTCTCAACGCGCCGGTACGTCACAGCCTTCTCGCCCATCCAGGACTCAAAGACGGCGCCGATGGCACCCCACAACTGCTCCTCGGGATCTTCCGGAAACGGCTTGCCGGTCTTGCGCTTGTAGTATTCCTTGTATTCACCAACCAGCTGCCGCCACCCCTGCGCCGTAACCTGCGTATCGTCCGTCACGTTGAGATGTTTCTTCATCGCGCGCAGCCGAGCTTCGAGATCCTCTTTGGGCAAGCCGATCACGACGCTCGAATACATCTGCACGAATCGCCGGTAGGCGTCCCACGCAAAGCGTTCGTTTTGCGTTGACTTCGCCAGCGCCTCGACTGACCTTTCATTCAGGCCGAGATTCAGGATCGTCTCCATCATGCCGGGCATGGATTTCGCGGAGCCGGAGCGAACGCTCACGAGCAGCGGATTCTTTGCGTCGCCCAATTTCTTTTTTGTCAGCTTCTGGAGCCGCGCGAGATTTTTCGCAACTTCGGCGCGAAGCTCCTTCGGGTACTTCTGGTCGTGCTTGAAGTAGTAGTCGCACGCTTCGGTCGTGATAGTGAAGCCTGCCGGGACCGGGAGACCTATGCGCGTCATCTCGGCCAGGCCGGCTCCCTTGCCTCCGAGGATCTCTTTCATGCCGCCGGAGCCGTCTGCTTTCCCCGCGCCGAAGAAATAGACGTATTTCATATTTCTCCTCACATTCAAAATACAGGATGCTGGCCAGCTACGCCGTTTAACCACTACATTACAAGTCGGCCTGTCGACGGAAAACTTGCCCGCCAGCATTTAAAGTAAATACTCAAGTGTTGTGCTCATCCTCACACCGGACTTCTCGGTACGTCTTTTGATTCGTCTCCACTCAGCTCCGAAAAATCCGCGATCGTCGAGAACTCCTTCAACAGATTTCTGAGCAACGCGAGGCGATTCCGGCGGACATCCACTTCTTCAGCCATTACTAGAACTTTGTCAAAGAAGAAGTCCGCCGACGGCCGCAGCTCGGAAATCTTCTCCAGAGCTTGGCGATACTTCCTGGCCTTCTTCAAGCGCGTGGCTTCCTCGCCGATTTTGTGCGCGACAAGATTGAGCTGCTGCTCAGCCGGGTCCCGCAGCAGGTCCTTGTTCACTCCTGCCTGGTTCTTGTCTCCGGCAGTCGCGGACTTCTCCAGAATGTTGCGGATACGCTTGAACGAAGCCGCCAGCGGCGCAAAGTTCTTGGTATTCCGGATCGCCCTCAACGCCTCAACCCGCTCAGCCGCGTCCACCAGATCATCCGCACCAGCAGCGAAGGCCGCGTTGATTTCGTCGTAAGCAAACCCGCGCCGCTCGCGCAAGACAAACTTCGCTCGTTCAAGCAAAAAATCCAGCACCTGCTGCTCAACCGTTTCCGAAGCGCTGATCTTAGGCGCATGATCGCGCAGAGCGCGGGCAGCAGCGGACGCTGCCGCCGAGATTGAAATCGAAATCTTGCGTTCCAGGATAATTTTTACGATCCCCAGCGCCGCGCGGCGCAACGCAAACGGATCGCTGGAACCCGTAGGCGCCGCACCAACGGCAAAGCACGCAACGAGCGAATCGAGCTTGTCCGCAAGCGCAACCGCGCATCCTGTCAGGCTGCGTGGAATCGGATCATCCAGTCCGAGCGGCTTGTAGTGGTCATAAACCGCCCAGGAAATCTCTTCGGGCTCGCCTTGCGCCCGCGCGTACAAACCGCCGACAATTCCCTGCAGCTCGGTGAACTCCTTCACCATCTCTGTCACAAGATCGCACTTCGCGAGTTCGGCCGCGCGATCGGATCCCGCCACATCGCCAGCCGTAACTCCAGAACTGAACCACTGTTCCGCGAGCCAGCGTGCCATCGCGCGCATGCGCTCCACTTTATCGAAGTAACTTCCGAGTCGGCGCTCGTAGGTAACATGTGCGAGCTTTGGCAAGTAGTCGGCGAGTCGACACTTTTGGTCCGTCTCCCAGAAAAATTGCGCATCCGCAAAGCGCGCGCGCAACACCCGCTCGTGCCCCGAAAGCACCAAGCCCTTCGAGTCTTTGTTGAGATTTATTACCGCAAGAAAATTTGGCGCCAGCCGCCCACCGCGCGCTTCGAGCGCAAAGTATTTCTGATGGTCGCGCATAACAGTGATCAGAATCTCATCCGGCAGCGCAAGAAAATTCGAATCGAACTTGCCGGCGATCACTGTCGGGTATTCGTTGAGATATGTCACGAACTCAAGTAACGCTTCATCTTCATGCGCGCGAAGATTTTTGTGTGTCGCTTGCGATCGAAGCTCGGTCTCAATCTTTTTCCTTCGTTCTTCCGGGCGGCAAATCACGAAGTTCCTCTTGAGCTTTAACTCGTAGTCCTGTGGCCCGCTCACCGGAATATTTCTCCCGCCCAGGAAGCGGTGCCCGTCAGTTCGATTACCTGCATTCACGCCGGCAAACGAAAACGGCACCACCTTTCCATTCAGGATCGACACGATCCAGCGGATGGGCCGGATAAATCGAGGTCCGTGCGCCCCTGTCCAATACATCGAGCGCGGCCAGCTGATCTCCTGAATCACTTGCGGCAATACTTCAGAGAGAACTTTCAAGGCGGGGCGGCCGTCGATCAACTGCGTGGCCGAGACGTATTCTCCTTTCGGGGTATTCACGATCACCAACTTCGAAACCGAAGTACCCTGCTTCCCCGCAAAACTCATCGCCGCCCGAGTTGGCTCACCGAGAGTGTCGTAAGCCACCGACTTGGGCGGCCCCATCACTTCGCGAACAACATCCTCTTGGCGCAACCGAACGCCGTGCGCGACAGCCGTCAGTCGTCGTGGCCCGCCAAACGCCTCAATATGATTGCTCGAATCGATCAACCCATTTGTCGAAAAATACTTCTCAAGTATCGCTTTAAGCTCGCTTGACGCCTTCGCGATCATCCCGGCGGGAAGCTCTTCGCAGCCAATCTCGAAAAGGAAATCGCCTGTCGCGGGAGCACTTCCTTTCCGTGCGGATTTCTTCATGCGCGAGCCTCGGTAAGTTCTGGCTGCGACAAAGCATTGCGCTGATCGAGCCATGCTTTCGCCACCTGAGTGGCAAGCTTGCGTACACGAGCAATCATCGCTGCTCGCTCCGTCACTGAGATTGCCCCGCGTGCGTCGAGCACATTAAAGAGGTGCGAACACTTCAAGCAAAACTCGTAGGCTTGCAGCAACGGAAAGCGCAAGCGATCCTTCCCTTTTGCCCCCGCATAGGAAGCCAGCAAACGCGCCGCATCTGCTTCATACAGATCAAACTGCTTCCGTGTCGTCGCAGCATCTGCATATTCAAAGTTATACGCAGAGAACTGCTGCTCCTCTGCCAGGCGCACAGTTGCGTAGCTCACCGAATCCGACCAACGCACATCAAAGACATTATCAACGTCCTGCAGATAAGCGGCGATGCGGTCAAGCCCATAGGTCAGTTCCACCGAAATCGGATCGAGATCAATTCCGCCGCACTGCTGAAAGTAAGTGAACTGCGTAATCTCCAGACCGTCGAGCATCACCTGCCAGCCCATACCCCACGCGCTCAACGTCGGCGCTTCCCAGTTATCCTCTTCAAATTTAATGTCGTGTTCCTTCAAGTTGATTCCAACCGCCGCGAGGCTTTCCAAATAAAGGTCCTGCACATTGGCCGGAGAAGGTTTGAGTATCACTTGAAACTGTGTATGCTTGAAAAGCCGATTCGGATTTTCGCCGTACCTTCCGTCCGCTGGCCGGCGACTCGGCTGCGCGTAGACCACTCGATAGGGATCAGGTCCGAGCACCCTCAGGAAAGTTTCCGGGTGCATTGTGCCCGCGCCCACTTCCACATCGTACGGCTGCTGCAGAACACAATCACGGTTCGCCCAGTACTCTTCAAGTGTTAATAGAAGATCCTGAAAGGTCAGGCCCTTAGGCACTGCGCGTTGCGGCTGAGCCTTGTGAAGATAATTTGAACGACGCTCGTTAGTTTTCAAGCGGGCTTCTCCAGCAGTTCCCTCGCTTGCAGCTTACGATCGATCTGATGTTCGATGACGTCGAGCATAACATCGCTCAGTTCCCGCGCCGCACGCGGAGGGATCATTTGTTCATCCAGTTTGTTGAGCCGCTCCGCCAACATTCTTCTTGCCGCCGCGAGGGCGTACACGGAAATCACCCGCAATCCCGACGCCCGGCACCTCCCACACATCAGCGCCGAAGCACTTTGCGAAAAATAGGCCGTGTCTGATGCCACCAATGCTCTACCGCATCGCGCACAAGCGTCCAGCGGCGGCAGCCATCCGCCGAGCTTCACTGTCCAGAGCGTGAAATAGGCCATGGCCAGCTCGGGCCTACCGGAATTCTTCACCGCTTGAGCTGAGAGCAGCAACAGGCGGAAGTTTGGATCCGAAGCTTCATGGTCAGGCAAGACCGCTTCCGTTACTTCGCTGAAGATCGCCAGTGCTACGCCCGAGGCGTAGTCACGGAACGCATCAAGAAACGACTCAATCAGCTCGCACTGATTGATGCGCACGAGGTCTCGCGAAGGCCGTTCAAAGAACCAGATGCGCACATGCGAGAGCCGCTCGAGCGTCGAGCCAAACCGGCTCTTCATACGCCGCGCACCCGCCGCGACTCCGCGCACGCGACCCATGGTTCGCGAAAAAAAACTTACCAAACGGTCAGCTTCACCCAGGGGATAGCTCTGTAAAATGATCGCCTCTGATTCGTGGACTGGCATCAGGTGTCGGCGCGCCGACGCAGCAACGCGAAACAAAAACTCTTATCACAGGCACTCACGCCGTGCAAATAATAAACGTGCTCGATCGCATGTGAAGTTTCTGTTGAGAATAGAAAGTGTCAGAGTCGCCTCAAAATATTCTCGTCAATTCTGGCTTTAAGTTTTTCTTTAACCGCCTACTCGTAGTTCGCCGCGTCGCTTCATACGCGTGAATTTTCTCGCACTTGGCCGCGAGCGCGAAGATAATCATCTCGTGCACTACTTCAATCAATCGCCTCTCGATGTCGTCGGTGTCGGCATCAACGCAACTGATACTATCATCCGTTTGCCGCACTTCCCCACGCTCGACTCCAAAGTTGAAATCCTCTCCGCCGAGCGCCGCGCAGGAGGACAGACCGCCAGCGCCATCACGGCCTGTCAGCGCTGGGGCCTGCGCACACGGTATATCGGCAAAATAGGTGACGACGAAGCCGGGAGGTTTCAACAAGAGGAAATGTATCGCGAAGGCGTCGAGGCGCACTGGATCATGGCGCCCGGTTGCATTAGCCAATCAGCATTCATCCTCGTCGATGAAAAGTCTGGCGAACGCACGGTACTTTGGAAGCGCGACCGTCAAATCGCGCTTCTCCCGGACGACCTGAACCGCGAGTGGATAGCTGGCGCCCGCGTACTCGTTCTCGATGGGCACGACACGGCTGCCTTGGCGCGAGCAGCCAAGTGGGCGCGAGAAGCGCGCACTCTGGTGCTTGGCGACTTCGATAATCGCTACCCTGGAGTTGAGGATTTGCTTGAAAACGTTGATTTCGCAATTACCTCGAAGGATTTCCCAGCCCGTCTCACCGGTGAGCGCGACTTGTTGAAGTCACTCCCGAAGATGCATGCGCAGTTCAAGTGCTGCTTGACGGGTGCGACCATGGGGCGCCTCGGTGTGCTCGTGTGGAACGGTGTGAGGTTTCGTCTTTGCTCCGGTTTTCGAGTGCGCACGGTTGACACCACCGGCGCCGGAGATATTTTCCACGGCGCTTTCGCCTATGGCATTGTTCGCGGATGGCCCGTGGGCGAGATACTCGAATTCAGCTGCGCCGCCGCCGGCCTCAACTGCGAAGGCCACGGCGCGCGCGGTGGAATCGCGACGCTCGTCGAAATTGACAGATTGCGCCGCCGGGGCGAGCGTTCCGAGCGCGCTTATACAGAGGAAGAATTGGCTGAAGCATCTCGCACCGCTGTGTCGGCGAGTCTGGGAACGCAAATATGATCCCGCTCAAGAACATGATGGTGCGGCGCTCCGTGCCGCTGATCACAATCTTGTTGATCGTCGTGAATGTGGTCGCGTTCTGCTATCAGCTCAGCCTATCCAACGCCGCCAACGATGCCCTCATTCGAGCCTTCGGCCTGGTTCCTCGAAAAATGCAGTTGGCTTTGGTCGGCGGCCGCTACACGCTTGTAGAGGCGTTTCTGCCGCTCATCACCTGCATGTTCTTGCATGGCGGATTCCTGCACATCCTCGGCAATATGTGGTTTCTCTGGATTTTCGGAGGCGCAGTGGAAGAGCGGCTCGGCCCTTTCTCCTACTTGATCTTCTACTTTATCTGCGGGATTGGCTCAGGACTGGCTCAGGCCATATTCAGTTGGGGTTCCAGCTTGCCCTCGATCGGAGCAAGCGGCGCGATTTCCGGAGTTCTCGGTGCGTATGTCGTCTTCTTCCCCTCTTCAAGAATCCTGACTCTCATTCCACTCTTCGTCTTTTTCTTTACCGCACACATTCCAGCCATCGTTTTCATCGGGCTCTGGTTCGTCATCCAATTCCTCAGCGGAGTGAGTGCTCTCGGTTCCCCTAGTGCGGCAAGCCTGGGAGGGGTGGCGTGGTGGGCCCACGTTGGCGGCTTTGTTCTGGGAGCTCTCTTGGCGAAGATTTTTGAAGGTCGTCGACGTGCCGACAGCTATACCTACAGTTGAAATATTCCGGAGTTGACACTCTAAGCGAATCAGTTCAGGTTTTGAATTAGGTTCGAGAACTTACGATGAAACCCTCATGTGAAATCTCAGGTAGGCGAACAGACCGATTCGTTCTTTGAAATCACTTCAACCTTGTCTCTCTGCACTTTCCGGCGGCGTCGACCTTGCTGCATTCAAGTTAAATATGAAGCCTAGAAACAGCCCACTGATCCGAGCATAAAGTGAAACTTTGAATCCTAGACGTGAGCGGTTCCGGTCTTTGTAATCTCGCTCGCGATCCAATCACCCACCTCACGCGTCCCGAGCGCCCCGCCAAGTTCCGCAGGAATCTTACCCTCTCGAAGCGCTGCGCGGACGGCTCCCTCAAGCGCACGCCTCTCATCCGCCCAGCCCAGATACTCAAGCATCATTCCAACCGTGAGAATAGCCCCCATAGGGTTCGCAATATTCTTGCCCGCAATATTAGGTGCAGATCCATGCACCGGCTCAAACAGCGACACTTGCCCCGGATGAATGTTTCCCGAGGGAGCCAAGCCCAGGCCCCCCGCCAGCTGCGCACCCAGGTCGCTCGCGATATCGCCAAAGAGGTTCGAAGTGACGATCACCTGAAACTGCGACGGGTCGCGAACCATCTGCATCAGTAAGTTATCAATATATTGGTGGCTCGCTTCGATGTCCTGATATTCGGCGCGCACCAGTTTGAACACGCGCTGCCACAGGTCATGGCCGAACGCGAGGGCATTCGATTTGTCAGACATGCAGACGCGCTTCAACCCACGCTTGCGCGCATATTCAAACGCATAGCGGATGATCCGCTCCACTCCCTTGCGCGTATTCAAATCCTCCTGCGTCGCAATCTCGTCCGCCGTTCCCTTCTTAAAGAAACCGCCCATCCCCACGTAAAGGCCCTCAGTGTTCTCGCGGAACACGACGAAGTTCACATCCTTCTCGCTGCGGTCCTTGAGTGGCGTGAATCGCTTGTCAAACAGTACGCAAGGCCGAGCATTCACGTACAGGTCGAGTTTGAACCGCAGGCCAAGCAGAATGTCGGCGGCATGCACATTGGTGGGAACTCGAGGATCGCCCATGGCTCCGAGCAGAATCGCATCGAAGTTGCGATGAAACATCTCCACGGCATCAGCCGGCAGAGTTGTCCCATCCCGAAGATAGCGGTCCGCGCCCCAATCGAACTCCGTCAGCGCCAATTGCTTCCCGGACGCCGCCGTCACGGCTTTCAGTACCTTCACAGCCGCCGGAATCACTTCCTTGCCGATCCCGTCGCCGGGAATCACCGCAATCCGCCGTCTAGCGGGTGCCGATGAATGCGTGGTCATCAATTGCCTTTCCTGGGCCTCGAAAATTAAGCAGTCGCCTGAACAGCAGCCCACGCTCGCACGAGTCAGCAGAAATTTCAAGGACGGCGAGTCGGCAAATGGTGGGCGAAAGTATCGCTTGAACCCAAAATCAGAGTCGCAACGCACGAGCTAATTCTCTCCTCGATATGTCGGCATAACGACAGGTGCGGTCGATAAGGGTTCATGTGTTAGTTTGAATCTCCGGCAGCTCGAACGTGTCTAACTTGAAGTATGCGGTTCAGCTCAAGTCCCGCTCGAAGTTCAATATGTTGAGGTCAAGAAGCGCTTTACTTTTTCATGTTCGGGGAATCGGTAAAGAGCGCGTGGTAAATCAGGTGCGTGCACGACTCCACCCATCGTTCGAGTTCCGGCTTCGGCATCCCCCCAGCCTGCCCGAGCAAGCTCCAGAACAATGCGTCCATCCCTCGTGCGAGTCCCGCAAGGTCGAGGCCCTTTCTGGCACCCGGCAACTGCGCAAGCCTCTCGAATACCGCCGTGACGCGCGCCGTCGTCCATGCATGAATCTGCTTTTGCTTCCTGGCCAGCCCCGCTTCTGCGAGCGCCGCCTCTTGCCAGGCACGATACGCGCCGAGATATCGGAGGTCATGCGCAAACGATCTCGATAGCAGTCCGCGGATCACAGCCCGCGTATCCGCCGCAGCCTCCGGACAAAACTCAAGTTGGCTCAGCCTCTCGAGCAGCTCATCCATCAGTGCCAGTAGCAGCTGCCGCTTCGATCGGTAGTGCTGATAGAAACTCCCTACCGCGAGACTGGCGCGTTGCGCGATCGCTTCGATCGAAGTGCTTTCGTACCCCTTTTCGCCAAAGAGCCCCAGCCCTGCTTCCTTCAGCCTCTCGCGTTTATCCACCGAACGCCTCTGCCGCGGATCAGACGGCAAATCTTCCCCGGCAAGCAGGTCAGGACGCTTCTTCACAGCAGTTCGATCATCCACCCGACTAACATCATCCTCGCCTCGGCAACCTCAAGCCCGCGCCAAGCAATCCTCCAGCGCAGCACCAAAGCATCCAGCCGCCAAATACGCCCGCTACCTGAGGAGACATATTCGGAAACACGAACGGGAAAAACGCGCTGGAAAAAGGATCGAGCAAGAGCGTAGGCAGCAGCAGCGCCGTAGCCCCTTGCAACCATTCGGATTCAGCCAGCCCCGCTCCGGAGCACAAACGTCGCACAAGCCACGCAATCAATGGAAACGTCACCGTAAATAGGATCAGCGTCCCCTTCCAGTCACCAGGACGCAACAGATGCTGCCCTCCGAAACGCAGTGCCAGTGTAGCGCCCAGCCAAATGATGAAACCGCTTCGAATCAGTTTCCGATTCACGATGGATTCCATAATACGAACATGAATTCATATTCATATATGACGCAACCTAATGCAAGCCTAAAATGCGATTACGGTCTACCCCGCCAGCCCATTGACCGCCCCTTCTCCCGTCGCCTTCCGCCCCCTTTCAGTTCTCACATTGAATTGTTGTCCGGCAGGCATTAGAATCCGCTCCAAGCCGAACCGGCCGGGTCAAGAGCGTGGTATTCCCCGGGGATGGTTCGTAGGTACTTTGAATCGATCTCTTTTCCTTTGCGACCACTTCAGCCTGAGCGGTCGTTCAACGAATTGTTGAGGTTTCAACCAAGGCGGCATCATTCGACACGCCGCTAAAACGAATCTGTGCGGAAGCGCGGAGATCTTGGGAGGCACGAGCTAGACAAGCTCGTCGAACTCGTAACGCGAAAATCTCGCTCCCGCAGGGCTAAGCGCACAAAGCACGCGTAAGGGCGCGTCGCGGCACGCCTTTCGGCGTTCCACGAACCCGCGCAAAACTGGGGAGGAAACGACATGAAGCGATTTAAGAAGTATCTATTTGCGTTTTTGATTTCTGCTGGCCTCGGACTGGCGCTGGCAAGCGCCGCTCCCGTGAAGGCGCAGGCCACCGATTCAAGCGACTCGAGCACTACTCCGGCAAAGAAGACGACCAAAAAGAAGGCCGCCGCTGCAAGTTCAACAGATTCGAGCGCATCTTCTTCGGAAAAATCCTCCACGTCGAAATCGAAGAAGGCGAAGTCCACCTCGGACAGCGACGCCTCGGACAAATCTACGGCTTCAACCAGCTCGAAGAAGTCCAAGTCAGCAAACGCCTCATCCGGTGATACGGCCTCAGCGGACTCTGCATCTGGTGCAAAATCGACCAGCTCCAAGAAGAAATCAGAAAAGGCTTCTTCTACAGACGCGAAGGCCGACTCAACAGCCTCAACTGATTCAGCGCCTGGCACGAAGTCAACCGGCTCGAAAAAGTCAAAGTCCGTCAAGGCGCCATCCACCGACACCGCCGATGCGGGCACAAAATCAGCCAGCACGAAGAAATCGAAATCTGCAAGGGCTGCCGACTCGTCCGCTGCCTCAGCAACGCCTTCCAGCTCGAATTCAGGTGCGGCAGCTTCTGCACCGGCAAACTACTCCGGCGCGCCTGCGGCTTCAAACTCGGCGTCCTCCACCAGACCGGCTAAGTCCAGCAGCGCGCCGGCTGCCAAAACCAACCAGCCAGCGCCCCCCGCAGGGAGCGGGCAGGTCTGGGTCAACACCGAGTCCGGCGTCTATCACAAGGAAGGAACGCGCTATTACGGGAAGACCAAGACCGGCAAATACATGTCCGAGGCCGATGCTCAAAAGGCCGGCTACCATGCGGCAAAGAACGCCCAATAAGGGCCTTCAATCCTAAATTTAGGTCCAACAAAGAAGAAACCAGGAGAGGCGAAATGACGAAAAGAGTGATGATCGCAATTTGTTGTGCGGCTCTATGTTCGTTCTTTGTAATCGGCGGATGGTCAGGGATCGCGATCGCGCACAATGCCTTCGCGATTGCGGCCGCACAATCCAAGGCCGCCGCTCCCGCATCCGGCGACCTCGTGGACATCAATTCAGCCACGAAGGAGCAGCTCGATGCCCTGCCCGGCATCGGCGCGGCCTATTCGCAGAAGATCATTGACGGGCGACCCTACAAAGCGAAGACCGATCTCGTTAGGAAGAAGGTTCTCCCGCAAGCAACCTATAACAAAATTAAGGACAAAATTATCGCCAAGCAGCCGTCGAAATAAGACCAAGGGCGTCCGTAGCCAGCCGTTTGGGAACAATAGAATCGGCTTGGGGGCTCTGTGCAGATTTCACAGAGCCCTCGAACCCCATGCGCCGGCGTATGGTCTTCGCCGTATATTCGCGGGCAAGGTCGCCTAAAAGTACTATTGCACCAGTCCGTTCGGCCCATTAGCGTATTCTTGTACATAAATCTGACAAACACCCGTTGGGGGTAACCGATGGAAGATAAACGACGCTGCAAGAGGCTCCCATTTTCGATCCCGGTTCATGTCTATGGCCGCACCGAGCGCGGTCTCCCATTTCGATACGTGACCGTAGCCAAGTCCGTGAACATGAATGGTGCGCTGCTGCCTTTGGTGCCGAAAGTCAAGCAAGGCCAGACGATTCTCCTCGTAAATAGCTTCACGCAGGAAGAGCGGGAATGCCGCGTCGTCTACGTGGATGCCAAGCACCGTAACAAGAAAAAGAAAGTAGCGGTGGAATTCACCAAGGAACAGGGAGATTTTTGGCACGTTTTTTCGCCCACGCCTAAACTGGCATCAGTGCCCCAGCGGCAGGATGTAGCGTAGACCGCCAGCACGGAATTTAGCGAAGGGCTTGTGCCCAGCGCCCGTGCCCTTCGCTCGCGTTGCGACCGCCTTTCAATTTCCTCCTCTCTTTCCGACGTGTCCATCTAGTCTCGTTGAATGAAGTGACCCACCAGTGTTAGCATCCATCAACTAGTGTTAGTAGGTCCTTCGCCCACGGAAAAGTGGCGGTGTCAGCTTGGTACGGCTTTTGATCGCAGTCTCCCGGAGGAGCAGATGAAAGCGGTTCGGATGCATTCGCTTGGTGGTCCTAGACAGCTGGTTTACGAAGAAGCGGAGAAGCCTGTGCTTGATCCAGGAGACGCTCTCGTGCGCGTCATCGCCACTTCGATCACCAAAGATGAGCTCTCCTGGCCTCCTACATACAAGACCAAGGACGGGCAGCCACGCTTGCCTACGATTCCCGGTCACGAATTTGCGGGTATCGTCGACGCGGTTGCGGCAGACGTCTCGGACGTGAAGGTTGGGGATGAGGTCTACGGCCTCGCTTCTTTCTGGCGGAACGGCAGCGCCGCCGAATACCTCGTTGTCGCGGCTTCGGATTTAGCCCCGAAGCCAAGAACTCTCGATTTCGAGCAGGCCTCCACCGTGCCCCTGGCTGGATTAACGGCCTGGCAAGCGCTTTTCGATCACGGCAAGCTGGCGGCGAATCAGCGGGTTCTCATTCACGGGGCCGCCGGAGGTGTGGGAACGTTTACTGTCCAGCTGGCGCATTGGAAGGGCGCCTACGTGATCGCAACCGCATCATCAGCTCACACAGACTTTCTGAAGCAACTCGGCGCCGATGAAGTGATCAATTACGAAGAGCAAAAATTCGATGAGATCGTAATGGACGTCGATCTGGTGATCGATACGGTGGGCGGCGACGTGTTCGAGCGCTCACGCCGAGTACTTAGTCCAACGGGGCTGCTCATCACGGTCGTCGAGACACTCTCTCCGGAGCAATCCACGGAGCGCCCTCGCGAGATGTTCTTCATTGTCGAACCCAACCGTGCCGAACTGATCGAGCTCGGGCGCCTGATTGACGCCGGAAAAATAAAAACGGCCATTGCCGAGGTTTTCCCACTGGAACAGGCTGCGAAGGCTTTCGAGAAGGGTCTGGCAGGACATGTTCGCGGGAAAATCGTTCTGCGAGTTGCGGGCGACGCTCAATCAAGCGCCCGCGCGTAATCGCGCACACCGTCTTATTTCGCCCTGGCCGCAAGCCAAGGCTCCAGCCAGTAATCGAACGACAGCCACAGCGCGTACGCCGGCCGGACAAACAGAACCGCCAGGAGCAATGTAAAGCTGATCCACAGCACGTATTTCATCGTTTCGGAAAGCCATGCTAATTGAGGCACCAGCGGCGTAACCAGATACACAGGAATCAGCACCGCAATTGTCAGTCCGTACGTCAGAATCATCCCTCCCACGAAATACCCCGACTCCCGAAAATAACCCAGGCCGCAGTCCGGGCAGCGAATCAACACCTGGTTGAATCTCCCCTTGAAAATCGGTCCACGATGGCAATTCGGACACCGGTAGCGCAGCGCATAGACCAGCACTTCAAAAAATGACCGCTTAGGTGCCATCCGCTGAAAATTCGAAGCCATAGAGGCTCTTCAGAATAATCCATTATGCATCGGGACGGAAATCACCAAGCGAGCGGGCAGTCAGGGGAAACAGGGTCTGAAAAGGAGCTAAGCGATTTGCGGAATATCGTCCCGGTAAAGAAGCGGAAGAATTGATCGCGGAAGCCGATCGGGCACTTTATGAAGACAAGGAAAATCGACGAAATCCCCTGCCTGCGGCCGTCAGCCAACCGCGAACTTGATCGGCAATTTTTCGCCATTCAGATCTACCGAAATGGGTTCAATACGCCTAAGCATTGCCGGCACCTGGGAACCGTTGCACTCCGGCAGTATCAACATAAATTCATCGCCGCCAAGCCGCGCCGCCGTGTCCGCCTCGCGAATCACCGTGTGCAAGTGCTCGGCAAAAGCCTTCAACACCGAATCCCCCGCGGGATGCCCGAGCCGGTCATTGATCGCCTTGAACTTATTCAGGTCAAAAATCACCACCGTCAAGTCATAGTGCTTGCGCAACGCCCGGCCAATTTCCGCTTTTAGCGTCCGCTCCATGAATCGCCGGTTATAAAGCCCCGTCAGCGGATCCACCAGCGCCAGATTGCGCCACCGCGCCGAATGCAGTTGCCGCTCAGCGATTTCCATTCGCAGCCGGTTGATCAGGAATTTTTCATACGTCAGATAGCAGCCGAAAATGGCGATCAGGAATACCAGTCCCGCCACCGCCTGAAAAACGCCCGATGCCCACACCGATTTCCCGCCGTCCATGATCGTGGGAAATGCAAGCGATGCAACGCCCGCCGTCAGAGTCAGCATGACGGCCACAGACACGCCCCATGTCCACCACTCGCGTCTCTGCAGTTCCAGCAAGCGCGAGGAGAAGCCCTCTTGAGGCGGTATTTTCGGCGGCTCGTCCGTGTTCGTATCTAACTGATTCATAGAAGGGCTGGCATGAGAGAGCAAGAAACCGCCATGAGAAAACAATATCGCCATCTTCAACATTGGTCAATTTCTCCGCCCGCGCGAAATTCCTATTTTTTACGGCTAGTGGGCGGATTTTGGAACAGCAGCAACAGCAGCAACGGCGGCAACGATGGCCAATGGCGGCAACCGTTGCATTGCCCCTCCCCCAATGTTAACAAAACACAACCTTTAACTAGTCCCTGACCGATGGTACCTCCCGCCTATTGTCGCCGGCGTGCCCCTGCGCGAAACTGTTCATCGAGCGACACAATGTTTGCCCTACTCATTCTCGCGGTATCGGTCACAGCCCTGGTACAGTTCGCGGTCTGCCAGTGGAGATCGATGTGGATCACCGTCGCGGCTCAGCCTCTTTCCGAATGCCTGCACACCGCCGTCGGGCTAGCTCCTGGCGAGATTGAATCCAGCCATTTTGAGCTTCTAGCGCGCACGTCCGAGCAGATGTGCCCGGCCACCCAGAAGCAGAACGCCTGGCTTCGCGAGGTGCGCCTCTATTTCCATATTGTCGAAGCTCTCGACCGGCTCTGCGACAAGCATTTGCCCGCTCTTTCCGAATGGGCCGAGACCGAACTGATCGCCTGTGCCCGCTATGCCGCCGCGGTCCTCGACGAGCGGCTCAACGCGAATCTGGCCTTGGCCTCGGAAACTCGCGCCTACTAAGAGCTCGCCAGCCAGCTTAGTTTCCCAACACACCCACCTTCGCCGCCGTCGTCTTGCCCCGCTCCGCCAGATAGACTCCAAGCAAGATCAGCAGGCCCCCAAGGAGCAAATCTCGAGTGGGCAGCTCGCCAAGGAAGAGCGCCGCCACCAGAATTGCGCCGATCGGCTGGAAGTAATTCACCGCCGCAACACGCGACGCCTCCATATAACGCAACGCCCAGTAGAAAAGCGTGTAAGCCGCCACCGAGCTGATAGCCGCCATATACAGCAACCCCATCCATCCTTCCAACGGCACGCTTTTCCAATCCAAGCGCGCCGCCAGAAAAATGGCCACGGGCAGCAACACAATCGCGCTGGCGAAAAAATTCACCGCATTCATTTCGATGCTGTGATATTTGCTCGCCGCTTTCTTGCTCAGCACCACATAAAACGTGAAGCATGTTGTTCCAAGCAGCGTTATCAGATCACCGGAAAGCGTCGGCGACCGCCGCAAGTCGAAACCATTTTCCGCCGCCAGGATCACAGCTCCGGTAAATGCCAGCGCCATTCCCGCAATTTTCGCTGTAGTCAGAGCTTCAATCTTCATCGCTCGGGCGAGCAGCAACACAAGAATCGGCCCGATCGCCAGAATCATCGACGAATGCCCCGAGGTCGTGTAGGCCAGGCCGACCGTGAACAAAACCTGATTGGCGCACAAAAACCACCCAAGATACGACAGCGTCCACACATCGCGACGATTCAGCGAGCCCGGATTCCCGCGCAGAAAGTAAATCGGAAGGAAAATCAGCCCAGCAATTTCCACTCGCAACGCAGCCAGCGTCAGCCCGTCGAAGTACCGCAAAGCCGTCTTGCCGGCCACATAGTTGAACGACCACATCACCAACATCGTCGCCAGAGATATGGCCAACAGGAGAGAGCTGGGGCGTTTCGCCTGTACGCTTGATGTCTCTGTCGCCGGCGAACTCAAGATCTGCTCGATGACATTTACTCAATCACCTCGCGCCGCCGCGTCAGGGATCCGATTCGCTCAATTCTCGGCGCGTAACCGATCCCGGGCCCCGTCGGCACACGAATCGTCCCCTGCCGCGTCACTTCCACCTCGGGCTCGATGATGTCTTCCGCCCAATATCGCCGGCTCGCCGAAACGTCGCCGGGCAGCGAGAAATTCGGCAGCGTCGACATCGCGATGTTGTGCGCCCGCCCGATTCCCGATTCCAGCATCCCCCCGCACCACACCGGAATTCCCTTCGACTGGCACAAATTGTGAATCCGCCGCGCCACCGCATGCCCTCCCACGCGCCCTAGCTTGATGTTGATGATGCGGCATGCGCCAATTTCAATCGCCGCGCGCGCATGCTCGAAATCATGGATGCATTCATCCAGGCAGATCGGCGTATCGAGTTGCCGCTGCAATTCCGAGTGCGAGTAGATATCGTCCCATCCGAGCGGCTGCTCCATCATGATCAGATAGAAGGCATCCAGCTCCTTCAAATGCGCCGCATCCTTCAGCGTGTAAGCGGAATTGGCGTCCACCATGAGGCGAATGCGCGGAAACCGTTCGCGCAGCGCTCGCGTCGGTTCGATATCCTTCCCCGGCTTGATTTTGATTTTGATCCGCTGGTACCCGGCAGCCAGTTCTTTCTCAACTTTTCCCAGCAGCGCCTCGATCGAAGGCTGAATCCCGATCGATACTCCGCAAATAATTTCGTTCAGCGTGCCGCCCAAAAGTTTCGCCAGCGGCACATTTTTCTGTCTTGCTTCCGCATCCCAGATCGCTGCTTCCACGCCCCCTTTCGCCATGTTGTGACCACGAACCGACGCCAGCATCTCCCACACGTCCGCCGCGGAAGCGAATCCCCTGCCGCGCAGCAACGGCCACAAGTAATCGCGAATGATAAGCCACGCAGTCTCTACCGTCTCGTACGAGTAATACGGATCCTCGCCCGCCGTCGCTTCGCCCCAACCGATCACGCCATCCACATCCGTCTCGATCAGCAGAATGCGACGAAGCTCGCTTACATTGAAGCTCGTCTCAAACGGCCCTATGAGCGGAAGATGTATTTCGCGAAGCGTGATCTTACGCAAGCGCATGGAAGCCTCGGCCGCCCTTCACTCGGGCGTCAATTCCGGCAGATGGACGCCCGCCACCGAGTCGCGCGGCTCCAGCAGATAATCCGTAGTATCTCCATGGTTCTCAATCCCGGTCGCCACATACTCCTTGCCGAACAGTTTCAGGAAGTGTTGACGCGTCAAAGCCTGCACTCGTTCGCCCGATACTCGATCTCTCTTCTTCAATTCCGAGATATTGGCGGCAACAGAAATCCTCTGCACGCCCGGATTCGCCGGCGGCAAATTCCCAGCCAGGATTTCTTTCACGCGCACCGAATCGAGCCACCATTCCGCTACCAGCCGGTCCGTTGGCAAGCCAGAGTGCAGCGGGCTTTCCGTTACGCCATAGCAATCCGGAATATAACGCCGCGCCACCGCCCCCAGCCGCACCAGATTGAAATGCGCGTTCTTCAGTTCCAGCGGATCAAAGGTCCACTCAACAAGCGGAATCCCGCGCTTCAATGCGTCCTGCCGCTGAAACAATTTCAGTCGCCGCCCCACGCCCCGGTTCTGATACTCCGGCAGTACCGCCGTCATATGCGAATGGAGGAATCGCAACGAGCCGCGGAAACCGGCCAGCGCCAGCGTCATTCCGACGAGCTTCTCCCCGTCGAAAGCGCCGATCACCTGCCCGCCCGTATGATCCGCCACCACGAAAATCGGCGCCGGCACCGTGATGTCCTCGCCCCATATCACCCGCTCGAGCCGAACGCCCTCTTCGTACTCGTCAAGCGAGTGGCACTGCCGAATTTCGATCCCGTCCTTCACGCTAGCCACCTCATAAATCCCTCTTCGGTCGCGGCGCCTTCTTCGACTCTTCCCACAATTCTTCCATCCGGCCGCGCGGCAAATCCGCCAGCTGTTTGCCCTCGCTCCGTGCCGCTCCTTCCATCCAGCTGATTCGCTCTTTGAATTTGCGATTCGCCTTCTTCAACGCAATTTCGGGATTCACATCCAGGAAGCGCGCCACGTTCACCGCCGCGAAGAGTAGATCCCCGGCCTCTTCCTCGATCCGCGCACAACTACTATTCTTCCGCGCTCCCATCGCCGAAACAATCTCGCGCCTTTCTTCCTCAATCTTTTCAAAAATCCCGTCCACATCATCCCAATCAAAACCGATCTTCGCCGCCCGCCGCGTCAATTCATATGCCTCCAGCGCCGCCGGAAGCGATCGCGACACCCTCGCAAGCAGCGCTCCGTCCTCCCCGCGCGCCTGCTTTCCCTCTGCCGCCCGCTCTTCGGCCTTCAACTGTTCCCAATTATTAAGCACCTCCGCCGACGTCTTTGCCTTCACGTCCCCAAACACATGTGGATGCCGGCGCACCATCTTCGAATGAATCGACTCAATCACGTCGGCTATCGTAAACCGCCCAGCCTCCTCTGCTATCACCGAATGAAACGCCACTTGCAACAACAAATCCCCCAGCTCTGACGCGAACTCCCGGGCATCCCCCGCCTCCATCGCGTCGAGCACCTCATACGTCTCCTCGACCATATACCTTCGAAGCGATCCGTGCGTCTGCTCGCGATCCCAAGGGCATCCGCCCGGCGCCCGCAACTGGCTCTGCAGCGCAACGAGCCTCTCGAACCACTCCCCCGCCGGCTCCTTTACTCTATTTCTACCCGCAACGCCTTGCTCGTAAACATTCCGCTTCGCTCCGGTTCGCCGCCGCATTTTCGCTCGGCTCTTACCCCTCGCCCTCCGTCCAGTTTTTCGATGTGCGGACACAGCGATGTTCATCGCCCCATTTCGACCCGCCAATTTACAGTCCTCGGCGCAGACCCACAAGAGCCAATCCGATCCTTCTTACTGTTTCTTCGAACCGCTAAACCAAAGTGAACTTCGAGCGAACAGAGTCAGTAGGGGCGGCTCTCAGAGCCGCCGTCCCCATCGCGCCCGGCCGCTAAATCCTCGCCAGCGGGAACCGAATGCCAATAGATCGCGCTCTGCCAGCCGGCTGTGCTCGGCTCCGGTGATCTCGCCTAACTTGTGAGGACTTGGAGCGGGTGTTAAACTCTTAAGATACTCAAAGTTGGCAAGCTGACGAAAAGGATATTCTGTGGCTGATCCGAAACAGGAAGAAACATTTAAGGTTATCGACAGGCGCCTCTTCAGCGAAGACGGCGCTTTGCGCAAAGATGTCGTAGAAGAAGAGGAACGCCGCGAAGACGAAGCGGCGGCACGAGCAGCAAACCGCGCAGCTTCGAATCCGCCCCCGCAAACCGAGGCAAACAAGGCCCCAAAGGCGCCGGCTGCCAATTCGGGCGCCACCGCGCCGGCTAGCCCCGCCTCCGGCGACAACCAGCAAAATCTGGAAGCCGAACCGCAAGGCTCGCGCAGCTTTCAGATGCTGGTCGATTTTCTCGTTCGCAACGCCGCGGCCATGCTCGGCGGAATGGCCGATCCGCGCACCGGACAAGCCTATCTCGATCTCGAAGGCGCTCGCGAAGTGATCGACATGCTCGATGCGCTGCGGGACAAAACACGCGGGAACCTTTCCAAAGCCGACGACGATCTCTTGATCGAAGTCCTCGGGCAGCTCAAGCTGACTTTCATGGAGATGTCCAAAGTGGCGGCCGAAGCGATGGCGAAAAAGGCCGCGCAGAAAAAGTAGGGCAGGCTCCAGACTGTCCTGGCGCAAGAGCGAATCTCGATCGTTGACACTTGCATCCTGCGCGATCGCGTTCTTTCATTTCGTGCTTTGTCTTGGCGCACTTCTCAGAAAATGCCCCAATCACTTGAATTGACCGTCCTCGGTTCCGGCACCTCGATGGGCGTCCCCACGCTCGGATGCCATTGCCCCGTTTGCGAGTCGAAGGACTCGCATGACAAGCGCACGCGCCCATCCGTACTGCTCTCCTATGGCGGACGCAATGTCATCATCGACACGACACCGGATTTTCGTTCCCAGGCCATGGCCGCGCACCTCGATCGGCTTGACGCAATTCTCTATACCCACGGCCACGCCGACCATATTTTTGGCCTCGACGATATTCGCCCCTACAATCTGAAACAGAAAGCCGCCATTCCCATCTACGCGGCGGAAGCCACGCTGCAAATACTGAAGAGATCGTTTGCCTATATCTTTGACAGCGCGCCAACCGACAGTTCGCTGCCTGGCGTGGAACTGCACGTGATGGAGGGTCCATTCACGCTCTTCGGCCTAAAAATTATTCCTGTCCCGGCAATGCACGGCCCCGGGCAAGTGCTTGGCTTCCGCTTTGGTAACGCCGCGTACCTGACCGACTTCAGCACAATCCCGGAGAGCTCCAGGGCGCTGCTCAAAGGTCTCGACCATTTCATCCTCGATGCGCTGCGCTACGTGCCGCATCCAATGCATTCGAACGTGCCGCAATCGCTCGCGCTGGTCGAAGAACTCAAACCGAAGCACGCCTGGTTCACCCACATCTGCCACGACCTAGGCCACAAACAGACGAATGCAAAGCTCCCGGAAAACGTCCGCCTCGCCTATGACGGCCTTCATTTCGAGGTGCAGTTGTGATGTCCCGGGAAGCGCCGTTCCATTGCAATACCGAAGAATGGAAGCGCCGATTCGGCGATCTGCCCGTCCATGCCGCCCTCACGATTGGAAATTTCGACGGTATGCATCTCGGTCACCAGAAGATTCTCGAAACAGTCAACGAATGGGTGAGTTCGAAAGAAACTCTCAACAAGAAACCTGAACAGCTCTTAGCAACTGCGCTCACATTTTATCCGCATCCGGCCAAGGTCCTTCGGCCTGCCGAAGCTCCGCCGCTTCTCTGCACTCTGCCGCAACGATTGGCCGCCTTTGAAAATGCCGGAATGAATGCAGCTCTCGTACTCAAATTCGATGAGCAATTGGCGAAGGTCAGCGCAGAAGATTTCGCGCGAACGTATCTCGTGGACACTCTGCGCGCCCGCGGCGTTTTCGTTGGCGCGAATTTCCGCTTTGGCCACAAGCAGGCCGGCGATGTGAAGCTGCTCGAAGAATTCGGCCGGCGCTGGGATTTTGAAGTGCAAGTCGTGCCGCCCGTAGTTCAGAATGGCATCGTCGTCTCAAGCACAGCGGTGCGGAGCGCGGTGCGCGAAGGTCGCATGGAAGACGCGTCGCGCTTGTTGGGCCGGCCGTTCGCGCTAGCGGGAGAAATCAAAACCGGAACCGGGCAAGGACGCAAACTCGTCGTGCCCACGCTTAACCTTTCCACCGAACAAGAATGCCTGCCGGCGAACGGCGTCTACGCAACGGAGACCGCGGTCGACGGCAAGAAGTACCGCTCGGCGACGAACATCGGCGTGCGCCCCACGTTCGACGGCCAGCGCCTGGCCATCGAATCGCATCTCTTCGATTTTTCTGAGAACTTAACCAGCGGCGCGATGGAAGTGCGTTTCTGGAAGCGACTTCGGGACGAAAAGAAATTCCCGGGGCCGGAAGCGCTGCGCGATCAAGTGCTGCGCGACATCAGCGAAGCGCACGCCTATTTCGCGCCATTGGCACAAAGCTAGCGCGGGTCAGCCTCAACGCTCGGCCTCAATCAACGGGAGAAATCGGAATCGTAGGGTAATTTCCGGTCTTGCTGTTGGTCGTGAACTTCACTTCCTGCAAGCGCACTGCTCGCAGCGCGATTTTGCGGGCCGGCTTTTTCTTTTTCGGCATCTTGCGGTCCTTCATCATTCCACCTCGCTCGCGGGCGATCAAGAACTGGCGCGCTGCTTCTCCTGCTTCCGGCATTCCGTGCAAACGCCGCCGATCTCGGTGCGGCTCACCGTGATGTCAATGCTGCAGTCGCGCGCGATCTGCTGCTTCAGCTCTTCGTACAGTTCGCTTTCCACCTCGCGCACTTTTCCGCAGCGCAGGCAAGCGACGTGAATGTGGTCGCGCGGGCCGTGGCTTTCATAGAAGTGGCGATCGCCGCGAAGGTGGAGCAGATCGAGCTCGTCAATCAGGCCGTGACGTTTCAGCAAGTCGATCGTGCGGTAGACGGTGACGCGCGTGATGTTGGAGTCCATTTTCTGCGCACGCTCGAGAATTTCACCCGCATCGAGGTGGCGGCGCGCCGTCTCCATCACCTGGAGGAGCACGCGGCGCTGGCGCGTGAGCCGGATCCCACGCGCGCCGAGTTCGCGCTGCAAACGTCCCGGCGCTTCGTGGACGTTGATGCGTTCTCCGGTTGAGACACGATGTGCGGGTGTGGCGGCCATATTCGCTAAGCGCAGATTATACCAAATGCCGATTCGCAGCCGGGCAAAACCAGTGGTACGGGCTTCTCTTTTGCGATTGATACTTGATCTTGCGTCGTTGTGCGATGGAGACGAAACCGCACAGGCGATGTTTTCAAGTGCCACCTTCGGGCGGACGCCTATGTCACTGACCGGCGACCTGCTGACGAGTGAAGTCGAAGTGGGCGCCATCTTCATTCACCTGGCGGGGCGACTGGCGGCTTTTCGTGGAGGGCGCCTTTGCCCGTCATCGCGGCAATGATTTGGCGGCCGTGGAAGCGGCCGTTTTCGATGAAGATTTCGCCGGTGTGCATTCCGCCGACCACGACGCCCGCGACATAGATGCCCGGCACGTTGCTTTCGAGGCTTTCGGGATTGGTCTGCGGCTTTTTTGTTACCGGATCGAGGCGAATTCTCTGCCGCTCGAGAAATTCGAAGTCGGGATGGTAACCCGTCATCGCAAACACCTGCACGGCGGGCAAGGCCTGCTCGTGCGAATTCGTTTGCACCCACGCCTTACCGGGCTCGATGCGCGACACTTTGGCGTTGAACAGCGCCGCGATTTCGCCGGCGCGAATGCGATTTTCGATGTCGGGCTTCACCCAGTATTTCAGGCTTTTGCCCAGAGTCGCATCGCGATGAACCAGAGTGACGTGCGCGCCGCCGCGAAAGAGATCGAGCGCCGCTTCCGCCGCGGAATTTTTTCCGCCGATGACGACGACGTTCTGCTTCCAGTAGGGATGCGCGTCAGTGAAATAGTGCGAGACGTGCGGCAAGTTCTCGCCCGGAATGCCGAGCTGGTTGGGCCGGTCGTAGTAGCCCGTGGCGATGATTATTTTCTTGCCATGAAATTCATGCTTCGCGCCGGATTCATCGTGCGTGTCTACGATGAATGCGCCGTCGTGGCCGCTAATCTGGTCGACGGTTTCGTAGAGGCGCGTCGCGATCCCGTAGCGTTCGACGGCGCGGCGGTAGTAGGCGAGCGCTTCGGCGCGTGTCGGCTTCCCTGCCGCGATGGTCATAGGCAGGTCGCCGATTTCCATGCGCTCCGGCGTAGTGAAGAAAGTCATGTTGACGGGATAGTGGTAGAGCGAATTGCAGAGGCTGCCCTTGTCGATGACAAGCGGGCGCAGGCCGGCGCGCTTGGCTTCGATGGCGCAGGCGAGGCCGGTGGGTCCGGCGCCGATGCAGATGACGTCATAGGCTTCAGGCGGCATCAGCTAACCTCTGATCTGAGCGGCGGCGCGTTGCGGAGAAAACGCCGAAACGGCAATTTTGTTGCGACTAGAAATTGCGAGGAGCAGGTGGTCTTCCTCCAAGAGTTCACCCGTAAAATACGGCGAACATCCGAAGCGGCCCAATTTCCGGACTCAAAAACCGTCATATAGTCTCGATTAGAAATTTTTAGTTTGCTGATTCTTTTAGGACTTAGCTTGAATTCTAATCGCGGAGTCTCGACTAGAAATTGGAGAGGATTGCTGAGGCAGCCATGCCCAGGTGTCGCTGGCCAGCCAGACGGCCAAGCGCTGTAGTTCCACTGACACGCCCCTTTCTTTGCGACTCCTTTCGTTGCCGTGGTCGCGACTTGGGAGCTGCTATCGAGTTCGCCTTCCGCTCCTAGCATATTGGATGACGGTAGCACGCGGAAAAGTTGGATTGCAACAGGCGGTTGGTGTCGCATTCTTGCGGCCGAATCAAAAGAGCCGGCAGGATGCCCTTCGTGCCTCAGGGGAAGCAGGCATTCCTGTGCTACCGAGACGGTGATGATGGGGTGAGTGTGCCAAGTTCGTGCGCCGGGCACGGCATGCCGTACCCCTACTGCGAAGAATGCGAGCGGGCGGCAGCCAAGGATCACGAATATGTGGTGGTGAGTACTTGGGGCGCAGGCTGAAGCCTACGCTACTGAATTTTCATTGCGGGTCGAGGGGGTCGCCGGTTTTGTGTTCGCGGATTTGGTAGCGGAGGTAGGCGTGGATGGCTTTTAGGGCTTTGGGGTCTTGGGTGGTGATTGTGAGCTTTGCGCCGGTTGGGGTGGATTCGTATTGGTAGGTGATTTTGGCTTTGAGGGCTTTCATTTCGGGGACGCCTGGCGGGGTTTCGGCGTGGACTTCGTGGGGATCGGTGAAATCGCCTTGGGCGAATGCTTTGGAGATGTGCTCGAGGTGCATGCGGATGTGGTCGCGGCTGGCCGCATCGGAGGGATCGTTGGCTTGGACTTGGATGACTCCTCCCGCTTTTGCGAGGGTGAAGTGATGGGCGGTTTTGGTTTGGTCGAAGCCCATTACCTGGGCGCCGCGTGCGTTCATGGCTGTGGTGTCGTGTGGTTGCTGCTGAGTGGCTCGGGCTGCGCATGCAAGGAGGAGCAGGCATACGGGTATTGTTGCGATTCGGCGGGCTGAGCGACTTCTGAGTTGGCGCATCGGCTTTGTGCCCTCTGGCGCATTCAGACGAATATTAGTTGCTTGGGTTAGCTAGAGTTGCGGTCACGATTTACATTAAGGGCGGGCGACTGAGCAAAAGAGAATTAGTGGCGGCGGGTACAATTGTGTCAAGTTCGTTCGCCGGGCACGGCATGCCGTGCCCTACCGAAGAACCACTGCGCGCGGGAGCCAGGGATCACGAAACGTGCTGGTCGCGGCGCTAGGCCTTGGCTGCTGCGCCCTTGATGACGCGATAGACTAGCAGCAGGACGATGGCGCCCACAACTGACATGATGAAGCCCGCGCCCTGACCTGCCTGGTACCAGCCGATGGCTTGGCCGATGTAGGTGGCAAGGATCGAACCGGCGATGCCGATGATCATGGTGATCCAGATGCCGCCGGGATCTTTGCCCGGCATGAGGAATTTTGCGACTGCGCCGACTACGAGGCCGATGACGAGTTCCCAGATCAGGGTGAGCATTGGCGTTCTCCTGGATTTGACCGCCGAATTTAGTCTCGGAGTTTTGGGAATTCCGAGATAGATGAACGGGTTACCGGGGCCGGTTGCTCTGAAATCGTCAAACCCAAATTAATTCCGAGCTTCGAGGATTCGCTGCTGCGATGGCAACGCTCGCGCCAGCCTACTGCGAACGTTTGTTCTGCACTTTCGCGTCGGCGTCACTTGCTGCTTGCTTGGCGTCGGCTGCGGCCTTTTGCGCCTTTTTCTTCGCGGCCTCCATCGCCTGGTCCGTGGCTGCTTTTGCGTCGGCGGCCGCCTTCTTCGCTTTTTCCTTAGCGGCTTCCATGGCCTGGGACGCTGCATCACCCGCGGATTGTTGGGCCTTCTCGCCGGCCTTCTGCGCAGCCGCACTGGCGGAATCGGAGGCGTTTGCGGCTTTTTGCTTGGCCTGATCGGCGACATCGGAGGCTTGTTGCTTCGCGTCCTGGGCGGCACTGGACGCGGTGGCTTTGGCGTCGACGAGTGTTTGTTGTGCCTTTTCCTGAGTTTTCTTCGAACAGCCAGCCACTGAAAGCAAGGCGCAGAGAAAGACGGAGGTGAGCGCAACGAAATTTGTGCGGGTGTGTTTCACGCGCGGTTCTCCGCAAGCAAAATAGAAAAATAACACACCAGAGGTGCGCCGGCCCGCCAGCCTTCGGACCGGCACACTTCCGGCGCTTGCTGCAAACTTATGCCTGCCGCTGCTTCTCGGCGACTTTCGCGAGAGCAATGGTGAGCGCGGTGCCGCCCAGAGTCTTGATCAGCGTGCTGTGTTGAGCGTAGAAATTGCTGACGCTATCGACGATCGAAGGATCGGCGGTGTGCGCCGCGGTGGCCATCTGCTGGACGACTTCGGGCGAGATTTTCTGAGCTTGCTCCGGCGTAAATTGCGGCGTGCCGCCACCCGCTCCGCCAAGAATGCCGCCGAGCCCCGCACCCGAAAGGAGCGATGTGAGCGTACCGGGCGGCACAGAAGAGAGAATCTGATTGATGATGCCCGCTTTCTGCTCGCCGCTCGAACTATTGAACATCGTGGAGAGCATCTGTCCGAACGCGGGCGTTTGGTCAGACTTAAAAGCGGCGGAGAGGCCTTCCGCCAATGCGCTTGCCGGAGCGGCTGCCGCCACCTGGTCGAAATGGGCGTGCACATCCGGAGCCGGCGCTGCTGCGGCGCCGCCGGAGGTGTATTGCTTCAAGAGGTTTCCGATTTGATCTGTCCACGTCATAGCTGGCTTCTCCTTGTGCTGAAACTATCGATACCACTTATTTAAAGCCGCGTGTGTTATTACAGTTCGCGATGCGTGTTACTGGGGAATTACAAGCTCCTGGCCGGGTTTAATTTTGTCGGGATCCGCGAGCTTGTCCTTGTTGGCTTCAAAGATCTTCATGTATTTGCTTGCGTCGCCGTAAAACTGCTTGCTGATTTTGGAAAGGCTGTCGCCGGCTTGAACGGTGTAGGTTCGCGCCGCCGTCGTGGAAGAGGCGCCGCCCGCTGCTGCGGCCGCGGCTGCCGCCGGGGCTTGGATGTCTGCGGTGAGATCGGAGAAATTGGGATCGACGAGCTTGATCTGGTCCCAGACGCGGTTCTTCAGGTCGGCGGAAGGTGCGGTGGCGCGGATGAAGAGGTTGTCGCCTTCCATGTTCACGTTTTGAAGTTGGATGCCATTGGATTGAATGAAATTCAGTACGGACTGATACTTCAACTTCAGTTGCTCGAAGCGGTCTGCCATGGGAGCCTCCTCTTAACCTTCATACACCTTTTAGCGGGCTGGGCGATATCGTTTTTT
>DATFSH010000006.1:0-4608 GCA_035262725.1 Candidatus Acidiferrales bacterium | reverse complement strand
GCGACAGCGCAGGCGCGTTCCATCACCTTCTCGATCACATGAAAAATATCTTCCTGGCGCGGGAACGACATCTCGACGTCAATCTGCGTGAACTCCGGCTGGCGGTCGGCGCGCAAGTCTTCGTCGCGGAAGCATTTCACGATCTGGAAGTAGCGATCCATGCCGGAGATCATCAGGATCTGCTTGAAGATCTGCGGCGACTGCGGCAGCGCGTAAAACTGCCCGTGATGAATGCGGCTCGGCACAAGGTAATCGCGCGCGCCTTCGGGCGTCGAACGGGTGAGCATCGGCGTTTCGATCTCGAAGAAGCCCAGCTCGTCCATCGTCTTGCGCATCTCCAGAATCACGCGATGGCGCAACTCGAGATTGCGGTGCGGGCGCGGCCGTCGCAGATCGAGGTAGCGGTAGCGCAGCCGCGTTTCCTCGGCGGCGTTCACTTCTTCTTCGATCTGGAACGGAGGCGTCTTCGCGTTGTTCAGGATGTGCAGGCGCGTGGCGATCACTTCCACTTCACCACTCGGAAGTTCCGGATTCGATTTCTGGCGGCGCACCACGCGGCCTTCCACAGCGACGACAAATTCCGAGCGCAACTCTTCGGCTTTCGCGTGCGCTTCGGGATGCAGTTCGTTGCTGAACACAATCTGCGCGATGCCCGCGCGATCGCGCAGATCAATGAAGATCAGCTGGCCGAGGTCGCGGCGGCGCTGCACCCAACCCATCAAGACGACGTCTTTGTCGGCGTCGGAGGCACGCAATGCGCCGCAATAATTTGTCCGTTTCAGGTTTCCGAGAGATTCGAGCAATTTTTCCGTCCTTTAAATTTAGCTACTTTGGTTCGCTTTTGTTTCGCCCAGCGTCTTTTAAGCAGTCGTTTTACCGCCGATTAGAAAATCGCAAGTTGCTCATTATACATAGCTTAGGCGGCGTTCTAATCGCGGTACCGTAGATTAGATTTATATCCTAGCTCCGCCGCTCGGATTCAAGGTACTCGACCAATTCCCCTTCCGAGAGCTTGCGCTGGTCGCCGTCGGCGAGGCGCTTCAGAGTAAAGGTGCGCGAGGCGACTTCGTCTTCGCCGATGATGACAGCATAGCGCGCGCCGAGTTTATCCGCGAGGCCGAGCGATTTCTTGAATTTCATTTCCTCGGGCGGCAGTTCGACGGCGAGGCTGGCGGCGCGCAACTTTTTCGCGATGCTGACGGCTGCGGGATAGGAAGCCTGTCCCATCCAGGCGATGTAGGCGGTGAGACCGCCGAGCTTGGGCGCTTCGCCGCCTTCTTCGATCGAGAGGATCGAACGGTCGGTGCCGATGGCGAAGCCGATGCCTTTTGTGGGCGGTCCGCCGAGGAGTTCGATGAGGCCGTCGTAGCGGCCGCCGCCACAGACGGCGTTCTGCGAACCGAGGCCTTCGGCGGTGACCTCGAAGGTGGTGCGTGTGTAGTAGTCGAGACCACGGACGAGGCGCCAGTTTTCTTTGTATGCTATGCCGCGCAGATTCAATTCTTCTTTGAGCCTGGCAAAGTGCGCGCGGCAATCGTCGCAGAGGTGATCGGAGATGCGCGGCAGCGTTTCGATGATGGGCTGCTCTTCGGGAATTTTGGAATCGAGGACGCGCAGCGGATTCGTTTCGATGCGGCGCTGCGAGTCTTCTTTGAGCTTGTCTTTCACTTTGCGGAGCTCTTCGCGGAGCAATTCGACGTATTGGGGGCGGCAGTTTTTGTCGCCGATGGAGTTGACGTAGAGCGTGGTGCGTGTGAGGCCGACGCGGCGGAAGAATACGAGCAGCATTTCGAGGACTTCGGCGTCGATGGCGGGCGCGTCGGATTGGCCGAGGACTTCGGCGCCGATCTGGTAGAACTGCCGGTAGCGTCCTTTTTGGGGGCGCTCGCGACGGAACATGGGGCCAATGTAGTAGAGCTTCTGGTTGCCGGGAAGTGCTTGCATATTGTGTTCGATGTAGGCGCGGCAGACGGACACTGTTGCTTCGGGCCTAAGAGAGACCTGCTGCGGCTCGTAGTCAGGTATGCTCAAGACCTCAATTTCAACTCCATTTTCACGCGCTAGCTTGTCAACAAATGCGGATGGCTCCTCTGCAAAGACTAGAAGAAGTTTTGCGGACTTTTCCTTCGGAAACTGCTCTTCAAACGCTTTCCTATATTGCAAAACGTTCGCGACTGTAAGCTGGTTAATCGTTCGCCGCTTAAATTCAATGATAGATACGCCTTCATCAGTACGAACAACTAAATCGGGCCTTGCCCGATTGGCAAAGACAGGATGCGAACTTGCAGAATGAAGTTCGGCCGAGTGCTTTAGCAACCACATTTGCTGTAAGGTCGATTCAACGGATGGTCCGCTTTCGTTCCAAGTAAACATTTCCTTTGAAACGATGTCAGTGTCAGCGCCAATTGCGCGAGCAAACAGATCCGTTTCCTCAAAGATTGGCAGGCGGATTTCGCCGAAATTGTAGGATTCGAAGACTTCGCGGGCGGTGTTTTCGAACCAGTTCCAGCGGGCGGAGTCCGGGGGGAGGATGTCGCGGGTGCCTTTGATGGCGCGAAATTGTTTCTTTTCGGACATCTGCCCTCAGCGGCTGAAGCCGCGTATAGATTACTTGCGTTACGGCACGGCTGAAGCCGTGCCCTGACGGTGAATCGTTAAATATAGCAGGAATGGTGGCGGCGTGGGTGACGGTGGAGAGGCAGCTTGTGTGGGCGCGGGGTGGTCGTTGCGCATGCGCGGGCAAAGCTTCGGAGAGATCCTTCAGGGCGGGCATCCTGGTCGGATGCCTTCAGGATGACAGCGGGCGGCAAGGCGTACCGATGGGGGGCGATCGGGGCGTGTGCGACGCTGGGGGCCTCGCTTCGCTCTGGGCTTGGTGCGCGCTTCGCGCGGGTGAGGTTTATGTCGGAGCTGAAGCTCCGACCCCCTAGAAGGCAAAATCGACGATCTGGGCGATGGGGAGGTTGATGGCGAGTGGTGCTGGGTGGGCGTTCAGGCACGGCCCCGCGAAAACTGCGGGATCTGCGACGTGCCGTGCCCCGGAGGATCAAAAACGCCGGCCGGAGGCCAGCGGTACAAAGTCGAAGCGGTGACCCGTTGGCCGCGCGGAGGCAACGTTGGGATTGGGAGCGAGGTTGATGGCAGGCGTGTGTTGGGCGGGCGTTCGAGCACGGCACGCCGTGCCCCTACTGTCATCAAGCACTCGTCACTTGTGATTCGTCACTTGTCGCTCGTCGATGGTGCTAGCTGTTTTCCTGCTTGTAGGTTTCTTTGTATTCGACGTAGCGCTGGGCGTAGTTGTCGATGGAATGCTGGTCGGCGTCGGTGAGGGCGCGGCGGAATTTGCCGGGGTGGCCCATGACGAGGCTGCCGGGGGGGACGTCGGTGCCTTCGGGGACGAGAGTGCCGGCGGCAACGATGGAGCCGGTGCCGATTCTTGCGCCGTTGAGGATGATCGAGCCCATGCCGATGAGGCAGCGGGATTCGATGGTGCAGCCGTGGAGGACGACGCCGTGGCCAATGGTGACGTTGTCGCCGAGGATGAGCGGGTGCGTGTCGCGCATAACGTGGAGGACACAGCCGTCCTGGACATTGGTGCGGGAGCCGATGCGGATGTAATGGACGTCGCCGCGGATGACGGTGCCGGGCCAGACGCTGGAGTCGGCGGCGATGGTGACGTCGCCGATGATGATGGACTGCGGATCGATGTAGGCGGAATCGGCGATGCGTGGCGTGCGGCCTTGATAAGAGCGGATCAAATTGATTCTCCTTTGCGCCGCAAACGCTAGCATAAATTAGGAGTTAAGAGGTAAGAGGTTAGGAATTGGAGTGCGATCCGGAGCGCCTTTGCCGATTGCATCATCGGAAATCGCGCCGCATCTAATTGCTTAGAGGTCAACAAAAATGAGGTATCTAAGATCAACTCTAACAGCAAGTTTCCTTCTGGCAGCTGCGCTGGCAATGCCGGCGCGAGGAGACACCCAGCCAAGGGGCAGCGCAGTTCCCGGCACTTTGAATTACGTGGAAGGGCAAGTTTCGCTGGGCTCTCAGCCGCTCAATTCGAAATCGATCGGTTCGGCCGTTTTGGAATCCGGCCAATCGATCACAACCGAAAATGGAAAAGCAGAGGTGCTGCTCACGCCCGGCTGGAGCAGCCTACGATCGGCGTATCTGGCCGAAGCGAACGTGGATGCGGCGCCCGGATACATCTATGCTGACGGCTTTGGTCCCGGCTGGTATGGAGCCGGCTGGTATTGGGATCCTTGGTTTAGCGCCTACACCTTTATTCCGGGCGATGGAATCTTCTACAGTCCTTTCGGTTGGGGATTCTATTCGCCATTCTTTGCGTTCGACGCTCCATTCTTTTTCGGCGATCGCGATCACTTCCATCACCACTTCGATCATGACCTTCGAGGATGGGGTCCAGGGCCGCATTACGCCGCGGGTGTTCGCGGAGGCGGCTTTCACGCAGGTCACGGATACGCGACGCCTCAAGGCGGACACGCGAGTAACGGCTTCCGTGCTGGAGGTGGCGGTCACGCAGGCGGATTCTACGGAGGCGGCTTCCACAGTGGAGGTTTCGGCGGAGGCGGATTTTCCGGTGGCGGT
>DATFSH010000005.1:0-8913 GCA_035262725.1 Candidatus Acidiferrales bacterium | reverse complement strand
CTGATTCGATGCTGCTGCGGACCTCTGAGATACATGGCTATGGGTGGCGGTGTGCTTCTGGTCAGACAAAGCTCAGACTCCTGATTTGTCGGGTTAACCGGACAGCGTTCCTAGCGTCAACCCCGACTCGTCGGACACCGCCAAGCTCAGTGGCGGGGCGAATGGCGTAGAGCCTGACGAGGACTAGGGCCGATGTCGCCCGAGTGCCGACTCGCTGGAGGATTCCCAACTGTTCCGCGCTGCCCCACCGCTCGACCATTCATCTTCCCGAAATCGAGCGATCTAAATCACGCGCGCGAATCTTCCTTTCCCGTCAGAGCTACGCCCCCAAATTCGCCATCTTGCGTGCCGACAATAGTGTACGCAATGGCTATGTTGTCCCCTTCGGCCACACATCTGGTCCACGGAGTGTCCCAAATCGGGGAACGATGTTCGCAGGCGGCGAACATACGAATGTTGCCTTCTGGACCCGCACCTTGATCAGCGCCGGGTCGTCACCGACGATTATCCGAGGTAAGTTCGCGTAGCAGTTCCAATTTTCCGCCGTTTATGGCGCTGCCAAATTCTTGCTACCGCCAGATTGTTTGCTTCCTCATGACGTCCTTCGATGTCGCATTAGACGGCTAGGTTGGATGGCCCGCCCGGCGCTTCGTGTCATCGCAACTCTCTCGCGCCGCATCATACCATCGTCGAAGCTGGAGGGGACCAGCACATCAGAGGCGAATGTATTCCCAATGCACCACACTCCCCCCGAACCCACCGCCCTGGTTTCTTAGATTCGCTAAATGGCTCTACATAAGAACAGCCAAACCGCTCGTTTCTCGCGGCAATCCAGAGGATCTTGCTGAGTTTCTATCCGACGACCCGGATAGATTCACGCCAGGATAACTGGGCCTGCCGATCGCAGACGCGTGTCGACAGCTTTGCGCCGATACCGCGATCAAGATTCCAACGTTCTGAATCTTGGCAAGTCGGCTCAAGAAAGAGTTCAAGCGATACCTGGTCCCCGTTACAAATATCTATTCCACCCCGGACGTATACGTGCGGGCAGAAAAGCCGGTGGATTTCTCGACCTGCGCAAAAGTAGCGATTTCGCGCGCAGCGGAGGCGGACTCTTACGGATTCGCTCGATGGGCGTACGATGCCGCTGGGGTTTCGGTCTCTTCCAGGCGACGAGCGTAGAGGGGAAACTTCGCTGCGAGGGCGGCGACCTCGCAGCGGGCACGCTGTTCGATAGCTGAGTCGCCCAGATGGGTGAGCACCTCCGCGATCCAGCCAGCAATCTTGATCATTTCCGCCTCGCGCATGCCGCGCGTGGTCACCGCCGGCGTACCGACTCGAATTCCTCCGGCCTTTAATGGAGGCAGAGGATCGAAAGGAATCGCATTTTTGTTCACTGTCATGCTCGCACGCTCGAGCGCCAATTCCGCGTCGCGTCCTGTGATTCGGCGCGAATACATGTCGACGAGAAATAGATGATTTTCAGTTCCACCCGTGACGATGCGGAATCCGTGCTTCGCAAGCGCCGAGGCTAGAGCGCTCGCGTTGGCCACCACTTGCTTTTGGTAAACGCGGAATTCGGGTTCCCCTGCTTCCTTTAGGCAAACAGCTTTTGCCGCGATGATGTGTTCAAGCGGACCGCCCTGAACGCCTGGAAACGTGATCCGATCGAGATCTTTGGCGTATTTTTCGCGGCAAAGAACCAGCCCGCCGCGAGGCCCGCGCAGGGTCTTGTGGGTCGTGGTGGAAACGAAATCGGCATGAGGCACCGGGCTCGGATGAATTCCTGCCGCCACGAGGCCTGCTATGTGCGCCATGTCCACGAAGCAAAGAGCCCCGGCATTCTGAGCGATTCTCGCGATCCGCGGGAAGTCGATGATTCGCGCGTAGGCGCTCGCTCCTGCAACGATCATCTTGGGCTGGTGTTCTTTTGCCAGCCGCTCGATTTCATCGTAGTCGATCGTCTCGGTGTTTTTGGTCACACCGTACGCTACGAACTTGTAGGTCTTGCCTGAAAAATTCAGGGGATGCCCGTGCGTCAAATGCCCGCCATGGGCAAGATTCATGCCCAGCACGGTTGCGCCGGGTTCGAGTGCAGTCATGTACACCGAAATATTCGCCTGCGTGCCTGAGTGCGCCTGAACGTTTGCGTGTTCCGCTCCGAATAATTGTTTGGCGCGCTCGATTGCAATGCGCTCGACGCGGTCAACATTCTCGCACCCGCCGTAATAGCGCTTGCCGGGATACCCTTCGGCGTACTTATTGGTGAAGACAGAGCCCATCGCTTCGAGCACCGCTTCGGAGACGAAATTCTCGGAGGCGATCAGCTCGAGCCCGGTCGCTTGCCGACGCACCTCATCGTGCAATGCCTGGGCAACTTCGGGATCTACTACTTCCAACGGGCGGCTCATTCGCTTAGATTGGAAAGTTTCGTTGGCCATGTGGAATTCGCAAAAGGATTCTATCGAAGCGTCCGAGTCTTTGCAAACAGCTATGCTGACAGTGGTCACCCAACGGCTTACCTTCGACTCATCATTGTTGCGAGTGCAAGATAGAATTGATGTATGAAGTCAAGAGGCGTGCCCTCAAGATTGACGGCAATGCGACAACCGGTACGGAGGTAGCCGCTAAACGCAGTGCCAATTCTGGCGCTTCGTATTCGTGCAGCAGGGCATCATGTGTTTAGTTGAAACAGGAGGCGCTCTCGTTCTATAAATGCCTTGGATTCATCTAGTTGGGATTTTACAGGAGGTCATTTCGGACGAGCGAAGACAGCAAATTTAGCAGAGCTCAATTGAAAAGCAACCCAACATCTATCACGACAGCGACGGTTGTGTTTCGCCTTTGTTGCCATGGCTGTGATGAGAACGTTTCGGAATGCGTGGAAATGCAGCGCGGCGGCATCTGACAGGATGCCGCGGCAAGGATGTTCTTTGCCGCGGTCACTGAGAAAACGAAGTCAGGATTTGTGAAATATCCGGGATGTCAAGGTGTGAGGACCGCCGTAGATGAACTCTTTACCCACATTAATCCCGGCGTGGACCGCCAAAGCATAGTTGCCCATACGAAATCCATCCGAGGGCTCATAACGATTGGGGTACCAGCCAAGAGCCGCCGTCATCGTGCCCGCATAGGGAGCGGATAGATTGGGAAATGAAAAACGGTAGCGACCGTCTTCGCCGTGCCGCGCGGTCACGGTTGAAATCAATGCATGGCCCAACCGATGACCAAAACCGGTGCATTCGCAGCGGTAGTAAGCGGTATCTTCGCGGAAGACGGCGCCTAGTAAGTAGCGAGAAGTATTCGCTGTGATATTGATTCCATAGTTGCTCGCGAACCGCTGAAAGTATGGGCCCGCACCCCCACCCCATTCTGGTGGAGAGCCTGACCCATGTCCATTGATCCGGTCGCCCGAAGCCTGACTGATACCAGCCGCTACGGCGGCCGTCACAATCGCGTAAGGGCCTAACGCATCGAAGAGGTAGTGCTTGAATTGCTGCTCGTGCGTCGGCCTTGTGTACGTCGTTCCCGGCTGCGTATGGCTGGGCGTCGAAGCCTGATTCGTGGAACTGGACGAGGCACCTGCTCCGGAAGACGACTGCGCCTTCGCGAGTGGTGGAACAACCCCCAACATCGCCATCGATAACAGGGTGGTTGCCACCCGGTGCATCTTCATCTTAATGTTCTCCCTAAGTGTTGTTAGTAGGCCGGCCCAGGCGTCGGCGCGGCGGATAGCCTACACTGAATTGGCCACTTACTCACAGCATTAATTTCCCAGTTGATGTGTAATTATTAGCGTCAGTTGACTTCGTTCAGCGACTCTCCTAACCTTTCTGGTTCGCATCACGCAAACGCGCCAGCCTGAATTGTTTTAGATCGGCGCGGAAATGAGCAAACCAAGGAATGTCCGAACTAAAGCTCCCCACGCGAGCCGAAGATTTTTCGGAATGGTACAACCAGCTGGTTCTGCGGGCCGAGCTTGCAGACTACGCGCCCGTTCGAGGCTGCATGATTGTGCGGCCCTATGGCTGGGCGCTGTGGGAGAACATCACGGCGGCGCTCGACAGCCGCTTCAAAGCTACGGGGCACGTCAACGCCGCGTTTCCCTTGCTGATTCCCCGCAGTTTCATCGAGAAGGAAAAATCGCATGTGGCGGGCTTCTCACCCGAGCTGGCAGTCGTAACGCATGGCGGCGGCGAAAAGCTTGACGAGCCCCTGGTGATCCGGCCCACGTCGGAAACGATCATCGGGCACGCGTATGCGAAGTGGATTCAGTCCTACCGGGATCTTCCGATTCTCATCAATCAATGGAACAGCGTGGTTCGCTGGGAGCTGCGCACCAAGCTTTTCCTGCGCACGCTCGAATTCTTCTGGCAGGAAGGCCACACCGCGCACGCGACGCTGCAAGAAGCTGAATTTGAGACGAGGCAGATGCTCGACATCTACACCGATTTCGCGGTCCGGGAAGCGGCCGTGCCCGTGATTCCCGGGCGTAAGTCGGATTCCGAACGCTTTGCCGGAGCCGATCAGACGTTTTCGATCGAAGCGATGATGGGAGACGGCAAGGCTCTGCAGGCGGGCACGTCTCACAATCTCGGCCAGAATTTTGCGAAAGCCTTCGAAATTCGCTACCTCGACAAGGGCGGCGTGCTGCAGCACTGCTGGACAACCTCGTGGGGCCTCTCGACCCGCTTCGTGGGCGGCATCATCATGGTGCATGGCGACGATCAGGGGCTGATCCTGCCTCCGCGCCTCGCGCCATTTCAACTCGTCATCGTTCCGATTTACAAAACGGACGAGGAAAGGTCCAGCGTGCTCGAGAATGCGCACAGGCTTCGAAAGGAGCTTATCGGCGCGGGCATACGAGTGAAGATGGACGAGCGCGAAGGAATGAGCCCGGGATTTAAATTCAATGATTGGGAAATGCGGGGCGTACCCTTGCGCCTGGAGCTTGGCCCCAAGGATGTCGCAAAGGGATCGGTCGTCCTGGCCCGGCGCGATCGCCCCGGCAAAGAGGGAAAATCGTTCGTGCCGCAGCAGGGAATTGCGGCGGCGATATCGCAGCTCCTCGTTGAGATTCAGAAGTCCCTCCATGACCGTGCTCTCGAGTTTCGCAAAGCGCACACGATTGAGCCCGCCGATTATGGCGAATTCAAGAAGGCTGTCGAAACGGGCTTCGCGTTCTCATGCTGGTGCGGCAGCGCGGATTGCGAGGCGAGGATTAAAGAAGAGACGAAGGCCACCATGCGCTGCATCCCTCTCGAGCAGCCCGGCGGGTCTGGCCAATGCATTTTTTGTGGCAAGCCGTCTCGCGAAAAAGCCATGTTCGCCCGGGCGTACTAGCAGAAACACGAGCGCCATCGGGCGCGCTGAATCCCAGTTTACTCATCGAAAACACGTATTTTGACGCCTTATTCTATCGCTCGCGACGCGGTGCTAGCATCGATTGTCCTCTTCGTTCGATTTATTTGGAGGCCACTTGAGTCTCGTTACCTCTCGACGATCCCGCAATTTGCAGCGCGGCAGCGGCCGCGTGAAGCTATTTCTTACGCTCGCCTTGCTGGCAGCAATGATTTTCGCCGGCGTTAAGATCCTGCCGATCTACGTGAGCAACTACCAGATGCAGGACGCCATCGAGAGCGAAGCTCGCTTCGCGATCGGTAATCGCTTGGGTTCCAAGGACATTCGCGACAATATCTGGAAGAAGGTGAATGAGATTGGCATTCCGGCAGATCAAGACAACCTGAAAGTCACAGCCACCCAAGGCGCCGTTCAAATATCGCTCGACTACTCGGTTCCGGTCGACTTGCTAGTCTATAAATTCACCCTCGATTTTCATGACCACGCGGACAACCGCTCGATTTAGAATAGGAATCCATACAGTAGGGGAGCAGGAGATGCGTTGGCGGCGGCGCGCTGGCCGGAAACCAGCCTTTAACTCGAGCAATGACCTTTTCACACGTGCGGATAGATGGAAAATAATCGCCGGTTTAGAATTCGAATCGCGTCAGGCTTCTGGACGTCTCGGTACGGCATCGCGCTGCTGTGCATGGCTCTCGCCGTGTTGGTTGCCGGCACATCGATCTTCGCCTACTACTACGTCCAGTTCGGCCGCCTGATCAACGAACGCCTTACGGGCCAGATTTTTCAGAACACATCGCGAGTGTATGCAGCTCCGGCTGTGATCTATGTGGGGGAGACCCTTCACCCCAAAGAACTGGCCACCTACCTTCTGCGCGCGGGCTATCAGGAAAGCGAAGTCAACGGCGCGCCCGGCGTGTATAAGCTCTCCGGAACGGCGGTGGAAATACGTCCTTCGGCCGACTCCTATTTCCACAATGAGAACGCGCTGCGCGTAAATTTCTCCGCCACTGCGATCACCAAGATTTCGCAACTCTCGAACGGTGTATCTCGAGAGTCCGCGGAGATTGAACCGGAGCTGATTACGAATCTTTTTGACAGTTCGCGGGAAAAGCGGCGAGTGGTTCGCTTCGACGATCTTCCTAAGGTGCTCGTGGATGCCGTGATCGCCACAGAAGATAAGCGATTCTTCGAACACGGCGGACTCGACTGGGTGCGCGTGATTGGCGCCACTCTGGCCGATTTGCGCGTGGGACAGAAAGCCCAGGGCGCCAGCACGATAGATATGCAGGTGGCGCGCAGCTTCTTCTTTACCACCAAGCGCGAATGGCGCCGCAAGGTAAAAGAAGTGCTGATGGCGATCGAGATCGATCACCGGTTCTCGAAACAGCAGGTTTTTGAGCTTTACGCCAATGAAGTCTATCTGGGCAATCGCGGCAGCTTTGCGATTCGGGGTTTTGGCGAAGCGGCGGAGGCATATTTCGGAAAAGACGTGCGCGATTTGAGGCTCGGCGAAGCGGCATTCCTCGGCGGCATCATTCGCGCGCCGAATCACTATGCCACCGCCGAAACCCACATGGACCGCGCGGTCGAAGCGCGCGACCGCGTTCTTACTCAGATGGTCGAGAATAACTATGTTACCGATGAGCAGGCTACTGCCGCGAAGAAGATCCCATTCAAATTCGTCAGGGGCGGAATCGACAGCGGCGCTTCGCCTTACTTCGTGGACATGGTGAAGGACCATCTGCTCGAAAAGTTCTCGGAGAATGATCTACAAAGCCAAAGCTACCGTATCTATACAACCCTTGATCCGAGCTTGCAGCGCGCGGCCACAGCTGCGGTTCAGAGCGGGATGGAGCAGGTGGACAAACTCCTGGCCAAGCGTTACGCAATCTGGAAAAAGGCCGGCCAGCCCGCGCCACAACCGCAGGTGGCCCTTGTCGCGCTCGATCCGAGGACGGGAGAGATTCGAGCTCTCGTGGGCGGGCGCAGTTATGGCGAAAGCCAACTGAATCACGCTCTCGCCCATCGTCAGCCGGGTTCTGTGTTCAAGCCGTTCGTCTATGCCGCGGCGTTCGACAACGCCGCCAAAGATTTGCAGCCTGTCGTTACGCCGGTCACGATGGTCGACGACGTTCCTACCACGTTTCAATTCGACGGCAAGGATTACACTCCCGACAATTTCGGCCAGGAGTTCTACGGCACGGTGACCGTCCGCGATGCGCTAATCCATTCCCTCAACGTGGCCACCGTAAAAGTTGCCGAAATGATTGGCTATCAACGGGTTGTCGACCTCTCGCGGCAGGTGGGCCTCGGCAACAAAATCATGGCCACTCCCGCGGTTGCGCTCGGTGCATACGAAATGACGCCGGTGGACGTCGCTGCCGGTTACACAGCCTTTGCCACGAACGGCACTCGCGCCGAACCACTTTACCTTCGCAGCGTGGTGGGATCTGACGGCAAGGTGGAAGAGTCCGATTTGCCAAAAACACGTCCGGTTCTGGATCCGCGCGTGGCATATCTCACCACGAGTTTGATGGAAGATGTGATCAATCGTGGGACGGGAGCATCAGTTCGCTCGCTTGGATTCACCGCGCCGGCCGCTGGAAAGACCGGCACCTCACACGATGGCTGGTTCGCGGGATTCACGTCGAACCTTCTTTGCGTGATTTGGATTGGGTTCGACGACAATCGCGACCTCGGCCTCTCCGGCAGCCAGACCGCCGCTCCGATCTGGGCGGATTTCATGAAACGTGCCGTCAAGGTTCCCGCGTACGTGAATACCGAGGGCTTCGATCCGCCGCCCGGCGTGATCCAGGAAGCCATCGACCCTCGAACGGGGGAGCTCGCCAATAACGCATGTCCTCAATCGGAACAGGAGTATTTTATCGCCGGCACGGAACCGACCCAGTTTTGCGGTGAGGGCGACGGACGTCTCGCCCAAACTTCCGGTTCCTGGCTCTCTCACCTGTTCGGCAAGAACTCGCCGCAGCCGCCACCGGCTCCCAATTCGCCATCGAGCGCGTCCAATAGTTCAAACGCGCCGAAATCGCACGTGAAGAACGCGCATAGTACTAACGGGTCGCAGCCGGCCGAAGAACCAGAAAAGAAAAAGGGCTTTTTGGATAAGATTTTTGGTACCTTTGGAGGCAGTAAAAAGCCTGCGGATAGCTCAAAACCTCAACCGTAGGTCAGGCGCGGAAGGAGCAGGGCAATGAGACGACTCGTCTTCTTTGCCGTTCCGCTGTTGTCCGTTTTTGCGGCATCGCTTGGCGCGCAACAGGCTGAGCCCGCATCTGCGCAGCCCGAGTCCAGCCAGTCTGCGCCCACTTCGCAGGACACTGTTTACACCGCACCGTCAAAGCCCGCGCTTACACCACGCCAGGCTGCCGAGATGAAGGGTGACGTATTTATGGCGCGCAAGGAATTCGGCGAAGCGGCCATTGCCTACGAAGCGATTCTAGAAAGCGAACCAAAGAACGCGCAACTCTTGAACAAAGTTGCGATCGCCTACCAGGAGTTGGGCAACCTGAATCGCTGCGAGCGGTACTA
>DATFSH010000004.1:0-7948 GCA_035262725.1 Candidatus Acidiferrales bacterium | reverse complement strand
GCATGGGCGCTTACATCGACGTCGAGCATGCCCTGGATCCGGTTTATGCCGGCAAACTCGGCGTGGACGTCGACAATCTTCTGGTGTCGCAGCCGGACTACGGCGAGCAGGCGCTGGAGATCACGAACGCGCTGATCACTTCCGGTTCCATCGACGTGCTGGTGGTGGATTCGGTCGCTGCGCTGGTCCCGAAGGCGGAGCTGGACGGGGAAATGGGCGATAGCTTCATGGGCGTGCATGCGCGGCTGATGTCCCAAGCCATGCGCAAGCTCACGGGCATCGTCTCGAAATCGAGCACTTGCCTCATCTTCATCAATCAGATCCGCGAGAAGATCGGCGTCATGTTCGGCAATCCGGAGACTACCACAGGCGGCCGTGCGCTGAAGTTTTACGCCAGCGTGCGCGCCGATATCCGCCGGATCTCCGCGATCAAAGAGGGTGAAACCGTCACAGGCAACCGCACCAAGATCAAGATCGTGAAGAATAAGCTCGCGCCGCCGTTCCGGGAAGCCGAGTTCGACATCATATACGGCGAAGGCATCTCCAAGGAAGGCGATCTGATCGACCTGGGAGCCGCGCAGAACGTGATTGAAAAAAGCGGCGCCTGGTACAGCTACAAGGGCGAGCGGATCGGACAAGGCCGCGAGAACGTCAAGCAGTTCCTGAAGGACAATCCCGACGTGCGCAAGAAGATCGATCTCGATCTGCGGAAAACGCTGGGGATGATTCGCGCAGAAGCCGCCGCGGCGCCGGCTCCCCAGACCGGCCCACAACCAGTGGCGGCAAGCCGCGCGCGGGGCTAAGGCGCCGAAAAGGCGATTCGTCTTGCAAAGGCGCAAAGCTCGCAAAGGTTTCTTTGCGCCCTTGGCGTGCTCTGCGAGAGGATTTATCCGGCGGCGTTACGATAAGAGCAGTCACCTTTTATGCGCTTCGGCCGCTGGCTCATTTTGGCTGCCATATTTCTCATCGTGGCCTTCGTCGGCGATACCTACATCAAGCGCAAAGCGAGGCAGGCGAAGGAGGCGCCCGCGCCGCCTCCGGCGCTCGAATTAGGCCTGGACGGACGCGGCGAAAAGGGCTGCTGGACGCAGAACGACGGCGACCGGCCGCGCGTCGAGGTGTGTTGGGAGAAGTACCGTCAGATCACCGAACCGTCCACGATGGAATTGGACGGCGTGGTCCTGAAACTGTATCAGAAGAGCGCTTCGCAATTCGATCTGGTGCAGAGCGCAGCCGCGCAATTCGACATCAACGGCAAATCGCTTTATTCCGACGGCGAGACGGACATCACTTTGGGGCTCAAGGACGATAGTCCTCCGCAAGGACGCGTCGTCAAGATTCATTCCTCCGGCGTGCATTTCGCGAGCGATACAGGCCGCGTGACAACGGATCGGCACGCCACGTTCGAGCTGGACGTCGGCAATGGATCTGCAACCGGCGCCGAGTACGATCCCAATACGCGCGAGTTGCATCTGCGCAGCCAGGTGGCGCTCGATTGGCGCGGCAAGAATCCGGACGCCAAGCCCATGCACATGGAAGCCGGCGAGGCCATTTATCAGGAGCGCGAAGCCAAAGTCACTTTGTTTCCTTGGTCGAAACTCACGCGCGAGAGTTTGCGTCTGGATGCAGGGATGTCGGTGGTGGTCCTGAACAAAGGCGAGATCGAGCATGCCGACGCAAAGCAAGCCCGCGGGGTTCAGGACGATCCGGGCCGCCGTGTAGAGTTCGGAGCGGATTTGCTCGGCCTGCATTTCGCCGACGCCGGTTTAATCAGGCACATCGACGGCGAAGAGCACGCGCGCCTGGTTTCGTCGTCGGATTCCGGCAAGACGACCGTCACCGGCCATCACTTGGAAATGGATTTCAACATCGCGAATAAAGAGAGCGTTCTCGATAGAGCGCTGGCGTCTGGCGGCAGCGTGGCGGAATCCATTCCGGTCGCGCCGCCGGGCGGCGCACAGGCGGAAACGCGCGTGCTCCGCAGCGAGACGATTCGCCTCAAAATGCGGCAAGGCGGCAAAGAAATCGAGGGCGCGGAGACCGACGGCGCGGCCTCGCTGGATTTTCTTCCCAATCGCCCCGAACAACCCAAGCGCACGCTGAAAGGCGATCGGATCTGGATCGCCTATGGCGCCGAAAACCGGATTCAATCCTTCCGCTCTGTGAATGTCTCCACGCGTACGGATAAGCCGACGCCGGCCGGAAAAATGCCCCCCGCGCCCGCCTTCACGCAGAGCAAAGAGATTTTGGCGACGTTTGATCCGGCCACCGGCGAGTTGGCGCGAGTGGACCAGAAAACCGATTTCCGTTATCAGGACGGCGACAGCCAGGCCCGCGCAGATCGCGCGATTCTGGAGCAGCAGAAAGATTTGATGACGCTGGAAGGCTCGGCGCGCGCTTGGGATTCGACCGGCTCAGCCTCCGCGGACCGAATCGTGATGAATCAAAAGACCGGGGATTACACTGCCGAGGGCCACGTCGCTTCCACTCGGCAGCCTGACAAAGACGGCAAATCGTCCGCCATGCTTTCCACCGACGATGTCATGCAGGCTCGCGCCCAGCGCATGGTCTCTACTGATCGCAACAAAAAGATTCATTACGAAGGGCGTCCAGAGGAGCAGGCCGTGGCTTGGCAGGGCGCCAATCGCATCCAGGCGGACAAGCTGGATATCGACCGCGAGCGCCAGAACATGGAAGCTCACGGGAAGGTGGTCAGCCAGTTCGTCGATAAAGACAAGGACAAAGGTACGGAGGGCGGCAGCCAGCCGCCGCCCGCGGCTCCGGTATTTACGGTGGTGCGCGCCTCCGACATGACATACAACGACGATACGCGGCTCGCGGTGTATCAAGGCGGAGCCACGCTGACGCGGCCGGGGCTAACCGTAGCCGGACGCGAGATCCGCGCGTATTTGAACGATCGCGACGCCGATTCCTCGCTGGACAAGGCCTTCGCGCAAGGCGCCGTGAAGATCGACAGCAATGTGAGCAAGCCTGGAGCCCAGGTCAGGACGCGTACGGGAACCAGCGAACACGCTGAATATTACGCCGGCGAAGGTAAAGTGATTCTGCAAGGCGGCCAGCCGATGGTGATAGATAACGTGAGAGGAAAAACCGTCGGCAAACAATTGACCTGGTGGGCCAACGATGATAGGCTGCTGGTTGACGGGGAGCCGGATAAGCCTGCCCAAAGTAACGTCAAAAAAAAGAAGAAGTAACAAAACGAATCTCAACTACATCGCTTAGAATCGTGCACATCCTTCAAACCGAAGAAATCACCAAGACTTATCGCGGCCGCAAAGTGGTGGATAGCGTGTCCGTGTGGGTGGAGGAGGGCGAAGTCGTGGGACTGCTGGGGCCGAACGGCGCCGGCAAGACCACTTCGTTTTACATGATCGTCGGGCTGATCTCGCCGGACTCGGGCAAAGTGAGGCTCGACAGCCGCGACATTACTCCGTTGGCGATGTATCAGAGGGCGCGGCTGGGTGTGAGTTACCTGCCGCAGGAAGCTTCGGTCTTCCGCAAGCTAACGGTTGAGGACAACCTGATGGCGATCCTCCAAACGCTCCGGCTGAGCCGGCGCGAGCGGCGCGAGCGAATGGACCGGTTGATCTCACAAATGGGATTGGAACAGGTGCGGCACAGCAAAGGCTACGTGCTTTCGGGCGGCGAACGGCGGCGCGTGGAGATCGCCCGCAGCCTTGTGATCGATCCGAGCTTCCTGCTGCTGGACGAGCCTTTTTCCGGCATCGATCCGATTCAAGTGCTGGAGCTGCAGAGGATCATCAACGACCTGAAACGATCCGGCATCGGGATTCTGGTGACGGACCACAACGTGCGTGAAACGCTGGCGGTGACCGACCGCGCCTACATCATTAATGAGGGCAAGATTTTCCGCTCTGGCTCGCCGGATGCGCTGGGCGCCGATCCGGAAGTCCGGCGGGTGTACCTGGGCGAGAATTTCAACCTCGAATGGCAGAGCGGAAGGTGGCAAGTTCCAGCTGCGGAGGGCAGATAGCCCGCCAGACCAGATCGGAGACCAATATTGCGCGGAGGCGATTTTGAGAGACGAGTATTCTCGTTCATCGAAGCAGAGATAAGGGCGAATCGCCTCCTTTTTAGGCCTGAGTGTTGCGCCATTTTTCGTCAGAAGCCCTACTATTCTCGGGACCGCCGATCGCACATCGCCTTTGATGTGGCCATCGAGGTGACGTTGCCAGGCGGGGATGCGCCCTCGATGCTGTGCCTAATTGAGTGCAAAGATTACAGCCGTCCCGTTCCAGTTGACGACGTCGAAGAGTTTTTCGCGAAGGTGCGGCAGGTGGCACCTGCGAAAGCGAAGGCGATTGTCGTTAGCAGCAATTCTTTCCAATCTGGCGCGCTCGAGGTTCGCGTGTTCTAAGGGCATCGGCCTGCTTCGGATGTTCCCAGAATCGGAGTTCAAGTGGGTGCTGCATCGTTCTCTATCGAGCGTGCGCATGTCCGGAGTACTTTCGCGGGACAGCGAAATCTGTAGCGGCCTCACGCAGGAGAACAACCGCAGCAGTCGATTTGACTGCTTTGCAACGTCGGAGAGGTGTTTACGTATTCCCTATATGACTTCTTCTTGGCGTTGGTGTCGGACGCCTTCGGTGCGTCACTCCATGCAATTGCTTCCGAGCACAGTGACGCTGATCTAGTGCCTTTTATAAGTCCCGACGAGATTGAACGGCGGTGCCAAGCGGTTCACTCCGCCATTGGGCACCAGAGCGGAGCCGTTTCGCTGGGAGCTGTCTGCGAATGGCAACGCCTCGTAAGTGGCCTCACCGTCATTTCAGGTACCGCAGCGGCAGAGAGGCCGAAAGAGGAATTCTCGGACGGATCGAATTCAACCCTCCATCAATCGTTGTCTTTTCCCACCCAATGGGATTACGGCGGGAGCGCTTCACCCTTGGGCACGAACCAGGTCATCTAATATTTGGCCACGGCGAATACTTGCGGGCGGAGAGCGTCGATGCGCAGGATATTGAAGACAGCGAACGCCCAGACTTGGGGGAAGACGGAATTCGACGCCTTGAGGGCAGGCAAACCGCTTCGCGTCATGTCTGCTCCTACCGCGCGACGCGTTCGTCGAAAGTGCAAACACGAAAGCGCGGGAGATGGGTTGTGGGACAAAGGGTTCGGTCTAGTCTTCCTGGATCACCAGCCGGTAAATGTCCGTAGCTTTAATGAGTTGACCTTCGCTCTAGCTGCCGCATACGAAGTGTCTCGAAGCGCGGTCAGTATCCGGCTCAGGGGCCTTGGCCTGTTGTGCGACCGCAGACTCAAGTGAGGCAGGGGCAGGATCGAGGTCCGGCATTAACAGCCTAGCCGATCGCACGTGCGCACCATGACTAGCGATGCAGCTAGCCAGCCTTGGCGATCGCTCGCCTCAATTCTCGCAATCGACTCTCTCGATCCAGAACGCGTTCGAAGCGGCGCATCACTTCCGCTCGCGCACGGTCGAGTAATTCATAGTCCAACGCATTCAGTTCGAGCAGTCGCTCGTACACCGCCGGGCTGCAAATCTCCTTGGCGGGAGCGCGGCGAACCTGCGTCACATTCGCCGGCGGCTGCGCGCAATTTAGCGTCGGGTAGACGGGCTTCAGCGCGTATTCAGCGGCGACCAAGCTCTCCTGGAAACAGTCGACGACCCCGGGAAAAGACGCCGCTAGGATTCGTCGCGTGGCGCGGTCTAAATCCTCCTTGCCTGGCGGGTGGTCCCATTCTCCATTCGCAACCAGATTCACCTGCACGTCGTTGATGTAAAAGGGCGCGCGATCCACCAGTTCCGCGAAAAACTCACCCGGCTCAGTTCGGTTCGCCAGATCGCTGAGAGCGTATCCGGGGAAGGGTTTCTCGCGGAAGTAGTTGTACATCGACTGAACGCGCTCGATAGGATCTCGCAAGATGCAGATATCGAAAAATAGAAACCCCTTCACTTGGGGAATCGGATAGTGGATGTGGTGGCTCGAAACCGCCTGGATGAGCGGATTCCGCTCTAGGAAGTCCAGGAGTTCGCCGTTGGAAATCGGTTGATCGGGATCCGGGTTGTCCAGGCGGGCGAAATGGCCGAAGCTCTGAGCCAGGATCTCCTCGATCGTCGTCCCTGCGTTCTTGAAGAAGTGATAGTGGAGAAGGACGAACCGCATGAGAACCACAGGCTAAAGCCTGTGCCACATTAGTTTTTGACGATCCAGCCGTCGGCGATTTGGATGACGCGATCGCTGTAAGCGGCGTTGCTTTCCGAGTGGGTCACCTGAATAATCGTGATTCCGGACTGGTTCAGCCGCTTGAATAACTCCATGATTTCTTTAGCTTGGCTGGAATGCAGGTTGCCTGTCGGCTCGTCCGCCAGGATCACTTTCGGATTTGCAACGATCGCCCGAGCGACCGCCACCAGCTGCTGCTGGCCTCCCGAAAGCTGGTTGGGAAACAGATCCTTTTTTCCCACGATCTGAAACCGGTCCAGAACATCGCACACGATCGAGTCCCGTTCCGATTTGCGGACGTTCCGATAGGAAAGCGGAATCTCCAGGTTTTCGTAAACGGTCAGCGAATCGAGCAAATGATAGCTCTGGAACACGAAGCCGAAATGCTTCTTGTAGATTTCGTCGCGATCCTTTTTCTTCAACCGATGGATGGGAAAGTCCTGAAAATGATATTCGCCGGTCCAAGCGGAGTCGTGCATGCCTATGACGTGCAGCAGAGTCGATTTCCCGGCGCCCGACGGCCCCATGATGGAGACGAATTCGCCCTCTTTCACCTCGAAGTTTACGCGGCGGAGCACAAATGTTTTGGTAGGGCCATGCTCGAAGTATTTCTCGACGTTCTCAAGACGGATCATAAAAGGTTATACGGCGGAATTCGGCTACAGTTTCTCCCGGAGCAGCTTATTGACGGCCGCCGGATCCGCCTGGCCCCGCGTGGCCTTCATCACCTGGCCGACGAAGAACGCCAGCACGGTGGTTTTGCCGGCGCGGTACTGCTCGTGCTGCTTCGGATTGGCGGCGATCGCATCTTCGACGATTTTCGCGAGCGCGGTTTCGTCGCTGATGGACTCCAATCCTTCGCGTTTCATAATGGCTTCGGGCCAATCGCCGGAGGCGAACATTTTCGGCAAGATCTCTTTGGCGAGTTTGCTGCTGATTTTGTTTTGCGCGATCAGCGCGATTAGTTGTCCGAGGTGTTCGGCGCTCACCGGCGATTCGGAGATTTCCTTGCCTTCGGCCTTTAACAGGCCCGCAAGATCCCCCATCACCCAATTCGCCGCGGCGCGTGGATCGCTGGCGATTTTGGCGGCTCGCTCGAAATAATCGCCCATCGCGCGGGTGAGAGTCAGGACTTCGGCGTCGTACTCGCGCAACCCATATTCCGCTATAAAGCGGGCGCGCCGCGCTGCCGGCAGCTCCGGCATGGCTTCGCGAATGCGCGTAAGCCACGCGTCGCTCACTTGCAAGGGGAGCAGATCGGGCTCGGGAAAATAGCGGTAGTCGTGCGCGTGCTCCTTGCTGCGCAACGCCTTCGTCTCGCCGGTATCCACGTTGAAGTGCCGCGTCTCTTGTAGCACTCGACCACCACTCTCAAGGACGGTCACCTGGCGCTCAATCTCATGATCCAAAGCCATCTTGAGAAAGCGGAACGAATTCAGATTCTTCACTTCGGCCTTCGTCCCGAACTTCTCCGCGCCCCGCAGCCGCACGCTGATGTTGGCATCGCAGCGCAAATGGCCCTTCTCCATGTCGCAGGAGGAGACTTCCACGAACTGCAAGGCTTCCTTCACAGCCGTGAGATACGCGTAGGCCTCATCCGAACTGCGCAGATCCGGCTCGCTCACGATTTCAATGAGCGGCGTTCCGCAGCGGTTCAGATCGACGTAGCTGTACAGGTCAGAGTCTTTAAAGCCGTCGTGGATGCTCTTTCCGGCGTCGTC
>DATFSH010000003.1:0-49674 GCA_035262725.1 Candidatus Acidiferrales bacterium | reverse complement strand
ATGATTCGCAGCTTGTGGAAACTGCGAAGCGTGAATCCAGGCTTCGATTCGCGCAATGTGCTGACTATGACGGTCTCGCTGCCGGAGGCGAAGTACAAGGAGCCGTACCAGAAAGCGGGCTTCTACAAACAAGTGCTTGAGCGCGTGCGGTTGTTGCCGGGCGTCGAGTCAGCGGGTGCGGTCTCGGCGGTGCCGTTGACGGGCGGCTCGACGCAACCGTTCTCCATCGAAGGGCAGCCCGTGCTGCCGATGGCGGACCAGCCGGAAGTGGCGGTGCGCGAGATCACTCCCGGATATATGCGGTCCATGCACGTGCCGCTATTGAGCGGGCGGGACATTACCGATGCGGATACGGCGGACCGGCCGGCAGTCGTGCTGGTGAGCGAATCATTCGCGCGGCGTTTCTGGCCGAATAACAATCCGCTTGGAAAGCATTTGACGCTCACCTTTTACCCCGACATCACACGTGAAGTGGTTGGCGTGGTGGGCGACGTGAAGCAGCATGGGCTCGATATAGACATGGGACGGGAGACGATTTACAACGCCCTAGCGCAGGTCAGTCGGACGCGGGCACAGTTGGTCGTGCGCACGACGGCGTCGCCGACAAGTCTAGTTTCAGCGGCAACGGACGCTGTTCACGAGGTGGATCCGGACGAGCCCGTTCTGAAAATGGAGACGATGGAGGACGTCGTGAACGCGTCCCTTTTTCAGCAACGATTCAGCATGTTGCTGCTGGCTGCATTTGCCGGGCTCGCGCTGCTGCTGGCGGCTGTGGGAATTTACAGCATGCTGGCATTTGCCGTGCGCCGGCGCGTCGGGGAGATTGGGATCCGCATGGCGCTCGGGGCGCAAATGGGAGACGTGCTGCGCATGGTTTTGTACGATGGAGTGAAGCCGGCTCTAATCGGCGTGCTGATCGGGCTCGCGGGAGCGCTGGCTCTCGGGCGAGTTGTGTCGAATTTGATTTATGGCGTGAGGGTGACGGACCCGCTCACATTCACGGCAGTATCGGGATTGCTCGGTGCTGTGGCTATCATCGCGAGCGTGATTCCAGCGTGGCGGGCGACTAAGGCTGATCCGATGACAGCGTTGCGAGAGGAGTAGAAACAAAGATGGGAGCCCTTGCACAGGATCTTCGAGTCGCGTTGCGACTTCTGGTAAAGAATCCTGGATTAGACGTTTGCACGTCCTAGTTCTCCGGCAGGCATCCCGATCGCGTTCCTAAAACCTTTTCCGGCGTTTTGGAACGGTCTGAGGAGAAGCGATAAAGGGTTCCGACTCCGACCCTCAGCTCTTTGGCGATCGTTCGCCAGCCGACTCCTTTGGCGCGAAGGGTGGAGATTCGGCTTGCATCGAGGCTCTTGGGCGGTCGCCCGAGCCGTGCTCCCCTTGCTCGGGCGTTCCGAAGGCCCGCCCTTACCCGTTCTGCTATCAGGCTGCGCTCCAGCTCCGCTACAGCTCCTAAGACAGTGAAGACCATCTTCCCGGTTGGAGTGGAGGTGTCCAACTGCTCCGACAGGCTCACAAACTCGATCCTGAGGGCCTGGAATGTCTCCAGTGCTCGAAGCAGGTGTGAAACCGAACGGGCAAACCGATCGAACTTCCAGACTACGATCGCGTCAAATCGGCGCCGATGAGCTCCTGCGATCAGCCGATCGAGTGCGACACGCTTTTCTTTCGCGCCTGAGATTCCGGCGTCAATGAACTCGCCTGCCGTCTCCCAACCGCGTCGCTGGCAATACTCGCGTAGTTCGCGAAGCTGCATCTCCGGATCTTGGCCGTGACCGGTGGTCGAAACTCGGGCATAGAGCGAGCGCGGCCCTCATCGGAGTTCACCGCGTGTCTTAGGCTCAAGGAACGATTCAAAGCGACTGGCTTGCGGAGGAACTACAGACGGAATAGATTCGTTTGCAGATGCCATAGGAGCTAACCCTCCTGTGTCGTTTAGGGGCGTGTCGGTGTGCAACCACCGGCGCGTCCCGCTTTCCTATCTATCCTTTAACTGTTCCTTTGCTCTTTCAATGTCACCCGCAGTCCAAAGGCGAACTCTCACCCCTCCGACCTTCTGCAATCGCGGGACCGTGATTCTCTTGGCCGCAATACACCGTTGAAGAGTCATAAGGCTGATCCCCAGCTTTTTCGCTGCGCCGCGAGATGAGCAAGGCTTCATCATGTTATATACCTATAACATTTCACTTGCTCTGTCAAGTTATTTGGAGGAAAATCTCCGTGCCCAAAAAGAAGCCCCGGACCTGGAATCCGGGGCGGGGAAATCGTTGTGAAGTCCCAACAGTCTATACCAGCCGCGTACAGCGGGCTGCCGCCTTTTCTCTCGGAGTGGAAGGCTAGTCCTGGGCATAAGCGATTCTTGCGGAAATATGAAAGACGCCAGTTGCGCGAAGGCAAGAGTCCTGCCGCAGCAAAGCGGGCACGGTTGGAATTTGCTTACTTGATAAAGCAGATTGCTATCCGGGGAACTCTCTGGGAGCAGGAGATCCGCATGGCCATCCACACTGACCGCCGCGCTTTGCGGAACTTGCGATATTTTGTAAAAAAGGATCAGAACTGCCCCAAATTGGAGTCTGAATTTAACTTGATCGTCATGCTATCGATGTGGGCCCACGCTCAAGACTGGAATTCGGATCGGTCGGAAATGCGCGGGCATCGCCGTCGCTTCATTCCACGCGACGAGTTCCTACTTTTCCTGCGTCAGCGCGGTGCCAACGGTGCGACTCACGGTGAACTAATCACAGACAAGGTTTGGCAGGATTACGCCATGTATTCTAGCGAACTGAGAATGATGGGTTTCAAAATCGAGACGACGCAGATTAAGACTTCCGGAGGTAATCGTGACTGCCGGTTTGTTTTGAAGGAAGAACCCAAGAGACACAAGCTTGTGACGAAGCGAGAAGAATTTGCGCGAATCGCTAAGGCAATCCAAAACCTTGGAAGACCTCCCTGGCTTCGTGAGGTGTGGCGGCTCACCTCGACTATGGCGCGAATGGAAGCTGGTTTTGATCGCCATCAGAAAGAAGAGTCAGCGGCTGCTCGTTTGAAGCAAACCTTTGAGGATGATTTGGTTCGGCTTGCCGGCACACATTTGAAGCGTATGACTTACCTCATGGGTCTTGCCGACGCAACTGCCCATAATCTCAAGAATCCCGCCAGCTTGCTTGGTGAGCGGTTATTTGTCAGGCTACAACGCCGTCGCTACCCAAGAAGAAAAGTGTGACCCTTCCAGTCTGGTCCCGCCAAAGTTGTCACACTAAAAGAGATTAATTTTTTCCTAGACTGACCTCGATATTTCACGGAGGTACAACGTGAAAGTTAGCGAGCGTTCGTCATTGCGTCGCCGGACAGGACTGACACAGATTCAGCTTGGGCGGCGCGTCAACATCAGTGCTTCACAGATTTGCCTTTGGGAACGGGGCGACCTTGAGCTGTCTAAGCTTGATGTCGAATGCATCGCTCGTGTGATCGAGGCAGAGCTAGCCAAATTTCCAGCACCATCTAGCGCAGCACAGATCGTTCGCATGCTCTCCACTCCCGTGGGAGCGATGGCGTGATTTTCAACCTTAATAGCGAACGCCCAAGCCGCAGAGGCTTGGGCGTCGCAATCTTCAACTCGCCAGACTGTTCGGAGGCGAGTCACAGGAACGAAACTAAATGCAGAGCATCGCAGGGCATGAAACCGTCAAGGGTTGCTCGAAGGAATTTTCAGGAACCCTACCATTACAGACGGCAATTCTCACTGAGAATATCTCCACCAAAGATCGTAGGCTTTTGCTTGCCGCGTCTTTACGGCTTTTTTTGCGTCGATTAGATCATGGAATCTCCGTGCGACGCGACGATCTTCTCCGATTGGCGGATTTTGCTGATCGCTGACATCGAGGCGGCCGCATGAAGACACACCGCTTCGACTCGGCAGATCGCGTGACGGCCGACGCCCAATCCGGCAAGATTCTCCACGTCTCCGAGGATGGCGGGATTCGGCGATACCGCCTTGTAGCGGGTTCTGGGGATGGATCATCCCGATTTGAGCAGTGGCACCGTCGAGACACCGACCAGGAAGTTCCTCTGCCCGCTTACGCTGGGGTGTCGCCGTGAACTCTGGTTATGCGATTGTCCGGTCAGGCATTGTTGAGCATCTCATCTCGGGAAGGCTGAGCCTATTCGACCTCGGCATCTATGTCGTGATCCACCTCCAGGCGGACTTTAAGACTGGCATTTGGAGGGGTTCAGCTCCACGAATCCTTGCAACGTCTCCAGCGGGCACCTCACTCCGCGCCGTTCAGCGCGGACTTGAGAGGCTCAACGAAATCGGCTTCCTTCGCTCATTCCATCAGCGTGGGCTTCGGGGGAATTACCCAATTTTGATTGACAAATACGACATTCGAACTGGCGCGCTGAAGGGAATGCGACTAAACGCTTGGAAATCTGAGTCATGGGAGAAGCCAAGATATGAAGTTGTCGCAGAGAGTGTCGCACTGCTTGGCGCAGAGAGTGTCGCAGAGCGCGCGCCTTCTTCAGTATGCAGTAATCAAGAATCAGTAAAGCAGCTTCATGCCGCTTCTTCTAAACCGGAAGACTCGGTTTGGGAGTTTCTTGAAATCTCACCCTACGGCCCGATCAGCTTCCGCACCCTCCTCGAGAGCCGATGGGCTTCCAGGAATGGGGACCCTAGATCAGAGCTCATCGGGGGCGCCATCGATGCGTGGGAAGCGGCCAACGGCCGGAGGCTGGTCGGCTGCGCTGCGCTTTTTCGTGCTCTTAGCGATCTTCGCGACAGCGAAGCGCCGCAAGTCCCCACTGTGAATGACTTGCGGCCAAAGGAACGATAGCCATGGACCAGACTTTCGCCAAAAAGCTACCGCACAATCTCGATGCCGAGCGCTCGGTCCTTGGTGCCGCAATCCTTGATTCCAATGCGATCTTGCGGGTTTTGGCTGTTTTGCGGGATGCGCACTTCTTTCTTCCACAAAATCGGATCATCTACCGCGCAATGGAAATACTCTCCGCGACCGGGAAGCCGATCGATACCGTGGCGCTGCTTGAAGTCCTGGGATCGTCGAGTCAACTCGAACTTGCTGGAGGCGTGAGTTATCTGTCGTCCCTGGCCGATGGTCTTCCTCGCGCAACCAATATCGAACACTATGCAGATATTGTCGTCGCCAAGGCCCACTTGCGCGAACTCATCCATTTTGGCGAGCGGCTTCAACATCGAGCGTGGGAATGCGCCGATCTTCCTGAAAAGCTCACAGAGGACGCGATCGCCGAGCTCTTGAACATCACAAGTAATCGCACGGACGCGATCCGCGCTCGGCCATGGAATGAAGTCGCGCAATCGGCCGTCGACCAGCTTGCAAGTGCAAAGCTAAATCCCGCGAAGGCTGCCCGCATGTTTTTCGGCCTTGCCGATCTTGACGAGATGACGTCTGGACTGCGCCGGAAGGAATTGTGCTTGATCGTTGCTCCAACATCGCACGGGAAAACACTGTTGGCCTCGCAGCTCGCAACATCGGTGAGCCGAAAGGGCTTCAGGATCCTATATTTCAGCGCGGAAATGCCGGGCGAACAATTGACGCTTCGAGAGATCGCCTATCGGGCCCGCGTGAAGTTTTATTTCATCCAGCGGCCCGAGACGCTTAGTGCGGTCGAACTTGAAAGACTGTCTGACGCTGCGTTAGAGCCCACAGAGATACAGATTGTGGACCAGGACATCACGCCCTCGCGGATTTGGGCCATGGCAGAAGCCGCGAAGCGAACAGGTGGGCTGGACCTCGTAGTCGTAGATTACGATCAGCTGGTCATCGAGGCGGGAATTGATCCAAAAGCCGATGACGATAGCGTCTTTCGGCATCAGCGCAGCTTCATGCTCGCCGCGAAGCGGCTCGCAGAGAGGCTCGATGTCTGTGTCGTCTTACTTTGCCAGTTGCGGAAAGTGTCTGCGAGTATTGCGAAGGGTGCGCACCCGAGGTTAGACGACATCTGGGGTGATAGTTCCGTGCGCAATACTCCGCACTTGATCTTGTGGCTGGTTCGCAGGTTTTTTCAGCGCAACATGGACATCGCCTTTGAACGGAAAGCCTGTGTGTATGTTCTGAAAGCACGGAACGGTCGGACTGGCATCGTGAATCTCGACTTCGATCCCGAACGAGTGCGGTTTCTCAATGTTTCTGTTGAAGATACCGAACGGCAGCAGCTGGACCTGACAATGCGATGACGGTTCCGAAATCTCCATTTAGACCGCTTTGCAACCTATTTTGCCGGATTCCGCAAACTCTTTGATTTTGGAGCGCCGGGGTCGGGCGGGTAAACGCGATGGCGAGCGCAGCAAAACTCGGGGCTTCTGGCGGAGAAGTGCGGATGCGGGAGCATCATTACTCGCCAACCGAGCTTGCCGAGATGTGGAGTCTAAGCGCGGATACGATCCGGCGCCTTTTTGAGAATGAGCCAGGCGTCTTGGTTTTCGAGAATCCAGTTCGGTCGTCAGATCGGAGGTCCCGGACGCTACGTATTCCCGAATCAGTCGCACTGTGCGTATACACCCGACTCAGCAATTGCAGAATGTCGAGGAAAGGGTAGAATCCTGCGCCATGACACTCACACTTTATCGACGCCACAAAAGAAGCTGCCCTAACTTCGCCAAGCTGCGACGAGAAAAGCAGAGGGCGTGCAACTGCAAGTTTTGGGTGGACGGCGTTCTCGGTGGCCGCGAGGTCAGACTGTCGCTCGGCACGCGAGACTCGACGAAAGCGAATCAAAAACTTCACGAGTGGGAATCGAAAGAGCAGGTAATCGAACGTGGGGCTGCAGTCACTTTGGCCGATGCCTGGGCAAGCATGATCGCTGACCTCGAAGCCCGAAAGCTTTCCGATCAGACGATCCGCAAGTACAAACTCCTTGAGAGCCAGATGGAGGCATACGGCGAAGAGTGCGGACTGAAGATGCTAGTGCAGTTCGACCTCGACGAGCTGAGCAAGTTCCGCGCGATGTGGAAAGAGGGTCCGCGCACCTCCTCGAAGAAACTGGAACGCCTGCGAGCCTTTTTCCGGTTTGCACATGACCGCGAGTGGGTCGAATCAAATCACGCTGCAAGGATTCGGCTCCCAAAGACAACCATCTGTCCCACGATGCCGCTCACACCGGAGCAGTGGCAAAAGGTTTTGATCAGTTGCGACGAGTTCCACGCCAAGGTGCCAGCCGAGGGCAAATTGAATGCGTGCCGTCTCAAGACCCTGCTCGTGCTGATGCGTTATACGGGAATGCGCGTCTCTGATGCCGTGACGCTAACGACCGACAGACTCGACGGCAAGCGGCTTTTTCTCTACACCAAAAGACCGGCGTGCCTGTCTACACCGTCCTGCCTGATTCCGTTCTCCGCGTGCTTGAAGCGACACCGCGTGTGACTGAAACACGGTATTTCTGGAGTGGGCAGGGCAAGCGCCAAACGGTCACTGGCGATTGGCAGGAAAAGATCAAGAAAGTTTTCGACTTCGCGGGGATCGCAAAGGGTTTGGGCAATGCCGTCTCGCACAGGCTACGCGATACGTTCGCTGTCGAGTTGCTTCTCGCTGGCGTGCCGATTGAACGTGTTTCCGTTCTGCTCGGGCATCAAAGCGTGCGTGTCACCGAGCGGCATTACAACCCGTGGGTTCGCTCACGCCAAGAGCAGCTTGAGGCGGACGTGGCGAGCGCCTGGAAACTCGATCCAGTTTTAAATAACAAAAATTTCGGTACAAATCAGGTACACTTCGCGAAGGAACAGATCAACTGAATGAAAACACAAGGCAAAGTATGGCGGAGAGGGTGGGATTCGAACCCACGGTTGAGTTTCCCCAACACTCGCTTTCGAGGCGAGCTCTTTCGACCGCTCAGACACCTCTCCTCGACAAGTCTAACAAACGCGCGTTTCCCTCACAACCCGGCCGCAGAGAGGTGTTCCTCGGCGTCACTCCATTTCAAACGTAACGTATGTCAATTTTTCATCGCGCTCCACTTGCAACACTCCCGCACCGCCTGGCGGAATCGCGTTTAGAGCCGCGCGCAAGCCGTCCAGCGTCTCCACTTGCGAGCCATTCACGGCGTGGATCACGTCTCCTGCTTGCAAATCCGTTTCAATCCCCGAAAGGTCAGCCGAGAGCGCCGCGACAACGATTCCCGATGGAATGCGCAAATCCTCCACGTCGTCTCCCAGTTTTGCATCCACCTGCACTCCGAAGATTCCCAGTTTCGCGACCAGAGATTTCGCGGGATCGACGAGATCAGCCATCCGATCGACTTTCTCTTTCTGCTCCGCAACCCGGATGTCGAGGGGGATCTTCTGCGTTCCGCGCAGGACTTCGAGGTGGATGCTCGCCCCCGCTGGCTTCGTTGAAACAATCATTTCAGCAATCGGCAGGGCCCCAATCGGTCTCTCGTCCAGCGTCACGATTACGTCACCAATTTTCAGTCCTGCCTTTGCAGCGGGGCCTTCGGGAAGAATATCCGAAACGATCACGCCATCCTGTCGAGGCAGCGAAAGCCCCGCGGCAAGGTCGGGCGTAATCTCCTGCAGGCTCGCGCCGATGATACTGCGATGGACGCGTCCATATTTGCGAAGCTCCCCATACACAAATTCCACCAAACTGCTGGGGATCGCGAATCCCAGTCCCTGGCTCCCGCCGGTTTCCGAAAGGATGAAAGTGTTGATTCCTACCAACCGGCCTTCCGTATCCACGAGCGGGCCGCCGCTGTTGCCCGGATTGATGGGCGCATCAGTCTGTATGTAGACCGTCGGCGTACTGGGATCAGCCTGACGCGCTACCGCGCTGACGATTCCCATGGTCACTGAATTCTCGAGTCCTTCCGGATTCCCGAACGCCAGCACGATTTGGCCCTTCTTCAGGTTCCGGTAGTCGGCAAAAGGAAGCGTGGGAAGATTTTTCGCCTCGACTTTCAGGAGCGCCAAATCAATCGTCGAGGCGATCCCTACGATTTTCGCTTCGAGTGGTGCAGGACGCTTACCAACTCCAAGGCTGCTGCGAACCTGCGATTCAACCTCGCTTGCAGGCGTCAGGAACACGCGGACTCTCTGAGCTCCTTTCACCACGTGCGCGTTGGTGATGATGTAACCATCGGGATCGACAATCACGCCCGACGCAAGGCTGCGCTGCCGGCCGATCAAGCCAGTCTCATCTCGATCTTTATCCTCTACCGCCCGGTACCCAGTGACGCGCACTTGCACGACGGCGGGAGAGACTCGGGCCGTCAATTCATCCATGGAATCGCTGAACTGATTCAGCAGTGTTTGATGAGGATCGGAGGCCTTGGTCTGTCCGTGCAGCGAGGTAGCCGTGAGGATGCATAATGCCGCAGCATTGAACCAACTCCATACAATTTTTCTTTCATATCTCTTTGAACCTACATTGCCCATGAGGACATCTCCCAATTGCACGAACTCTATGTGAGAATCAGAAAAGTGTAATCAAATCCTTGGCCGCAGGCGAGTGGAGTTCGTCCGCACCTAGGCCCGCAAACCTAGCGACATCAAGCATGGCAGCTATTTGCGCTAAGATGCCGTCCGTCGAGGCGGTGCAATTCAATGAAACGATTGCTACCCATCACGTATGACGCTGTGCGTCGTACTGCGCTGAGGTTTCCGAATGTGGAAGAGAGCACTTCGTATGGAACACCCGCGTTGAAAGTCAATGGGAACCTCTTCGTGCGTTGGCGTAACGAGGAAGATCCCGATACCATCGTTCTCAAGATGCCGCTCGATCAGCGGGAAGAGTTGATAGACGGCGACCCGGAAACTTATTTCATCACCGACCACTATCGCAACTATCCCTGGGTGCTCGTAAGACTTTCGAAAGTGCATCCCGACGCGTTACATGAGCTCCTGCATATCGGGTATAGCAATGCGTTGCCGGCAAAGCGACGCCCGAAAGGTTTGCCTCGCTAGGTCGGAGTTTTGACTGCGTTCGCCAGATATTAGCGTCTCGCTTCAAAAAAAGCGCGCAGCAGCTCAACTGACTTTTCGGCCAGCACCCCTGAAGTCACATCTACGCGATGGTTCAATTTTTCATGCTTGAGAATTGAAAAACAAGATCGAACGGCGCCGGCCTTCGGATCGTCAGCGCCGTACACCAGCCGCGAGATGCGTGCCTGAATCATCGCACCCGCGCACATCGCACATGGTTCGACGGTCGCGTACAACGTGGTTCCAAGCAGGCGGTGGTTTCCGATTTTGCGCGCCGCTTCGCGCAACGCGATCACTTCCGCGTGCGCCGTGGGGTCGCAATCCAGAATCGTGCGATTTCCAGCGCTGGCGACGATCTTTTCATTCAGCACAACAATTGCTCCGATGGGAACTTCGCCACGGCTCCCCGCCGCATGCGCTTCGTCCAGGGCAGACTTCATAAATTCCAAATCGGCTGAGTTCTCGTTCATAAACCGCGACGAGGATAGCATGTCAGCCGCGACGAGTTGTCTGCATTGCGGTCCGAGGTGTATGGTATTTCAGCGATGCATCGCTAGCCCCTGCGCGCGATCGGTAGGATACTGGAAGAGGTACGACCTTGTCTTACCCTTGCCCGACACCGAAGTTTCAACCTTCGTTTCAAACCCAGGAGGAATTCCATGGCAGCCCCGAAGCCCGCTTTATCCGAGACTGAAATTACCCGCGAACGTCTCGCGGAATTATTAAACGAAGATCTTGCCCGCGAATATCAGGCCATCATTTCGTACGTTGTCTACTCGCAGGTTTTAAAGGGCGCCGAATTTATGGACATTGCCAACCAGCTTGAGATTCATGCGAAGCAAGAGCTCGATCATGCGCTGACCATCTCGCGTCAGATTGATTATCTCGGCAAAATGCCTTCCGTCACGCCCAAGTCTGTTCGCACATCGGAAAAAGCCAAGGACATGCTGCGGTTTGATCTCGAAAACGAAAATGAAACCGTGCGGAATTATCGCGATCGGGTCCGTCAGTGCGAAGCGCTTGGCGAATTTGCGATGGCCGAGCAGATTCGTCAAATCCTGATGCAGGAGCAGGATCACCAGATCGATTTGGCGACTGCATTGGGAGAGGAAGCTCCCAACGTCAATAGCGGTCCGCAGAGGCGAACCCAGGGAAAGCGCCGCTAGCGCCATCCGCCACTTTTCGACGAAGAGATTTGGCCATCCCGTTCTCGCTGCGAAAGGGGGATGGGGTGGGCCAAACGGCATCCGGCTGCCTTCATGAGAAACGCCTTGACCTTTGCGTCGAAATCACGCTTTTCAAGTACTTTTGCTGCGTCCGGAAATGGCATCGCAGAAGCGAGACTAAAACGTCCATGCTGATCTGTTTGGTCGCCATAAAATGTCACGGATTATTACTGAAACCCCGCCAAAATAGGGACTCCCCCAGCGCGCTCACTTCGACGCCTTCTACGAGTCAAAGTCTAATCTACGGTGACGGGATTAGGAATTCACATAAATGTTTTAAATTATGAAAGATAGTAATTTCTAATCGGCAGAAAAATCACGTTTTGGGGCATTTCGATCGCGCGAATTCGGTCACATTTTGCCCTCCGAGGCTTCGCATGCTTTACTAAGCCCACAAATGCGCGGGCCAGATTCAGGCGACTGCCAAATAGGTTGAAGACATTCTCAGGGGGGATGCGAATGACCAAGACTGCTCTGTCGCTGCTCGGTGTATTGATCTTCGTATCAGCGTTCGCCAGCAATCGTCCGCCGGTGGATCAATCCTGGATCGCCGTGAGCAATGGCTATGCAAATCAACTCTTTGCCGTGTCCATGAAACATCATCCCGATCGCGGCACGCGAGAAGGACTAAGCCAATACGATCCGCTCATTTCGCAACCCACGCGGGCTGACGAAGACCTGGAGCGCCAGGAAGCCACGCAGGTGCTCGCAAAGTTGAAAGCTGCGGCAGCGCAGCAGCGGCAAAAGGAAGTCGCGGAAGATTTGCAGATCATGATTCGCGCGGTGGATCTGCAGTTTCGAGCGGAGGATTTCGCGCGGGCGCACTTAGTGCCGTTTATCAACGCCAGTGGCTACGTATTCGCCGGCCTGCAGATTCTGCTCGATGAACAGACCGCATCCGACCGCCGTCCCGCAGCCGTCGTGCGACTGCGCAAATATGCCGGCATCGAACCCGGCTATCCGCCGATCGTGGAGATTTTGAAGCAGCGTGCCATTGAGCAAATGGCCAAGCCCGGGATCGTCTATCCGGCGCGCGTTGAAATCGAAACCGAACTCTCGCGCAATTCGAATTACGTTGACGGAATCGCGGCGCTCTTGACGAAATATAAGTTGGAAGGCTGGCAGGAACCTCTCGCTAAGCTTAAGGTACAACTCGCCGATTATGACGCCTGGATGAGCGCGAACGTCTTGCCTAAAGCGCGGTCCAACTTTCGCCTACCGCCGGAAGAATATGCTCTGAATCTCGAGCAGTATGGCATTGACATTCCGCCAGCCAAGATCGCCGCCATGGCGCATGAAGCATTCACCGAAATTCAGGGCGAAATGCAGTCAATTGCGGCGCGTATAGCGAAAGAACGCAATCGGCCGTCAAGCGATTACCGCGACGTGATTCACGAGCTTAAGAAGCAGCAGCTTGTGGGCGACGCGATTCTGCCGTTCTATGAGAATCGGCTGAAACAGATCGAACAAATTATCGTCGCTCAGAAGATCGTGTCGCTGCCAGACCGTCCGGCCCGCATTCGCATCGCTACAGCGGCCGAGACCGCGCAGCAGCCCGCCCCCCACATGGTCGCGCCGCCATTTCTTCACAACACTGGGCAGAAAGGCGAATTCGTTCTTCCGTTGAATATTCCCGGCCCGGCGGGTGAAAGCACCACCGACAAATATGACGACTTCGCATACGACGCGGCCGCATGGACGCTCACTGCTCACGAAGCCCGTCCAGGGCACGAGCTGCAATTCGATTCCATGCTTGAGCACGGCGTTTCGCTGGCCCGCGCAAAGTTTGCTTTCAATAGCACCAACGTGGAGGGCTGGGGCCTTTACGCCGAGTATGTAATCGAGCCTTCTATGCCTCCAGAAGGGCAGCTGATTTCGCTCGATCTGCGGCTCCTGCGCGCCGCGCGCGCGTTCCTCGATCCTGAGCTTCAATCTGGCAAGATTCAGCCGGAGGACGCCTATCGCGTCCTGGAGGAGGATGTTGTGCTATCGCACGCTTTCGCCAAAGAGGAAGTGGAGCGGTTCACGTACCGCGCACCCGGCCAGGCCAACAGCTACTTCTATGGATACACGAAGTTGCTCTCTCTGCGAAGGGAAACCGAGTCTGCCCTCGGCCCGAAATTCAACCAGAAGGATTTCCACGATTTCATCCTGGCGCAGGGCTTACTGCCTCCTGATTTGATGCGCCGGGCCGTGCTCGGTGAATTCGTGGCGACGGCGAAAGGGCAAGCGGGGCATTGACTTCACTTGCCTGCCTCTGCCTTGACAATTTTTTTGTTGGCGGTCAGACTACGATTCGATGAAAGACCTTCTCCGCCGTCTCTTCCTTGTCGACCTGCTCAAGGGGATGTGGCTGACGTTCCGTTATCAGGCGCCCAAGAATATTTACACCGAGCAGTATCCTCTCGAGCGTCCCATGGTGGCCGAGCGCTATCGCGGCGCGCCGCGTCTGAACATGAATCCAGAGACCGGCGAATCGCTGTGTATTGCCTGCAACCTCTGCGCTCTTGCGTGCCCTGAGAATCTCATCGTCGTAGGCTGGCTTCGTGACGATGCCACACGCCGCAAGGTTCTCACCACTTTCACTTACGACACGTCGCGCTGTATGTTCTGCGGCCTGTGCGAAGACGCATGCCCAACGGATTGCCTCGAACTTACCCAGGACTTCGAAATGGCGAATTACACTCGCGAGGGCGCTATCTGGGATAGGCACCGTCTTGAGGTTGGGCCCACTCCTACCCACTACACGCGCTAAGTAGTGCGTTTTGCCTCAGGATCCGGACAGCAAATCGGTGCTCAGTTCCTTTTGCCCGCGCGTGGTCGGCGTTATAAGATGACGGCCGCTCTTCTCATACCAAAAAATGGAACTTCGAAAAGATCCTATTACCCGCAGTTGGGTTGTGGTCGGCCATCCGGAACGCGAGAAACCACGGCCTGACCCTTGTCCGCTTTGTCCGGAGAATCGCCTGGAGACGAAAGTCCTTCTGGATCTTCCGTCGCAAGGCCCGTGGCAGGTTCGCGCCTATCCGCATTTCCGGCCGCTTTATCGCATCGAAGGCGACACGTCGCGCACAGCCGAAGGAATCTACGATCGAATGGACGCGACCGGCGCTCACGAAATCATCGTGGAGACGCCCGAACATGCCCGCTACCTCGCGCAAATGACGGACGAGCAGATCGAGCGTGTGCTCGAAGCCTACGCCTTGCGAATCGCGGATCTGAAGCGCGACGCTCGCTTCAAATATGTGGCCGTATTCAAGAATCAAGGTCCCCAATCGGGAGAGGAGTGGTCTCATTCTCATTCCCAAGTGACGGCAACGACGTTTGTCCCTCGCCGCATCCTGTACGAATTGCGAGCGGCGCGCGAATGGTTTCGTGACCGCGAACGCTGCGTCTTTTGCGACATTCTCCGCCAGGAAGTGCGGCAGAAGAAGCGCATGGTGGACACCATCGGCGACAATTTCGCCTTCTGCCCCTATGCATCCCGCGTGCCTTATGAAGTCTGGCTGATGCCGAAGACGCACAATCATCAGTTCGAAACGACCGCGCCCGGAGAGAATCGGCGGCATCTCGCGAGCCTGCTCGGCCGCACGTTGCGCCGCTTGTTGAAAACCTCTGAGAACTATCACCTTGTGGTTCACACCGCGCCCAACACGCTACAGACGAAGGGCGAGCTCAGCGATTACTGGCGGACGATCGCCGGCGATTACCACTGGCATATCGAAATACTTCCGATCGTCGAGACGCGGAGCAAGTCCTACAGCATCAAGGAAGTTTATTTTAACGGGCTGCCTCCCGAGGTAGCGGCCGAACGCCTGCGCGAGCTCGATCCGGCGAAATGACAACGAGCCAGGCCAGGTTCAAATCATCCATACGCTCCGATCGAGGCGGGATCTTCTTTCGCTTCCTGTTTCTGATTTTCCTGGTGATATTCGCGTTTGTTATCTATTTGGCGCGCTACCCGATCCTTCGCCTCGCTGGCAATTTCTGGGTTGTAGACGAATCGCCGCAGGCGTCGGACGCAATCGTCATACTGAGTGACGACGACTATGAAGCCGTACGCGCTTCGCGAGCAGCTGACCTCTACCGGGCGAGCTGGGCTCCGCGGATTGTTGCAAGCGGCCGTACCTTGCGACCCTACATTTCGATTGCCGAACTAATGCAACGGGATCTCACCGATCGAGGCGTCCCCGCGACTGCTGTAGTACGTGTGCCGAACCGCGCACGCAATACGCTTGATGAAGCCGGCGCCGTATCGGAAGTTCTTTCCGCCCACGGATGGAAGAAGATCATCGTGGTCACTTCGAACTACCACACCCGGCGCGCCCGGTTCATTTACGAGCACGTGTTGGCGCCCGGCACTGAGCTCCGCATGCTGGCTGCTCCAGATCCTGCCTATGATCCAAACAGCTGGTGGCGCACGCGTGAAGGGGTCAAAACGTTTTTCTATGAGGTCGTTGGCTACATCGTAGCTCGCTGGGAGCTTCGGAACAGCGACGTACGCACCGTCTCAGCGGCTCTAATCTCAACCCACAAGGCCCGTACTCAGTTGAGAAACGGCGTTGCACTCCCGATTTACAGCTAACCATCCCTGTACTATAGTTCGAGCACGTTTTGGATACGCCTGCCGCCCGGCCAGCGTTCCTGGCGATTGTGCTCGGGGAGGATTTTTTCATGTGGCGTAAACCCGCAGACGCGAAACCGTCTTCGCAATCCTTAGATTCACCAGCGGCAGTTTCGACAAAAGTCCAAAGCACTTCTGTGACAGCGCCGCCTGCACCTTCTCCTGAGATTGTGCCGGATGCCTCTGCCAGCTCGGCTCCAGTGGCAGCTCCGCCCGCACACCCCGTTGCGCCTGCCGTGGCGCCTCCTCCTGTAGTGCGCGGGATTTCGCGAATATCGTCAGGACTCCGGATCAATGGCCAGATCTCTGGTGATGACGATCTCTATATCGACGGCCAGGCCGAGGGGCAATTCCACTTCCCGCAGGCGAAGGTAACGGTGGGGCCCAACGGAAAAGTGAAGGCCAATATCGAAGCGCGTGAGATTGTGGTCGAGGGCACTGTGACCGGCGATTTAAGAGCATCCGCCGGAGTGCAACTCGGGGGATCGAGCCGCGTGCAGGGCAGCCTTATCACCCCGCGCATCGCGATTGACGACGGAGCAAGACTGCGTGGCAAAGTCGAAATGACGCGCGCGGGAGACGCTAAACAGGTACAAGATCTCGCTCCCATTTCAACGGCTGCGATAACGAAAACGAACGAAGCGCCGCGCGCGATCGCGCACGCCTCTGGGGAATAGGCTCACATGAATTGGACGGCTAAAACTCGTTCAGGTAATGCCAGCACAGCGGTTCGATCGAAGCCCGGCGCTGGGGCATCAGGTTCGGCAGTTTCTCCACCCGCCAATTTTCGCATCTCCAATGGCTTGAAGGAATTTCTTCAGCATCTGGAAGATGAAAAGACTCCTCGTATCCTCGATCTCGGCCAAGTGTCGCAAGCCACGCTCAATTTTTTCATCGAAAAAGGCTACCGGGTCACCACCGAGGATTCTTTGCGCTCATGGAAAGAATTTTTGAGCGCGGAAGAAGAGGGTCTGCGGCTCGCACCGGTCGGCAACGGCCAGGAGAAAATTTCGCAAGCGTATCTGGCTGAAAAGTTTCTGGAAACCGGTTTGCGCTATGCGGAAGAAAGTTTTCACGGTGTGCTTGCCTGGGACCTTCTTGATTATTTTGACGCGGAGCTATTGCCGCGCGCGATGGAACGGATGTATTCGCTGCTGCAACCGTCGGGCATCATTTTAGCCATGTTTCACAGCCGGCCGGCCGAACGGTTTCACCGATATCGGATCGTCGATACGCAAACGATCGAAATGCTTCCTGCGCCCACGGTTGCCGTACACGCCCACGTCTTTCAGAATCGCGAGATTCTCGATCTCTTCGGCAAATTTAGGTCCTCCAAGACCTTCGTAGGGCGCGACCAACTTCGCGAAGCGCTCTTCTTGAAGTGAACGCAAACAAACGCAGTAGCTAAGCCTCCAGCCGCGCAACCAGACCTGGCTCTGTTCCATCCAATAGGTAGGGAATCATTGGGGGCGGCTATGCTTCTCTTTATAAACCCGCTTACGAGAACTCCCTATAAATCTGTCACAGTTGGTGAAATTTTGTCATACCAGCTGCGAAACGGATTTTCTCCATATTTCCCGTTATTTGCGGCCGGCGATTTATTTCATAAAATTCATATACAGGCTGAAAGGAGGTATTTCTCATGCGCAAATTTTATCTAGGATTCTTATTCCTCTTAATGTTGGGCTCGCTGCTGATGCCGGGTCCTGCCCCAGCGGCCTCAGCAAACATCGGCATAGACGTTTCGATCACGGTGGCACCGCCGGTGATTCCGGTCTACACGCAACCTATTTGTCCGGGTCCTAACTACATCTGGACGCCCGGTTACTGGGCGTGGGGAGATGACGGTTATTACTGGGTGCCCGGAACCTGGGTGATCGCCCCGGCGGAGGGATTGCTATGGACTCCCGGTTACTGGGGTTGGGGTGACGGAGTCTATGTCTGGCACGCGGGATATTGGGGACCGCACGTGGGTTTCTACGGCGGCATTAACTATGGCTTTGGCTATTTCGGAGTCGGATATGAGGGCGGCTACTGGCGTGGTCACGACTTTTTCTATAACACGTCAGTGAGCCGCGTGAACAGCACCATGATTCACAACGTATATGAACGGCGGGTCGTGGAACGATCTGGAAGCCGCGTCAGCTACAACGGCGGACGGGGCGGAATCAACGCGCGTCCAACAGCCCGTGAAGAGACAGCAATGCGAGAGCGGCGGTTCGGTGCAACTTCGGTGCAATCACGTCAGGAATCGCAGGCATATAGCGATCGGCGGCAGTGGGCATCGGAGAATCATGGGCGTCCCGGCGTGACGGCGTCGCGGCGTGCTGGGGAATTCGGCGGCCGTTCGGCAGAGAATCGCAACGCGAGAACGGCAACTAAAACTCAAACCCGTGCTGCAGAAAACAGAGCGTCGGAAGCGCACCGTTCGGCAGAAACAAACCGGTCGGCGCAGGCAAACCGATCGGCCGAAGCGAACAGATCTGCGGAGATGCGCCGGTCTGAAGAAACCAGGTCGGCAGAGCAGCGCAATCGCTCAGCTGACACACACGCGAATCGCACCGCGCGAGCACCGGAGACGAATCGCCACGCCACCAACAACTCCGCGCGGAAGCCAAATCGCACAGCAACGCACAACAACGAGCGTCAAAACGTGACCGCCCCGTCCAATAATCATGCGCAGACGCCTCATCAGGCCGTGCGCACCGAGCCGTCGCGCACACATACAGACACGAATGCTGCTCGTCGGTCGAACAACGCTGAGGTTCGTTCGCCTTCGACGCATAACGCTACGCCGCGACAGAACGTAAGACAGGAGCATAGCGCTCCGGCTCACGCGCCCGCACAAGATCAGGCGCCGCAGTCGCGTGCTACGCAGCACGGTTCGGGCGGCGCAGAGCGGTCAAGCAATGGCGGACACGGAAATTCGCCGCGCGAGAAGTAAAGCACGGCGGTGATTCGCAAATAGCTCCGGGGGCGCACAAAGATTTCGCTTGCGCGCCCCGCAACATCGGAGTAAAAGCGAAGGTGTAGTCGCTAGTGCACGGAAAGGAGAAAGGATGACTCCACCGGGCCTAGAATTTTGACAACCGTTTACACACCGCTTTTGCGGTGCGCGCTGCCGTCGATGTCTTCGACATGAATGGCAGCATACGGAAAAAGAAAAAACGGGGAGCTGCCAGGCTCCCCGTTTTTTTTTCAAGGGCGGTCGTTTACCTTCAGTATCAAGCGGAATTAAGTTATTTCTCTTCAGCTTCTGCGCGTCCGGGCGAAATGGCAGTCCGCGATCGAGCCTTCCAAGCGGAGTACACAGCCGGCATAAGCGACGCGGCAACCACCGCGGCGATTAGGATGTGGATTCGTTTATCGATATTCGGCACGCTGCGGCCCAGTGTGTAGCCCAGCAGCGTCATGCTCCAGACCCAGAGGAAGCCTCCAAAGATATCGTAGAGGAGATAGCGCGAATAGCTCATTTTAGCCGCGCCAGCCACGGGTGGACAGAAAGTCCGAATGATGGGAACGAAGCGCGCCAGAATCACCGTCTTCCCGCCGTATTTCTCGTAGAATTCATGGGCGCGCTCGAGATGGCGCTTCTTGAAGAAATGCGAATCCTCGCGCTTGTAGAGACTTTGTCCGGCCATCCGTCCGATCAAGTAGCCGAGCTGATCTCCGGCGATTGCGCATAGGGTCACGAATATCAGTAAAGCCCAGATGCTCGTATGTCCCGCACCGGCAAAGACGCCCGCCGTAACGAGCAGGGAATCGCCGGGTAGAAAAAAGCCCACGAACATCCCGGTCTCAACAAATACGATGGCGCATACAAGAACCGGACCGCCCCATTCGATGAGGCCTTTTACGTCGTAGAGATGGGCCAGTAGCTGCTTGAGCGATTCGAGCATTGCTGTGCGTTGTCAGCTCCGTGGCGGGGTCACCTTGGAGTCAAGCTAAGACAATAGCAGAAAACGGCAGGCGCTGGCTTGCGACGGGGAGCCTGTTTGGCCCTCTTGTGTCGTTCCCGCGCAATCCAGCAACGTTTTCGAGTGGTTCACACTAAATTATCTATAATCATACATATACATGGGTAGTACTACCCTCCTATCAAACATAGCCCGCTGTACCATTGGCCGGTCCGTCCCCCCACCTCAAACTTTAAATCGTACCGAGCAGTTCCTGAGGAGGGGCGAGTGAAAGGCGGCTACGCAGTCTGGATGGGACAACCGGTGGTGCTTCGAGTGGTAGCAGGAAACCTGCGAGTTCCACTTCGCGGCCGGATGCTATCGGAAACCGATGAAATCGTCAGGCTCCGAATCGCGGATAGCTGGGACGTAGATATTTTCAAATCCATGGTTGTCTGCGTCGAGCACGACAATCCGGTCTACGTCGTCAACTAGGAAGGCAAGCGCATGAGCGCTCTGGCAGGCAATCGCTGGGAAGTAAGGCATGAGGCGATCGGTAGCGCAGCGCCGCTCTCGAAGCATTCAACATCGCCTCTGCAGAACCGCATAAACTCCGTGCGCGACACGCTCTTAGTATTAGTGCTCCAATTGGTCTTTCGAGTGACTCTGATGCTGCGGCGCTGGAACTACTAGGCGCAGCGAAGGCGAGTTCGAGTCTGAAGTGAATAGAAAGTTTACCGGTCCAGCCCCTCTCAACCCCCGGAACCCGAGTCCGCCCAACGGACTCGGGTTTTTCCATTTTATCTCCCCGTTTGTGCCACGGTTGCCGTAATATAGATACGCCATCCTTGAAGAAGAATTTTTTTAAATCGTCGTGGGTAATAAGCCCTACTCGATGTAATATCCCCCGAGCCATTACTTATCCTAGGAGCCTGACGAATGAGAATTGCTAGTGTTGCAAGTGCGTTTCCAGAGCACTACTACAAGCAGGAGTTGTTGGTGGAAGCGCTCAAGAACGACTGGCGACATCGCTTACCAAATCCCGCGATTTTGGATCGCCTCGATGAGAGCATGCAGGTCGAGGGAAGGTACACGGTTCGCCCGATCGATTTCTACGAGAACATGGAGACGTTCGGCCAGGCGAATAACGTGTGGATCGAATGTGCGCTGGACTTGGGCGAGAAGGCGCTGTGCCGCGCGCTCGCCCGCGCCGGAATCGAACCCGATGAGTTGAGCGCGATCTTTGTCACCTCCGTCACGGGCATTGCCGCGCCCTCGATCGACGCGCGCCTCGTGAACCGCATGGGTCTCTCACAGAACATCAAGCGGATTCCAATCTTCGGTCTGGGCTGCGTCGCGGGAGCGGCGGGAATATCGCGCGCGGCGGATTACGTCCATGGTTATCCGGATCAAGCAGCGGCACTCGTTTCCATCGAACTCTGTTCCCTCACGCTTCAGCGCAACGATCTTTCGATGGCGCATCTGATATCAGCTCTGCTTTTCGGAGATGGTGCAGCCGCGACAATCGTTGTCGGCTCAGAGCGCGAATCGAAGGGTCCGGAAATTCTGGCGACCAAGTCCATCCTCTATTCGAACACCGAACGCGTGATGGGCTGGGACATTTCTGAAAAGGGCTTCCATATCGTGCTCTCGCCGGAGGTGCCGGACACCGTGGTGAAACACCTCGGAAAAGACGTCGACACATTCCTCGGTGAGCAGGGATTGAAGCGTAACGATATCAAGAGCTGGGTGATGCACACGGGAGGACCGAAGGTTCTCGAAGCCACGGCACAAGCACTGGGCATCACCGCGAAAGACCTCGCCGCGTCGTGGGAATGTTTGAGGAAAGTGGGCAACATTTCTTCCACTTCCGTGCTCTTAGTATTAGAGGATGTTTATACGCACCGGCGTCCACCCGCCGGCAGTTACAGCATTCTAGCTGCAATGGGACCGGGGTTTTGCTCGGAACTGGTGCTGCTGAGATGGTAAGGCGAGCGAGGGCCGGAAATAATGAAGTTGGACGTTTTGGTAGTGGGTGGGGGCCCGGCCGGACTCGCGACCGCGATTGCTGTGGCGGCGAACGGTTTGCGAGTTATGGTGGCGGATGCCCGGCGTCCTCCGATCAACAAGCCTTGCGGCGAAGGGCTGCTTCCTGAGGCCGTTGAGGCGCTGGGCAGTATTGGAATTGAACTAGATTCCTCCCTCGGTTGTTCGCTCAAAGGTTTTCGTTTCTCAGACGATTCGTATTCCGTTAGCGCTCCGATCGAGCGCGGGCGCGCGTTCGGGCTGCGGCGTACCGCGCTTCACAATCTGCTGGTGGCTAAGGCTGCCCAAGTGGGCGTAATTTTTCGCTGGGGGGCTCGCGTTGCTGAGTTCGCGGCTGCGGGTGCCAGTGTCGATGGTGAATTCGTGGGCTATCGATGGCTGGTCGGAGCTGACGGATTGAATTCCTCTGTTCGCCGCTGGGCCAAATTCAGCCGGCCGCGTATGAATTGCCGCACGCGATTCGGATTTCGTCGTCATTTCGCGATTGCACCCTGGTCCAGGTTCGTCGAAGTTTATTGGGGCAGGAAGTTTCAAATGGTCGTAACGCCCACCCACGCGGAAGATGTGTGCATAAGTTTTTTTTCGCGTGACCCGAAATTGCGAATTGCAGATGGCCTATGTGAATTTCCCGAAGTCGCAGAGCATCTGAAGGGCGCTCACGGAGCAACGCCTGAGCAGGGAAGCCTTGTCGGCCTTACGAGCTTGTGGCGCGTAGCTTCGAAACATGTCGCGCTCGTGGGCGATGCTTCCTGTTCGGTCGACGGGATTGCTGGCCACGGATTGAGTCTGGGATTGCAGCAAGCGCGCGCGCTTGCCGATGCGCTGTCGCGCGGAGTGTTGGACTCGTATCGCTCGGCGCACCGCCGGATCGTAAGCATGCCCTTACGCATGACTCGATTGTTGTTGCTCATGGACGCCAGTACCTGGGTCCGGCGCAAAACCCTGCGGCTCTTCGAAAAAAAACCCGAATTGTTCGCCAAAATTATTTCTGTTCACACAAGTAGACCGCAAGATGACGCATTTGATGCCAAGGAAATGTTTGATCTCTCCTGGCGCGTTCTTCGAGCGTGAGAATGAACTTCGTCTTGTGGTTTCCTCGTCTCAAGGTTCAATTTGCGCTTTCAGCCGCCGTCTTTGTTGGCACCTTTCTTGCCGCGCCTAGTACGCATGCGCAAGAGTCGGTATTTAGGCTGGAGCCCTCGAAGAGCACCGTCGAGTTCACCCTCGGAGCGTCGCTTCATACCGTGCACGGCACTTTCAAATTGAAGAGCGGCGAGATTCATTTCGATCCAGCCAAAGGTACGGCAAGCGGAGCCATCGTGATAGACGCGCTAAGCGGTGAAAGTGGCAATGAAGGCCGCGATAAAAAAATGCACCAGGAAATTCTGGAAACTCGGAAATTTTCAGAGATCGTTTTCATTCCGAGCCGCATCCAGGGAACGATCGCACCACAAGGAACATCCCAGGTTGCAGTCTCGGGAATTATGAAGCTTCACGGCCAGGACCATGAACTGACCCTCAACTTGGCGGTTCAAGCCGGGCCCTCAGGGCAGGCGCACGCGAACTCCAAGTTTTCAGTGCCTTATGTGCAGTGGGGTCTGAAAAACCCAAGCAACTTCTTTTTGCGAGTCACCGACAGCGTCGATGTTGAAGTCGACGCCAGCGGCCAGCTTACCGCGTCCCCTTCGGGCCACTAACAACCCTCGCAGTTTTTTCTAATCGCCAAAATTCTAAGGAACTTTTCGTCACTCGGAACGGAATCTTTAGAGTGCGCTTTAAATCATAGAGGTTTCGGAAGCTGAGGAGCGAGATGATCAGAAATCGAATGACCGTAAGACCTTCACCACGAGCGAACGCAGGGCTTACCTGGTCACTGTTGGCAATGCTGGGTGCGGCAGTTCTGTTTTCATTTGCGAGAGCCGCAGTCAAGGAAGTATCGGCGCTTGCTGCACTGCAAGAGGCAACTGTGAATCCACCGAAGATGGCTGGTCATTGGCAATTGAACAAAGAACGAAGCGACGACGTCCGCCAGAAGATGCAAGCAGCGCGCAGTGACTCCGGCGGCGGCGATGGCCGCGGGCAAGGTGGCAGGAATGGCGAGGGCCATGCTCAGCGAGGCGGCATGATGGACGACCTGCAGTCTCTAGCAATCGAGCAGACCGGATCGAATGTCAAGATTACGGGGAAATCGGGACGCGTGCTCGGCCAGTATCCGTCGAGCGATTCCTCTGCTGAAAAGAACGCAGCACCGGAAGGCCAAGTACAGAGAACAACCACGGCTGAATGGCAAAATGGCCAGCTCACCGTGGTGACGCAAAGCTCTCGCGGGAAATCCACTCGCACTTATATCCTCTCCTCGGATGGCAAGCAGTTGTACGTCAACACAAGAATGGAAAACCAGCGATTCAAGGAGCCGCTGACGTATCGCCTGGTCTACGACCAAGTTGGCGGCAGTTCCGATTGATATCAGTGGCAGCCTCTCGAATCGCGGTTAAAACGATGATCCAGTCCGTGCCATACCGGCGAGCTAGCAGTGAGACTCCCCACTCGCTGCTTGTGGCACGGACCGGGTCGCCAAATTGACTACGCCCGTGCGGCCACCGTTTTCAACATGATTCGCGCACGATTGGCAAAGTAACTCTGTTCGGCTGCACAGCGTCAAAAGGAAAATCGGGTGGTGGCTTATATCATTCCAGCGCGAAGGTAGGTGCCGCTGCCAGCGGCTGCAAGTGGGCATTATCTCCCTTCTGCTCGCTCTGATTCTGAGTGGGGCGTCTGCACAACACGTTGAAGCTCAATCACAATCTGCTGCTCGATCGAAAGAGCAATCTGCCTCGCCGCAAGTGTCTGGCCCCGCCGTGACAGGCATCGTTCGAAACCCCGAAGCGAACCCGATTCCCAGCGCGATCGTTCGAATGACAAATACCGAAATTAAAAAAAGTTGGGTGAGCTGGACCGACGAATCCGGAAAGTTCGAATTCCCTGCGCTCCCGCCTGGCCGATATCACATCGAGGCGAGCCAGCTCGGTTTTGTTTCCACGTCCCTCGATGTCGAGCTTCCTGTTGTTCCCCCTGGCCCTATTCCGATGGTCTTGCAGGTGGCGACTCTCGCGCAGCTGTCTGCACCGGCGCCTGATTCAGTCGCCCCGAAACAGGCGCCGAAAAATCCTCCGGCCGCTTCGAATCAATCGAACGCAAATTCAAAAGCGCCCGCTGCCGCAGGCGAAAAAGGAAGAGGGGAGCCCACGAACGGAAATAGCGCCGGAGGAAACGGTGGAAGGCAGCCGCTGCCACCCGGCGTGTCCAACGCGCTCAGTCAGGGAATGGCGACCGCCCCTGGTCGAGGCGGGTTTCAGCAAACAGATCTCACCGACGAAGGTACGCCGCAAGCCGGCGACACCACAACTCCACAAAATAATAACAATACCGGACCGCAATTGTCCGCAGCGCTCACGACCGGCAGCGCTGCGTCTGCTGACTCGTTCTTATTGCAGGGAACAATCGGTCAGGGATCGGCCTTCAACGGCCATGTTGGACTCGCTGGCCTCAACGTGGGTGCGCCCGACGGTTCTGAAGGCCCAGGCGGAGCCAGAGGTCAGCGCAATGGCGGCGGTGCCGGTGGAGGCAGGCAAGGCTTTGGCAGCGGAGGTGGAGGAGGGGGCGGCGGCGGAGCAATTTTTGGCGGAGAGAGTGGCGGGTCTGGCGGGGGCGCAGGAGGTGGACAAGGAGGCGGCCCGGGTGGCGGAGGTCCCTTCGGCGGCGGAGGCGGCGGCCGTTTTCTTCGTCAGCAGGTGAACCGGATTCGTTTTGGTTTTTACGACCGCTACGAAAATTCCGCGTTCGATGCTCGTCCGTATTCAATTACCGGCGTCGAATCGCCGAAAGTGAGCCATTACGACAATCGTCTCGGCGCAAATATCGGCGGGCCATTGAAGATTCCCCACGTCTACAACGGCAGCGACAAGACCTACTTCTTCGTGAACTATCAGCACGAAAATGAACAGACCGCTGTGAACACATTCTCGACAGTGCCCATGCTCGATGAGCGCAACGGTTTGTTCTGCCTCGCGAATGCGGGCGTCCCGACCCTCTTCGTTCCATTCAGCGGTACGAACACACTGTTTCCAACGGTCGCCGATGCAAACTGCGCAAGCGGCGCCGCGCAGCGGATTGGCCCCATCAACAGCTCGGCGCAGGGGCTGCTGAATTTCATTCCGGTGCCCAACATCGCAGGCACCAGACCCAATCAGGCGCAGAATTATGTTCTGCAAGCCGCCACGCCTCTCTCGAGCAATATCTTGAATGTGCACGTCCTGCACACCATTAATGCCAGGTTCAACGTGCAGGTGGGCTACAACTACAACGGCTCAGGTTCCGACACGCTCGGCAGTTTCGCACAGGTGGGTGGCACGCAGTCCACGCGCAATCAGAATCTCGACCTGGGCCTCACGCAGAACTGGACACCGAGTTTCGTCAACGACTCACACATAAACTACAGCCGCAGCCGCATTCGGATTCTGAGCGATAATTCCTTCGTCAACGACATCGCTTCGCAAGTGGGAATCCAAGGCGGCAGCTCCGACGCGATCGACTTCGGTTATCCCAGCCTGAATTTCACCAACTTCTCCGGATTTGGCGACCCTGTTCCATCGCTCACCCGGAATCAGACGCTGCGTTTTCTCGATACCGTCACATTCGTGCACAAGAAACACACGATGAAGTTCGGCGGCGAAGTCCGCCGAATCCAGTTAAACACCAACACGAACCCCAACCCTCGCGGCGAATTCTCATTCACCGGCTTGCTCACCAGCGAACTCGCCAACGGCGCACCCGTCGCAGGCACAGGAAACGATTTCGCCGATTTTCTCCTCGGCGACCCTTATTCCGCGTCCGGCCGCTTTGGAATTACGAACGACTACTTTCGAAGCTGGGATTTCATCGCCTTCGCGCAAGACGACTGGCGCGTGAATTCGCATTTCACTTTGCTCTACGGTCTGCGCTACGAAGCCGTCACGCCCCCCATCGAAATCTCGAATCGCATTTCCAACGTCGATCTCGATCCGAATGTAGTCAATATCACCCCGCCGTGCCCCACCTGCGCCGCGCAGGTGCTTCCCGGCGGCACGGGCCCATTCAGCGGTCAGTATCCTCGAGCGCTCGTTCACGGTGACTACAACAACTGGGCCCCGCGCATCGGCATCGCTTGGCAGCCCACGATGATCAAACCGAAGACGGTCGTTCGCGCGGGCTATTCAATTTTCTACAACGAAGCAGCCTACAACACGCTCGCCACAAATTACCTAGCCTACCAACCGCCATTCGCGACCTCGTCCACGCAGCTCACCACGCCCACGGACCCGCTCCTTCTGCCGACAGCGTTGCTGCAGATTCAAAACGGAAATCCCGGCAGAATTCTCAACACCACCGCCGTGAATCCTTTCTATCACGACGGCCGCGCCCAAATCTGGACGTTTGGCACTGAAACCACCTCCAGCAGAAACTGGCTCCTCGATCTCACCTACACGGGAACGAAAGGCGACAATCTCGATGTTCTCCGCGCCCCCAATCGCGCGCCGCCCGGCACCAATCCCCTCGACACGCAGGCGGAGCTGAAAATTCCCGAAGCCGTGAGCTTTCTCTACGATCAGTCGGGCGCGCATTCCATTTATAACGCGCTGCAAATCCGCGTGATTCACCGCTTCACCCACGGCTTCAGCTTTCAGGGGATTTATGCATTCTCGAAATCGCTCGATGATTCGAGTTCAATTGGAGGCGCCGCGTCGACGGTCGTTCAGCAGGATGGCAACGTCGCCGCCGAATATGGGCTTTCGCCTTTCGATATCCGGCACCAGTTCCGCTTTTTCTCCGTGTACGAATTGCCCTTCGGCGAGCGCCATCGCTATGCGACGCACGGCTGGGAGGAACACCTTCTAGGAAGCTGGCGTCTCAACAATGTGATCAAATGGCAGACCGGCAATCCGTTCACTGTGCTGCTCGGCGGAAATGCCGCGAATAATTCCGGAACGGGCTCGAATTTTTCCGAGCGCGCCGACCTGTGCCGCCTCGATGGTGATTGCGAAGGTGCCTCGGGCAATCCAAATTTCGGCATTTGCGGTGGCTCGTCGCTCAGTTTCTTTAACACCGCAGCGTTCGCCGTCCCCGCTCCGGGCGCTTTCGGAAACGAACGGCGCGGCTCGGTCGAAGGCCCGTGCAGCTTCAGTTGGAACTTCTCCCTCGCAAAAGGAATTCTATTTGGCGGCACAAGGGAAAGGCAGCATCGTGTGGAAATGCGCTGGGAGGTTCAGAACCTCACCAACACTCCAAAGTTTACCGGCCTCGGAACCACGTTCGGGTCGACTTTGTTCGGTCGTGTGACGAGCGCCGCTTCGATGCGCACAATGGACGTGATGCTGAGGTTCAATTTCTGAGATGAGAAAAGGACCCAAAACAATCTGGACGATGATGTCATTGGCCGCCCTTGCCCTCTCTTGCGTCGCGGCCGGCGCGCAATCGCCGCCGCAGCAGTCAACCGAAAACCCAGCAACACCCGCGCCGGCCCCCGCCTCGCAAGATGTGGCGGCGAGTCGGACTCCCGCCATTCGCGCATCGTCGGATCTCGTCCGCATCGATGTCGAGGTCACGGGCAAATCCGGCAAACCCGTCAAAGGCCTCACTTCCGAACAATTCGTCATCACCGAGAACGGCAAGCAGCAGAAAATCTCGGTTTTCACTTTTCAGGACATCGAAAAGATGGAAACGGCGCCGTCTGATGACGCAAAGCCCATCGTCGTTGCGATTGACAGCCCCAATAATCCCGCCGCGGGCGAAGCGCTTAGCGACCAGGTGCGCGACCGCCGCATGCTCGTATTGTTCTTCGACCTGACCTCGATGCAGACCGACGACATCGCGCGCGCCCATGATGCCGCTCTACAGTTCGTCCAGAAGCAGATGACTAGCGCCGACTTAGTATCCATCGTCGCCTATGCCGCTCGCCTCACCGTCTGGGCCGATTTCACGAATGATCGCTCGAAGCTCGAAAAAGCGGTGGCTCGCCTCACGCCCGATGTTGCCTCACGGCTCGCCGACCTTTCTTATGCCGCAGCACAAAACGGCGAGTACGACGTGCAGCAGTACACCGGCGCTGCATATACCGCCGACGAAACCGAGTTCAACGCATTCAACACCGACCAGAAACTCCTCGCCGTGCAGGGCCTCGTCAATGTTCTCGCCGCAATTCCAGGCCGAAAAGCGGTGATCGAATTTACCGGCGGAATCACGCAGACTGGCGAAGAAAATCGTACCGAGCTGCGCGCGGCAACCGACGCGGCCAATCGCGCCAACGTTTCCATCTATTCAATCGATGCGCGAGGTCTCTTTGCAGAAGCTCCAGGTGGAGACGCCACTACAAACGCAGCCACCGGCACGTCCATCTTCACTGGCGCGTCCGTGTTTCACCAGACCGAGGCGCGCCAGGATTCGCGCGACACGCTTGCTACGCTTTCCTCCGACACCGGCGGCCGCGCATTTTTCGATCTCGGAGACTTGAGCGAAGCATTTCCCAAGATTCAGCAGGAAAACAGCGGCTATTATTTGCTCGGCTACTATCTCGGCGCCAAGGTGAAGCGCGACGGGAGTTGGCGTAGCATTCGCGTGAAGGTCAACGCGTCCGGCGTCCACGTCCACTATCGCAACGGCTACTATGCGCCTCGCGATTTCCGGCATCTCCAAAAAGAAGATCGACAGCAGCAACTCGTCGAAGCGATGGGCTCGGAGAACCCGGTAGTCGAGCTGCCGATTGCGGTCGAAACCTCCATGTTTCTCTTGAGCAATGGGCAAACCTACGTTCCCATTGCTGCAAAGATTTCGTCCACTGCTCTCGATTGGGCTGAAAAGCATGGCCGCAAAGAAGCGGATTTCGATTTCGCGGCGCAAGTTCGCGCTTATCCCAACGGCAGGTCGGTTGCGGAGCTTCAGGACACGATTCAGGTTCATCTTGATCCCGCGCGATTCCAGCAAATCAACCAGAGCAGCTTGGTCTACCAGGGCGGGGTAGTCTTATCGACAGGCAAGTATCATCTGAAGTTCCTCGCACGCGAGAATGAATCAGGACGAATGGGCACATTCGAACAGGACCTTCTCGTCCCGCAAGCGCCCACGGATCGCATCCTTCTGAGTTCCGTGCTGTTATCGAGCCAGCTTGTCCCGGTCGATAAATCATCTGAAGTTGATACCAGAACGAAGGGCGTCCGCGCCAAGCTCACCGAATCGCCGCTCGAAATGTCCGGCGAGAAAATTGTGCCCAGCGTCACCCGCTATTTCACGCAAGGCCAGACACTCTACGTTTTCTTCCAAGCGTATTATCCGGAAAAATCTGACAAGGCCGACAAGTTCGGCCCGGACACACTTCGCGCCGCTCTAATTTTCTTCAGAAGTGGAATTCAGGTGAACGCGACCCCGCTGCTCACGCCGGTGCAGGTGGATTCAAAGTCCCGCACCGCATCCTTCCGAATCAGCCTGCCGCTCGCGAAGCTTCCACCGGGACGTTACACTGCGCAAGCGCTGGTGGTCGCGGCCGGTACGCCGCACTCGGCCTTCGGCCGCGCCTACTTGGCGATCGAGCGCACGCCGGTTGTTCCCTCTGTCGAGCCGGCAACGTCTGCGCCAGATTCGAAGGCTCAACAGGAACCGCCCTCACCGTAGGCAAGATAGCGCAGAAAACCTAGCGCAGAAAACGTAATTCAGTAGGGGCACGGCCTGCCGCGCCCGGCATAACCTTGCTGCTATCGCGACCTGGGATGGGGGTCGTTTTTCGGTAGCGTAGGCTTCAGCCTGCGCCGAAAGCTGCTGCGGCTCCGCGTGCGCAAAACGCGGGAGCGAAAGAATAAGTTGGGTCAGTAATGCTGGGTCCGCCATCATGCTGCGGGCGCGCTCCGGCACACCATGCCGCATGCGCTACTTCGATTTTGGCGATTCCCGCTTTTCTTCTTTCTTAGGCGGCTGTTCCTTTCGCGACTCTTCCTTCTTCGGCGGTTCGGGCTCCCTGTTGTTCAGCGGAGGATGCACGTCGTACTTATCGTCGGTCGCTCCGCGGGTGGCGCAAACTTCACCCCAGGGCGTTGCTCGTATTGCCTCTGCTCTTGTTCGCCTTGCGCACTGGGGTTCCCTCGTCCGGCAGAATTGTCCGTGGTCCGCGCCGGAGCCTGAGCCGTATTGCTCGTTCGCACCTCGCCACGACTTGTGTTCTCCCGGACATCGGAATTTCTCGCGGCGCTATTCTGCTGGTTGCGAGAGCTTGGCTCTGCGGATCGCTCGGCTTTTGCGGAATCTACGATTCGAGGCTCGTGTCCGCCAGACGCGGGAATTGGCGGCGGGAGCTTGGCGACCACTTTGCGATCGCTGAACGCGGTGGCTGGCCGCCTGGAAACCGGCACGGGTTTCGCTGTTGATGCAACGTAGCTGTTACGTGTAGGTGCCAGCGGTACATTTTCCACCACGCGAGCCCTTTCGAACTGCTCCGGCGTCACTCGAATTGTGGCCTTTGACACCGGCCGCGCGTTCACAAATGTCTCGCGGTCCACCACCGTTAGCGCGCTCACGTTTCTCGCGTACGCATATTCGTTCACGTTCACGGTTCGATTCACGGTGTAGTTGTTGTAGACGTTCGTCACCTGCGTCACGGTGACCACTCGCGTGTTCGTAACGTTCACGTTCTGCACGTAACGCGGGCTGCAGTGATAACCCGGTACCCAGACGTCGCGGGGTCCGAGCGGAAACCACGCAACTCCCGTCAAGCCCTCTCCGAATCCCACCGTTACCCCAAATCCGCTGCCGCCTACAAACGCCACCAGCGCGGGCGCGTACACAGGCCGCACCACGAGCGGTCCGGGCACCCAACACCAGTAGCCGCCTACGAACGCCCAGCGCCCGTAATGAAAGGGAGCGAAACCCCACGGCTCGTCGCCAATCCAGGTCCAACCCCATGGCGCAATCCACACCCAATGCCCGAAGTGGTAGGGGGTCCATCCTGCGGCAACGCCTCGCGGAACCCAAACGCGGCCATACTCCGGCACCACCTGCCAATCGCCGTAATGGTCCAGATCGTAGTAACCATCAATGTCGCGCGAGACGTACTGCGCAGACACCGAGCGATTTTCGCGCTGGTCGCGCTGCTGGCACCAGCTCTCGAAATCGTCAAAGCCGGATGCCGGTTGCGCGTCGTAGGAGAGTTCGTCCGTCCCTCCGAACGTGTACTGCTGCCCAGGGCCGAGATCGTACGATTCTCCGCCGCCGGTCACCTGTCCTCCGCCTTCTCTCACGATAATCAGCGTCGAGTCGCCGTTTGGATCGGTCTCGATCCGATATTCGCCGGCATTGGTAAGCGTGAAAGCGAGATTGGGCGTATCGATTTCAACCGCATTGCCAGGCTCGTAGCGGCGGAGATGCACTTCGATCGTGCCTTGCGCGAGCTGAATCTGCACCGTACGGTCGTCCAGATTCAGAAACGAAATACCCGTCTCGCTCGCGAGGCGAATCGCCAGACTGCCGATATGAACCTCGCCGCGAGAATCTTTATCGGCCCACAGGTTGTCACCTGTGGTAAGCGGGCGGCTCGGATTGGCATCCACCCATTCCTGCGTGTCGGAAGCCTTAAACGAGACGGAACCTTCCATGAAATTCAGCCGCGCCACGCGGCTCGGCGGATCGTCCTGCGCGGCTGCGCTTTGCGGAGCCGCGAAGAAAATACCTGCGCCGACGAGGAGCATGAGAAAGACTGATAGCGCTTTTCGCATCGAGCAAGTCCCTTCTTGGAAGCGTTGTGCTGATAGCATAGGTTCCTCAGCCAGTTGCTAAAAACGAACCATGTGAACCACAAAATGATACTAGCGTCGGTCATTTGCTTCTTTCCTGTCCATTAAACACTCCGGCAGCCGAGAAGTTTCTGAAACGCTGCATTCGAGAAAAAATTATCTTGGTCCGACATTGTTTTTTTAAAACTGTTCATCAATAAAAAAGACCCAGGGCCTCGCTTACTCGAGTACGCGAAACCCTGGGGTATGAGAATTATGAATCCTCGTTATTGGTATTAGTGCTTGTGACTTCCACCACCACCGCCGCCGTGCGAACCACCACCGCCACCGCCGCGGTATCCCCCTCCCGAACCGCCGTGGGAGCCGCCGGAGTTTCCGCCATTTCTCGGAGTCACAATCGGCTGCCTCATACTGAGTGGAGGCCTGCTACCGCCTCCCGGGTAACCTCCGCGCGACGCAGAATTAGGCGACTCATACTGCCGGGATCCTCCGTTCGGCGCTCCGAAACCGCCGCGATTTCCTGGATTGCTCGTTGTTGGGCCGCGCATGTTCGGTTGCGAATTGGGCGGCTGATACGGTCGAGATGCGGAGTTCGGCGCTCCGAAACTGCCGCGATTTCCTGGATTGCTCGTTGTTGGGCCGCGCATGTTCGGTTGCGAATTGGGCGGCTGATAGGTCCGGCTCGTTGCATTCGGCGTTCCATAACCGCCACGGTTGCCGGGGTTAGCCATCGCGCCACGATTGTTCGACGGCGTATTCGGCGTCGTACGATTTGCGCCGGAAGACGATGGCGGCGTGAACGTGTGCCAGCCTGGACGTGCAGTCGAACTGGGCGTGTTGCCGCGATTGGATCCCATTGCCGGATTTGAAGTCCGTCCTTCAATTCCGGGCTGGCTGCCTCGATTGCCGTTTATATTTGGTTGCACCGAACGTGTGCTATTCGAATAGCCATTGTTCCGCTGATTCGACGTCCCGCCGAATCCGCGCGACGACGGTGCCCGGCCAGAATTATTGTTTCGCGACGCGGAATAGAAGTGCTGCGAACTCGACGTCGAGTTGCGAATCGTCGCGGGGTTTGCCACGCGATTGGTCGCGCTGTAGCTGCCTCTGCCCGGATTCACTGGCATCTTGCCCGAGACCATGCTCGCGTTCCGGAATTCCCCGGCGCTAAGTTCGGTTTGATGAGCCGGCACAGTGGCGCGCCCGAAACTCCGGCTATCCATCGAGCTCATTCCCGAGCGAACGTGGTCGTTGCGGAATGCCGCATTCACGTTGGAGAACCCGCGCCCCCCGCCTCGAAGCGGCGCCCATCCGCTATGAAAATTATTTGCGTGATTGAAACCCATCGCGTGGTAGCTCCCGCCCCAGCGCCCATACCACGGGTGATACCAGTCGCCAGGACCGCAGGGAAGCCATCCGACCTGACCGAAGCCAAATCCGAATCCGAAACCGACTCCAAATCCGACGCCGCCTCCGAATCCGAAGAAGGAAACATATGCCGGCGCCCAGACCGGGTAGTAAGCCGGATACACGGCCACCGGGCCTGGCCACCACGCCCAACCGGCTCCAGAAGGGAGCCACCGGCCATAGTGATAGGGAGCCCAACCCCACGGCTCATAGGAAACCCAGGTCCAACCGAAGTATGGCTGCCATACCCACCGGCCAGCGCGATACGGCGCCCATCCCGGAGCCACGTTGGGAACCCACACTTGCCCGTAGTCGGGAACTGTTGTCCAACGGCCGTAGGGATCAAGATCCTCCGAGCCCGTGTAGTAGCGGTTGGTCCTACGTGGGCCCTCTGCGTTCGCGAAGGTTCTATTACGATCGCTATTCCAGTTGTCCCAGTCGTCGCGAGAAGGAGCTTGTGCAACTTTGTACTGCGGATTGTCCGTGCCGGCGATGGTGATCATCTGTCCGGCGTCTACGCGTGTAGAGCCCTGGGGAGTGGAAATGTCCGCAGAGCCACGGCGAACGATCACTTCCGTCTCCGCGTCAGAATTCACCAGGATGCGAAACTCGCCTTCGCCGCCAAAAGGCCGAATGGAAGCATTGGGCGTGTCAATTTCAGAAGAAGCCTCTGCGCCGCGGTTCACCGTATATGTCGTAAGCCCCTGGCCAACCTGGAGCAGAATCTGAGAGCGCGAGAGCGTGGCGATTTTTACCGTCACGCGGTCGGACATGCGCAACGTATCTGCGTAGTCAAGTTGCAGTTCGGCACGGGACTGATCGCCGGTTGAAACGCGATCGTCCTGCGAGATCGGAGTGTTCACGATGGCGGCAACCCACTCGCCGTTGTCGCCGCGTTGCGTTGAAACATCGCCGCGAATCCAGCTGACGCGGGCAACACCGGGCTGCGAGGCAGCCTGCTGCTGCTGTTCCTGCTGGCTTGCTTGCTCTGACTGCTGGTTCGCAGCCTCATCCTGAATTTGAATCTGATCGGCTTGATTCTGATCGGGCGGAGGCGGTGCGTCGTCGTCTTGCGCCTGCTGCTGCGCTTGCCGGTCGTCCTGCGGCGGCGGAGCATCTTGGGCGCGCAATGCGCCCGCTGCGCCGAGAAGAAAGATTGTTGCGAAGATTGCGAGATACCGTTTCATGGTCACCTTCCGGCAGTCAACTGCCGGGAACAGCAAACGCCGAGAGTGGAAATGCAGGCCGTGTGCCAAAGGCGAAGAATCTCGACGTGCCGTAAGGGCTCTAGGGTCAGCTAGTTACGAGGCGTAGTGATTTCTGCCTGACTAGCGCCTCCGGTCGGCGGTGGTGCATATCACGCGAGCTGGTGGTTTTCGGCCAGTCCACTATTCGGTCCGAGGGTTGTGCCATAATCTCGGAAAATGGAGTGAGGAAATGTGTGCAGCTCTCGATCGCGGCGGCATCGAAGCACTGATGAAGGCGATGGAACGTGCTTGGAACGCGGGCGATGTGAAAACGTATGCGCGGTTGTATACGCTCGATGCCGCCTATGTTACTCGTGCGGAGGTCTTGTGGAGGGGCCGCAAAGCGATTGAGCAGGGACACGCGGCAGCATTTCGCGGTGAGCTCAAGGGAACTGTGCTGAAGATTCGGATTAAACGTCTTTGCTTTTTGGCCGCGAAGAACGCGGTGATGGACTGCGCAGTCGAGCTGAGCGCGGGTGCGCGACAGCAAATACGGAAGATTCGCGCCATCACCCGATTCGAGCTGCGAAAAAAGGGGAGTCGCTGGGAAATTGTGGCGGCGCGGACGCGCGAGATTCCAGCGCGCCAGCAAATGAGAGGCTGAATTTTGCGAGCATCTGGCTATTCTTTCTCAGGAGGATCGGCGACGCCGATTTTTGAGAGGCGGTAGCGAAGGGCATTGCGCGAAAGCCCCAGGGCGCGCGCGGCTTGGCTCTTGTTTCCGTTGGCTTGCTTCAAAGCTTCACGAATGGCTTCGTCTTCCCACTGATCGAGCGTCATTCCGGCGGGAAGCACCGCCGGGGTTCCGGTCACGGCTCGAGGCGAGGGCGGGTCGAGGTGAATGTCCGCGACGTCGAGTGTGGAACCGGCGGAAAGCGTGACGCCGCGCTCGATGATATTTTCCAGTTCGCGCACATTGCCCGGCCAATAAAAATCGAGCAGGAGCTTCATCGCGGCCGGTGTGATCCCGCGAATCGGCTTCCCGGAGTCGCGAGCGAATTTTTCCAGGAAAAAATTCGCGAGAGCGGGAATGTCTTCCTTGTGGTCGCGGAGCGGAGGAATGTCGATCGCGACTACGTTCAAGCGGTAGTAAAGGTCTTCGCGAAAAGTGCCTTCTTCGAGAGCAGCACGCAGGTCACGATTGGTAGCGGCGATGAGTCGCACATCTACCTTGAGAGTTTTCGTGCCGCCGAGCCGTTCGAATTCGCGTTCCTGCAGCACACGCAAAAGTTTTACCTGAATAGCGGGCGGAACATCGCCTATCTCGTCAAGGAACAGAGTGCCTTTATCGGCCAGCTCGAATTTCCCCGGCTTGCTTCCAGTGGCGCCAGAGAATGCGCCCTTCTCGTAGCCGAAGAGTTCGCTTTCGAGAAGATTTTCTGGGATGGCAGTGCTGTTGATTTTGATAAATGGACCGGAAGCGCGGTTCGAGTGCTGGTGAATCGCGTGGGCGATCAGATCTTTGCCGACGCCGCTTTCTCCGCCGAGAAGCACCGTGGAAATGGTGGGCGCGACACGCTCCACTAGCGCGAGAACGGCTTGCATTTTCGCGCCCTGGGCGATGATGTTGTCGTATTTGTATCGCTCGCCGAGAGCTTCGCGCAGATTGCGATTTTCCTCGCGCAACTGGTGCGAATCCAGTTCCTTGCGGATTACCAGCACAAGTTCGGCTAGCGAGAACGGTTTCAACACGTAGTCGCTGGCGCCGATTTTCATGGCTTCGACGGCCGATTCAACCGTTCCGAAGGCAGTCATGATGATGATGGGTATCGCGGCGTTGGCGCGTTTGACGGCTTGCAGAAATTCCATGCCGCTCATTCCGGGCAGCTTGAGATCGGTGACGATCAGGTCGAATTGATTGGTATTCAGGAGTTTCAGAGCGGTTTCGGCGTCGGGGACGGTCTGGGCGTGTAAGTCCTGGTCGGCGAGCTCCAGCTCGAGAAGGCGGCGCATTTTGGCCTCGTCTTCGACGACGAGAATGGAAGGTTTTTCGGTCATCTTGGCGGTTTGAAAAGTGGCATTTTGTCTCGATCAGAAATAGGGTGTTCGCGGAGCCAATTGTGCGGCGCGAATGGCGACGATGCGTCTCGTTGATCGCCTAATTGCCCGACTGCCTGACTGCATGTTCCTTCCTTCCCGGGCGCGCAAATGAGCCCGACTCACGGTAACACAGGTACGTTTAAGCTTCAATCGTGGGAAATACGGATGACTAAAATCCCCGGATGCCGGCTTACATGCTATCGCACTCTTGGCTTTACCGACTTGCCCAGAAAGCCCTCCATGATTCTCCGGGGGTAGTGGAGCGTCGAAATCTTCCGCGATTCGAACACGATTCTTATCAAGATTGTTATCCAGTCGCGGAGTTCCCATTGCGCGCTTGGTGCCTGTGACTCCTCGACCGCTCGCTCTTGTTTTGCCAACAGCGACGCGTCGCAAGAGTTGCGAAAGGCTCTTCCTTGCTGTAGTTACGCTTACGAAAGACATTGCACCCCTCTATTTCTACAAAATCGGCCGGCCCATGCAGTTAAATTAGTTTCTGCCGCGCCTACAGCGCTGACTCCTAGGGACCTCAATCCAGATATGCCCTTTGGTCAAAAGCGAGTTGACGAGCTTCGGCTGCAACGATTTAGTCCTGGCGTTCCGGGAGGAAAACGTGGAAGCGGGCGCCTTGGCCGGGAGGGGATTCGAGGCGGATGGATCCGCGGTGATCGTCCACAATTTTGGCGACGATCGAGAGGCCGAGGCCGACGCCTTCTTTTTTCGACGTGAAGAAGGGATTGAAGATCTGTTCGCGAGATTCGGCCTGGACGCCAGGGCCGGAGTCTTCGACGATGACGGCGACGCCGGGCCTCATATTTTGCGTTTCGGGAGCGATGGTGATGCGAAGACGGCCGCGGCCATCCATAGCCTCGTAGGCATTGGTGATCAGATTCACGAAGATTTGCTCGCAGAGCTGGGCGTCGACGTGGACAACGGGCGTCGCAGGTGCGTAGTCGCGCTCGACGGCCACTCCGGCGTCAGGATGCTGATGCTGGACCGATTCGAGAACATGATCAACAATCGACGACAACTGCACCTCGCGCAGTTCAAGGTGCGAGGGGCGCGCGAAATCGAGGAATCTTGTCACCAGTGAATTGAGACGATTCACTTCCGAGCCGATATAGCCGGCCAGTTCGCTGGCAAGCGGATTGGAAGCTTCGACTTTCTGGCTCAGCATTTCGGCAGAGCCTTTAATGACGCCGAGCGGATTACGAATTTCATGGGCGAGCCCCGCGGAGAGTTGTCCCAGAGCAGCGAGGCGCTCGGAACGGCGAGCATCCGCTTCGGCTCGACGCAACTGGCGATTGGTTTCTTCGAGCTGTTCGGAAAGCTCCTGGTATTTCTGAACCTGCTTGCGATTTTCGGAAGCGAAGCGGTTGACGATGACCGCGGCGATGTAAAAGAAAAGAATTCGCGTGGCGAGATCGGTGGCGCCTTCGGCGGTGAACTCGTACTCCTGAAGCGCGGGAACGAGGAATGCGCAATAGGCGAGGGATGTGACGGTGGTCCAGACGAGCGAGGCAATCGGGCCGAAATAGACGGCAGCGGTGACGACGGGAAGATAGTAAATCGGGTAGTAGTTGCTGTTGATGCCGACGTCGCCGGTATGGTCGAGAAGAAGCGTGGCGAGAAGGATCTTGATGATGACGGCGTAGGCGGGGCCGCGTTTGGGAAGCCAAGCGACGAGGCGGCCTTCGAGGAGTTGAAAAACGCCGATCGCAAGGAGGATGACCTGCTTGTGGATTTCATGAACAGGAGGAAGGAGCGCGAGAGCGAGAAGGAAAAGGAGCCAGAGGATGTCGAGCCAGTCGAAGGTGGCGCGTTTGCGATCGAACATTTCGGCTTGAAGGCTCCGAGGGTCAATCTAGCATGGATTGGACGGGTAGCGGTGTCGCTGCGAGGTTGGTTCGAGCGAGAGCTGAGAGCGAAAAAAGAGCTTGCGCGGATAAAGCAGCGCAAGCGGTACACAACGGCGGACGGATTTTTGATGTCACGGCTAAAGCCGTGACCCACAAAGATGGAGCCCGAGTCTTATTGTCACACTAAAGCCATGGCCGCTGGCAAGGCGATGAGACGCGGCACAGTCAAGCAAGGTGGATCGTCTGTGCAGGCGGGTCGTGCGGGCACGGCATGTCGTGCCCCTACTGCGATTCGAGCGGTATGTTTTGATGTTATCGGAGGAATCTGTCGGCGCCGAAGACCAGGCCCAGCGTCAAAGCGGCGATTGCGATTTCTCCGAGAGCGCCTACGACGAACGGGCGAAGACCTTGTTTACGCGTGTCGCCTATATTGGTGCGCAAGCCGACGCCTGCGAACGTGAGCAGAAAGGCCCAGCGCGAAAGATTCGCGAGGCTGGTGAGCTGGTCTTTGCTGAAAACGTGGGCTGTGGCGATGGCCGAAATGAGCAGGAAGCCGAGGACGAATTTCGGAAACTTGTTCCAGAGGAATGCGGCCTTGTTGCCCACGCCGGCGGTTTTTTCCTTGTGCGCCCAGTGAATCGCGTAACCTAGGACGACGAAGCCGATCATGGCGTTGCGGGCCGTTTTTGCGAGGACGGCTACTTTGCCGGCCGCATCGGAGTAAAGATTTCCCGCGGCGGTGACTTCGGCGGTGTTGTCGATGCCCAGGCCGGCCCAGAGACCGTAGCTCAAATCGCTCATGCGCAGCCAGTGGCCGATGAGCGGAAAAATGAAGAGCGAAATCGCGCCGAGAGTGAGGATGGCAGCGATGGCAAAGGAGGAGTCTTCTTCGTCCGCATCAATGGCGCCTTGCGTGGCGATAATGGCAGAGACGCCGCAGATCGAAGAACCGACGGCGAGCAGAGTGGTGAGCTTGGGCTTGAGGCCGAAGGCTCTGCCGAGAGCGGTCATGAAGGTGAGCGAGAGAGCGATTTCGATGGCGACGAGCACGAGGCTCACGCCGCCAAGTTTCAACACATCGCCGAGAAGAAAGCGCGAGCCGAGCAGCACGATTCCGGCTTTCAGCCAGAATTCGTAGGTGGCGAGGCCGGGTTTGAAAGCGGCGGGTACACCGGTCGTATTGGCAATGACGAGCCCAAGGAGGATGGCCCAGAGGACGTACTCGATGTTTGGAAGCGTGAGGTGGTGCGCCCGTCCGTACTGCGCGATGGAGCGTTCGATGAATTTTCCGGCGTAGCCGACGGCGACGAGCAGCAGAAGGCCGGGAATGAGCTGGCCCATGCGCTTAAAGATGCTGAGCGGTTGCGGTTGGGTGAGTGCGATGCTTGTGGCCATTTCTTTTCATTCTCCTTGGAGATAGTTCTTAGAGCGCGTAGTCGAGACGGCTCGGTGGTGCTGGCAGCCAGAGATCCTTCGCTCCGCTCAGGATGACAGGCGCTTTGTATTGACGGACTTGCTTCGTCAACCGTCGCACGCCGACTCGCGTGTGAATCACCACGGGATGTGTTTGATCACGCCGAGCCAGATCAGAAGCGAGATTGCGAACGATAGCGCGACGGCCCAGGTGTCGAGCGACAGCTTGCGCTTGGGGCCTCCTTTCGAGAGCGATGATGAGTTCTTTTGCGGCGTCGATTGTGCGGTCATTAGCTGAAGCTCCTTTCAAGGCTTTGATTTGCGTCTTTCCCTGCGATGCTGACCTCCACTCCATCAAGAAGCGATTTCCATGTGAGAGGAACGAAATTGGAAACGGATCGTGCGGCGTGCTCGAGAGTGCGGCCGATGAGGAGAATTGTGGGAGCCGGCATTGGGGGTGCGGTGTCGAGATGGTCCAGCGTGGTGCGATGCTCGCGCTGCTGAGGTGTGCTGGCGGCGGAGACGATTGCTGCCGGCGTTTTAGCATCGAGACCTGCATCGAGCAATTCCTGCCGAAGCACGGCTAGATTGCGGCCCGGCATGTAGATCACGAGAGTCGCATGATGGGCGGAGAGGCTGCGCCAATTGGTGGGCGGCTCGCTCTCATTTTCATGGGCGCGGTGGGCGCTGACGACAACGATGCGCGAGCTCGTGCGGCGGTCGGTGAGCGAAACGCCGAGCGAGGCAGCAGCGGAGAGCGCCGCAGTGACGCCGGGGACGATTTCATACGCCACTCTGGCGGATTCGAGGGCATCGCGTTCTTCAGCCAGGCGACCGAAAATTCCGGGATCGCCGTTTTTCAAGCGCACGACACTCAATCCGCGGCGAGCTGAAGCGATCATCAGGCGGTTGATTTCGGACTGGGTGATGGTTTTTGTCCCGCAGCGCTTGCCGACGTTGACGACCATGGCGTGGGGACTCGCCAGCGCGAGAATCGGCGCGGAGACGAGATCGTCATGAAGGATAACTTCGGCGGAGCGAACCAGCGCGTGCGCCCTCACGGTGAGGAGATTGGGATCGCCGGGGCCTGCGCCGACTAGAAAAACTTTGCCGTTCATTGAGGTTGTCATGGTTGCTCCTGGATCGCCGGCGAGCTTTCAAGCGTTAACGGGCCGTCGGGCGGGTGGCTCGAAGGATCGTGCGGATCTTCCGGCAAATGCTCGGGCAGATGGACGTGGCGCCCGGCGAACTCAATCGAGCGCGATTCGATCTTGCAATCCTTCGACTCACAAATTTGGCTGTAGGCGAGAAGGTTGAGCAATTTCTTGCGCTCCTCGGTTGGCGGATGGTGCGCGAGGACGTGGCGGCGAAGGCTGCCCACGAAGCGAAGCCAATTGCCCAAAGAAAGGTCGAGCGAGGCTTCGATTTCCCGGCGAAAGCGCTGAGCGACGGAGGGGCTCTCGCCCGCGGTGGAAATTGCGATCTGGAGATCGCCTCGACGGACGACAGCGGGAAAGAAAAAATCGCAGTGAGGCGGGTCGTCGACGGCATTGGTGAGGATCCCGCGGGCCTGCGCCGCGAGAAAGACATCGCGATTCACGGAGGGGCTACCGGTGGCGGCGATGGCGAGAAAAATGTCGCGGAGATCGTCCGTGCGGAATTCGCGGCGATGCCAGGTGATATTCCCTGCGGCTGCAAGCTTCGCTGTTTCGGATTTGGCTTGCGGTGCGACGACGGTGATGTGCGCGCGGGCGCGAAGCAGGGAAGCGATTTTTGAAGTAGCGATCGCACCGGCACCGACAACCAGGCAGGGGCGGTTTTCGAGTTTGATGAAGGCCGGAAATAATTCAGAGGACATGTCAGTCTCCCACTCCGTGGGGAACCGGGCCGGCGGGAAGATCGCGCGCGACGGGCGCGATGATGGCGCCGGCAAGTTGGGCGCGGAGATCGCCGTCAGAATGGCGGGCAAAATAGGCGCGAAGATTTTCGTTGGCGTCGCGAGTGGTGAGATAGGTTTTGAGAAGACGTTCGATGGCTTCGGGAACGTCTTCCGCGGCGCATCGATATCCGACCTGACGGGCAATGCGGGCGTATTCGCCTACGGCGCCGCCGACGCAGAAGTAATAGGCGTCAACCAGTTGCGAGCCTTGCTTGATTTTTTTGCCCTCCAGGCCAATATCGGCGATCCAGTGCTGGCCGCAGGCATTCGGGCAGCCCGCGACGTTCAACTTGAGCGGCTGATCAAATTCAGGGACGCGTTCTTCGAGTTCCTCGACGAGCCAGCGAGTGAAGGCCTTCGTTTCGGTGATGGCGAGTTTGCAGAATTCAGTGCCCGTGCAGGCCACTGCACCACGCCAGAACGATGAGGCTTCCACGTGCAGGCCCGCAGCGTTGAGCGCGAAGACCAGAGCGTCCACATTCTCGCGTGGCACGTTGGCGATGAGGAGATTTTGCATGTTGGTGGTGCGGATTTCGCCGGCCGCATATTTTTCGGCGAGGGCCGCGGCGGCGTGCATTTGCGCGGCGGTGATGCGTCCGCGGAGAACGGCAGCGCCAACGTAGTAGACGCCTGGCTGCTTTTGGGCATGGATGCCGACGTGGTCGCGGTAGGCATCCGGCGGCGCGTTTTCCGCAAAGCCTGGGTCGAGATCGAAGCCGAGGCGGGCGTTGAGTTCGCCGAGGAAACGCTCGGCGGTCCAACCGTGCTGGGTGAAGAGATGCTTCAGGCGCGCGCGATCGCGATTCTCGCGGAGGCAATCCTGCTCGCGAAAAATTTCTGCGATGGCTCGGACGACAGGGATCACCTGATCGTGATGAATAAAAGCATCGAGACGGGCCGCTAGATGCGGGTCGGCGGAAAGTCCGCCACCCACGCGAACGGAGAAGCCTACTTCGCGTTGTCCATTGCGCTCGCGAACGGCGGGGGTGAAACCCAGGTCATTGATTTCAGGGTAGGAGCACCAGATCGGGCATCCCGTGATTGAGATTTTGAATTTGCGAGGGAGGTTGTAGAAATCGTTGTTGGCGGAGAGCAGATGCGCGGCTTCCATGGCGAGCGACGATGCGTCGGTCAGTTCGTCGGATGCGACGCCGGCGAGGGGGCAGCCGGTGATGTTGCGCGTCACGTCACCGCAAGCGCTTTTGGGACTGAGCCCCACGGCGCCAAGAGTTTCCATGACTTCGGGAATGGATTCGATGGTGAGCCAGTGGAGTTGAATATTTTGCCGGACGGTGAGATCGGCAAGCGAGTGCCCGTAGCGCTCGGAAATTTGCGCGATGGCGCGTAGCTGATCGGAACGGAGCAGGCCATTGGGCAACGCAATGCGCATCATGAAGTACTGCGTGGCTTTGCCTTCGCCGCCTGTGCCGCCGATGGCGCCGGCGCCGTCACCTTGCGTGTAAATACCCCACCACTTGAAATAGAGGTTGGCCCATTCGGGAAGGACGGCGGTGCGGCCCTGGCGCGCGAATTCCTTGACTTCGTCAAAGTGCTCCCACGGATTCTTGGAGCGCTTGAGGCGCTCGACCTTTTGAGCCTTGGTCTCTTTCGATTGCGAGGTTGTCGCGATGTCTGCTGTGCTGGCCACCATGGCCTCCGCGTTTGTTGCATAAAACCGCCGCCCAAAAAAAAGACCCACCACCAGCTGCGATTTGCTGGTAAGCGGGTTGCTAAAATCCGATTTGTGGCTAAGTTAGATCAGTCGGATTGCACACACCCCTGCCAGCCATGGCTCTGACAACAACAAGCGCACGGCAGGCAGTTTTTGGCTCGGGCGCAGCTATCCATATCCAGAATCCTAATCTCCGAACTACTGCTCCATCAACATTAGACTTGCCTGGCGGAAAAAGGATGCCGGAATTCGAGCAGATTTTCGGGGCTGCCGGCAGGCTCGATAAGGGGTCCAAGGGTCAGGCGGGGGTTATGTTGCTTGAGCGCAGCAGGCGAGTGAAGAGGGTTTGCAGCCGGACCGCATGTTCCTGACTCATGGCCATAAATTGGACACCCATACCCTCGCCGGGGGTAACGTTTCTCACCACTGCGGCGCTGCGGATTTCGCCTTCGGGCACTGAAAACAGCAATGTGATGGAAGCGCCGACGGGCGGTGGCGTCCTGGTGTCGATGAAGAGGCCGCCGATATTCAAATCCCGGACGCGCGAGACGCTTTGTGCGCCGTCATGCTGCCAGGAGACCCAGACGCCTTTCGGCGTCGGAATGCGCGGGTAGCGGCGATTGCTCTTCGATGGATTCACTAACGGCGTTGAGAGGTCCAAGGGGTGATTATATAGCCGGCGCCACCTCGCCATGAAATTCGTTTCAATCAGGGTGCGCAAGAGGGAACGGAGAGCCTGATCGCCGGCCAAGCTGCATAGAGTTTTTCTCATACAGCTGTGCCCTCAGCACACTTCGGTTGCATTTGTGGCCGGCGCAAACTGCTTCGCAGAAGCTTGCGCAGCCGCATGCGAGCCTTGTGCAACTGCGATTTGGAATTGCCGATGGAATAGCCCAGCTTCGCTGCAATCTCGTGATGCTCGCAGCCAAGCACATCATGGAGGACGAATACCTCCCGGCAACCCGGCGGCAGCTTGGCGACGGCGTGCTTGAGAGTCAGGCGATCGACAACTCCCGTCAAGCTAAGGTCTGGCGCGCCGAAGTCGCGTCGCGGGCGGTCAGATTTCGCGCCATCGTCGCTGTCTTCGAAATTGACCTCCTTCACTCTCTTCTTGCGAAGACGCATCAGCACGATGTTCACAGACAGGCGGTGTAGCCAGGTTGAGAAGGCGGAGTCGCCCCGAAACATGTGAATCTTGCGAAACACTCGCAGAAACGCTTCCTGCGTCAACTCCTCGGCTTCGGCCGTATTGCCGACCATTCGAAAACACAAACGATAGACGCGCCGCTTATGTGCGTGATAGAGCGCTTCGAATGCAGACTCTTCGCCTCTCTGCGCGCGCTCTATCAATTCTGCGTCGCTGAATGAGGTTGCGATTGACCGATCTTCCTGGCTCACGACTGAACCTCCATTTGTGCAATGCTTGGACGACAAGCACCGTTTGATTGCAAGAACCCGAGTGCACCAATCAAGCTTTCAGGCGGCCACGTCTGCGCTCTTCGCCACTGTCGATCGGAAACTGTGCCACTTAGAGTGGACCTGCGTTTTTGATCTGTTCGGTGATGAATGGCAGTGCATTCACAATTTCCACACCGCACTCGGACAGATTCTTCAGCAGGGTGATTCCGGCTCGATCCAAAAACGAAACGCCGCTCAGGTCTATCACCGCCCGCGCCGCGTTTTTCAGTTCAGCCGCACACGTGTTCTCCAAACACTCCACCCATTTGCCGCTCACTTTTCCCTCGAGATGCAGAGCAACAAGTTCGTCAGTCGCCTCGATGATCGTGATCTTCAGCACTCGGGTTCCCCGGGGGTGGGTGATTGCAGGCGGTGTGCCATTCGCAGAAGAAGAAACGGTTTCTCTAATCCGCTGAAATGCAAGCTAGTTGCGAAGACCCCCAATTTCAGGGGCTCAGAGGCACCACCGCCGGCGGTGGCAAGCGTTGCGAAGATCTGTGAGAACTACGATGGGTGGTAGGACGTGCGTTTAAGGCCGAGCTTCTGTATTCGATGACGAAGTGTATTGGGATGCAGGCCTAAGATCTTTGCCGCCCCGCGCGGGCCCTCCACCACGCCTCCAGTTTGATTCAAGACCGCAACAATATGCGTCCGCTCCAACTCCTCGAGAGTGGCAGGCGTGGCTTGATCGAGATTTTCGTCCTGCAACTTTTCCGCAGATTTCTGGCTGATGCCGGTGGGATCCGCAGGCGCCAGCTCGGGAATCAAGCCTGGTTCCAATTCGAGGACGGAACTGTGCGACAAAATGGCGGCGCGCTCGATGACGTTTTGCAGTTCGCGTATGTTACCCGGCCAAGAGTAGCTTGAGAGGCGTTCGATCGTGGCTCGCGGAATGCTTCGGATGTTTTTCCCGAACTTCTTGGCGAAGCGCGCAAGAAAAAACATCGCCAGTTGTGGAATGTCGGTACGACGCTCACGCAGGGGAGGCACTTCGATCGGAAAGACGTTCAGCCGGTAGAACAAATCAGACCGGAACGTACCTGCTTGAATAGATTCCTGCAGATTTCGATTCGTGGCGGCAATCACGCGCACATCCACGCGCAAGGGTTTGTTGCTTCCCACCGCTTCAAATTCCCGCTCCTGAAGAACTCGCAAGAGTTTCACCTGTGTTGCCAGCGGCAGCTCACCGATTTCATCGAGAAAAATAGTTCCGCCATCAGCGAGTTCAAAACGCCCGATGTGCCGTTCCAGTGCCCCAGTAAAAGCTCCTTTCACGTGCCCGAACAGCTCGCTCTCCACAAGACCCGCGGAGATGGCGCTGCAGTTGACCTTCACAAGGGGACGGCTCTTGCGGGCGCTGCGATCGTGTATGGCACGCGCAATCAATTCCTTCCCAGTGCCGGTCTCGCCATAGATCAACACAGTTGAGTCCGTGGGCGCCACCTGTTCGACTTTGCTCAGCACCGCCAGCAGGGCGGGACTATTGCCGGTAATTTCTTCGAAGTTGTGGTCGGTGCGGATCTCTTCCTGCAGGTAAACGTTCTCGTTTTCCAGGCGGGCTTTCAGTTGTGCGATTTCTTCGTAGGACACCATGTTGGCCACGGCCAGCGCCACTTGATTGGCCACTTCCTGCAAAAGCTCCATGTCCGCTTCCGAGTATTGGTTCTTTTGCCGGCTGCCGATGCCGATTGTGCCGATGCTCTTGCCCCCCACGATAAGGGGAACGATGCAATCCGAAACGATACCGATCTCCAGAAGGCGGCGATCGTTGGCAAATCGCTGTTCCTTCTCCAGGTCGCGGCGTATCCGGCCTCGCTGATTCTCAAAAATTTCGGTGACCATGGATTCCTTGCGCCGTATTTCCATTCCGGCACGGAGGTAGTCCGTGGAAATCTTGGTCTCCAGCGCAAAGGAGCGGAAGACATCGCTTTCCGGCACATAAAAAGTGATCACAGCGCCGTCAAAGGGAAGAAAGCGGTGGAGAATTTCTCCAATGGAATGCATCAAGTCGCTGCGATTCAGGTGGTTCACAATTGCGTTGTTTATTTCGAGAAGCATACGGTAGCGCGCGGCCGTGCGTTCCACCTGGGCGTTGAGTGTGGCGATCTCCTCATAGGAAATCATGTTGGCAACCGCCAGGGCCACCTGATTGGCCACTTCCTGCAAGAGCGACGTCTCGGCTTCAGAGTATTGGGCTTTCTTTTTACTCCCCACGTTGAGAGTCCCGATACTCTTGCCGCCCACAATCATCGGAACAATACAGTCAGAGGCGATGCCAATCTCAACCAAACGGTGATCGTTTGAATATTGCTGCTCCTTGGCCAGGTCGCGGCGCACGATGGGGCGTTGGTGGTCGAAAACCCAAGCCGAAACGCTGTTCTTGCGATTGAACTGTGTGCCCGGCCGAAGATGTTCCGAAAGAGCAGTGTTCTCCATGGAGAAATAGTAGAACGCATCGTTTTTCGGATTGTAGAGCGTGATGGATGCCCCGTCTAAAGGAAGGAAACGACGGAGAATGGCCGAAATGGAATGCAGGAGATCCTCTTGAGTCAGATGGCTAACAACGGCATTGTTAACCTCCAGCAGCGTGCGATAGCGCGCGGCCGCCAGTTCCATCCGCTTGTTCAGTGCGGCTATCTCTTCATAAGAAGTCATGTTGGAGACGGCCAGCGCCACCTGATTCGCCACTTCCTTTAAGAACGTGGCGTCTTCATTCGAATAGCGGTCCTTCTCCTGGCTCACGAAGCTGAGCGTGCCCACACACTTTCCCTGAAAAACCAGAGGTAAGACGCACAAGGACCGCATGCCTTCCGCGGCCAGGCGATGCTCGTTGGCATACTCTCGCTCTTCTTCGAGATTGCGGCGCAAGAGAGTCTGCTGATGATCGAATACCCAACTGATGCAGGTCTCGTTGCGATCCACCTCCAGCCCTGTTGCGAAATAATCGGAAGGCCGGTCTCCCTCCACGGCGAGAAAACGGAAAGTGTCGTTACGTGGCAGATAGAGCGCAATCGCGCAGCGGTCGAAGGAAATCACGCTATGCAAAGCCTCGGAAATAGCATGCAGGAGAGCCTGTTGGGTCAGGTTCGTGATGACGGCATTGTTGATTTCAAGCAGCGTGCGGTAGCGCTCTGCGATTGCGAGGCTCTTCACGCCCGATTGAGAATCTGCCATCTTGGCCGCCTAAAGGAGTGCCCTTCTCGCCGGGTTTTCGCCAATGAGAAAGCTGTCGCCGCCACAACGAAGTTTGTGGCGACATCTTAACTCAAGAACCGCAGGCAAGTCTCCGCCACACTGCCGGTTTGATGTCCGATTTGCTCGATCGGGAACGGCACGAAATTCTTATACTTGAGATTTGCAATTCGGCACAGTCAACTCACCAGAAAAAGCGCGGCAACCAAATTGTTATCGAGGCATCTCACGTTGCCCTGAGAGGATGCTTCAATCAAAAGCTCGGCAAGCGATAGAGCTCACATCAAAGAAGCCTCCCCAAGGAGAAAGAAGTGAATAACAATTTCAGCGGGAACTTCTGGCGCAGCAGAGCCGCCAAGAGAATCGTTCGCGGCGTGCTGGCATCGTGCACGTTACTGGCTGTCTCTGGCATCGCCTCCGCCCAAGACAGCAAGGACGAAATCACTTTCAACTTGTTGCCCAACCCGGCGGTGGTTGACTGCCTTCGCGCCAATTCTTTTGAGGAGCCGCAGGCTCGCGCCACCGTCATTCGAGGCAAAGTAAACGACACTCTCATTCTCGATCTGGACGGAATCAAGCCGGGCCTCCGATTCGACTTGTTCACCGTACAGAACAGCTTCTTTCAAGCCGATGGCACAAAGGACCCCGATTTCACAGGGAGCTTCGGTTTGGCCTGGTATCAGTCCGATATTCAGATTGACAAGCGCACGGATGAAGGCCACGTCCAAATCAAGACGATTCTCTTGGACGATATCTTCGGTTTTGATCCCGACGTGCGTCTCGCTCCGACTAACACGTTTCACTTGGGCTTCTGGTTTGACAATCCCGAGGATGCGGCGGCTCTATCCACCTGCCACTTCGATCCGACCAAGCCGACGCCCTTCAA
>DATFSH010000002.1:0-2805 GCA_035262725.1 Candidatus Acidiferrales bacterium | reverse complement strand
GGTGCTGGATTCGTATCAAAACAAAACCTACGCCGATGGTCAGGCTTCCGCGGTCTATGGCCAGTATCCGCCCCAGGTCAACGCCTCGCGTCCCCCGGGCGACTGGCAAAGTTACGACATCGTTTTTCACGGCCCGCGCTTTGACTCGTCAGGCAAGTTGACGCGCCCCGCCCGCATGACGGTTTTCCACAACGGCGTGCTGGCGCAGGACAACGTCGAGCTCACCGGCCCCACCGCGCACCACGCGCGTCCGCCTTACAAACCAGGGCCCGACAAACTGCCCCTGGCGCTCCAGGACCATAACCATCCCGTGCGCTATCGCAACATCTGGCTCAGGGAACTGAAAACAGCAGAGTGAGCGGGCGTCTTTTGCCTGGGACAAGCGAATCGCTCGACGCATGTTGCCGAACGATGGTCTGCCTCCACGCGCCCCCCTGAAGGGTGGCGCGACATTCGAAGCTTCTCTCGCTAGCGTCGGTGGGGTCCTGACTTTTCTACGCTAAGACTTGATCAGGCCCGGGAATTTGCGCGGGTTGTTGTCGAAGCCGGGAAAGACTGGCTTGAGGTCGGCAACGCCGATGTGCTTGGTGAGAATTTCGCCGAGCACCGAACGAAAATCGGTGGTGAGCGCAAGGTCGCGGCCTTCGTTGAGCTGATGATCGTTCAGTCCGGGCCATTTGCCGTAGACTTGCCCGCCAGAAACGTCTCCGCCCATGATGAACATGCAGTTCGCGTGGCCGTGGTCGGTGCCGCGATTGCCGTTTTCGCGCGCGGTGCGGCCGAACTCGCTCATGGTGACGAAAACAATTTTTTGCATGCGCTCCCCCAGGTCCTGATGAAACGCCGCGAGGCCCTGGCCGAGATCGCGCAGGAGATTCGAGAGCTGCCCCTGCACGCCGCCTTCGTTGACGTGATTGTCCCAGCCACCGCAATCAACAAACAAAACTTCCACGCCGATGTCGGCTTTGAGAAGCTGGCCGATTTGCTCGAGGCTTTGCCCGAGGCGGCTCGTGGGATATTGCGCGCCGTTTTCCGGCTGATATTTCGCGGGATCGGCTTTGCGCAGCAAATCGATGGCTTCGAACGTTTCGGTGCCCGTGCCTTGCAGCGCTTTGTCCACGGTTTGCGCGTACATCGCTTCGAAGCCGCCTTCGACCATCGCGCCGGTTCCCGGCGACTGCGCCATTACTTTGAATTGTTTGAGATCCGGCAGCGCGATGGCCGGCGCCACACCTTGCAATGTGCGTGGAAGATTCGGTCCCATCGCGACGGCGCGGAATGGCGAAGCACTTTCTTCCGGAACCGCTTCGACCGCGCGGTTCAGCCAACCGTCCTCGGTGGATTTCAATCCCGGCGTGCCGGATTCCATGAAGTCCTGCGCGTCAAAATGCGAGCGCGTGGGATCGGGCGAGCCTGCGGCGTGCACGATGGCCAGTTGATTCCGGTGAAAGAGCGGCTCGAGCGGAGCAAGGCTCGGATGCAAGCCGAAAAAGCCGTCGAGATCGATCGCGGCGTCGGTCGCGGCGCGTTTCGGCTGCGGTATCGCGATCGTCGGGCGCAGGCGGTAATAGTTCGATTCGCCAAAAGGCACGACCATGTTCAATCCATCGGCGGCGCCGCGCTGAAAGAGCACGACAAACTGCCTTTTATTGGGCATGGGCGTTGCCGCCACCGCGCGCTGGAGAAACGCGGGCATGGCGCTCAGGCCCACCATGGCCACGCCGCCTTGCTTTAGGAAATACCGCCGCGAAAATTTCAACCCACGCACGCCTTCACAACAGGAATAGCTCATGGCAGCCTCGCATGTCCCAGTCGCTGGTGCTCTAAAGCAAAGGTTTTTATGTAGCGCCGCGCTTCGGCGCCGCAGGGATGGCCAAGATGCCGGCTGAACGGTGGCGCCACATGCCAACCTCAGCGGCGCTGAAATTCCGGCGCGCCCAGCACCAAACCCGCGATCACGCCGAGATCCACTTGCTTGCGCGGATCGTCCAGCTTCGCTTGCAGCACTTGTGGACTGTCCAATTGCTTCTCGAGGGTCTCGACGGTCGCCGGCGCAGCCTGCCCGCCAAGAAAGACCTGCACCGCGCGATCGAGCGCGGTCTTTGGTTCGGAGGACGAATCGACGCCCAGGAGCGATGCCACATCACTGCGTGCGCCGCGCATTTTGTTTCCTGAAAGGGCCAGCGAAAAATTCAGCCGATTGAGCAGCGCGCCGGTGTTGACCCACGTTTCTGCTTTGTCGGAATAGCCTGTCGGCGGCTGGCATTGATACAGCGGCTCGCCGATGCGGCCCACCCACTGCACCAGCGGGAGCGGCGTGTTCACGTCGGCGCCGAGCGCGCGCGCGGCGGAAACCACCAGCTCGAACGGTGTCTTGATCTTCGCGCGGTACGCTTCGCGGGACCAAAATTCCGGCGACCAGAGCATGGTCTTCATCACCGCCCGGATGTCGCCGCCGCTCGACTGAAACGTTTCCGCCATGCGATTCACGAGCGCTGGCGGCGGATTGTCCGAAACGAAGCGGCGCGCCAGTTTGGTCGAAATGAATTTCGCGGCACTCGGATGATGCACCAGCAGATCAATCACCTGCTCGCCGTCTTTCATGCCGCCCGCGTGAATTTTCTTTCCCAGCACGATTTTCGGATCGGGATCGTGCAAGCGGTCGTCAAATTTGAAGTCGGCGTACACGCGAGGCTTGTCGATGGTCCACCCGGTGAAACTGCGCGCCACTTCGGTGACGTCTTTCTGCGTGTAGCCGCCGTCGACGCCCAGCGTATGCAGCTCCATCAGCTCGCGGCCGTAATT
>DATFSH010000001.1:0-18472 GCA_035262725.1 Candidatus Acidiferrales bacterium | reverse complement strand
GTGTATCTTCCACTGGCTGCGTCGTAGGTGATAAATCCCCCCCGGCCGACCGCGAGCCACTCGCGCACGTATCGCTCTGTGGTCCCGGATTTTTTGGCGAGCTCGGCCGGCGTCATAGGCCCGGCGCCGGACATTGCTTTTGTAAAGTCCCAGCTTGTCGCCGATCACGATGAGCGCCGCATTCATCGCGGCCCCCATTTCCCCCACAGCTCTCATCACAAATTCGTGTAGTTTCGCTTGATCCAAAGGTTGAGGGGCCGGGGTAGATATGACTTTTTCTCCTGAAAATAAGCGCGGCTGAGGGGACACGTCGCTGGATTTTGAGTGTGAAGTCTAGTCTTTGCGAATAGGGCAAGTCAATCCGCGAAGATTGCGGAGACCCTTCTGATTCTTGCTATTCTCGCGGTATGGCCACCCTCTTCTACGTACTGGTCATCGCCCAGATCGCACTTGGGATCTATTCGCTCTGGAATGGATTCGAGTGGTTTCGCATGGTGAGGCGCCGCCTCACTTCCCATGCTGGTTTCTATGCGCCCACCACGGCGTTGATCTGCCCCTGCAAAGGAAATGAGCGCGGCCTCGAAGATAATCTCATGGCGCTCACTCGTTTCGAGTACGCCAACTACGAAATTTATTTCACGCTGGCCACCAGCCTTGATCCCGCGCTGAAAATCATCGAGCGCGTAAAAGCCGCGAGCTCGAAGCCGGTTCATATCGTGATTGCCGGGCCGCCCGAGGATACCAGCGAGAAAGTTTTTAACTTGCGCCGCGCCGTGGAAGCGCTGCCTGCCAATTTCGAAGTGCTCGCGTTCACCGATTCCGATGTGCGCCTGCCTCGCGGCTGGCTGACGAAGCTGGTCGCCCCGTTGCAGGATGCGCGCGTCGGTGCCACTACCGCCTATCGCTGGATCATTCCCAGCGGACAGATCGGCGCGGGCGCATTCTCGAGCGCGCTGGCTTCGGCATGGAATGCTGCGATCGCCACGATGCTCGGAAAGCAGAGCGACAATTTCTGCTGGGGCGGCGGCAGCGCGATTCGTCGCAGGACGTTTGACGACGCGCAGGTACTCGAAGCGTGGAACGGCGCGCTCAGCGACGACTTCGCGATGACCGGCGCGCTGGAGGCCGTAAATCTTCCGATCGTTTTTTGCCCGGAATGCCTTGCTGCCACGCTGCATCCGTGGACCGGCACGCAGCTCATCGAATTTACAAATCGCCAGATTCAAATCACGCGCGCGTATTCTCCGCGCCGCTGGCAAATGGGCGCGCTCGCGCATGTGAGCTACTCGCTCACCATGATTTTCGCGTTCCTCTTCACCTTCAGCACGATGGTGGACGGCGATCCGTGGGTGCAGCTCGCGCTCATCAGCATGGTTGTGCCGCTCCTGGCCGTAATGAAAGGCGTGATTCGCACCATCGCGGTGAATGAATTATTGCCCGAGTGGCGCGGCAAGCTGCACGAGTGGGGATGGGTCTGGAGCCTGATGGCTCCCATCGTGCCGTTTTTGTTTTCGTGGAATTTCATTCTCTCGCTGGTCAGCAAGCGGATTCGCTGGCGCGGGATTCGCTACGAATTGATCGCGGCGAACCAAGTTCGCATCCTCAGAAACTAGCCGCAGTGGCATCGGGCCGCGGCGCGGCGAACGCGCGCTGCACGCGGCAGAGTAAATATCCCGTTGCAGCGCCCGTAGGAATCGCCAGCCACCATCCCGCCTGAAAGACCATCGTCGGACCGTACAGCAAGAACGAAAGCAGGCCCGGCTCCACTCGTTGACCGGCACCCGTGCGCATTCCCCATTCGCCCAGCGCGGCGACCAGCAACGGCGCGAGTATCGCGGCCGCGGCGGCCCAGCGCAGCGGAGTCTTGCACTTCAGCAGCGTCATGATCCGGCGAAGCAGAAACGCGCCAATCAAAATCGCGAGCGCACCGAAGACGAGGCCGTAAAAATAAAAAAACAAAACGCCGAAGGCCTCACGCGATCGCGGCGACGTGACGCTCGAGCCCCAGAGATCCCGAATCCAGATCGCCAGGCTCATGAAAAAGCAGCCGCAGATCCAGGCCGTGAGGTAGTAGATCAGGCTGCCGCGCCGCGTCATGTTTTTTTGCCGACCCTGCCTATCAGATCCTGCGCTGGATGTTGGGAAAATCGGTCCAGACTTTTACGCCGCAGAAGTGGGATCCTTCGGTGCAGATAGGAGTGGAGATTCCAGCTCGGAGATAGCAGGGAGGGCCGATGTATTGAGCGAGTTCGGGGAACACCTTCCGGACTTGTTCCACCTCTTCGATTGACGCCTGGTAGATTTCTTCCTGGGCGTTGAAGCAGGTGCGCATCGTCCACTTGTGGAGAAGGTGCAGGAGCGGGCCGGATTCGACGAGGCGAATCGTCTTCGCGTTGGGCAGAAGGTAGAGCGCAAATTCCGCGGGGACGCCGCGATCGAGCAGCTCGTTTTTCGCCGACCACGCTTCGTGCATCGCGCGTTCGTAGACTTCAAGAGCGCGGGGATTTTCGCGAATCAAGGCGGGAGTGATGTAGTCGGGCGAGCGCGTGTCGGCGAGGGTGAGCAGCGGACGCGAGCCGGGCACCATGCGGTGGCGCTGGTCCTGGCTATCGGCGGTGTGGCTGATCTTTTTGGCGAAGGTGAAATTCGCGTGCTGCAGCGCGCGCATCAGGGGCGCGTGGACACCGATGTTGAGCGTCTCGCGGCGGTAGGCATTGCGCGCGGGATTCAGCAGGCGGTCGAGCGCTTCGGCATCCGAGCACTCGGCGGCGGTTAAACCCATCACGGCGCGATAGGCATCGGCCATCACGGCGAGAGCGCGCGGAGAGTAATCGACGAGTTGCGAGGTGAGCGAGCCGAGCTTCGCATCGAATTCTCGAGCGAAAGCTTCGCCACCGGTATGGGCGTCGCGCGGCGACCCGATCCATTCGACGGGCTCGTCCATCGGAGGATTGTCGAAGCGATCGAAGAATTGCGGATCGATGTCGCGAACGCGCGCGACCATCTCGCCAATCACCAGGCGCGCTTCGCTTGGCGTGTCGCTGGCGGCGGACATGCGCCACAACCGGTGGAGAACGATGCCGGACAGCGTGTGCACCATAGTGGTGAATGCAGCGACGGGCAGAACGTAACGCGCGATTTCGATGGCGCGTTTTTCGGACTGGCGGTCCACCTTCTGGACGCGCTTGGGGTGCGACATCGCGCTGACGTGCCAGATATCGGAAAGAATTTCTCGCGCGGCCGGTTCGAGCAGGTGAGTCAGCTCGCGGTAGTAACCCCAGGCGCGAGCGATCGCGCGTTCGTAAATTTCGCGCTCGGGCGCGCCGAAGTTCGGATTCTCCGCAGTGGCCACGGGGGGAACGTACGCTTGCGCGCGGTCGAGACGAACGTAACGCTGGCTCTGCTGTTCGGAATTGTAGAAAGGATGCGCGTGCAGGAACGACCAGACGAATTGGCGGCTGATGTTTTCAAGGCCGAATTCGAAGTGGGCGTGCTGATACACGGTGTGATGGCCGCCGAAATACGTGGCGGCGCCGATGGTGACGCGCTGCTTATCGGTGATTTCTTCGGGGCCGATCAGGCGCGGGGCATAGCAGGTGCGTGCTGCGGCGATGGCGGAATCGAAGGGATGCGCAAAGTGACTGCGGAGGGTGACGCGGGGGGCGGCGATTTCGACTTGCGATTCGAGTGGGGCGTCGTGCGATGGAGAAAGTCGCGTGGCCATAATTTCCGTTCCGCATTGTACTAGATTCTCGTGGTCGGGACGCGCCCCTACTGTAGGAGCATGTTTTCGCGGATGGCGTTGAGACGTCCTGGATGCGATCAGTTAAAGGCGCGCTCGCGAACGGTGAGCACGGGACACGGGGCATGCGCGACTACTTTGTGGGCGGTGGCGCGCGCCAGATGAGTTGCGGCGCCGATGCGGCCAGAGGCGTCGCGGACGCCGAGAACGATCAGATCTGACGAGCGTTCTATGGCTGCAGAAAGTATCCGCTCGGCCGGTTCGCCATATTCGACGATTGATTGCGGCGGGTAGAAGAGATCGGCATCGGTTGGAACCGTTTCATACAGCTGATGAATGGCTTCGGCCACGGAAAGGTCGAAGCACCTCTGCTCGTTCTCACGGCGTTCGTGTTCGTTACGGTTATTCTTGTTGCCTCCATCGCTGCTGGGAGGATCAGGAGGAGTGTGCATCACGTGAAGCAGGAACAGTTTGGCGTTGTTTTCCTGCACCAATGAGAGGGCATATGGCGCAGCGGCCTCAGAGGCAGCTGCAAAATCCGTGGGAAAAAGTATGCGATGGAATCGCCCGCCGGCGTGGACGCTGCTGCGCACATGCGGGCCGATGGTCAACACGGGAACCGGCGAACGGCGGAAAATTTCTTCCGCGACAGAACCCATGAAGAATTTGTCGGCACCTGTGCGGCCGTGCGTGCCCATCACGATGAGATCGATGTCGTTCTCCTTGATCATTTTCTGAACCGCGTTCCAGAGATCAACGCTCCAGTCCACGATCGTTTCGTGCTCCAAACCAGCGAGCTGCGAATCGATGCGGGCCTTGGCAGTCTGTTCCCGCGTTTTCGATGGCGGCGATTGCCAATTTCGACGGCGCGCCACAAACATTAGGATCGGGAGTGAAGACATGCAGTGCGTACACTCTGGCGCCATACCCGCGGGCGATGCTGGTTGCGAATGGGAGGGCCACCTCGGAAGGCTCCGAGAATAACGGACGCGCGGAATCAGAGAGGCTTTAGCCTGTTGATATGGAGTGCGGCGGCTTGCCGCCGCCTTGTTACTTTTCTGGGTGGAGCTTGTCCCGCCCCGTTGTGGCTAGCCGTTATTTCGGCGGGAAATTCTTCAGTAACTTCTGCATCGCCTTATCCAAATTCTTCTGTTTCTTCTCCTGATTCGCATTCGGATCAAGCGTCTTCGTCACCCGCCCTGTCCACACAAGCTCTTTGGTCGCCGGGTCATACATATCCAGCACAAGGGTCCCCACGCTGATCTTGGAAGATGTAGCGTTCCCCATTCCTCCGCCCCAGCGCAAGCCACCGGTGCTGTAAGCGTTCCATTGCCTTTCCTGATCGATGGAGGGTTGATAGCCGATGTAAAGGTCGGCCTTGTCACCATCGGTCTTGGTCAGGCCTTTGGCAGCCAGCTGGGTATCGATCGCAGTTTTGATCTGCGTGTCGACGATCTGGTTCGGTTGTTTGGCGCCCTCGATCGTGATCCACTTGTACGTGTGATATTTCGTGAAGTCCGTGCCCGGCATCGAATTCGTTGTCACATCCTGCGCCCGCGCTGCGCTGCACGCCATCAGCGCCACGATCAGTGCTGCCATTAGCCCTAGGCCGAGCTTCGCCACTTTTATCGGAAGCATTCGCGTCATTTTTTCTCCATGAAGGAACCGCCGATTTCGGCCGCCATTCTAATGGCCCACCGCCTCGCAAGTCACGGCCTAAATCCGCAGCTCCCAACCTAGCCAGGCTCCAGTCCGGCCGCAGTCGGGCAAGCGCGTTCTAGTGTCTCCAGTGTGCCGTTCCCCGTTTGGCGAAGTAAAAAAAGATGACCATCAACACTACAAAGAAAAAATCTTGATAAACCACGGCCGCCTCCTTTCGCAAGATCCATCCTCGCGCAATCATTTGCGAAAAAAGCGTGACGGATATCACAACCGGCCGTGACCCCGGTCATAACCCAATTTCTCGCCGCGTAGTACAAAGCGGTAGGTCAACCAAAAGGAGCTGCTGATGTCCATCACCACGCGCGAAATAAAGCTCGACCATCGCCTCTGCGAAACCAAAACAATGAAAGCCCTCGTCTTCCGTGGGGCGAACCAAATTAGCATCGAGGAAGTTCCCATCCCCAAGCCTGGTCCTGGCGAAGCCGTCATCCGCGTCACTCTCACCACCATCTGCGGCACTGACCTGCACATTGTCAAAGGCGAATATCCCGTCAAGCCCGGCCTCACCATCGGCCACGAGCCAGTGGGAGTGATCCACGAGCTCGGCGTTGGCATTACTGGCTACAAAGTTGGCGACCGCGTTTTGGTCGGCGCGATCACGCCCTGCGGCCAGTGTCTCGATTGCCTCCGGGGAAACCTGTCTCAATGCGGCGGTCCCATCGGCGGCTGGCGGTTCGGCAATACCATCAACGGCGCTCAAGCTGAATATCTGCTAGTTCCGTTCGCGCAGGCGAATTTGGCCAAAATTCCCGACGATCTTCGCGACGAGCAGGTGGTGCTTCTCTCCGACATTGCTTCCACGGGAATTTCCGCAGCCGAGAGTGGGAACGTCCAGATTGGCGATTCCGTAGCCGTTTTTGCCCAAGGCCCCATCGGCCTCTGCGCCACTGCCGGAGCCAGGCTCAAGGGCGCCGCTCTGATTATCGCCGTGGAATCGGATCCCACTCGCATCGTCATGGCCAAACAGATGGGCGCGGATATCGTGCTCAATCACCATAAGCAGGACGTTGTTGCCGAAATTAAGCGCTTCACCGGCGGCAAGGGTGTCGACGTAGCCATCGAAGCCCTGGGCACGCAAGCCACCTTTGAAAATGCGCTCCGCGCATTGCGAGCCGGCGGCACGCTCTCCAGCCTCGGCGTCTACTCTGGGAAACTTTCGCTCCCGCTTGAACCCTTCGCCGCAGGACTCGGAGACCACAGGATCGTTACCACCCTGTGCCCGGGAGGAAAAGAGCACATGCGCAGGATGATGGAGCTGGTCCGTCACGCGAAGTTGAATCTGGTGCCGTTCCTCACTCACACCTTTTCGCTCGACCGCATAACCGATGCCTACAAGCTTTTTGGCGAGCGGCGCGACGGCGTAATAAAAGTTGCAATTAAGCCCTGAGCGCGGTGGACGGATTCGGCGAGCGAGACAGGATTTTCCTGATTTTACGTTTTTCGCATACGAGGTGACCTATGGAGAAAGTTGCATGCAGCACGCCAATCTCGATTAAGAACATTCTCTTTCTTACGGATTAATCCGCATAGTGTGAAACCGGGCGGGGCAAGCCCGCCCTATGAAAAGCTCTCGCACTCCAAATTTGCTAGACGTGGCGGAAAGGTTCCTCGATTTTTTCGCCGGAGACTTTTTGGGCGTCGCGCTCCAGCGATTTGGTGATTAAATCCTTCGAACCCAGGCCTACCGCCAGCGCCAACGCAAAGACGATCCCTCCGAAAAGAATGCCAAAGGCCAGTTCGACGATGCCCGTGGCGATGCGCAGATGCTCGAGGGCCATTGCCACGGCAAGGACAAGAACCAGCCATCGCACTCCTACGCTGAGCAGACGAGCGTAGTTGAGGTTCAGATTTACTGCGCCGATCAGCACGCTTCGCGAAAGATAGCGGGCGATGACGCTGCCTACCACGAGGACCAGCACAGCTCCGAGCATATTGGGGATGTAGGCGAAGATGCTGCGCGCGAGCAGGAACGTCCACTCGGCATCGAACGCGGCGATTCCGATGAGAAACCCGGCAACGATGATCAGCGCGGCGATCGTTCGGGATATCAGGAGGGTGGGGCTCTTCAGCAGAGGCCACTCCGAGGCGGAGTGAAAGCCCCACTGGGTGAGGCGCTGGTCAAACTGCATGCTGGTGAGCACGCGGCGAACGATCACGGCAAGAAGAAAGCCCAATGCGATTGAGATCAGCACCGCTACGAGAAGCGCTGCGGTACCTGGCAAGAGGTCTGCAAACCGAGTAAGGAACCGCTCGGTGGATTGGGCTAATGCTCGCTTGATTTCTCCCCACATAAGTACCTCCATCGCGACTTCTTCTCCGCCGACATTCACGGAGGCGCTAAGGGTTGAATCGATCCGGCCAACGCCACCGGGATACGAGATAGGGCTTGGCGGATTCGTACGCGACGGCCAGGCGCTCGAGTATCTGTTCCACTCCGGAAGCATCGGCCGCTTCCGCATCACGGGCAAAACCAGCAACCCATGCGAGGTAGAGCGGCGTCATCGATTTGAGCAGGTGGTCGCGATTGATGGTGCGAAGGCGATGAGCCAACGCGAAATCGAAGACGATGCGCACCCACAAATCGTTGGGCATACGAAATTGTTCGAGCGGCAAGCGAGCGAGCTTTCTGAGCTCGAGGAGCGTGGAGGGCGGCAAAACCAGATCCCAGATCTCCTGCAGATTGCGGTTGCCCAATTGAAAAGATTCGACCATGCGGCTGACGTCCACGGTGCCGGTGTCCTGAGACAGAAGAACAGGCTTGCCGAAGGAAGGCAGAGGAGCCGATGAGCGCGTTCTCTGCCAGCAGGCTGCGCGTTTTTCCATGTCGGCAAAAATGGGGCTCAGTATCTGCGCGACCAGGGAACTGATGTTGGTCCAATCCGGCGGGGGGTAGGTGCGCGGCCCGACGAGAACCTGGCAAACTTTGAGATTGTCGCAGAGGGCGGCGGGAGCGATGGAAGCCAGCGGGTGCACACCCGTCTTTTCAGTGCCGAGCATTTTGGTGAACAGGCGGCGGGAAATGCCGAGGTCGGGTCCCATGGGATTGCGGATTCTTTTTCCGTAGAGGCAGCGAGTGAGTGGGGAGATGACACTGCTGTTCAGCAAGCCTTCGAATTTCCGCAGGGCGTATTGTGGCGAGACGAGATCGAAATCTTCTTCGAGGAGCGGCTGCACCAATTCGCGAATCCACTCCGGCTTTGCATCCTCGATGGTGGAGGCGACAATGCAGCAGGCGCGGGCGTTGAGCTGTTCGCTTACGGCAAAAGCGGATTGGTATGCGGTGGCGATGTTGACGACCGGGGTGCCGGGATCGTCCGTTTTCGACGAGGGCCAGGGAACAAAATAGGGAGAGTGCATTTTTTCGGAAGCTTCTGAAGTCGCGCCGGCCTGAACGCTGGCGTGATCACTTCTCAGGGCTGCAATGATGGGAGAACCGGGGAGCGTTCGCAGAGAATCGCAGAGGGCGATGAGGCTTTCGTCATCGATCTCTGCGACGACGCCGAGGACCAAATCGGCGCTCTTCACCGGTTCGACTTTCGGCGCCGGCGGCTGCGAGATGGGTTCGACTTCCAAAGTTACGTCCTCCACTCCTGAGCCGGGTAAAACGCAGCGGGGCGGCTACTATAGCGATTGTTACACCGTTAAGGCGAATTCTGATGGCCTAACAGCGAGAATAATTTATAGCGAGAGCGACATAATTCCCAGCAACGGAATGCGTACCCAGTCGGGACGGGCATTGAGCTCGTAGAGCACTTCGTAGAGCGCTTTATCCAACAAAAACAAATCGAGGAGCTTTTGAAATTCCGCGATATCGGAGGGCAGAAATGCGGTGCCCCGGGCTGTTTCCCGGTAGGCGCGCAAAAATGCCGCGGATGCGGATCGCTCCCAGAGCTGGGCCCACGGCTCGAGGCGGGCCACATCCTCGGTGTGGCGCTCGGTGTAGTTGATGAGGCTGGCGTAGGCGGCATAGCTGAAAGAGCGCAGCATGCCGGCGACGTCCTTCAGAGGGCACTGTTTTGCACGGCGATAGGCGAGCGGGCGGGCTGGTTCCCCTTCAAAATCGAGGATCACGAAATCGGTCTTCACTCGCAGCACCTGGCCCAAGTGATAGTCACCGTGAATTCGAATGCGCTGCGTGCGAAAGCTGGCCGATTTTAGTATTGCGAAATGATCGAGAATGCGGCGGCGCCGGCTGAGCACCGTGGCTGAAATTTCGACCACTTCGTCGGGCAAGTAGGATACGCGCTCTTTCAGGACGTCCAGAACCTGCGAAGCGTGCTGCTGAAAATCGGCGAGGACGGCTTGCAGATCGTCGGACGTCCAAGGCTCCGGCTTGAACGCCGGATCACCGGTGGGAGAAGCGAGGGCAAGATGCAGTTCGGCGGTGCGGCGGCCGAGCGTGGTGGCGGCGTCGAAGTAGATGCCGAGATGGTCGCGAGCCAGCTGAGAGACTGGACGCTCCGACATTTCGAGGGGATCCCCAATCTCCGCGCCGGCATTTTCGGGAAACTTCAGGGGCGCGGAGGTTTCGAAGTAGCGATCGAGCTCTTCGATTGTCCATTTCCAGCCGTCGCCTTCGTTCTGCACGAGACCTTGCAGCATGGCGAGGGCGGTTGATTCGGAGCCGTTGTTGGCCGGCTCCAGTTCGATCGAACCGGCGAAGGGAGGAATATGATCAAACCTTGTTTTTTCGGAGAGGTAGCGCCCGATTTCAACATCGGGATTGATTCCGGGCTCCAAGCGGCGAAAGAGCTTCAGTATGAAGCGGTCGCCGAACAGAATGGATGTATTGCTCTGCTCGGCTGAACCTCGTTTCACGGACAGCGGTTCTTTGGCTGTTCCAAGGATTTTCTGATAGGCCTTCGCGGGGGTTCCTTGAATGCGCCCTCCGCGCGAGTGCAATTCCCGTCCACTTTTAATGAGCGTGAGCAATTCGCTGCAAAGGGTATCGTCGTTCACTCCGTCGCAGAGAAGACCGGCTATTTTTGCGGATGCAATCGAGGTAACGATGGCGTTGGGCGCGGTGTGGCGCAATTCGTTTGCGGCGTCGCCCAGAATCATTGCCAGCGGGACGAGATACAAGTCGGGATCGCCATTATCGAATTGAACTTCAACGAGAGCCAAGGCAAATCGCTGATCGCTTAGGGGGCTCCAGTTGATGATGCGAGTTGATTTGAGATGGCGAGACTTTCCCGCGAACCAGCGCTGCTTCACCAGGAATTCCGGGAGGTTGAAGGTTTCGAGGCGCTGAAGGCTCGGGCCGTCAAAAATGCTTTCCCAGCCGCCCGCAACGTTCAACGGCGATTGTTCAGCAACATCCGCGGCGGACTCCGTGGATTCCGCCCTCTGCTGAAGTTCGAGCCACAGGAAAGTGTAGGGAGCCAGCGTGAAGCGGTACGGCTGGCGCTCGATGGGGGGAAATTCCACGTAGCCGAGCATCTCGACCGGCACCAGGCCCTCCTGCTTGGAGAGATCGAGATCGACGGGCTGAGCGAAGCGCGAGAGGTTGGCGAGGCAAAGGACCTGTTCGTCTTCGTACGTCCTGAGATATGCGAGGATTTTGCGGTTGGACGGGTTAAGGAACTCGATGCCACCACGCCCGAAGACGCTGAAGAGTTTTCGCAGGGCGATCATGTTGCGCACCCAGTTCAAGAGCGAAGAGGGATCGCCCTGCTGCGCTTCGACGTTGATCGCTTCGTATCCCCAGACCGGATCCATGATTACAGGACTATAGAGGCGGGCGGGCACGGCGGTCGAAAATCCGGCATTGCGGTCGCCGTTCCATTGCATCGGAGTGCGAACGCCGTTGCGATCGCCGAGATAGATGTTGTCGCCCATTCCGATTTCGTCGCCGTAGTAAAGAATGGGCGTGCCGGGAAAGGAGAGCAGCAAGCTGTTCAATAATTCGATTCGCCGGCGATTGTTGTCAACCAGCGGAGCGAGGCGCCGGCGGATGCCGAGATTGATGCGCATCCTTGGATCGGCGCTATAGGCGAGATACATATAGTCGCGTTCGTCATTGGTGACCATCTCGAGGGTGAGTTCGTCGTGATTGCGGAGGAAGAGGGCCCACTGGCACGTGTCGGGAATGGGCGGAGTTTGGGCGATGATGTCGGTGATTGGCAGGCGGTCTTCCTGGCGCAGAGCCATGTAGATGCGGGGCATCAGCGGGAAATGGAATGCCATGTGGCATTCGTCGCCATCACCGAAGTAGGGGCGAACGTCAGGCGGCCACTGGTTGGCTTCCGCCAGAACCATGCGGTTGGAATAATCGGCGTCAATCTCGCGCCGGAGAGTCTTAATGACGGCGTGAGTTTCCGGAAGATTCTCGCAGCTGGTTCCGTCACGCTCGACCAAATAGGGAATGGCGTCGACACGCAGGGCGTCTACTCCCATGTCGAGCCAGAAATTCATCACTTTCAGAACCTCGGCGACGACTCTGGGATTGTCATAGTTGAGATCGGGCTGGTGAGAGAAAAAGCGGTGCCAGAAGAATTGCTTGGCGACCGGATCCCATGTCCAATTCGATCTTTCGGTATCGGAAAAAATAATTCGAGCGTCTTTGTACTTCCCTTCGGTATCGCTCCAAACGTAAAAATCTCGTTCGGGCGAACCAATCGGAGCCTGACGGGCAGCCTGAAACCAGGGATGCTGGTCGGAGGTGTGATTCACGACCAGTTCGATCATCACCTGCAGACCGCGCTCGTGAGCTGCGCCCAAGACAGCTTTAAAGTCGTCAAGCGTGCCGTACATGGGATGGACATTCATGTAGTCGGAGATGTCGTAGCCATCGTCCTTGAGAGGCGACGGGAAAAAAGGCAGAAGCCAGATGCAGGTGATGCCGAGATCCTGCAGGTAGTCCATTTTCTGAAGCAAGCCGGGAAAATCGCCGATACCGTCAGCGTTGCTGTCTTTGAAAGCGCGCACGTGCAGCTCGTAGACCAGTGCGTCTTTGTACCAGAGAGGATCCGATGCGCTGCCGGGCAGCTTTGCCATATCGCTTTTCCCCAACTGTCAGGTGGTGATTGGAGATTCTGGCCGGAAAATCAGGATTCCAAGAGGCGGAAGCGTCATATTCAACGAAAAAGGGCGGCCGTGAATCGGGAGGGGCACGGTTGACAGGCCGCCGAAATTTCCCTGCCCGGAGCCGCCGTACAAAGGCGCATCACTATTCAGAATTTCCTTCCAGTAGCCTTCCAACGGAACGCCGACTCGATAATTTTGGCGCACGACCGGCGTGAAATTGCAGACGAAGAGAAGCTGATCGTTTGGATTCTGACCGCGCCGGAGAAAACTGATGATGCTTCGCTGAAAATCCTTGCAATCAACCCATTCGAAGCCGGCTGCATTGAAGTCGGTGGCGTGCAGCGAAGGCTGGCCGCGATAGAGCGTGTTGAGATCGCGCACCCAACGCGCCAGCCCTGCGTGGGAAGGGTGTTCCAGCAGATTCCACTCGAGGCTGGCATCGTGGTTCCACTCCGACCACTGGCCGAATTCGTCGCCCATGAATAGCAGCTTCTTCCCCGGATGACCGAACATGAAACCGTAGAGAAGGCGCAAATTCGCAAACTTCTGCCAGTCGTCACCCGGCATCTTGCGAATCATGGAGCTCTTGCCATAGACGACTTCGTCATGCGAGAAGGGCAGCACGAAATTCTCAGCGAAGCCATAGACGAGGCTGAAGGTGATCTCGTTTTGATGGTAGGTGCGAAACACAGGATCCTGCGAGATGTAGTTCAACACATCATGCATCCAGCCCATATTCCACTTGAGACCGAAGCCAAGTCCGCCGAGATAGATGGGGCGCGACACTTGAGGCCAGGAAGTGGATTCCTCCGCGATCATCATCGCATCCGGGTAGCTGTCATAGACGTGTTCGTTCAGGGTACGGAGAAAATGGATTGCGTCGAGATTTTCTTTTCCTCCAAAACGGTTGGGTATCCACTGGCCTTCGCGGCGGCCATAATCTAGATACAACATCGAGGCGACGGCATCGACTCGAAGGCCGTCAACGTGATATTTGTCCATCCAAAATAGCGCATTGCTGATCAGAAAATTCTGGACTTCGTTGCGGCCATAGTTGAAGACGAATGTGTTCCAGTCCGGATGTTCGCCCTGGCGAGGATCCTCGTGCTCGTAGAGATGGGATCCATCGAAGTAACCGAGGCCTGCTTCATCTTTCGGAAAATGGGCCGGGACCCAATCGAGAACTACGCCGATTCCTCGCTGATGGAGATAGTCGACCAAATGCATGAAGTCGTCGGGGGTTCCGAAGCGGCTGGTCGGGGCGAAATAGCCGAGAGTCTCGTAGCCCCAGGAACCATCGAAGGGATGCTCCATCACGGGCAGAAATTCGATGTGGGTAAAACCAGCGTCGTGGACGTAGTCGGCGAGGAGTGGGGCGAGCTCGCGATAGGTGAGCCAGCGGTTTCCGTCCTCCGGCGCTCGTTTCCAGGAACCGAGATGGAATTCGTAGAAAGACAGTGGCGAGCTAAGGGAATTCGCGTTTGCGCGATTCTTCATCCAGGATTCGTCATGCCAGGAATAGGTTTCAAGATTCCAAACGCGCGAAGCCGTCTTCGGACGAACCTCCGAGGCGAAACCGTAGGGATCCGCCTTGTCCACCTTGTAATCGCGATAGCGCGATTCGATGTGATATTTGTAGCTGGCGCCTTGACCGATACCAGGAACAAATCCTTCCCAAATGCCAGCGGTGGAGGGGCGCATGATTGCGGCGTTTGGGTTCCAGCTGTTGAAATCGCCGATGATTGAGACACGCCTGGCATTGGGCGCCCAGACGGCAAATTGCACGCCGCGCTCGCCATCTTTCTCGGTGATGTGAGCCCCCAGCTTTTCGTAGGCGCGGTAGTGGGTGCCTTCTGCAAGCAAGTACAAATCGAATTCGCTTATGGCTGATTGCAAACTTCGCGCTCCTTATTTCTTATTCAAAAAACTGAGCCTCATGACCTCGTTTTTCGGCTTAGAGGTAGTAGTCAAAATCACGCTCCGTGCGAGCTAGACGGCGAACGCGCAAAATGTGAGCTGGGAGGCTTTCCGGCGTAAGCTCCACATAATTTCGCGAACCGCGCCACATGTACTGACCTTCACCGAGCAAATCATGGACCTGAAATTCGTGGTCAGCATCCACGCCAATGGCCGCTAGATCGAGGTTAACCCAGCCCGATTGCGGGTGGAAACAGTCCAGATTTACCACGACCACGATTACGTCAGAGAAATCCCTGCTGACCTTGCTGTAGCAGAGGAGCGAAGGATTGTCGGTTACATGGAAGCGTAGAGTGCTATTGGTTTGCAAAGCCGGATTTTCTTTGCGGATCCGATTCACCCGGGCAATCAACTCGCTGAGGCTGACGGCAGCGCGCAGGTCCCAGTGCCGGAGCTCATATTTCTCGGAATTCAGATATTCCTCGCTGCCTGGTTGGAGCGAGACATTCTCGCAAAGCTCGAATGCGGGGCCATAGATCCCGTAGTTTGCTCCGAGCGTGGCCGCCAGGATCAGACGGATCATGAACGCGGGGCGTCCGCCGGTCTGAAGGATTTGCGAGAGGATGTCCGGCGTGTTTGGCCAGAGATTAGGGCGAAAGAACTCTCGTACATCTGTTTGAGTGAGCTCGGTGAAATAGCTGGTGAGCTCCTCTTTCGTGTTGCGCCAGGTGAAGTACGTGTAGGACTGCGAGAAACCCAGTTTGGCAAGCCGGTACATTACATGGGGCCTCGTGAATGCTTCCGCAAGAAAAAGAACATCAGGATGCTGGGCTTTGATTTCGCCAATCACCCATTCCCAGAAGGCGAAAGGCTTCGTATGGGGATTGTCGACGCGAAAGATTCGAATGCCCTGATCAATCCAGAAATCGAAAACGCTTTTTAGTTCGTCCCACAAAGTTCGCCACTGTGAGGTTTCAAAATCGAGCGGGAAAATATCCTGATATTTCTTCGGCGGATTTTCGGCGTACTGTATGGTGCCATCCGGACGCTTGCGGAACCATTCCGGATGTTCGCGGACGTAAGGATGATCCGGCGAACATTGAAACGCGATATCGAGGGCGACTTCGAGTCCCTGCTTTTCTGCAGCCGAGCGGAAATTCTTGAAATCTTCGAGTGTACCGAGTTGAGTGAGAATCGATTTGTGGCTGCCCTCGCTGGATCCGATTGCCCAGGGACTGCCGGTATCGGTGGGCAGCGGCTCCGTGGAATTATTCTTGCCTTTGCGAAACGAGCGCCCGATGGGATGGATGGGCGGAAAATATACGACGTCGAAACCCATCGAAGCGATGTACGGCAGAACCTTTTCGCAATCGCGGAATGTTCCGTGACGCCCCGATTGAGGCGAGCACGAGCGGGGGAATACTTCGTACCAGGTGGAGAAACGCGCCTTCTCGCGATCGACTATGACACCAAGGTCTTTTTCGTAGCGGGTATAGAAATTGCGGACCGGATATTGGTGGAGAATGCCGAGCAGTTCGTCTTCGAGGGCTATGGTTGCGCCTTCCAGCTTGTCTTTGGCCTCTCGTAGCCGCTTCGCCCATTGGCGGAGAAGTTCGGCGTTCCTGGCGGGCGCCTGCGCCGCAGCTTCCTCAATCAGGTCGGCTCCCATTAGTAATTCCACGTGAACGTCCTGCTGAGCCGCGACCCTCTTTTCAAGCGCGTTGCGCCAGGTTTGAAAATGATCGATCCAACCTTCGATCGTGTACTGATAGCGACCTAGCTTCGCGACGAAGAACTCGCCACGCCAACGATCGTTGGGTAGCGGCACCATCGGAGAGGTAAGCAAGTTCTTCGGATCTTGCCAGTAGAGCAAGCGGCAGGCGACCTGGTCGTGGCCATCTGCAAAAACATTGGCTTCAACACGCACCGAGTCACCGACAACGCGCTTGATTGGAAATCGGCCGCAATCGATTTCGGGCGATACACCCTCGATCACAACACGGCCTCGTTCTTCTAATTGCCCTTGCGCTTGGCGGTCTGGCACGAGTTTTTCGGCTCCTGATTGGAGGGCATCTTTAGCATCGTTCTCCCATCTTTAATATAAACATCCCAATGGGTTTGCTATCCACCTAAGATTGTTCTGAAATCGCCGGATCAGCACTGCGATCAACATTAAATATTCTCCTGCGGAGGAGGAACCACGCAATCAGGTGAATTCCCCCTCTTTCTTAAGGACGCTAGAACCTGATTGTGGCTGGTAACATGTTCTTCTGAGTGCGTTAGCAAAAAAACTGCAGACACAGGGGCAACTGACGTGACTGCTCGTCATGAAACTCTTGGCGGCGTTCTTGTAGGCCAGGACGCATGCAGCTTTCTCGTGTGGGCGCCGCGCGCTCGAAAAGTCGAGGTGTGCATTGTGGGGCCGCGGGAGCGTGCGGTTGTCATGAAGGATGTCGGATACGGCTATTTTCACGCTGTGGTCGAAGGCGTTCCGGCTGGGGGGCTTTACCGATATCGTCTCGATGGGGAAAAGGAAAGACCCGATCCCGCTTCGCGATATCAGCCACAAGGCGTTCATGGGCCGTCACAAATCGTCGATAGCGTCTTTCATTGGAACGATTCCCGATGGCGAGGCATTCCTCTCGAAAAATATGTGCTGTACGAACTTCACGTGGGCACATTCACGCCAGAGGGAACCTTCGACGCGATCATTCCGCGGCTAACCATGCTGAAGGATCTCGGAGTGACCGCCATCGAATTGATGCCTGTGGCGCAATTTCCGGGAGATCGAAACTGGGGCTATGACGGAGTTTATCCATACGCAGTGCAAACATCGTATGGAGGCGCTCTAGGGCTAAAGCGACTTGTGGATGCCTGCCATCAACATGGAATCGCGGTGACGCTCGATGTGGTTTACAACCACTTGGGCCCGGAAGGAAATTACCTGGCCGATTTCGGTCCTTATTTCACAAATCTTTACAAGACGCCCTGGGGAGAAGCGCTTAATTTCGCCGACGCAGATAGTGACGAAGTGCGGCGCTATTTCATTGACAACGCGCTCGAATGGGTGAGGGATTATCACATCGATGCGCTTCGGCTGGATGCCATTCACGCGATTGTGGATCCCTCTGCGCAAACATTTCTCGAGGAGCTGAGTGCAACTGTTCATGCGAAGACAGCGGAGTTCGGGCGGGACGTTTACCTGATCCCCGAGGACAACCGCAACGACGCTCGACTGGTGAAATCTCCTGAAGCAGGCGGATGGGGATTCGATTCGATTTGGAATGACGATTTCCATCATTCCTTGCATGTGCTCTTGACCGGGGAGCGGGACGGTTATTATGCGGATTTTGCCCGACTGGATGATCTAGCGGGAGCTTATCGAAATGGGTTTTTGTATTCCGGCCGGTATTCCAAATTTCGCCGAAAACGTTATGGGAGTTCGTCGAAGGGGATTCCGGCTAAACGATTCGTGGTTTTTTCGCAGAATCACGATCAGGTTGGGAATCGACGCGATGGTGACAGGCTGTCGCAATCGCTCTCCTTCGAACAATTGAAGCTTGCCGCGGGGACCGTACTTCTCTCGCCGTACCTTCCGATGCTGTTTATGGGTGAAGAGTATGGTGAAGCCGCGCCCTTCCAGTACTTCGTCAGCCATGGAGATCCCGCGCTGATTGAGGCGGTGCGCGAAGGACGGAAGAAGGAATTTGCGGAATTTGGCTGGACTGGTGAGATTCCCGATCCTCAGAGTGAAGCTACCTTTCTCGGCTGCAAACTGAACTGGAACTTACATGCGGAGGGGCAGCATCGTGTTCTTTGGAATTTCTATCAGGAGCTGCTTCGCTTGCGGCGTGACATATCGGTGCTGGCGAATCTTGATAGGGACGCGATAGAGATCACGCCATTTACCGATCAGAAAGTGCTGTTGGTCAGGCGGTGGGATGAATTCGGCCAGGTTCTTATTGTGCATAACTTCGATCGAACCCGAGTGCGCGTCAACCTACCGATTCCCGCGGGGAAGTGGCATATGGTACTCGATTCGAACGAGGAACGCTCGCAGGGCGG